>CABYSI010000044.1:0-2081 GCA_902521635.1 uncultured SAR86 cluster bacterium | reverse complement strand
ACTCTCTGCTTAATTGTTGGAGGAATAGTCCCAATAATAGTTGATATAGGTCCTAGTCACTTACTTAATCAAGATTGGGATGCCCACGCGCGAGTTCATGAGGTATGGAGACTTTCAACCAACTTCCTTATATTTAGTTTAGGAATATACTTGTTATGGATGAAAAAAAACGAGGTATTATCTGCATTTCTAAGTCTTTGTATACATTTAGGCTTTGTTTTTTCAGCTGCTACTATGTCACTTTATGGAGGAGCTGCAACCGGTGAGGGCGTACCTGAACCATTTATAATTGGAATTCCAGTTAATGTCTTTCTGTTTTCTGCAATGTTCGCAATTCAAAGTACCGTTTTAATATTTACTCTAAAACAATCGGTAACTGAGTAATAGTTCACTTTAAATAATCAAAGTTATTTCGTCAGAAATAATGATTATTTGTCGTTATTTATATAGAATTCACGCCGGAATTTTTTTTGGGGAAGGTTGTTTTGCGAGTACGCTTAAATTTATATAGGTCTTTTTATATCAGTGCATTTCTGATATTTACAGGGTTGCTATCTACGCAAGTGCATGCAGATGGTATTGAAAGCGTAAATTCGTATGTAGAGATAAAATCTAGCGCTACTGATTTCAGGGCCAGAAAAGAAAGCACCAACGGTCAAAGATCAACTTCCGGCTTTGACTTTATTATCGCCCCTGAAAGAACAGATATTTGTCAGCAAGGTCAGAGCAGTTCCATATGTACTAATACTTATAATTTTAGTGGTCTTGGCTATGTTCCAACTGGAAGTGCGACCTCAATTGTATTTGGGAACACGCCAGCCAATTCATACCTAGTTTTTATCAATGACGACCATAACAATAAAAGTGATCGAACCTCAATGATTGGCGAAATAGTATTTGATTATGAAATATTAGGGTATTGGACAGATCCTTCAATGACTATAGACTTTGATTATGTAGATAAGTTGAGTGCAACTTATCCAACTTCAAGCGCTAATGGTTACAGCGCTAGACAGACAGAAAATCACGTTCATTACGGTAGCAGTACAACAAGCTCAACCCAGTCTGGCGATTGGGTGTCTATTGGCTCCGATAAAAGAACTTTAAGATTTGGTTCGAAGAACGGTCGGCCTGGCGATTATATTAGAGTTATCACCAGAGCAGCAAATCCAACTGTTGATTTTAATACTACTAGCTCAAGTGGAGCAGAATCTGTTTCCTCTACAGCTTTAACTGTAGACCTATCATTCGTATCGACTCAGAATGCAACAGTTGACTACACAGTAACAGGAACTGCGACTGGATCCGGCACGGACTATACTCTTGCTAATGGCACTTTAACCATAAATGCGGGTGCAACTTCTGGAACCATAACCATTGGAAGTATTGTCAATGATTCTCTAGATGAAGCTAATGAGACAGTTATTGTTACTTTATCGAATCCAAGTAATGCATCCTTAGGAAGTGATGATACTCACACCTATACCATCACTGATAATGACAGCGCACCAGTGGTTGACTTCAACACTACGAGTTCGAATGGAGCTGAGTCCGTATCTTCTAAAGACATCACGGTTGATTTATCGGCTGCCTCTGCACAAAACGTTACAGTAAATTATTCAGTAACAGGAACTGCGACCGGATCAGGCACAGACTATACTCTTGCCAATGGCACTTTAACCATAAATGCGGGTGCAACTTCTGGAACTATTACAGTAGCAGGAATTATTGATGACTCTTTAGATGAAGCTAACGAGACAGTCGTCGTTACTTTATCAAGTCCCAGTAATTCGACATTGGGTACTGACAGTGTTCACACCTATACCATCACAGATAACGATAATGCCCCAGTAGTAGACTTCAACACCACAAGTTCAAGTGGGGCTGAATCCGAATCTTCTAAAGCCATTACAGTTGATTTGTCAGCAGCTACAGCACAAGATGTAACAGTCAATTATGCGTTAACTGGAACTGCAACTGGATCAGGCACGGACTATACTCTTGCTAATGGAACCCTCACTATAAGTGCTGGTGCAACTTCTGAAACTATTACAATAGCTGGGATTGTTGATGATTCAATT
>CABYSI010000043.1:0-2087 GCA_902521635.1 uncultured SAR86 cluster bacterium | reverse complement strand
TATTCTATCTGAAAGAGAAAGCAAGATGTCCTTAAAACTAAAGTACTTAATAGAAAAAAGTAAAAATTTGGTATTCTTTACTGGAGCCGGTATAAGCACTAACTCTGGCATACCCGATTTTCGTGGGCCAAAGGGAGTTTGGAAAACTTCAACACCAATATACTTTCAAGATTTCTTAAGTTCAAAGGAGAAAAGGATAGAATCATGGGAGAGAAAGTTCTCAAATGAACTAAGTATAGATTCTGCTACACCTAACATCGGTCATTTTAAGTTAGCTGAAATCATGAATTCAAAAGAGGAAACTCATCTCATAACTCAAAATGTAGATAACTTACACCAGGATTCGGGGATCGATAATTCCAAGATAACTGAACTTCACGGAAATGCGACCTATGCAAAATGCTTAGACTGCTTGAAGAGATATGAACTCCCTTCTCTTAGAGAAGATTTCCTCGCAACTAAAGAGCCTCCTGTTTGCAATAAATGTAATGGATTAATTAAGACAGCAACGATTTCTTTTGGTCAGGCAATGCCGGAAGAGGAAATGATTACTGCACAAAGAGTCTCAATTAAGTCAGATCTGTTTATATGTCTAGGATCTTCTCTTGCAGTTTTTCCTGCTGCAGATTTACCATTACTAGCCAAAGAAACTGGAGCTAAGTTGGTGATCATTAATAATGAACCAACTCAAATGGATCATCTATCTGATTTAGTTATCAATAGAGACATCTCTGAAGTTTTGTCCGAGATTTCTGCATAGATCAGTCATGTGTTAAAGCTACCAATCCTAAGAGATCTCCATCTTTCATCTCTTTTAAAGTTTCATTTGCCTTTGAAACATCTCGTGTTTCTACCGCGACAGGATCAATCTTACCAGCAACAACAAGTTCCATCAGTTCTTTCATATCACCTAAACTGCCGACATAAGAACCCATAAGTTTCTTTTCTGTAAGAGCTTGTAGAGGTAAAGGAAGGCTAATTTGTCCTCCAAAAAGTCCCACTATTACGTAACTTCCTCCTCGCGCAAGAAGGTTATATCCAAAATTAACAGATGCCTCGGCTCCCACAAAGTCAACAATAGATCTAGCACCACCTTCTGTTAACTCTAAGAGCTTTTCAGCAGCACCTTCTTCAGAAGAGTTAATTGTTGCAGATGCACCAAGCTGTCTTGCCATTCCTAATTTTTCATCATCTATATCAACCACGATAGGATTTATACCATATGCTGCTTGAGCAATTTTCAAAGCCAGGACACCTAAACCTCCTGCAGAAACGATGACTAATGAATTATCTTTCTTGTAAGGACCTGCTTTTTTTAAAGCACTATAGGCAGTCAAGCCCCTACAAGCATAGCTACCAGCTAAACTATCAGGTGTGTCTGCTGCATCAAATAAATATTTTTGATCAGGTACTAAAACATGATCTCCGTATCCACCGGCAACATGAATACCTAAATTAGAATTATTTGCGCAGTAATGGGTCATATCATCATCACAAAGATCACAATCACCGCAGCCCATCCATGGATAAGCTACATATCTCTCTCCTATATTGATACCTTCTACTTCATCTCCGATTGCACTTACTTCTCCAAAAATTTCGTGACCCATAGTTAGGGGCTCGCCTCCAGGAAGTGGTGATGGAAGCTGCACGCCTCCTCCTAAATCAAAATATCCGTCATGAATGTGTACATCAGAATGACATACGCCACATGCCACTGTCTTAAGAACTACTTCTCTTCCTTTAGGCTCTGGATTTTCTAATGTCCTCTCCTCTAAAGGTTTTCCATTTTCTATTACTTGATAAGCCTTCATTTAAACTCTCCAGAATTTGTTTAGTTATCTTCAGAATATATCTATAATTGAAGTTAGACAAGTAAATAAAAAGGAATGAAATGACAGATTTACAAACTTTTAGAGAAGAAACAAGAAATTGGTTAGAGGCTAATTGCCCCCAAGAAATGAGAAAGCCCGGAGACGTGGCATGGGGGGGGCAGGAATGCTCAATTTTCGCATCCTGATCAAAAAATATGGCTAGAGAGAATGGGAGAAAAAGGATGGACTTGTCCTACTTGGCCAAGTGAGTAT
>CABYSI010000042.1:0-2197 GCA_902521635.1 uncultured SAR86 cluster bacterium | reverse complement strand
TTTCAAACCAATCTATAAAGCTTTGCTCTCTATTATTTTTCCAATAAGACCAAACAACTTTTGCAGCTGTTGTTTTCATGACACCTAACTTGAGAGTATTCATTCTTGTTTCAAGGTGACTTTTATTAACAAGTCCTTCTTGTACCTTGTCATAGACATCGAAAATATCTACTAAATAAGTTATGACAGCCATTTGAATCCTAGTGATATCTGTTGGGGTTAAGTCATCTGCATTCCAATCTTTTGCTAAAAATTCAGCATAATCTCTATTAGTTGAAGTTTCAAAATATCTTTCATAAAGTCTCTGCGTCAATGAGTGACCAAATTGAGCTTTAGTTATTTTATTTTGCTGATTTATTTGGACACCAAGATAGACAACAGAAACTACTACTCCTAAGGCGGCTATTATTTGTACAGCGAGAACTATGATTTCTTGACCAGTCATAAGAAAAAATAGTTAAGCGGTTTGTTTATTATGCTCTTTCAAGTCGAAGAACTGATACTAAATTAACTTCTAACAACATATTCTGAGTCTAGCTTTTTAATTTCTTTTCTTAGAAACAATATTGCTAATAAATTTGGTACTGTGGCTATAGGACCAATAACCGTGGCTATATCCCATACAATCTTGGTGTCTATAATTGCCGCAGTAAAGAATGCACCTACATAAATTATTCTGTAATAGAGGATCCAACCTTCACCAAATAGATGTACGGTAGCTCTGTCACCATAGTAAGACCAAGCTATTGCAGTTGAGAATGCAAACAAAAGTAAACCTATTGCAACTATATACTGTCCAAACTCGCCAAAAAGACTTCTTGAGAAAGCTTTACTAGTTAAATCTGCACCCAGTAATAATGAATGACCCTTAACAGAAATACCGGGTGATTTTAGTTTACCTTCTATTATTTCTACTGAACCAGTAAAAGGTGATCCTTGCTGACTATAAATTACATTTTCTGAAACAGAACGATTATGCATAAGAGTTATAGCATTATTAGATAATTTTCCATCGACGATTTCTTGTTTTCCACTATAAGCTTGGGGGCCAGAACAAGACAAGATGTAATCTTGTAAAACTGCTATGTCTTCTGGCTCTGAATCTGAGTATGTTCCATCCAGATAACACATCGAGCTTTGTTCGAATTTATTTTCAAATTTTTCTGTCCATACTCCGGATGAAAGGATAACAAGACCTGTAATAGTACAGATTACTATCGTATCGATAAATGGTTCTAGAATAGAAACCATACCTTCTTCAATTGGATTTTCAGTTTTTGATGAAGCATGAGCAATAGGAGCTGATCCTTGTCCTGCTTCATTAGAATAAAGTCCTCTGTTTACTCCTCTTGTAAGAGCAGCAGCTACTGATGCCCCTAAAAAACCTCCGACAGCCGCAGCAGGAGTGAAAACATGAATAAATATTGATTGTAGAGAAGGAATGATATTTTCATAGTTAGAAACAATTACTGCAAATGAACCCACCAAATACCAAAAAGCCATGAAGGGAACTAGTTTAGAGGCTATTTGAGCTATTCTTTTGATGCCTCCAATTATCACCATCCAAAGCAGAACGGCTAAAACACTACCAGTTACAATTTTAGGAATATTAAATGTATCGTTCATTACAACTGCTATGCTGCTTATTTGTGGCATATTTCCGGTACCCAAACACATTAATAGAAGACAAATAGAAAATAGTATCGCTAACCACCTCATATTGAGACCATTTTCAATGTAATACATGGGTCCACCAGAGATAGATCCATCTGGTAAAGTTTCTCTATATTTATGCGCTAATGTTACTTCTACAAATTTAGTAGTCATTCCAAAGAATGCAGTTATCCACATCCAGAAGATAGCCGCAGGACCGCCAAGAAATATTGCAAGTGCAACACCCCCTATATTACCTGTACCGACCGTTCCGGAGAGTGCAGTTGAAAGTGCTTGAAAAGGAGTTGTATCCCCTTTTGTATCTTCTTTAACATACTTACCACTTAAAATTCTCCAACCATGTTTGAAATACTTTATTTGCGGAAAGCCTAGGTAAATAGTGAAAAATATTCCTGATCCAATTAAAAATACTGGAAACCAGTATTGATCAACTAACCAAAAGGTTAGAAACTCTAGAATTGCTGTAAAAGTTTCCACTAAGCTAGATGGGCATCTAGTTCAGTAAAACCACCAATGTATTCAC
>CABYSI010000041.1:0-2254 GCA_902521635.1 uncultured SAR86 cluster bacterium | reverse complement strand
CTACCTCGGAGGGTAGAATATTTAATCTGGAGGGTAAGTTGGTTGCAACATTGATGCATACAGCTCAACCTGTAGATGTCAGTTAGAAAGTAGAGGAGAAATATATGAAACCAGTATGTTTAGTATTTGGAGCAGGAGCAGGAATCGGTGGAACAGTCGCAGCTAAATTCGCTGATGAAGGCTATCACTCTTTTTTATGCAGGCGTTCTGATCAAGAAGGTTTAGATAAATTAATTGCAGATATAGAAGCCTCTGGAGGCTCTGCCTCAGGACAACTTCTTAATGCTATAGAAGAGGATGCAATTGAAGAGGTTATAAATAAGGTTGAATCTGAAGTTGGCCCAATAGAAGTGGTAATTTATAACTTAGGAGCTCAAACAGGTATGAAGCTGCTAAGCCAAACAACTTATAAAGAATTTGAATGGGGATGGAAAATGGCAAGCTTTGGGCTATTTAGAGTTGCCAAGATGCTCTGTCCGTTAATGGTAGAAAGAGGTAAAGGTACAATATTAGTAACTTCGGCTACCGCCGCAATGAGAGGAAATGCAACTCAACATTCCCACGCAGCAGCCATGGCTGCAAGAAGAATGCTTTGTCAGTCACTAAATGCTGAGTTTTCATCTAAAGGGGTGCACGTTGCACATATTATTGTAGACGGCGCTGTAGATGCTCCTGATACACTTGGAAAGATGTTGGGGCCTGAAATGTATCAGCAGCTAAGAGAAACAAAAGGGATGGAACATGATGGATTGCTGCTTCCTAAAGAAATAGCAAAAACCTATTATCATTTATCACAACAACATCGCTCGGCTTGGACACACGAATTAGACTTAAGAGCTTTTTCTGATCTCGCGTGGTGGAATCATGCCACTATGCTTGATGACGATAAATAATAAGATTTAAACATTTATAGGAAAATCTGCTTTTTCATCAAAAGCTATTATTTCTTCAAAAGAGTTCATTGCTTTAAGAACATTTAAATCTTGTCTTTGTCCTCCTATAATTTGAAGGGAAGCAGGCAGACCTGAGTCCAATAAAGAAATTGGTATTACCCCAGCAGGATTTCTTGTCATATTTATACCCATAGTGAAATCAACCCAAGATGGAGTTTCACTACCATTAACAAAACCGTCCCCTTCAAGTTTAGGTGCCTGTCCACAAGTCGCAGGTGTAATAATTAGAGGAGCTTCTTCGAAGAATTTTTCTAACTGATAGCCTAACTTATGACATGCATCTATTGCAGAAGCATATGAAGCTCCATCCATATTAGTTCCCATTTCGATAAAGAATCTTAGTAGAGGATCTATTTTTTTAAAGTCTTTTGTATCTATTAAATGCTGCTGTCTTCTCGCACAAGCACACGCCCAAAATATCATCCAATCATCAACAGGATTTTCGTTCCATATAGTTTCTTTTTCTATTATTTCAACACCTGCCTCCGCAAGAGAATTTATGGCCTTTTCGCATTTCGATAAAATTTCTTTATCTACGGTTGAGAAGCCCATCGTTGGTGACCATATTGCAGTTGTTGGTACATCATTAATTAATTCTTCTGACCAATTTAAATTATCTGATTCTAAAGAAAAAATATCTGTTGGATCTGGCCCAACTGTCGCATCTAGAGCTAAAGCATTATCTTGAGTTGTATTAGCCATAGGGCCCTTTACTGTTAATAAACCTGATCCTGGAGGTGTCTTTCCTCCTATAGGAATCCTTCCTTGAGAAGTCTTTAGACCTGATAGTCCGCCCAATGCAGCAGGTATTCTTATGGAGCCACCACCATCAGATCCTGTTCCAAGAGGTATCATTCCTGATGCCAATGCTGCTGAAGTTCCACCTGATGAACCACCAGCAGAATATTGAAGATTCCATGGATTTTTAGTGGTCCCGAAAGGTACATTATCCGTTTTTCCTTTATGACCAAATTCAGGTGTATTGGTTTTTCCAAGAATTACACATCCTTGATCTCTCATTCTTTGGACTAAAATTGAGTCTTCATTGGCCGGGGCATCATTGATATGCAATTCTGAACCAAAACTGGTTATGAATCCTTTTGCATCTTCTAGATCTTTTACTCCGATTGGAATTCCAGCAAGTATTCCGACCTCTTCATTTTTCATAATTGCTGAATCAATTTGTTCCGCTTGCAAAAGAGCATCTTCAGGATTTATGGAACAAAAAGCATTTATTTCACCATCAAACTTTTCAATATTATCTAAAGCTGATTGTGTTAACTCCTTGGCAGATATTTTCT
>CABYSI010000040.1:0-2560 GCA_902521635.1 uncultured SAR86 cluster bacterium | reverse complement strand
CATTTAGGGACGAAGTAAGATCTTTTTTCGAAGAGAATAAAATTAAATCAGGAGAAGACTACTTCTCTTGGAGGTTAGGTTGGTTTGAAAAGGCCAGAGAAAAAGGCGGTTGGGACGTACCTAAATGGCCTGAAAAATTCGGTGGTCCAGGATGGTCACCTACTCAACATTATATTTGGGAGCAAGAGACAGCAAAAGCGAATATTCCTTTTGATCTCCCGTTTGGTCTGGGTATGTTGGCTCCTATATTGATGAATTATGGAGACCAAGAACAACAGGATAGATTCTTGCCTGATATAAGAGATCGAAAGGTAAATTGGTGCCAAGGTTACTCCGAACCTGGAGCCGGTTCAGATTTAGCAAACCTTAAAACAAAAGCTGTGTTGTCAGATGATGGAACATATTACACGGTAAATGGTTCCAAAATATGGACTACTCTAGCTCATGTCGCAGATTGGATATTTTGTCTTACGAGAACAGATGACTCTGGAATTAAACAGCAAGGAATTACCTTTTTACTATTTCCCATGAAACAAGAAGGTATAGAAGTAAAACCAATTATCACATTAGGAGGCTCGCATACTGTAAATACAGTTCATTTTACAGATGTAAAAGTGCCTGTTGAAAATAGAATAGGCGAAGAAGGAAAAGGTTGGACTTATGCAAAAGGCTTACTTGAACACGAAAGAACTGGATTAGCAGGACTATCTAAGTCTTTAGTGGAACTAGAGCAATTAAAGGATAATGCTAGATCCATACAAAGAGGAAATGGAAACCTCATGGATAATTCTAGTTATAGATCTAAAGTTGGTGAATTAGAAATAGATTTATTAGCAACAGAGTTTACTGAACTTAGAAGCTTAGCCTCTGCAGCAGCTGGTGGTGAACCAGGTTATGGGCTTACCAATCTTGAATTTGCACCTCTAGCTGAGATGATGGGTGTTGGGTGGACTTCAGAAGTTTTTAATTCTTCCGCACCTGATGCTGGAAATATGGAAGTTCTTGATAAGTACGGCAGCCACTATCAGAAAGAAAAATGGCTTAAACCTTTATTAGAGGGTCAAATTCGATCGGCGTTTGCCATGACTGAGCCTAATGTAGCTTCTTCAGATGCAACTAATATTGCTAGCACTATATCTAAAGACGGTGATGATTATTTAATTAATGGAGAAAAATGGTGGACATCAGGCTATGGAAGGCCCGACTGTGAGTTTATGATCTTTATGGGAGTGTCAAATCCTGATGCACCTAAGCATCAGAGACAATCTCAGATAATTATTCCAAAAAATACTCCAGGCATTACTTTGCAAAGAATGCTAACTGTTTATGGTTCAGACCATGCTCCTAATGGTCATGCTCATTTGAAATTTGATAATGTGAGGATACCAAAAGAAAATATTATTTTGGGTGAGGGAAAAGGTTTCGAAATTGCTCAAGGTCGTTTGGGTCCTGGCCGTATACATCATTGCATGAAAATAATTGGTGCAGCAGAACATGCCCTAGAACTCCTTTGCAGAAGGGCCTCAACACGTAAAGCCTTCGGTAAGGCAATTGCAGAATTAGGTGGTAACTTTGATGTCATAGCTAAATGCCGTAACGAAATTGAGATGTGCAGATTATTAACACTTAAAGCGGCATACATGATGGATACCTTAGGCAACAAAGAAGCTAAAAGTGAAATAGCTCAACCGAAAGTAGAAGTTCCATCAATGGCTGTTAGGGTAATTGAAAGGGCAGTGCAGATTCATGGAGGAGCTGGTGTTTCTCAAGATACACCATTAGCTAGTCTTTATAGTTCAATTAGATATCTACGAATAGGTGATGGGCCGGATGAGGTACATATGAGGACAATAGCGAAAGAGGAACTCAAAAAGTACTTGGATTAAGCTCCGTTTTAGCGCCTTTGATTCAAGATATCTGCTATTGTCTTTTTCTTTGATTTTATAGATAGCATTTTCTTTGCAAATCCCATTTCTTTGTCTGCATTTATTTTATTCAACTTATATTGCTCTGAGTCTTGAGTAGCAATGATAATCCTTCCTGAGTCTGTATCTAAGCGAATACTATCTGTCTTAAACACCTTATCTTTTTTTGATATGACAACAGCCTCAACATCATTATTTAGATCTTCAGGATGACATCCTTCAATTAACTTTTTAAGTTCTTTTAATTTCATAAAATTATCCTAGGAGCGAGAAGAGATTAGATATTTTATTTAAAACCTTCTGCAAGACTTTTCACTGTAGATAAAGCTATTTCTTTAGTTTTGACATTATATTTACGATGATTAATGCCAGCGTACATCATTTCTGTTTGCTTGAAATCCTCAACCATTTGTTTGTTCAAACTAAAAACTATTTCTTCCTTGATTGTGTCATTACTCCTTTTTTTATCTCCATATATTCTTTCATTTTCACCAATTTGAATCCATATCTTATCAAGCAAATCTATTAATTCTGGAAAATGAGAATTCTCATTTTCCGGAGTTTTATCAATTCCTATTATTCCAACGAGAGCAGGTTGATTTTCAATTGTTTCACTTTCTTTAAAAAGTATTGAA
>CABYSI010000039.1:0-2570 GCA_902521635.1 uncultured SAR86 cluster bacterium | reverse complement strand
TGCACCCCATTCAGTGTAGCCCGTATCAATATATTCTTGACCACCAATTTCTTTATAGCCATTAATAATTACATTTGCTCCAGAGCCTTCTATTTGCTCTTTAAAAGATTTCGTAAGAGGAGCGGCACCTCTCAACTCTGGCGTACCATCCAGAATGCCTATTTTTGAATGGAAATCTGATTCCTTATCGGATATTGCTCCTGTATGAGTATCGCTTGCACCCACAAGCCCAAATTTATAAGGATTTATTTTATATTCAGAATCTAATGAAAGGCCTCTTAAGTAGGCATTCCTTACATAACTGCCTGTCGGATTGGAATAAAAAGGAGATGCTACTCTATTATTCATAATGCCAAAATCCGCCCATTTATCTCCGGGTGAAAGAAGTGGATGAGTATCCGATGTCCCTTTAACCTGAGTAATTTCCACTAATGGTTCATTTCTCATTCTTTTCGAAGCATAGTCGTCATCCATTGGATTTCCTGCCCAATCTGTTAGTTGAAACATTTGTCCATTTGATCCATTTGAATTATGAGGAATAGCAAGACTTTCAACACCTAGATTTCTAAGATTATCCATCCAGTCCCATAAATCCTCAGGATTACTAGAATCGATGATTGAGAAAGGCTGAATAGGAGCCTTGCTATCTTGGAAAATAACATTTCTATGAAGATTGCTTTGCCCCGGTCCACTTGAAGTAAATTCATATGCTATAAACGTAGTAAATTCTCCAGGATTATTATGCCTCTCAGCAGCTTCAGCGACATCTCTCCATGCAGTGTGATGAGTTTCTCTGTCATAAGCCCTCGTTCCGTAAACCGTATCTTCTTGTAAATAAGCACCGAGCATTTTTATAGGGTTCGCTGATGGTTCAATTAATTCACTTGTTATTAAGTTAGCGAATAATCCAGCTCGCCTAACAAATGTGTTCGTATTCAAATTTTCAGGATCATTTAACCCATGCAGATCTGATGCAAAATCTAACTTACCTGGTTTAGTGTTAGGATCCGCATATGCCGGCAACATCCCCAGCCAAGCAGCATGATCTGTAACAGCATAAAAATCTAAGGGATCATCAAGTTGCATATCAAAGCCTAGAGGATGTTTAATTGAACCTCCTTTAGCATATCTGTATGCATCATCGGGTGTTGCGGTTGTTCCAAATATAAAGGCATCGAAAGAATACATCGTATGAACATGAAGATCGCCAAAGAAAGCATCTTTATTCAGATTACTTGAAATTTCATTTGTCATTGCTGTTCTTTCTGTAGAGAAATCAGCAACATCATCTTTTATAGAAAAAATATTATTTGCCCCTAAAATAAAAATGATTGCAGCAAACGAAAGAGCTATCAGAAAGGTTCTTATTATTATGCTCATTCAATTCTCCCCAGTATTGTTTATCTCTAAATCTGAAAATTTATGTTCCCATGAAAAGTCTATATTTCAAACATTTATTATTAAGTATTGTAAAAATTCATAAATACTGTATATTTATACAGTATGAAAGACATATACAGAAAAAATAAACACTCAGGCCAGCCGATGGCCGTAAGAAGCATAGACACAATGGAGTTTACAGAGGCATTCAACTATCTATGGATAGATAGATTGATAATCTCGTTATACATAGTCTTATCAGTCTCATTGACCGTCATTTCTTTTGCATTAATGCTAGGCATTTCAATTTAATAAGAATACCTGAATAGTTTTTATCCTGTTATCCTCTAAGTATGATTTTAGAGGATATCTTCTTCCCTTTTTTATTTATTTGGTCAATAGTTGCCGTCCTGGCTTTTATCGCCTTGTTCTATAAAAATGCTCCTTATGGAAGATACTTTGCTTTAGATTCGAATCACAAAGTTCCTTCTAGAATTGGATGGATTATTATGGAATCTCCAACGATCATTGGAATGTTCATCTTCATAGTCCTATTTCGTAGCATAATAGGACAAACTGAAATCGTCTTTTGCTTATTATGGTTATCTCACTATATTCATAGAACAATGATCTGGCCTTTCAGAGCACAATTGAAAGGTAAGTCTATGACAGTTGGTGTTGTGTCTATGGCCATACTTTTCAACTCAATAAATATCACTTTGCAATGCATATGGATATTTATACTTGGAAATTACAGCGATGACTGGCTGATATCCTTACCATTTATTATTGGCATAATTTTATTTTTTTCTGGCATGATCATAAATATTAAATCAGATGATATATTGATGAAATTACGCAAAAATAATGGTGAAGGTTATCATTCTCCTCAAGGGTTCTTGTATAAATACATAAGTTGTCCGAATTATTTTGGAGAGATTATTGAGTGGCTTGGCTGGGCAATTCTTACTTTGAGTCCTGCTGGTTTAGTTTTTTTTATTTGGACATTTGCAAACTTAGTTCCAAGAGCTAGATCAAATCATAATTGGTCTAAGTCTAATATTCCTAATTATCCAGTGAATAGAAAAGCTATATTTCCCTATATTTATTAATCAAGGTCATACAAATCCGCTTGTTTCTTATTAAGACAAACTTTATTCTATGAGAATTATTTATGTAAAAGGAGATAT
>CABYSI010000038.1:0-2622 GCA_902521635.1 uncultured SAR86 cluster bacterium | reverse complement strand
GCCCAAAGTTGCATTGGTTGCGTTGGATAGAGTTAGAATAACTGTCTCATTAGCTTCGTCAGCTGCATCATCAATAATATTGGAAATCGTAATGGTCCCGGATGTCTGCCCAGCACTTATAGTGAGAGTTCCATTGGTTAAGGTAAAATCAGTGCCAGATCCAGTTGCAGTTCCTGTTACCGCATAATCAACTGTTACATCTTGCGCTGAAACTGCAGATAAATCGACCGTAATGGCTTTAGAGGAAACTGACTCGGCACCACTTGAGCTAGTGGCATTAAAGTCTACTACTGGAGCACTATCATTATCAGTAATGGTATATGTATGAGTGTCATCACTGCCCAGTGTTGCATTACTCGGATTTGTTAAGGTAACGATAACGGTCTCATTGGCTTCGTCTAGAGAATCATTGACAATGCTAGCAATCGTAATAGTTCCAGATGTGGCACCTGCATTAATGGTTAAGGTGCCATTAGCAAGTGTAAAGTCCGTGCCAGAACCTGTTGCAGTTCCTGTAACTGCATAATCAACTGTCACGTTTTGTCCTGAGACTGCAGATAAATCTACAGTCAATCCTGCAGACGAAACTGACTCGGCACCACTTGAGCTAGTGGCATTAAAGTCAACTACTGGTGAACTGTCATCATCAGTAATAGTATAAGTGTGAACACTATCACTGCCGAGGGTCGCGTTACTCGGATTCGATAGAGTAACGATGACTGTCTCGTCAGCTTCATCAATTGAGTCAGCAATTATGCTGGAAATATTGATAATTCCTGACGTTGCACCAGCACTTATGGTGAGAGTTCCATTAGCTAGCGTGTAATCGGTACCAGAACCTGTCGCAGTTCCTGTTACTGCATAATCAACTGACACGTTTTGACCAGAAGCTGCTGATAAATCTACAGTCAAATCAGCTGAAGATACCGATTCTGCACCGCTTGAACTTGTAGTATTAAAGTCAATTACTGGAGCACTATCATTGTCAGTGATAGTGTAAGTATGAACAAGAGTAGCACCTGGATTGGCATTGGTCGGGTTAGATAAAGTGATGATGATGGTTTCATCCAGTTCATCCAAGGAGTCGTCAACAATACCGGCAATAGTAAGTATTGTCGATGTTGAACCACCTGCTATAGTTGCAGTGCCATTAGCTAAAGTAAAGTCCGTACCTGAGCCTGTAGCTGTACCTGTAATAGCATAATTAATCGTAGCATCATTAGCGGTTGATGCAGACATTTGAATGGTTAAATCTTTGGAAGATGCTGACTCTGATCCGCTTGAGGTCGCATCAGCAAAAGATATATTTCTATTTCCTACGACGGGTTCAAGGATTGTGAATGTATGTACATTATCACTACCAACCGTTGCGTTAGAGGGATTTGATAAAGTCAAAATTACAGTCTCATTTCCTTCAACATTGCCATCATCAACAATCCCGGCTATTGTAATTGTTCCAGATGTTGCACCCGCATTAATGGTTAAGGTGCCGTTAGCAAGTGTAAAGTCCGTGCCAGAACCTGTTGCAGTTCCTGTAACTGCATAATCAACTGTTACGTTTTGTGTTGATGCTACCGATAAATCTACTGTTATAGCTTTTGAAGATACAGATTCAGCACCGCTTGAACTAGTCAATTCAAAATCAACCGTTGGAGCATCATCATTATCATTGATGGTATAAGTATGGACATCATCACTTCCCAGGGATGCATTACTTGGATTCGACAAAGTAACGATAACTGTCTCATTCGGTTCATCCAAAGAATCATTAATAATACTACCAATAGTAATGGTTCCAGATGTTGCACCCGCATTAATGGTTAAGGTGCCGTTAGCCAAAGTGTAATCTGTGCCTGAACCTGTAGCTGTTCCTGTCAGTGCGTAGTCAACTGTCACGTTTTGACTAGATGCTGCCGATAAATCGACTGTTATAGCTTTCGCAGATACTGATTCAGCCCCATTTGAACTAGTGGTATTAAAATCAACCACAGGGGCGTTGTCATTATCATTAATGGTATAAGTATGAACGCTATCAGTACCTAAAGTGGCATTGCTGGGACTCGATAGAGTGACAATTACTGTCTCATTGGACTCATCAAGAGAATCGTTAACAATGCTGGCGATTGTTATAGCTCCAGATGTTGCACCAGCGCTTATAGTTAAGGTTCCATTGGCGAGTGTATAGTCAGTCCCTGATCCGGTTGCAGTTCCAGTTACCGCATAATTAACTGTTACATCTTGCCCAGATGCAGCAGATAAATCCACTGTGATTGCCTTGGCAGATATAGATTCGGCCCCATTTGAACTAGTGGTATTGAAATCAACCACTGGCGGATTATCGTTATCAGTAATAGTGTAAGTGTGGACATCGTCACTTCCTAGAGTTGCATTGCTGGGACTCGATAAGGTAAGAATTACTGTTTCATTCGCCTCATCTAAAGAGTCATTAACAATGCTAGCAATTGTGATTGTACCAGATGTAGATCCAGCAATTATTGTGAGTGTTCCATTGGCCAGAGTATAGTCTGTGCCAGAGCCTGTAGCTGTTCCTGTAACTGCATAGTCAACTGTCACGTTTTGGCTTGACGCTGCCGATAAATCAACCGTAATGGCTTTAGAAGC
>CABYSI010000037.1:0-2972 GCA_902521635.1 uncultured SAR86 cluster bacterium | reverse complement strand
GAATAACCTTCTTTCTTTAAAGTCGAAATGCATTGGATAGCGGATTGTCCGGCTCCAATAATAAGTAAGTTTTCCATGCTAAAAAAAGTTCTCGATTATTTGTTTGAAACTATCTAAAGTCTACATCTAATTTAAAAATAAGGGAGAAAAAAATGATAGGAGTAGTTGCTACTTTAAAAATTAAAGAAGGTTCTGGTGCAGATTTTGAAGCTGTTGCTTCTCAATTAGTTGAGAAAGTGAATGCAAATGAAGATGGTGTGGTCTATTACGATTTGTATAAAGAGGATGACACAACTTATGTTTTTCTTGAAAGGTATAAAGATCAAGAAGCACAAGATGCTCATGGGAAAACTGACTATTTCAGAGAGTTAGGTGCAAAAATGGGTGCTTTCATGGCAGGGGCGCCAGAAATAAAAATGCTTCAATCAGTCTAGTTATATGATGTGAGGTCTCGAGAGATATTCTCTTGACCTCATTTCTTCAAGCCGACTTATAGTTCGCTTGAAAGGTTCAGATAACCTTTCTCCTACATACATTTTATTTAATCCCGTCTCCATAGAAAGGATTAGGTTTACATTTCTCTCGTAACATTCGTCTACTAAAGCGATAAACCTTCGTGCCGAATCATCATTAGATGATTGAAGGACCGGAACATCAGACACAAAGAGAGTGTGAAATTCACTACAAATTTCAATATAATCCTTCGCGCTTCTTGGACCTTCGCAAATCTCTCTAAAAGATATCCAAACGGAACCTTGTGAGAGCTTTATTGTCTTAATCTTTCTTCCAAGAACTTGAATATTTTTTCCTTCAAGATAGTCATTATTTGTGAGTTCTGAAAAATTTGATTCAAGTTCTCTTATGCCTTCCTCATTTTTTCCAATTACAAATATTTCTAGTTGCTCTAGAGTTCTAAGACGATAATCTTGCGCTGAGTCTAATTCATAAATCTCGCAATTTTCTTTTATTGATTCAATTGCGGGTAGGAATCTACCTCTGTGAAGACCATCCTTATAAAGATTGTCCGGATGCGTGTTAGAAGTAGTAACTAGTGTTACTTTTTTTTCAAATAGCTCGTTAATGAATCTACCAAGAAGCATGGCATCACCAATATCCTCAACATAAAACTCATCAAAACATAACACTTCAGTATCTTTAGATATATTGTCAGCTGCAATCTTTAGGGGATCTTTCCGTCCTGAAAGTTGATCAAGGTCTTCATGCAGTAATTTCATAAATCTATGGAAATGAATTCTTTTCTTCTTCTTTAAATCTAAAGTTTCAAAGAAGATATCCATCATTTGAGTCTTGCCTCTTCCAACTTCTCCTCTTATGTATAGCCCTTTTATACTTTTGCGTTTAAACCAAGATTTAGAGCGTTTTATTAGTGCCCCATTTAACTTATCTAGCTTGTCTAAGAGGAACTTTTGCTCTTTATCAAAGCTTAATTGCCCATCTGCAATCAAGTTGGAATAAAGATCAGTGGGCTTCAATGTGAGAAATAAACTATTTATTGGGTTTTTTTAGAAGTAATGAAGGCGTTCTTTCCAAATAGTCGATATATTCTGGATCAGAGCCCCATTTTTTCATTCCTCTATTTTCAAGCATTGGAATGCCACTTATTCTTGTTAAGAGAACATAGACAAAAACCGGAGAGATGAGGGTGACTAACTGCCATCCGCTCAGTACTGGAAGGGCTATTAAAGTTAGTCCAACCCATAAGGTAATTTCTCCAAAATAGTTGGGATGTCTAGACCAAGCCCAAAGACCAGAAGTAATATATTCTTTTTCTTTATTTTGTTTTTTCTTAAAATCCCTTTTTTGTTTATCAGCGACAACTTCAATCGAAAAGCCTAGAATCCATAGGGCCAATCCCAGATAAGCCATAGCTCCAAGTGGAATATTTACATTAGAGGTAATTGCAGCTAATCCTGCTGCCATTGTTAGAAAGACCCATAGACCACCTAAAGTCCAAGTCATGATGTACCAATGGAATTGGGTTTTCATGATTGTGAATCTTCCATCTTTCCCATCTTGCTTAACTCTTGAGAAAAGAAATGTCCCAAGTCTTACAGCCCAAATCACTATCAAAACACCAATCAGTAAGTCCCTAGGGTCCATGGATGGATTGAGATAAAAACCCAAACCTATCGCGCTAAGATAAGAAATAGAACCTGTTAGATCAAAATAATGTTCTGTTTGATAAATATAAGAGGGTATGAATATTAACCAGTGGAGCACATAGCTAACACTTGCACATAGGGCAAATAGCGCCACCCCGTTGTAGATTTCTGACCCTTGACTGCCCGCTAGAGCAATAAGGACTCCTAAGGCTATACTTATAAATGTTGCTGGTATGGTTACAGTTCTTTTCATGTTTATCTCTAAAAGTTATTAGACCATTAGAAGGAACAATAACCTTCTTTTCAAGTCTTTAATTCAAGGTTTCTTTGAAATCTTTTCTACAAGAGTGAGTCCTATTCCTACGCAAGGGCCAATACCAAAAACAAATAGAACTGTCCCAATACCTACAACTCCACCAAGGAGCCATCCCGAAATAACAGCTGATAATTCTAAAATGGTTCTTATTAGCGGTATTGAAGTACCAGTCTGCTTTTGTAGACCTATCATCAAGCCATCTCTTGGTCCGGGTCCTAGATTACTGATCAGGTAAATTCCGCTTCCCAGACCTACAATAAATATTCCTATGCATACTTGTAATAGCTTTAAGTAAGTATCATTTGGTTGAGGTAAATAAGGCAAGGTTAAGTCTATGGTAGATGCAATAATAATTGCATTAAGAATGGTTCCAATTCCAGGGACTTGCTTAAGAGGTATCCAGAAAATAAGTATTCCAATACTTATTAGGAAAGTTGTAGTACCTACAGAAAGATCAGTCCTTATCGAAATGCCTTGGGCCAAAACAGTCCAAGGACTTACGCCAGATCCACTTCCTATGATAATTGCCTCTC
>CABYSI010000036.1:0-3410 GCA_902521635.1 uncultured SAR86 cluster bacterium | reverse complement strand
CATTTCATATAATTAGAAATAAATTTATCTTTCTTTGAATCTTCAATAAATTTTTTATGTTGTGACAAAAGGGAATAGGCATGTTGAATTGGGTTTCTAAAAGGAATCAATATTTTTGAGAGGGGGAAAATCTTGGATATCAATTCTAGTCTTCTAATATTTTGGTTGTTTTTACTTAGATACCTTTTCTTTTGATATTTATGATTGATTAGTTGTATATAATTTTTGAACTTTTTTTTTGTGTCTTTGTCATCTTCTGCAAAAGTCATCCAAAAGACTTCTTCAAATGCTTCAGGTGATTCACTAGAAACTTTAATTCCGTCACCATGTGCTCTCTCGACTAATTCAATATCTTTTTTATTAAGAGATAATTTTGACCAAAGATTGGGTGCAAGGACAAATGGCATGTCTTGATAAGAAAGTGATGCGAACTCATTGGATTTATAAAGTGCATTTAATAAGATGGTAGTTCCCGAACGAGCAAGTCCTGAAACAAAAACATGATTATCGTCTATTTGGGTGGTTGAAATAGCACTATTCTCAGCATCATACATCGCCTCTCGCACAAATTCAGAAGAGAGTGCAATTTTATGCAGTTTTTGTTGCAACCAAGAATAATTATTCATTTTATGACTGACTTTCTGAAGAAGACATACCCAAATGCAAAAACCATCGATTCAAATATTCCAATAAATGAAAGTGTATATACGAGAAAACCATTTAAAAAAAAATCTGGAATAAAAAAGAAAGAAAAAATGCATAATATTATTAAGAAAATTTGGATTGAAAATTTCATAATCTTCAAGGCATATGCAGGAATAGCCTTTTCTTTCCAGTGATCACTGATGTTTTCATGAAGAATAATATAAGTAACTTTTTTGGTCACTGTAAGAATTGAATCTAGGAGTAAAAGAAAGTTAAATCGAATGAAGACTTCAACAGATAAAATACAAATCAACAATAGAACAATGTGGTTCATATAGTGTCATTGTCAGGATCATTGTCAGGTTCTTCGGATAATACTTTTTTCTCTTTTCTTCTCTTTAAAGTGCGTTTAATTGGATAATATAAAATACCCCATAGTCCTAGAAGGATCGCAGCAAAGAAACCAAGAATGGCAGCAATGGCTCCTCCTCCCATACCGGGACCAATGTATGCAAAAGTTGGCATGGAAATTGAAAATAGAGATAAAAATAGGATTGATTTATTCATTACAAGGTCCTTTGTTTTCTATGAAATTTTTAACAGTCTGAATTTCTTCTTTGGTATATAAAATTCTTGACCAACCAACAGGGTAAACATTTCCTTCGTCTGACCGATTTATATGTGTCCATCGAATAGAGCCATCAGCATTAAAATACAATGTTCTTGAGTAATAAGATTCTTCTACATACAGGTCTCCATTTGGCAGTATTTCACCTCTTCCTTGGTTAGGTGTTTGCAAATCATTCTTTTTAAGACTATCTGAAAGATAAGAAGACGAAGTGCAAGGAGGATATACTTCAATGACAAAGAAGGGCATTTATGGAAACCATTAATGAATTAGCAAGAGAAACACCAATTATTCATCGAACGGAAGTATTAGTTGTTGGTAGCGGTCCCGGAGGTTTAGCAGCTGCTATCGCTTCTGCAAGAGCAGGAGCAGAAACTACCTTGCTTGAACGTTACGGTTGCTTTGGAGGTAATCTCACCCAGGTGGGTGTCGAAGGCTTTGCCTGGTACCGTCATGAAAAAACCGTTGATAGTGAAGGTATTGGAATAGAGTTTGAAGAACGTGCAAAATCTATGGGTGCTTCCAATCCTGAACCTCAATCTAATAGTCATGCAATAGACGGAGAAGCATTTAAATTCGTCGCGGATGTTTTAGTACAGGAAGCAGGTATAACACCCATGTTGCATAGAACAATGGTGGCAACTATAGTTGAGAATGCAGTCATTAAAGGTGTTATTGTTGAGAGTAAAGCTGGTCGAGAAGCAATCTTGGCAAAACGAGTGATAGATGCAACTGGTGATGCGGATATTGCCCATAGGGCCGGAGCTATTGTTCACAAAACACCAGTTGAAGAAATGATGGCCGCATCAGTCATGTTTTCAATGAATGGCGTTGATAAAACTCGTTTTATTGAAGATGTAAAGTCTGATCCGCATACTTATAGTGATTGGTTTGGACCAGGTTGGGGAATGAAGACATCCGGTAAAGAGGATAAATTATTTTCTCCGTATCTAAAAAAACCTTTTGAACAAGCAATCGAATCTGGACTAATACCTAAAAATCTAACTACCATTACCGGAACATGGGGTGCCATAAGCGAGCAGGGTGACCTTAGTTATTTGAATATAATCCATTTAGCAGGTCTTGATGCAACTAATCCGGATCACCTTACAAAAGGAGAAATGGAGGGTCGTAGGCAAGCAATGTTTGCCATAGAAGCACTGAAAAAATATAACCCAGGTTGTGAGGAAGCTAAATTGAGAAATTTCGGTATGACTTTAGGCATAAGGGATACAAGAAAAATCGATGCTGCATACAACATGACTGCCGAGGATGTTCATAATGAGGCCGAGTTTGAGGACAGTATAGGAATTTTTCCTGAATTTATTGATGGTTATGGTGTACTCGTCTTACCTACCACTGGCCGATACTTCCAACTACCATTTCGTTCTATGCTGCCGAAGGGCGTTGAAAATTTACTGGTTACGGGTAGATCTGTAGGAGGAGATAAAGGCTCTCATGCTGCAGTGCGAAATATGATGTGCTGTGCAGTTAATGGCCAAGGCGCAGGTGTTGCAGCAGCAGTTTCAATTAAGACACAATCCGATATCTCGAAAGTCGATATTAAAAAAGTCCAGCAAACATTGCTTAAACAAGGAGCCCGAATACACTAGTTATCTATTCGAACAATTTTTAACATGATTAATGATTACACAGATAGACACTATCCTTTTGAAGGTTGCTTTAACTTCAGAGATATAGGTGGTTATTTAAATAATGATGGCAAAAAAGTAAAAAGAGGTCTTTACTTTCGTGCTGGCAGACAAGATAGGATGACAGGCATGGACTTATCTAAGCTCTCCGATCTAAAGATTTCTACTCAGATAGATTTACGTAAACCCGATGAGGTTTTAGATCAAGGCAGAGGTCCTTTAGAGGCTATGGGTGCTAAATATATAAACATCGCGGTTATACCTGAAGGAGGGAGTGATCAATTAAGCAGATTAGTTGGTGATACAGGCATCTCAGGTAAGAGGTACTTAGGTTACTTAGAATTCGGTCCTACTTCTTGGTTAAGGTTATTTGGGATTTTAGCTGATAAGGCCAACTTGCCTGTTGTTTTGCATTGTACGGCTGGTAAAGACCGAACCGGTGTTTCAACTGCCTTTTTGCTATCTATTCTAGGGGTGAGTAGAGA
>CABYSI010000035.1:0-4020 GCA_902521635.1 uncultured SAR86 cluster bacterium | reverse complement strand
TTAAATATCCAATCTTATTTAAAAAATCATCCAACTTATCCCACTCTTCTTTTAAATCTTTTTGTTGCAATAACCTGACAGCACCCAGATCTACCGATTGTAAATACTCTTCGTCACCATGTTTTATATGTAATTCGGTGCTTCCTCCGCCTATGTCTATTGATAGGTAATTGTTTAAATCCATGATTTTTTTTGTATTAAGATATTTTAGAAAGTACGCTTCATCGTTACCGCTAAGAAGTCTTACATCAACGTTCAATTCACTTGCAAGTCTCTCGCAAATATCTTCACCATTTTCTGCACTTCGCATTGCCGAAGTGGCACATATACCTATCCACTTAATATTTCTCTTTTTTACCGATTCTATAAGCTTGCTGAGTTCTTTAAATAATTTCTTTTGTGTATTTTCACTTATCAATCCGTAATTAAATACATCTTCACCCAGTCTTATATTTACCCTACTAAATGTATCCTGCTGTATTTTTGATTTTTTATTTACATCTATTCTGTACTGCTTGAACTTAATACCATTAGTTCCAATATCTATAGTTGCAATTCGATGAAATTCGCTTTTCTTCAATTGAATATTTTATTTTTTAAACGCTTTTTCTAAAGTCTTAAACTGTAAGTACGATAGATTGGAGAATTCAACATCATTATGAGTAATTCTGTAATTATTGATCTTACCTTCCCATGTCGTTGGTTTACTGAGTTTTTTGTTGTCGTAATCTATTTCATTAAGAAGATATCTCAAGGCACTCAATCTTGCGACCATTTTATTATTAGCATTGATAATAACCCAGGGTACATTATCCGTTGAGGTAAGTTTAAACATTTGATCCTTAAAGAAAGAGAAGATATCCCACTTTTCAGCAATCTTAAGGTCATTGGCACTTAACTTCCATGTTTTTAATGGATCTGTTTTACGCTCATTAAACCTTTTATTTTGTTGTAATTTTTGAATTGATAGGTAGAACTTGATAAGAATAAGACCATCATCAATATATTTTTTTTCCCAAGGAATAACCTTTTTCATGAAGTTTGCATATTGCTTATTTGAGCAATAACCCATTGTTATTTCTACAGTAGCCCTTGTATACCAAGACCTGTCAAAAAAGACTATTTCGCCTTCATTAGGCATATGCTTTTCATATCTTTTGAACCATTTTTTTGATTCACCTTCTGATGGTATTCCTAGATGTACATATCTGAAATGATCCGGTATCAAATGTCTTGCCAGCAAGTTTATGGTGTCTGTTTTCCCGGCAGCATCTCTGCCTTCAAAGACAACTGCAATTTTTTTCTTATTAGTAATTGCCCATTTTTGAAGCTTAAGAAATTCAATTTGTAAGAGTCTTCTTTCTTCAATATATTGGTCTTTACTCAAAGAGTTATATTCGGTCACATCAAATTTAAACACGGTAAAACTATAACTTATAAAAAATACTGTTCAAGGAACTTAAAGTGACATCTTCTAATAACCTTAAAGCCCTAAAGTGGTTGAAGAAGAATAGGATTGAGTATACAAAGTCATAATGTGTGGACGTTTTACACTTAGAAATCTAGATAATTTAGAAACTAAATATGGTTCTACTGACTTTGAGGCAAGTTATAACATTGGACCAGGACAAAAACTTTTAGCCTTAACCGATAAATTACAATCTATTGAATGGGGCTTCACTCCTTACTGGGCTGATAAACCTTTTAATTTAGTAAATGCAAGAATTGAAACACTAACTGAAAAACCTTCTTTCTCTAATTCTAATCGTTGTCTTATACCAACAGATGGTTGGTATGAGTGGAGAAAATCTGGAGAGAACAAAATTCCATATTTTCATCATCTTAATGGAGATGTTTTCTTTTTTGGAGGAGTTTTTGGAGGATACAGGGGCAAGGTAGGTTGCGCGATAGTCACTACAGAAGCCGTAGAGTCGCTTAAACCTATTCATGAGCGTATGCCTTTAATTATTTCTAAACAACATTTTCAGAACTGGCTAAATGGTGATGATATAAACTGCGAAGATACTTTTTCAGCAAAATCGATTGTTCACCATACCGTTTCAAAACATGTAAACAATCCACAGCATAATGATCCTAAATGTGTATTTCCAACCAAAGAAATAGAAGAGCTAGATGAAAGCTTATTTGAGTGAATATTTAGGAACAACTTTTCTATTAATGATTGTTGTTGGTTCTGGAATTATGGGTCAGTCACTTTCAGATAATGACTCGATTACACTATTAGCGAACACAATCGCAACCGGTTCTGGTTTGATAGTGCTTATATGGATGTTCGGCAAAATTTCAGGAGCTCATTTTAATCCAGCTGTTTCTGTTGTCATGTTTGCAAATGGTGAACTTTCATCTAGAAATTTTATTCTTTACGGTTTATTGCAAGTATCTGGTGCAATTTCTGGAACCTTATTGGCAAATTATATGTTTGGTTTAGATGCCCTTCAGGTTTCAGTAAATTCTAGAAGTGGATTAAATTTATATATCTCGGAAGTTGTAGCCACTTTCGGATTGTTATTAGTTATCCTTAGAGTAAGAACAGTTAGACCAGAATTGGTAGCACCCGCAGTAGGTTTATACATAACCTCAGCTTATTGGTTTACTTCCTCAACCTCTTTTGCCAATCCTGCGGTTACAATCGGAAGACTGTTTACGGATACGTTTACAGGTATTGATCCTGGTAATGTTCTCTTTTTTATAACTGCACAATTTATAGGTGCGTTTTTAGCTTTTGGAATCAATAAGATTTTGGATAAACCTAGCTAGCAAGATAAAGAAGACAGGCCTTTTTAGTTTCAGCAACACAACTCGGTGTAATTACTTTTTCCTGACTGAGAGAATCTCCTAAACACGCCATTAAAATACTGAGAGAAAATTTTATTTTTTTAGTTTCTCCAGTACTTTTTGCTTCTATAAGTTTGAGAATCTCTTCAATAAGAAAGTTTTTAGAGAAAACATTAAAGACTAGGTCAGAAATACAATAATTGTTATTAACATATATTGCGTAGACATCCACTACAGCCTTGATGATTTCTTTTTCATCAGAATAATTTAGGTTATTTAGATTTTTCTTTACTAGACTAAATAGGGATGAAGAATATTTATATGATAGAGCTTCAAGAATAGACTCATTACTTGGAAAAAATTTATAAATAGAGGGTCTTTTCATACCGGATAGCTTGGCTATATCTTGCACAGTTAAATCATAATCATCTTGGTTTTTATAAATAAATTCTGCAGTTTTTAATACTTCTTCAAACCTTTTCCTGCTTCTTTCTTGTTGGGGTTCAATAAAGCTATGATTTCTACTATTTGGCACAATAAGTTTTCTTTATGTATACACTATATCTATATATTAAGGTTTCCAACTAAAAGATAAATGCAATACAAGACTTATTTTCATCTATTGGCTGGCATGGCTATGTTGGAACTCGGAAATCTAGCTTCCTCATTAGCACCCTTTAATGTAAGCGCTGTATCGGTTGGCCTGAATGCTAATTCACAAGAAGCTGGATTGGTGGTCACGCTTGAACTTTTCTTCGCCGCGATTAGCTCCTTATATTTCGGTAACGCAGCTTATAAGGGCAGGGTACTTGGCTTGATTGGCAGTCTTATCGTTATGGTTTGTTATTACTTATGTTCTGTATCCAGTGATGTTAATCAAATTACTTTTATAAAAGCTTTTTCGGGAATAGGTTGCGGCATGCTTATAGCTTCAGGTCATTCAATATTGGCCTCATCACAAGATCCCAATAGATCTTATGCACTGTTTACTCTTTTCGCATCACTTACTGCTGCGTTTCTTATATACATCTCTAGTACATGGATAGAGGACGGAGGACATAGCTTTTATTTCTTTAATTTTATTTATGTTTACATAGCATTAACCTTGCTCTTTTTCTTTGCCAAAACATCCAATGAAAACAATGATAATTTAGTTAAAGACCCCATTGCCAAGAAATGGCTTTATTTCTTACTTATTACAGCAGTTCTTTTTTATGAAATCCC
>CABYSI010000034.1:0-4127 GCA_902521635.1 uncultured SAR86 cluster bacterium | reverse complement strand
CACTTCAAGAATTTGAAGCTTCCATTTATAACTAAGAGAAAGAATGAAAAAAATCATATCACTAGCAACTTTTATCTGCCTTTTTACAAGTTGCGTCAATTCTTCTTTAAAACCAGATACCTACGATCGTGATTCAGTACAAAAAGTTTCAAATGTGCTCTATGGAGAAGTAGTTTCTCTAAAAAGAGTAACCATAGAAGGAGGAACTAAGTCGGGAACGTTCGTCGGCGGTTTGGTGGGTGCTGCAGCCGGAAGTCAGGTAAGTGACTCTAAACCTGAGTCTGAAATTGGAGCTGTAATTGGAGGGGCTATAGGAGCTACTCTAGGTGGTAATGTATCTAAAAGCATTCAGTCAGTTGAAGGAATACAACTGACCATCAATATGGATGATGGAAGAACCATATCAATTGTGCAAGAGACCTCTCAATACAACTTTTCCATCGGTGACTTGGTCGAAGTTATTTCAACAAAAGGTAAAACTCGAGTCTCTCCATCGGGAATCAAGTAGATCTATTAATATTATTTATCTTTACCTATTAAATGAGAGGTAAATATAATATTCATGATGCGTAATCTTGTATTAGTAATAATTTCTATAATCTTATGTTCATGTCAATCTCTTGATAGAACTGCTGTGAACTTCTACCTCGAAGAGTCAAAATCGTATAGTGCAGAAATTTCAAGGGATATATGGGGGGTACCCCATGTACATGGTAAAACAGATGCGGATGCAGCTTTTGGGTTAGCTTTTGCTCATGCTGAAGATGATTTTAAAAATATTGCAGAAAATATGTATCTATATAGGGCAGAGATGGGCCTCAAAGATGGCATTGATGGTGCCATACAAGATTATCTGATTAAGGTTCTTAAGATTAGAGAACAAATAGATAAAAACTACACAAATGATTTAAATGCAGAAGTTCGTAAAGTCATTGAGGCTTATGCAGCAGGTATAAATTATTGGATGATAAAAAATCCAAATAATGGCTATAACCATTTCTTTCCAGTTACAGAAAAAGATATTGTTGCTGGATTCTCAATACAGAATCTTTTCTTTTCTGGTGTAGTAAGTTCTATAGAGAAACTTCAGAGAGAATCCGATTTAAAAGAGGAATATACAACCTTGTATCGAAATCAAGAATTTGTAACCGGTTCTAATGTATTAGCTGTTAACTCTCGCAAGACATCTGATAAATCTACAAGAATTATTATTAATTCTCATCAACCACTTGATGGACCTTTGGCTTGGTATGAAGCGCATGTGAGAAGTGATGATGGATGGAATATGATGGGTGGCCTTTTTCCTGGATCACCTTTTATATTTGTAGGGTTTAATGAAAATATTGCTTGGGGATTTACAGTCAATAAACCGGATCTTTCTGATAGTTACTTACTCGAAGTTAATCCAGAAAATGAAAATCAATACTTACTTGATGGAGAGTGGGTAGATTTCAAAATTGAGACGGTAAGACTTCCAATCAAACTATTTGGACCACTCAAATGGACGGTTAAGAGAGAGGCAAAGTATTCAGTTCATGGCCCTGTATTGGAAGTAGCTGATAAAAGTTATGCCCTTAGATTTTCAGGAATGAGTGATATCAAACAAGTCAATCAATGGTATGCGATGAATAAATCAAATTCTCTAGAAGAGTGGCTAGAGGCCATGAAAATGAGATCTATAATATCTTTTAATGGTGTTTATGCTGATAGAGAAGACAATATCTATTTTCTTCATAATTCTTCTTCACCACTAAGGAAAGAGGGAATAAATTGGAAAAATGTCATTGATGGTTCGAGGTCTGATCTGGTTTGGGACAAATACGTAAACTTTGATTCAATTCCACAGTTACAAAACCCATCCTCAGGTTGGATTGCAAGCACAAATCAAGATCCATTTAAGGTAACAGGTGAGGAAGACAATTTATTGTCAAAAAATTATTCTCCTACTCTGGGTCTGCAAACAAGGATGACTAATAGAGCGTACAGATCTATTGAACTTTTTAGCCAAGACAAAAAAATCAGTGAAAAGGATTTTGATGATATAAAGTTTGACAATAAATACTCAAAACAATCTAGATCTTACAAGTACATATCAGAGTTATTTAAGAAAGAATTTGAGTCTAATGAATTGAATAATGCGAGAGATATTTTAAAGAAGTGGGACTTGGCGACTGATTCTAAAAATACTTCTGCCCCACTTGGGGTATGTGTACTGTCAAGTGAATGGATTTCTGAACAAGGCCAAAGAATTCCTCAAGATCCCGAGATATCCTTTAGAGAATGCGTGGAAGAATTAAACCAAACTTATGGAAGAGTTGATCCGCCCTGGTCAGAAAGAAATTTCATTATTAGGGGAAGTAAAAAAGAATCAGTCCAAGGCGGTCCTGATGTCCTAAGAGCTATTTATGGAAGAAACGATGAAGAAGGAGATTTAAAAGCTGCTGGAGGAGATGGACTTTACATACATGTAAGTTGGGATGAGAATGGTAAACAGAAATCAAAAAGCATTCATCAGTATGGTAGTGCTACTCAAGATATAAACTCTAATCATTTTGCTGATCAAATGGATTTGTATATTCAAGAAGAATACAAACTAACTTTCTTTGACAAGGAAGATTTATCAAAAAATATCTCCAAAGTTTATAATGTCCCTTATTAAAATAAATAAAAAATTAAATTTATGTTGTTAGCTCAAGTCTTAATTTCAGGATTGGTTTGTGGTTTGATTATATTTCAGTCCGCCTTTGTTGCACCTACAGTTTTTCGAGACTTACCCGAAGAAAGCAGACCAGTAATATTGAGATCGCTCTTCCCTAAGCTTTTCAAATCGATATCTCTTGCTGGAATCTTATTTATTCTATTAGCTCTTTTGGAAGGTTCTAATTTAATAATTGTTTATTGCGTAGGTGTGTTTACCTTCTTAGCAGGTTTAATATGTAATCTCATGGTTGGAGCAACAAACAAAGCTAGAGATAATGGAGACGACAAACTTTTTGCTACTCTTCATCGCATAAGTGTGTTACTTACAATATCAGTTTTACTGACAAATCTACTTTGGATATTTATAGTTTAATATTATGAAAGAACGATTGAATGAATTTCTTAATGCAGGTATGAACAGAGGGTTGAGCTGGACAACTATTGCCAGTGAAAAATTACTTCTGGCATTAATTGGTATTTCTACATGTATAGCTGCAGCAATGTATCTTTATGACATGGCCTTACAAAGAGAAATCTTATTAGGTGATTTATTTATGCTTTTCATTTATGCAGAAATCCTCGCCATGGTTGGTGCGTTTTATAGTACCAATCGTATTCCTGTAACTCTTCCAATAATTGTTGCTATAACTGCTCTTTGCCGTTTGATAATAATGCAAACGAAAGAAATGGATGGAATGATGGTTATGTGGGAAGCCGGCGCTATTTTCGTACTCGCTGGATCCGCTTACCTGATGAGCTTAAAAGACAAGATAAGTTTAGAAAAATTAAAAGAGAGTAAGGACTAAACTTTACAAATAACCAGAAAATCTTTCCGTTCTCCAAGAATCAATTATATCTTTTGTAGATTCGTGCCTTGAAAACCAAACTTTGTCAGATTCATTATTTATCTGATGAACCTTTAAATCTTCTAATCCTGACTCCGTATAATCATTAAAAAACTCCATGATAAATTTCTCATATAATGAATGTTGACCGGTCTCTAGTAAGTAATTGGCTACCCTTTTAATCTCCTGCAATTCCCTATAATGATAGATGTACAAAAAAGAATCTTCTGCATGGTTTGAATCTGTAAAGAGAACATCCCCCTTGGAGATAAACTCCTTGAACTTATCGCGTACATAAGCCAAATCTATTTCTTTCAAATCAAGCTGAAACTCTTGTTTAAAAAAAATTTCAAAATTCTTGTATGTTTCCTCTATTTGTTGACTTACTTTCAAAATTTACTCGATTACATTGAAGCATTATGAGTTGAGCGAAATGATAATTAAAACTTTTCTAAAAGATAGAATCCTATAAAATTACTAAGAACTGCTTACCCTCCCAATAATATTATCCTTTATTATATGAAAAATTTTTTAAAATTTAGTCTTATTGTTTTAGTATTTTCTTGTCTCTTAGCTATGCCA
>CABYSI010000033.1:0-4336 GCA_902521635.1 uncultured SAR86 cluster bacterium | reverse complement strand
CAATCTTTGGAATTCCTTCTTTTGACACTTTTTATTATGGCAACATCACTTGGAATATTGTTTTTGTCATTATGGTTATTCTTATCCTTGCTGCTGCGGCTGATATAGATCCTTCTGGCCGACTGGGAGCTTGGCTGAATGCTTGTATATTACTAAGCGCATCTCTAGCCCCGGCTGTTTTTGGCTGGATCATGCTTGAGAATGAAATGACCATTATCTACCCTTATTTAATCGTATTCCTAATTGTTGCAATGATCTGTATAGTCAGCACAAAGAAAGAACTTGAACCTGTCGATAAAGTATAATTTGAGCTATGAAATCACAAGAAAATCTGAATCTAGATAATTACTGGTTGCCTTTTACACCTAATAAAAAATTTAAAGCTAATCCTAGGCTGTTAACCTCAGCAAAAGGAATGTATTACAAGAGTGATGATGGTAGGGAAGTGTTAGACGGCATAGCGGGCTTGTGGTGCACAAATGCTGGCCATTGCCATCCAAAAATAGTTGCAGCTGTACAAAATCAAGCAGCTGAACTGGATTATGCGACAGCTTTTAATATGTCTCATCCAAAGGCATTTGAATTAGCTGAGAAAGTTTCTTCTCTAACTCCTAAAGGTCTCGATAGAATTTTTTATGGAAATTCTGGATCTGAAGCGGTTGAAACAGCTATGAAAGTTGCTCTGGCATATCATGCATCAAAAGGAGACGGTCAAAAAACTAAGTTCGTTGGAAGAGAAAAAGGTTACCACGGTGTAAACTTTGGAGGAGTTTCTGTTGGTGGACTTACTCCAAACAGAAAATCTTTCGGGCCTTTACTGCCTGGTATTGATCATATGCCTCACACTTGGGATACAGAACATATGGCCTTCTCTAAAGGCCAGCCGGAATGGGGACTTCATTTAGCTGATGAACTTGAAAAAATTCTTATTCTTCAAGATCCCTCTACAGTAGCTGCGGTAATTATTGAGCCAGTCACAGGATCAGGTGGCGTTATAGTCCCACCAGTAGGTTATTTGAAACGAATCAGAGAAATATGCACAAAACATAACGTGCTTTTAATTTTCGATGAAGTGATAACTGGTTTTGGAAGATTAGGCTCTTGTTTTGCTGCTAATAGATTCGACGTCAGGCCTGACATGATTACTATGGCAAAAGGTTTAACTAGCGCAATGATACCTATGAGTGCTGTTGCTTTCGATAATTCCATCTATGACCAACTTATGGAAGGTCCAGAAGCAATGATTGAACTATTTCATGGTTACACATATTCAGGCCATCCAGTTGCATGTGCAGCAGGTATAGCTGCCTTGGATGTATACGAAGAAGAAGGTTTGTTTGATAGAGCAAAAGAAATGGAACCTTACTTTCAAGAAGCCATTCACTCTCTTAAGGGTTTGAATCAAGTCATTGATATTAGAAATATAGGTTTAATGGGTGCAATTCATTTTGGTTCCGATGGACTTCCAGCAACGGAATTTGCAGCAAAAGTTTTTCAGCATTGCTATGACAACAATGTTCTAGTTAGATATTCAGGTGAATTCTTGGTGTTATCCCCATCACTCATAGTTGAAAAGGAACACTTAGATACGATTGCCGATGCTCTTAAAGCTGCTATAACTTCAGTCAGCTAGATTCATGTCTAATTTCGACTGGTTCAATGAATCACTTCTAGTTGAACCTGTTTCTAAATGCGTTCAAGTTCAAGATAAGAATATTCATTACTTAGTATGGGGTGATGAAAGTAAGCCAGGGATAATTTTTATTCATGGTTATAGTGCTCATGCCCACTGGTGGGATTTCGTAGCTCCTGCATTTTTAGATAATTTTTGTGCAGTTGCAATTGATCTATCAGGATCTGGAGATAGTGATCATAGAGAATTATATAGCCAAGAAATTTTTGCAGATGAAATAAAAGCTGTATGCGATGATATGAACTGGAGTGAGGCAGACTTCATAGCACATAGCATGGGTGGCTCCATATCTCTTAATGCCACATCTATCTATCCTGAAATATTCAAATCTTTAACGCTATTAGATTCAATAGTTGTACTTCCACCAGATAAGGTAAGAGGGTTTTCTTCCAGTAAATCAATGATAAGAGCTGATTTTATTTATGATGATAAAGAAGCTGCCATGGATAGTTTCAGATTAATACCCCCTCAGCCATGCAGGAATGATTATCTGCTCAATCATATAGCTTCTAATTCCTTCAAGGAAAGAAATGATGGATGGGTTTTAAAATCGGATGGAAAGATCATGAAGACGTATAGATCAAAAGATCTCACAGACATTCTAATGGGCATAAAATGCCCAATTAATATTGTTTATGGTTTAATGAGCCAAATTTTTACACAAGAAATTTTGGATTACACCCTTTATGTTGGGAATATTCCAGAAGAAAGAGTAATAGGGATTCCAGGGACTATGCACCACCTATTCGTCGATGATCCAATGAGTGTTATCGATGCTCTAAAGAAATTGATAGGAGAAGATTGATGACAGACGGACCTAAGAAAATCATTAAAGATATTACTAAAGGATTTGCAAAACATGGCTATATTTGCAGTGAGCAAATAGCCACAGCAGTATTTCTTGCTTCACAACTAGAGAAACCTATTCTAATTGAAGGACCTCCTGGAGTTGGAAAAACAGAATTAGCCAATACAGCGGCTCTTTATTTCAAAAAAGATATGATAAGACTGCAATGCTACGAAGGCTTAGATGAATCAAAAGCACTTTACGAATGGAGATATGGAAAACAGCTTTTATATACCCAAATTTTAAAAGAACAAATGCAAGAAGTATTAGAGGGAGCTAAGGGTTTAAAGGAATCCCTCGATAGATTAATGAAGTTTGAAGACATTTTCTTCTCAGAGGATTTTTTAGAAACACGCCCTTTATTGGAAGCTTTAACTTCTGAAAAAGGATCTGTATTACTTATTGATGAGGTAGATAAATCCGATGAAGAATTCGAGGCTTTACTCTTAGAGATCCTATCGGAGTTTCAAATTTCTATCCCAGAATTGGGTGTCAGAAAAGCAGATATTAAACCTCTTGTTGTCTTAACAAGTAACAACAGTAGAGAAATAGGGGATGCTCTTAAAAGAAGATGTCTTCATTTATATATCCCTTTTCCTGATGCCAAACTGGAAAGACAAATTGTTCAAGCAAGGGTTCCTGAAATATCAGAGTCTATGCAAATACAGTTAGTTAACTTTGTGCAGGGAATACGAGAATTAGACTTAAAGAAATTGCCCGCAATTAGTGAAACAATAGATTGGGCGAAGACAGTCATTCTTCTTAACTCTGAAGAGTTAGACGCTAAATTAGCAGAAGACACATTAAATGTGCTTCTCAAACATCAACAAGATATAGAAGTGGTGAAAAAAGAGATTCCTGCTTTGGTGTCATCAGCTACTGAAACATCAGATGGAAAAAGTCTTAACTGATTTTGTAAAAGCACTCAGAAACTCTAATGTCAGAGTATCTCCGGCTGAGACCATAGATGCTGTATCAGTAATTGATTCTGTGGGTTACGAAGACAAAGAGTTACTAAAAAGAACATTATCAATAGTTCTATCTAAAACACCGGACGAAAAAGATAAGTTCAATGCTTGTTTCGATGATTTCTTTTCCGATGAAATAAAACAACAAGTCTCTGTTGATATGGATCAACTATCCGATATAAAAGATGTAGATTCAGATTTAGCAAAAAAACTCTTAGAGGGATCTCAAGGAGAATTGATGTTATCAATCGCCGATGCTGCCGAAGAGGCCGAAATAAGAGAGATTAGATATTTCACTCAAAGATCAGTTTTTACTAGACGCATATTAGAAAAAATGGGAGTAGGGAAGCTAGAAGATGAATTGATGCAATTAGGTTCGTCTAGAGAAGATGAATTACCTTCAGATCTTGAGCAAGAACTCAGAAATCAACTTACAAATTTACGAGAAAGAGTATCTGATTATGTTCAACAACAATTTCTTTTACATGGAGATGTATCAGGGGAACAGCTAAGAGAGCAAATATTTAAATCCATGAATATGGCTCAAATAGACAGATCTTATTTAAATGAAGTTCATTCTTTGGTAAGAAAGATGGCAAAAAAATTAGCTAATCTTCATTCTCGAAGAAAGAAAAACTTTAAAAAAGGTAAGTTGGATATCAGAAAGACAATTAGGGATAACTGGGTTAATCAAGGTATTTTGTTCAATCTGAGCTGGGCATATAAGAAAGTTGATAGACCTAAAATATACGTAATTTGCGATGTGAGCGGTTCTGTAGGTGCTTATGCAAGATTCATGTTGATGTTTCTTTTTAGCCTTACAGAAGT
>CABYSI010000032.1:0-4341 GCA_902521635.1 uncultured SAR86 cluster bacterium | reverse complement strand
AGGTTCAATTAAAAAATCAAATCCGTGATGATCCCCAAGATAAGCAGAAGGCACTACTATAAGATTATCTCTTTCCTCATTTAATTTTCCATGAGTCACGTAAGACAACTTAGCATTAGGCAAGGTGATCCCACTTTCAAGGTCAAAATCTCCTAAATTGAATATCTTGTGCTTGCCCTCGGCATAAGAAAATGCGCTATACAAAATCAAAGTGATGAGAATTGGAAATTTTAAGATTTTTATCATTTTTAAATATTACTTTTTAGAAAATCTATTTGTGGTTTCTATTAGTAGGTGTGTTATTTCCTTTTCGAACGCTGAATGACCTGAAAAAGGAGCTATTTTTAGTTCAGATTCTGGCCATCTTGAATGAAGCTCATAAGCAGTTGTAGGAGGGCACACAACATCATATCTTCCTTGAACAATTACAGCAGGTATATGTCTGATTTTACCGATATTATCGAGAAGCTGATTTTCATTTTCCAAGAAACCATTATTTATAAAGTAATGATTTTCAATAAGCGCAAAAGCTAATGCAAATTTGCTGTCCACAGAATCTTTTACAGCTTCGGGATTATGATTGATGAAGCTAGTAGATGCCTCCCATTTAGACCAGGCTTTTGCTGCTGATAATTTTTTTTCTTCATCATCTCCATTAAAGATTTCCCTATAGGCTTCTACCAAATCGCCTCTCTTTTCTTCTGGAATTTCATTCAAAAATCCCTGCCATGCTTCTGGATATAATTCGCTTGCTCCATATTGATAGAACCATTGGATCTCTTTATGTCTCAACATAAAGATACCTCTTAAAACAAGCTCTGTTACATTTTGAGGATGACTCTGCGCATAAGCTAAAGCTAGAGTGCTGCCCCAAGAGCCACCAAATACTAGCCACTTCTCTATTTTTAACTTTTCTCTTATTGACTCAATATCTTCAACTAAATGCCAAGTCGTATTATCTTCAAGACATGTATGAGGTTTACTCTTCCCACATCCTCTCTGATCGAAAAGAACTATACGATATTTCTTAGGATCAAAAAATCTTCTAGAAAAGCCCCCAGCACCTCCACCAGGACCACCATGCAAGAAGACCGCAGGTTTACCTTTAGGATTCCCGCATTGCTCATAGTAAATTTCATGGATTCCTCTCTTTATATAGCCTGAATCATAAGGCTCGATTGGTGGATATAACCTATTTTCTTTATTAAAGAATTTCATTTATTTTTTTATAGAAATTAACAATATCCTCAATTAAAACAGGAATAACTTCTTTGGGTAAATTGTGACCCATATTTTTGTAAACTTTAAATGTTGAATCCGGAATCAGTTCTGCGGTAAGCCTTCCATAGCTCACAGGCAATAGTGCATCATTTTCTCCATGAAGCACTAATGTTGGTACTGTGATGTTTTTTACAATGTCAGATCTATCACCAGCCTTAAAAATTGCAGTCAATTGTCTGGGCATCGCTCTTGGATAGAAGCCATATCCTCGTGCTCCCTCCTCATCAATATTTTCCATATTTCTTAGATTTTCCTGATTTCCATCTGAAATCTCAGATGTCTTTGGAATTCTAGAAGATGACATAAGTGATACTAAGCTGGTCGTTTTATCTGGATATTTAGAGGCAATTATTTGAGCTATCATCCCTCCCATAGAAGCACCAACTATATGCGCTTCTTCAATCTCAAGGTGGTCTAATAATGCAACTCCATCATATGCCATATCTTCGAGTGTATAGGGTGCACTAAAACCAATACCCAAGGAATAAAGAAAGTACTTCCAATAAAGGTTAGGTTTTCCTAGCCTATCTAACTTTTCACTATCACCGGTGTCTCTATTATCAAATAGGATAACCCTGTACCCTGAATCAACAAGCCCATTTACTATGGTTTCGCCCCAAACCTTATGAGATGCAAGAAGTCCCATTACCATTAAGACAGGTGGATCTTCCTCCACACCAATACTTTTATAAGCAAGTGAGATTCCATTAATCTCGGCAATTGTTGTTTCTTGATCTAATGAATAGTTTGGAAAAACATTTAGAGATGCTAAAGATATAAGGTATGCGACTAGTATTTTTTTCATTTGTTTATCGAGATTACTAATCAATACTTTTTTCATTTAATTTTCTTCTAAGCAAGTATAAGGCTCCAGAAATTGCGAAACACATCAAAGAGGACAAAAGATTCACTATGAGCAATTCCCCTTGGAAATTAGTTAATGAGACACTTATCAAATAAACACCTATCAGCAAAAAGAAGGTACAGAAAAAGAAAAGTAAGAAAGATATAGTTTTAATAAGCATTTATTTATTGTAAGAAAGTTTTGAGTTCAAGTTCTAGAAAGATGCGCACGGTGATGGTTAGATTTTTCATGCCAATTAAACAGAGAGCCACACCATAGAGATTACAAATATCACTACGCATAGTAAAAATATCAATGGAGCTTTCATATTTTCAAATTATATAACCTCTAAATGCTACAAGACCTATTGGTAGAATCATCCCGAAAACATAGCCCCAGAAGATAATCTTTCGAGCATCTATCCCATTTGAATCTTTAGGTCTTTCCCAGTTAGCAATAAAAAGTAACTTTGTAAAAAACAAAGGAATAAGGGTTATAACAAATACTATGAAAGCAGGATAATACATATCAAATCTCTAGGTCATGAATCTCAAAGTATTTTCTTTTGAGCTGGTTCTTTTCACGGTATTGATGTCCTTTAATGCCATTTGAAGCACTTACCTCTTTATCTAGGACTAGTTCTCTTGGGTCAGGTAATTTATACATGATTTCTACTCTACTACTTTACCATTTTGGGTTTTTTTAAATAGGTCAATAAACGCCATAACCATTCAACGGGACCAAAGTAGAAATACTTCAACCACAATGGACTTATATACAACTGAATCACCCAAATTAGTAGGACGAAAAGATATAGCTGACTCCAAGAGAATTTTCCTAATAAGCCTAATCCAGCTCCTGTGAATATGAAAAGAGCTATTACAGAATGCATTAAATAATTAGTTAATGCCATTCTTCCCACACAAGCCAACCTAAACCTTAAAGACTCTAATTTTTCTATTTTTATTAATAAGATAACTAAGCCTAGATAACCTAAGCCCATGAACAATCTTCCAAAGTGATAAGTAAATCTAAAGTAAGGATTTGTTTCAATAATATCCATATTTGAATTAGTAATAAGTAAAACCTCATAAACATTTATAGAAATGCCAGTCAGAAAGCCTATACACATCATTCTTATATAAAACTTAATATCTCGTCCTCCGTCCAAAACCCCAAGCTTGAACAATGCCATGCCAATTACCATCATCATCAGAGCATCCAGAAATAAAAAAAACGGTAAAACGAAATAAATCATTTCATTGGCTTTCTCTAGATTGTATTCGTAAGCAGAGGAGTAACTGCTTGTCCTTTTTTTTATTTCATAGGGGATATTATCTATCTCAGCTTGATTATCTTCTTCATAATCTATCCAGCCTTGTGCCCATGCAGCAGTCTCTTCGCTAAACTCTTCGCCTTTGCTAATAGATATTTTCATTTCCTCAGCAGCATCTCTAGCAATTTCAAGAGTGCTTTTCGTGGCAAAGTTTTGGAGGCTGCCAATTAAAATAAGAAAGGTTGCTAAGATTAATAAACTTCTAGCTTTCCAATTTCTAACGAACCAAAGTACGAAGCCCGATAAAGCATATGTGACGAGAATATCTCCAGGCCAAAGAAAAATGTATGCATTAATTAAGCCAAATACTAATAACCAAAAATTTCTTCTATAGTGCAGCCATCCACTTTTCGCTGTCGAACCAGTTATAAATAGAACCACACCAGCTCCAAAAAGAATTGAAAATAAAGTCCGCATAGCACCTTCGCTTGAAAGTTCTACGAAAGCCCAAACGATGTAATCAATTCCTCCAACAGGAGTTAGATAAATACCCGGGTCCAAAAATGCCGATGAAACAAGACCAAAGGCTACAATATTCACAAGCAGGATTCCTAGTAAAGCAAAACCTCTCAAAACATCTAGAGATTCAATTCTATCCATCACTTTTAAATTTATAATTAGTATCTGCCCCTCTTATCATCAATAAATACTGGGTAATACATATCTTGCAGATTAAAACATAAATCCGTTTCAAAAAAAAAGGAGGGACCTAGCCCTCCTTTTTCATATTTAAATTTACAGGTTTTCTTTTTTCATCCAAATTGGCAATATGATCATAGCAGTGACTACTATCCACCAGACTATGAATATTGGATTTGCAGGAACCAAGCTGTATTCAGGTGCTTCGGTTATGTTTAAGAAGTCAACAAAACGCTGACTG
>CABYSI010000031.1:0-4931 GCA_902521635.1 uncultured SAR86 cluster bacterium | reverse complement strand
GCAAGTGGCAGTTTTTGAGATACTAACGCTAAAAAATAAAAAGAAGCACCATAAGATGCTAACAAGATTGAAGTTGGAAGTGGTTTTGTGAAATTTTGTGATGCAGGTAATAGCATTGTTCCAAGAACTTCAAATGCAATTGCAAAAAAAAGTATTGTGTACAGTTGCATGCTTATATTAAGTAACTGTTTAAAATTACTCCACGGTCACTGATTAAGTTTAAACAGTGATTTACATATCTAGTAGTGGATTTCTTCCCCATTTATTTTCATCTTCTTTTGCTGGAAGGATATTTAAAATTAAAATTACAAATATCCCAACAATTGTGATGTATGACAGTTGCCACCATCCAGAAATGCCTCTGTCTTGAAGTCTTCTTGATACGACTGCAATGCTAGGAATAAAAGTTATGATTTGAAATAATCCTGTAAGTGGTCCATAACCAATTTCTTCATTAAATATTCCTAAAAATTCTTCTACAATTGCCAATACGAATGTAATTAGGGACACTGAAAGAGCAAAATACCAATACTCGCTTCTGCATGCTCTTCCATGAAAATTTCTCCAATTAGTAAAAACTGAAATAAATGATTCTTTTATATTCATAATTATCTTCTCTATAAATCACCGTTTAAACTTACTCCACAGTTGCAGAATAAGTGCGAGTAGTGATTTGGTATTCAAATTATATCTTTTAGATAACCGACAACTTCTTCTACCATTGGATTGCTTTTATCTAGTGTTGGTTCACAGCAATTTTTTATTTGATGAGAAGCGTTTAATGAAAAATAGTGGTTAGTAAAGTTAGTTGATTCAAGTTCAATTCTTGAAAAAAAACCTACCCCATAATTATCAATGCCTTCAGTTAAAATGTATTCATGCCTAAAGTCATACTTTTCAGATTCACTAAGATTAAAAGGGTGATCTGTTTTTAGTAATTTCAAAGAGAAAGCAAAAAAGTAATTCACAGCATCGTCAACTTTTTCAGGAGATGCGTCGCTTTTGAAAAGTCTACCGAACATCGTTTATTTATCCTAGAGAGATTTTTCTACCGAAGTGATAACCCAACCAAAACTCAAGAGCGCTGATGATTCCCCAAAAAAAACCAAAAGAGAAAGCGTTCCAGATAATCCAAATAAAACCAATTATTGAAATAACTCCGAAAATAATAGAAATAGGTTTTCTTCTGTGGTCCGGGACATCTGGGTTTGTGTAACCAGATGCAAACCCTATAGCAACAAATAGAAAAAAATAACTAAACTGAAACATCGCAGATTTATCTCCCGCTTGCAATCCTAAACATTATTTCTAACTTTGACTAGTTTAATCTCGAATGCGTCTTGCAAAGGTTGCCTTTCTTTTAATTGGTTCATTTAATTCTGTGGATTTCGGTAAAGGAGGAAAGTTTCTCGGATCTAAACTTTTCTCATCTGGATCCCAAGCACCCCAAATCTCTACATCTACATCTTTTATTATGTAGGAATTTAAGATCTTGTATTCATAATATTTGTCGGTACGGTAAGTCTGTAAGAGTTCTAATTTATCAATTATTTCTTGTTCTTCTATTAAGTTACTAAAATTGTAACTCCGACTGCCACAATATCCGGTTGAGTTGTATCTTTCGAAATTAACATCCTCCAAAAACCCTTTAAATTTAGCATATATTTTTGTCCTTATGCCGTCCTGGCAGGTTGCATTAATTCTTATATAAGTGCTGTTAGGCCCCTTTCCAACTTGCGCTTCAACATAGTTTATTTTTGGGGTTTCTACTGCCGGATCGAGAACTGCTCTCCATTTTTGCTTAGGAATCCTTTCTGCTTCTTTCTTTGCTCTCTCTTCTGCTTCTTTTTTTTCTCTAGCAATCCGTTCCTCTGCTAATTTCTTTTTGAAAGCAATGCGTTCCGCCTCTAATTTTGCTATTTGCACTTTAGTTTCTTCAAGGAGTCTGTCGTTCTCAATTTGCACTTGTTCTTCTAATTTTTCTTGATACTTAGGGTCATTCAGAACTAGTTCTTTGCATAAACCATATTGAAACGACTCTTTTATTGCCTTATCTGTAGATAGATATTTCGCTTCGCCAATTTCCTCTCTCGCTGCATTTATTTCCTTTAAACGGATAGATGCATCCATGTTTCTTGATTCGCCCATAATGTTGCAAGTTATTATTGCTATCTCCTCTTTTTCTTTTTGTGAAGGTTCACAACCAAGTAAAATTAGAAAAATAGGCACAAATAAAAGAGTTTTCTTCATGACTTATTTTTACACATAAAAAGCGAGTTTCATCTTAGAGAGTCTTGCTCTGTATGTTACAAGGTTTTTTTGAGGATAAGCAACCAAATAATCACATCTGCAATTAAGAATGAAATTTAAATATGTATCTTTGTTGCGTGATGCAAAATCACTACTCTGACTTATTCCACCGTCACAGACTTAGCGAGGTTTCGTGGCTGATCAATGTCAGTGCCTTTAAGGATGGCAACATGATAAGCAAGTAACTGTAATGGGATCGAGTAAATTAGAGGAGCAATCAGCTCAGGGACTTCGGGCAGTTCAATAAACTTAGTTATTGATTCATCTTCCTGATGAGCTGCAGAGTGCCCAAATACATATAGCTTTCCTCCTCGCGCTCTTACTTCTTCTAGGTTTGATTGAAGTTTTGCTAGCAGATCATCATTAGGGGCAACCGCAACAACAGGCATTTCTGAATCGACAAGGGCCAATGGTCCATGTTTCAGTTCGCCTGCTGGATATGCCTCTGCGTGTATGTAGGAAATTTCTTTGAGTTTTAACGCGCCTTCCATAGCTACAGGGTAATGAATGCCTCTACCTAAAAAGAGTGCATGTTCCTTTTGATCAAAATCCTCTGCCATTTCAATAATTTGATCTTCAAGTAGCATCACCGAATCTAAAGAATCAGGTAGTGCTCTAAGTGAATTATTTATGGTATTTTCAGCAGCTGCGGATAGACCGTGATGCCTTCCGAGAATTAAAGTTAACATCAATAAACCAACGAGCTGAGTAGTAAAAGCTTTTGTTGAAGCAACACCTATTTCAGGACCTGCTTTTGTTAAAAATACCAAATCAGATTCTCTCGCTAAAGAGCTTGAAGGAACATTGCATATACCAAGGCGGGCTAAGTAGCCTGAATCTTTAGCAGCACTTAAACATGCTAATGTATCTGCTGTTTCACCAGACTGAGAGATCGTTATAAACAAAGTATTTGGCGCCACAACTTTATTTCTATATCTAAATTCACTTGCCACTTCTACGCTGCAGGGCAGGCCAGCAAGACCTTCTAACCAATACTTAGCTACGGTTCCAGCATGGAAGCTAGTTCCACAAGCCACAATCTGAACAGCCTCTACTTTTTTGAAAATATCTGGAGCACTTGGACCGAAGATTTCTTCCTGAACACCCGAATCAGTCAGTTGTCCTTCTAACAGGCCCTTAATTTTTGATGGCTGCTCATTAATTTCTTTTAGCATGAAATGTCTGTATTCACCTTTATCAACCGTCTCTCCTAGAGACTTAGCAACTACAACAGGTCTTTCAACTTCTGTATCATCCAGGTCCCAATAGCGAATTCCTTCAGATGTGATTTCAGCAAGATCGCCATCTTCAAGAAATACAAAATTCTCTGCAAAGTCGGCTAAAGCAAGCTGATCGGAAGCTATGAAATTTTCACCGTGCCCCATGCCGATAACCAAAGGGCTCCCTTTTCTGGCTGAAGCCAAAATGCCCGGTTCGCTCTCACAAACTGCACCTATTGCATAAGCTCCCCTGAGATCTTTCACTGCCGCCTTCAAGGCATCAATTAGAGATGCTTTATTCTCGCTCATTTTTGCATGAATCAGATGAGCAATAACTTCTGTATCTGTTTCTGACTCAAAAACATAGCCTAAAGCTTTAAGCGTGGTTCTGATTTCTTGATGATTTTCAATAATTCCATTATGAATAACGAAAATATTATTATTAGAATGATGGGGATGTGCGTTTGTCTTGGTTGGAAGGCCGTGGGTTGCCCATCTGGTGTGGGCAATGCCTGTATTGCCATTCACTGGATTTTCATCAATAGAATTTTGCAACTCTGCCACCTTACCAGTGCTTTTAAATACCTGTATTTGCTCTGTTTCATCGAAGATAGCAAGACCAGCTGAGTCATATCCCCTATATTCCTGACGTAATAGTCCTATTAGCAGTTTATCTACTGAGGGTTTGCTAGAAGCTACTCCGATTATTCCACACATATTTTATTTCTTCTTGTTCAGATTAACTTGTTTGCCTCTTGCAACAGCAAGTTTGCCCTTAGGAACATCCTTAGTTATAACTGATCCAGCTCCAGTGTAGGAGTTTTCTCCAAGAACCAATGGCGCAACAAGTGAGCTATTAGAGCCTATAAATGTTCCATCTGCAATTATGGTTTTGTGCTTATTTTTTCCATCATAGTTACAGGTTATAGTTCCGGCGCCTATATTCACTTTAGTTCCTAGTCTTGCATCGCCCAAATAAGTCAGGTGTTTGGCCTTAGAGTTTTTACCAATATTACTTCTATTAGCTTCAACAAAATTACCAAGTTCAACACCTTCAGTTAGATCACTACCTCCTCTGATTCTCGCAAAGGGTCCAATCTTGCAGTTTTTTCCAATTACACTATCTTCCAATACAGTATTGGCATATATAATAGTGTTGTCTTTGATACTACAGTTAGAAATGAAGCAATTAGGTCCTATGTGAACATTCTTTCCCAAGACATTTTTACCCTCAAAAATATTATTTATATCTACAAAAGAGTTTTGGCCTATCTTAATATCTCCCCTGATGTCTATCCTTGAAGTATCGGCAATAGTCACGCTGCTCTTGAGCAAAGCTTCTGCTAATTTTTTCTGATAAGCCCTTTCAAGCTCATGCAACTCCTTTTTGTCATTAGCACC
>CABYSI010000030.1:0-5554 GCA_902521635.1 uncultured SAR86 cluster bacterium | reverse complement strand
GAATAATAGCGCACAGACCATACATTTCTGCTCTAGATTCAAAGCTCTCTGGGATGATCGAAGGACTTTCTGATGCTCCAATTTGCTCAGCAAGAGCGAGTTGTTCTATCCACACATTTCTGGGTCTTTCTTCCTCATGGAGCATGGTTGGTAAACTTGTTTGTTTAGTTAGGTTGTAGAGACTTGCTTGCCTATCCTCTCCAGTTTCTTTATTTGCACCCATCAAAGGATGTAAAACACGCGTTATAGAGATCATTTTTACATAGCAAATATTCTTGAGTGCTTCAGCATAAAGAGCCTGAACACCAGGAACAAAAGTTATGCGGGTGCCAGTCTTCATTTCTGCAGCCTCTTCAAGAGATATAAAAGCTGGATTTTGTGAATCTTCTGTATTATTCATTAATTTTCCTTATGTCTTAAAATATCAATCTTCTTTCTAAATCAATTACTGCTCAAATATATCCGTCTGCCATGAGGTCCTCGAAAGTAATTTTAAATGCAGAAATAACTTGATCTACTACTTCTGGAGTGTGGGCATAGGATAGGAATGCTAAATGAATACCAGGAACAATAACATTATGACCAAGTAGATGCAGATAAAATTCATTTTCTAAATGATAATGACGCCTTTCTATATCTCTGGATGATTTAATATCATTATCACCAAAGATTAAATGCATCATAGATCCTGCATTCATCAACTTTGCAGGTATATTAGATTTTGAGCAAAATTCATTGATTTCTTTAGAAAGACGATCGCCCTGTTCATGCAAATAAGGATAAATATGTTCTTTATTTTCTTTTAAATACTCCAATGCACCTATACCTCCAGCCATAGTGAGAGGATTACCACTAAATGTACCACCGGCAAATATTGCGGGAGTATCTTCAGCTCCAGAAAAACTATTCATAATCTTTTTAGGTCCTGCAACGACACCAATCGGCATTCCTCCGCCCACAGCTTTGCCATATGTAATCACATCGGGCTTTATGCTGTAGTATTCTTGACATCCTCCATACTCTATTCGAAAACCTGTTATGACTTCGTCAAACATTAAAAGAACATCACACTCAGTACAAACATCTCTTAAACCTTCTAAAAATTCTCGACTATCCAGTCTTGGATTAGAACTCTGAACTGGCTCAATAACAACCATAGCGAGATCATTTCTATATTTCCGAATTAACTCATAGGCATTTTTATCTCTATACGGAAGCATCATCATTAAATTTTGAGAAACTTCATTTGGAATCCCTGATCCAAGGGTAAGGCTTGTGGGTGTTGATCTTTCACTTTTCGAGTCAGCTCTCAATAAAGCATAATCATGTATGCCATGATAAGAGCCATCAAATAAAGCAATTACCTTCTTACCAGTTACAGCTCTAGCTGCACGAAAAGCAAACATGGTAGCTTCACTACCTGAGTTGCAAAACATTACTTCATCTACGGAAGGTGAAGATTCTTTTATCAATTCAGCTAAGTGGGCTTGTCCATGTCCAGGAATTCCATAGTGCCATCCTTTCTTGATTTGAGAAGCAAGCGCATCTTCTATAGGTTTAGGTTTGTTGCCTAGAACATTAGGGCCAAATCCACCAGTTAAATCTATATAACGATTTCCATCAAGATCAGTTAAATAAGGTCCGTCAGCTGAATCAATATAAATTGGGTGAGGTAAATCTACAGTCTGAACGACTTCTTGTGCTAAAGCTGCTTGGCCTCTTTGAGCTAGAGCTTCGCACTTTGCTGTTCTATTTATTAATTTTGTTCTAACTGCATCAGATTTTATTCCCAATTTTAAGGCCTCTTGGTTAGTAGATTTCATTTTACCTCTCCGTATTGACTGCTTTAGGTTTACCTTAAATTAAAAATGCCTGGTCATCAATTAATTGTACCTCCATGTACAGAAGAACATTGTGAAACAGAAATTATTTGAAATTTGATATGACTTTAGCAGATCCTTTTTCGCAGTTTGGACCCATCAAATGGACTCCATCTATGCAAGGCAGAGACATAATCTTTTCAATTAATTCTATACAAATCTCTTCGCCTGTCTGTTCAGGATCATGGCTATTTTCAAGTTTGTTAAGAATCTCATCAGAAATATTTATCCCCCAGAGATTCTTCCTCATCCAATCTGCTTGTTTTGCAGATTTTAGTGGTCCCATTCCTATCAATACCTTGCAATCATTGAATATGTCTTGGTCATTTAATTTTTCTGAATATTGCTTTATAACATCAAAATCAAAGCAGTATTGTGTTTGAATAAAACTTGCTCCTTGTTTCATCTTTCCAGTCAACGAATTCATTGCTTCTGGATTTGATAACTGCACATATAAGTCGTCTGCAGCACCTGAATATAGTGGTAAAGGGCTCTTGATTTCTGTACCGTCTGTTAAAGAACCTTCAGATATTGTCTTACAGAGTTTGATCAAGCCGTTACTGTTTAATTCATTAACAGCCATTGGTCCATCATCATCTGGCTGGTCTCCACTAAGACAAAGAACTTTATCAATCTGAACTGATAATGCACCTAAAAGTTCTGACTCTAAAGCTACCCTATTTCTGTCTCTGCCAGTTAATTGCAAAATAACATCCAAACCATTCTTCTTAATTTCTGAAGCTACCAGTAAGCTATTTAAGCGAGTTTTACAATTGGGAGAATCTGTGACATTTACTGCATCAGCAAGACCCAATAGAGCATCAATTTTTTTTGAACTTCCAGAAAGGTCTGTACTCACATCAGGTGTTGTTTCTGTAGTGAATAAAAAATCCTTTTTTTCTAACATTACCTTACCAATAACTTTTCTTTATCGTAGAGCGGAAGGTCAACTACTTTAGCATCAAATTCACCAGATGAAGTAACGACTTTCACTCTGTAGTCAGAAGGTTTTGTTTCGTTTAGACGTATCAAACCGACTCCAGATTCTAAATATGGAGACCAAGCGCCAGCACTAACGAAACCAATCTCTTTACCGGAATCTAATAGTTTATCTCCTCTAGTCAATGAAGTTTCACCACAAAGCAAGCCTTTTAACCTTAGAGTTTTGTGATTTGTTTCCATGAGCGCCTTTCGGCCAATAAAATCAACTTTATCAAGATGAACTAGTCGCTCAAGACCTATTTCGAAAGGATTGAGTGACTGATCTATATCTGTTCCATAATCAAGAATACCAGCCTCTATTCTTCTTATGTGCATAGAAGATACATCTGAGGGCATTAATCCCGCAGGTGATCCTTTCTCTAGTAAAAAATTCCATAGTTTTACACCATCAAAATCTGAATTTTTCGAATAAATTTCAAACCCTCTTTCGCCAGTCCAACCAGAACGGGATATATAGAAAGAATTTCCATTTATATCTACTTCAGCTACTCCATAATAAGGAAAATCATTTATGGACATATCGCAAACTGCTTCTAAAACATCCAGAGATGTGGGTCCTTGAATTTGTAAGACCCAAGAATCGAAATCTTCTATGGATGCATCAAAATTACCCAATAGTGCTTGAGCCCAATTCAAAAAGTCTCCATTTGCTTGAACGTAAATGAATTCCTCTTCATTGGGTCTCATCAAAACGCCGTCCATCATGATGCCTCCACTATGATTACAAGCAATAGCATAGCCAGCTTTTCCAACTGCTATCTTACTAACATCTCTAGTGAACAACATATTGAGAAATTCAATACTTTCTTTACCCGTAATTTTTAAAGGTGTTTCAGGTACATCATATAAACAACATTGAGAACGCATATGTTCATAATGTTTTATTTCATCATTTCCTGAATTTATTGGATAAAGCCTGTCATTGTATAAACCATACAAAGTATCTTCTCTATTATTACATTCAAAAAAAGGTGACTTTTTAAATCTATGATCTGAAACAGGTAAGTAAGATATCCCCATAATTCCCCTAATTGTTTAGGGTCATATTTTACTAATGTTTAGCCAATGCAGGAACTTTTTTAGCTTAATTTATTAATTTACTATAAAACGACTTAGAACAAAGTTGCCGTTTTCTTGAATTCCAGCTTCGCCAATTGGCCTTCTCACTGCACTCGGTACATTGCCTACATAAAGTTGATAAGACCCTGGTTTTATAGGTACAAAACTAACGTGTACTGAACCAATCTCATCACATTCGATTGCATTAAAGCTTAAACCTTGTAGATGAATCTCAATATCACCCACTGTTACAAGTCTAAGATGTGAATTTCTTAGTAAATCAGACATTTCGATTCGCCATCCAGTAAGATCGTCTTTAACATCGGGACAATTGATATTTAATCTGTAGTAATTTCCCGTATTTAATGAAATTTCAAATGGCTCAAGCATAGGCATGCCATCTTTAGATGTTGTAATTGTCAGATCTTTGGGAGTTGGTGGGTATTGAGCAAGATTTCCCATTGACTCTGTATATGTTGCATTTTGAAAGAGCAATAATATTAGAATCTTTATTATGTGATAAGAAGATTTCGCAATGATTCTAAACCTTAAAAGGTTTTTCATGTGCGAGACTCCGCAACAATGAAATGTTCTAGCTTGAATATTTGATTTTCAGAAAGAGCTCTTCCTACAGGTGAAAAATATAACGAGTTAAGGTCCTCTAAAGTAACATTTTGTTTCATCGAATAGCCATTTCCTGCAAGTATACTTTCTATTTCTTCATCTCTATAAAACGATATCCAAGGCTCGCCAACTTTAGCTGATAAGGTCTGAATCAAATTAGCTTTTTTTGATGGATTTGGATAGCCCTTACCAAAACAGGCTGCAGGATCTTTGTTCAGAAGTTCATCAACATAAGACATGAAGAAAATAGATCTAGCATCTTTAGTAATCAAAGAGAGTTCTCGGATTGTTGAGCTTACAGCGTCTTTGGCGATGTATTGCGAGACGCCTTCAAGAGTAATGATTGTAGATTTGGTTTGATCGAATCCTGCAGTCAAAAGTTGTTCGCTTAAGGACTGATAGGAGAAGTCTACATTTACGTAAGTGATGTTTTCTAGATTTGGTAAATCTTTGGGTAACTTGGAGAGTTTTATATCCGATACCTCAGGTTGATCAACTTCAAAGATTTTCAATGATGGTGTGAGATTAAGTCGGTTTGCTCGAGAGTCATATCCTGCGCCGAGTATTACATATTGTTCTATTCCTTCTTTTGCACTCTTCTCTATCAAGTCATCTATAAATCGTGTACGTGATATTAAATGTTCATGAAAACCTGGAGCAAGTTTACTGCTCAACCAGACATTTAACCTATGTCCCATAAGTTTAATCATACCTGACCCCATAACAAACTTATCAGCATACGGGTCATTTATTATGCTTTTTTCTGGGCCAGCTATGGTTTCAATTAAGCGTTGCTTTGCAACCCCTTGAGCGGTGCCATCTTTTACAAAAATTGAGTAGCTCATTATTTATTAGGTTTTCCTGATTAAACTATCTTGAATTTATTCCAGAAAATTCTGTCGAATCATATCCATCTGATTTTTAGTAATTCCTATTTTTTCAAGGTACTCCAAAACGCTTCCCCACTTTGACACCACACCATCTAAAAA
>CABYSI010000029.1:0-9184 GCA_902521635.1 uncultured SAR86 cluster bacterium | reverse complement strand
TTAGGAATCGATAAAACAAAATTATTTATTTTTTGAAGTAAGTTATCTAGCTCATTTCTCTGCTCTTTCAATGTTGCAGTAAGTTCTGAAGCCATTTTTTCAAGATCTTTTGTATCTTCAGAATTTTGTTTTGCAATTCCAATATTTTTTGAAAGTTCGTTTAACTTAGCTTGCTGATTTTCAGTTAATCCTTGTAAATCTTTTCTTTTAGATTCAAGTTTAGTCCAGAGCGTCTCATCGAATTCGAAACCTCTTCTATTGAGATTAGATATGACCTCTTTTGTTTCTTTCCTGAGTAATTTTGAATCAAGCATGGATCTATTCTAAAGAATACTAGTGATAAACTACATCTATTCCTTCCGGTATGGAGATATGTAGTTGGTCTTCATTAAAAGGCTCCCAAGATATATCATCGAAATCAAAATTTACACTTTGCCCAAAAGAATCTAAATAAGTTAATGAATCAAGTTCAGTACCTACAAATTGGAGAAATATTTTTTCAACAAAGCTATTCTCATCTTTCGTAGAGAGAGAACATACAGTTATAAGATTTTCCTCAACACACGAGTTTATTGAATACAATTTTTTTAAATTCTCAATATTAGAGATTAGGATGCTTATTGGTGTGTTTTTAAAATATTCTTCTCGAGGAACTATATCTAATTGCTCCAACTCTGTATCTAATTTATAGAGAAATTCTTCATCTGCCGAAATGGTCTCTTGAATTGGATCAAGATATTCAATCTTAAAATTTCCTGATCTGGATGCTTGTATGTTTCCAGAGACTACCCGCTCATTTAGATCCATCAATGTGGTTTGAGTGAAATTAGTTTTAAGATATTGTTTGGAATGCAAGAAATCAAATAAATTTTCTTTACTAATGGTCTCATTACTAACAACTGTAGTTGTTAGAAGTAAACTAAGCAAAGAAAGGTAAATTTTTCTCAAATCAATCTTCGGGCGGTGGTGGTATTAAAACTTCTCTATTTCCGTTAGAAGCCATGGGACTAAGCACTCCTGACTCTTCCATAGTCTCTATCATTCTAGCTGCCCTGTTATAACCTATCCTCAGTCTTCTTTGGACAGCAGAAATTGATGCTCGTCTTGATTGAGCAACAAATGCAACAGCTTCGTCATATAACTCATCTTTTTCAGCATCTGAGTCTTCTTCTGAAGCAATACCAGGCATTCCAGAGACAGCTCCTTCTTCTTTTGTAACCTCATCTAAATAATCTGCCTTACCCCTTTGTCTCCAATCATCTGCAACTCTTTGCACTTCATCATCTCCTACAAAAGCGCCATGTACCCTTTGAGGTATTGAAGTTCCAGGGGCTAGATAAAGCATATCTCCCTTTCCTAATAATTGTTCTGCCCCACCTTGGTCAAGAATAACCCTTGAATCCATTTTAGAAGCTACTTGAAAAGCAACTCTTGATGATATGTTCGCTTTTATTAACCCTGTAATAACATCTACTGATGGTCTTTGGGTTGCTAATAACATATGAATTCCAGCTGCTCTGGCCTTTTGAGCAATCCTTGCAATAAGTTGTTCAGCTGTTTTGCCAACGACCATCATCAAATCTGCCAATTCATCTACCGCCAAAACTATTAACGGTAATTCCTCCAAATCAGGAGCCTCTTCGCCTTCCTCAGCTTCGTTAATCTTCCAAGTAGGATCTTTCAAAGGTTCACCTTTTGATAAAGCATCACTAACTTTTTTGTTGTAGCCATTAAGGTTTCTAACACCTAAATGCGCCATTAACTTATAGCGTCTTTCCATCTCATTAACACACCACCTCAATCCACTTGAAGCTTCTTTCATATCAGTAATCACAGGTGCCAATAAGTGAGGTATATCTTCATAGACGGAAAGCTCTAACATCTTGGGATCAATAAGTATCATACGTACTTGTTCTGGACTGGCCTTGTACAAAATACTGATAAGCATTGCGTTGATTGCTACGGATTTTCCTGAACCCGTTGTACCTGCTACTAATAAATGTGGCATTGATGCAAGATCAGCAACAACAGCTGATCCGCTTATGTCTTTTCCAAGAGCTACTGTAATCGGACTTTTAGATTCATCATAAGTCTTACTAGATAAAACTTCGCTGAGTAGAACTGGCTGTCTGTCTTCTCTTGGTACTTCTATCCCTATTGTATCTTTGCCCTCTATAACCTCTACTATTCTTACGCTTGTTTTTGCAAGGGAGCGCGCCAAGTCTTTACTAATGTTTGATATTTGATTAACTTTCAATCCACTAGGTAACTTAAGCTCTAGTCTTATTACTACCGGTCCAGGTTGAATTGATTCAACTTCAATGTCATTAATGTTGTATTCAGCTAGCTTAGATACAACTAGTTCGCCAAGACGACGTAGAGAGTCTTCAGAAGTCTCATCAGAAAATTCTTGTGTCTTTTCATCAAGCAAGGAAAGCTTAGGTGGTGCAGATGGTTCTTTATATTCAAAAAGTTCAGTTTGTTTTTCTTCTTCTACTCTTTTACTTGTTTCGATCTTAGGTTTAGGCTGAATCACTTCAGCAGGTTTGCTTTGCTCTTTCGCTTTGGTATTAACTATAACTTTTTCTTGTCTCTCAATTTTTTCTTTTCTTAGCTGTTGTTTTTCTTTGAGAGTATTTAAAAAATTTGAAGCTCTATCACCCATTGTTGAGCCGGAAGATAATAATAACTCTTGCGCCTTAGTTATGAGCGCAACCCATGAAACTTCCAAAGACAAAGTAAGACCTAATAGAAGACTAGATGTGAATAATAGTAGACTACCTATCAAGCTTAAGGGAACTATAAATACTGAAGATATTTTTGATCCAATTAATCCTCCGCCCTCTTGAGGCAAGAGACTCAATCCCGGTTCCAAGGTTAGGGCAAATAAAGTACAGCCAGAAATTACTACCAAAATCCATCCAAATATTTTTAAACCTAACAATCCAGTGTATATATCTGAGAAAGGGACTTTATTTCTTGAAAGAAAAAAATGACTAACTAATGGCCACAAAAGCCAATAAATCAATATATAAGCCATATAACCAAATATTGTTAAGAGAAAGTCGCTCAAATAAGCACCCCAACTCCCCACTGCATTTACTACCTGATTATTATCGATTGTATCGCCAGAAAAAACCTGAGTATTCCAACCCGAATCTCGAGGTGAGAAAGTAGTAAGTGCTAATAAGATGAATATTCCAAGAAAACCTTGAACTATCAACCATGAATCTAGTATTAATTTATTGAGGCGTATACGTGACACCGAAACTGCTTGGTTCGGAGACTTTTTTATTGCTTGAGACTTTTTAACCACTAACAAATCTAAGTTTTACCTATTGTATAGTTTATTAAGAAGATGTTCTAATCCGAATAACTAATTTTTACCGATAACTATATAATTAACAGAATGGAAACTATTAAAAGAAAGCTTGTGATATTAGGTTCAGGTCCAGCTGGATATACAGCAGCCGTTTATGCTGCAAGAGCCGGACTAGAGCCTTGTTTGGTAACAGGAATGGAACAGGGAGGTCAGTTGACAACAACTACTGATGTAGAAAATTGGCCAGGTGATAGCGATGGTTTACAAGGCCCTGAGCTGATGGATAGGATGTTAAAACACGTAGAATCTTTAGAAGTTGAAGTGATATTTGATCATATTGAATCTGTAAACTTATCAGAGCCTTTTGCTCTTATAGGTAATGTGAATAAGTATGATGCAGATTCATTGATCATTGCAACAGGAGCTTCAGCTCAATATCTAGGACTTGAAAGTGAGCAGAATTATATGGGAAAAGGAGTGAGTGCATGCGCTACTTGCGATGGTTTTTTCTATAAAGATAAGGATGTTGCTGTAGTAGGAGGAGGAAATACGGCAGTTGAAGAAGCTTTGTATCTTTCAAATCTATGTTCATCTGTAACTCTTATCCATAGAAGAGACTCATTGAGAGCAGAAAAAATTTTACAAGAGAGATTATTTAAAAAAGAAAAGGAAGGGAATGTCAAAATCATATGGAACCATGAATTAATAGAGGTACTCGGAGATGATTCAGTTGTGAATGGCATTAAGATAAAAAATACAAAAGATGAAAAAGAAACAAAAATAGATTTGTCCGGTTTATTTATCGCAATCGGACATAAACCAAATACCGGCTTATTCAAGGATCAGTTAGAAATGGAAAATGGTTACCTTAAAATAATTTCAGGTTCAAATGGAAATAGCACAGGAACGAGTATCCCAGGTGTCTTTGCTGCGGGTGATGTTTCAGATCATATATACAGACAAGCTATTACATCAGCAGGATCAGGGTGTATGGCCGCATTAGATGCAGAGAAGTATTTGGCGGAAAAATAAGTGAAATATCTTCAAATAAAAAAAGAAGGTTCGATAGCCACTGTCAGCATCAATAGACCTGATGCAATGAATGCTCTAAGTATTGAAGTGCTTAAGGAATTTTGTACTTTGCAAGAATATTTCAGAAAAGATCTTGATACAAGAGTTGTCATATTTACCGGCGAAGGTGATCATTTTTCTGCAGGAGCTGATCTGAAAGAGAAACCTCAGCTGTCTACTAAATTAGAATCATGGAGAAATAATTTTGGGAAACCAGCCATTAAATCTATTTTAGATATAGATCAAATAACTATCGCAGCAGTCAACGGATACTGTTTAGGTGGCGCAGCTTGTATTGTCTCGGCATGTGATTTTCGTATTGCATCAGAAAAAGCAATCCTAGGTTATCCAGAAATAAACTTAGGTATAAATTTAAACTGGCTTGGATTACCACTAGCCGTTCGTTTAATTGGTCCGGCAAAGGCAAAAAAAATGGTTATAGGTGGAGAAAATGAAAATGCAGACACCCTCCTTTCATGGGGCTTCTATGACGAAGTCTGTAAACCAGAAATTTTAATTCGACGTGCAAATGAAATGGCAAAACACTATGTTTCAAAACCTCCTATTGCTGCACAAATGATTAAAAGAAGTGTCAATAATCTTGTTTATAAGAATGATGAATCAATTATGCATATGGATTATGACCAAACATTATTGACTCATGAAACTAAAGACAGAAGAGAAGCAGTCACAGCCTTCTTTGAAAAAAGGGACCCAGAATTTAAAGGGGACTAATCAAGCAGACTTTGTGTCTAAAGCTTTTTTGGCCTCTTCATACTCATCAACTAAAGCGTCGACTGCGTCTCTGACAGAAGGTACTTCGTGCAAGTTTCCTATACCCTGACCTGATCCCCAAATATCCTTCCAGGCTTTCTTCTGGTTATCGCCACCCATTCCAGAACTACCAAAATTCATATCATTCTTATCAGCATAAGGAAGGTTATCTGGATCTAAACCGGCATTGACTACACTAGGTTTTAAATAATTACCATGCACACCAGTAAAAGTTGAAGAATACATAATGTCATTGGCATTACTGTCAACTATCATATCTTTATAACCTTCAGATGCATTAGCTTCTTCTGTAGCTATAAAACGCGTGCCTATATATGCAAAATCAGCTCCCATTGCCTGTGCAGACAAAATTGAAGCACCATGTGAAATACTTCCCGATAAAGCGACAGGTCCATCAAAAAATTCTCTTACTTCTCTTACAAGTGCAAATGGGCTCAGTGCTCCTGCATGTCCACCAGCTCCGGCACACACTAATATAAGACCGTCAGCACCTTCATCAACAGCTTTCTTGGCGTGTCTGATATTTATGACATCATGCATGACTGCACCGCCATAACTATGAACTGCATCTACAACAAACTTAGGAGCTCTTAAGCTGGTAATAATTATAGGCACTTCATGTTCTACACAAACCTCCATATCATGCTCTAGGCGATTATTAGAGTGATGACAGATTTGATTTACAGCAAAAGGAGCAACAACTGCATCAGGATTACTTGCTTTGTAATCAGCTAACTCCTTTTTCATCATGCCTATCCATTCTGTAAGTTTTTCTTCAGGTCTAGCATTTAAAGCAGGAAACGACCCTACAACACCAGCTTTACACTGAGCCAAGACAAGTTCAGGGTAAGAAACGGTAAATAAAGGCGCTCCTATTACAGGTATCCTAGTTTTATCTTTCAAAAAATTTACAACGTCCATATTTTTCCTTATTTAATTATTGATTTGAGACCCAAAAAACTGCAATCGCTACAAGACTAAGAATTATTACTACGGCAGCAATAGCATCTAGTTTACTATCTTCTTGACGCATATTTTCTTTTTCCTGTTCACTATGTTCGTTAGTCATTTTGTTTCCTTCTAATTGAGATTAACAACTACTCTACCAACTTGGCCACCTGCTAATATTGTAGAGATTTCGTCTTCTAACTCTTCTAATTTAACTTCTTTTACAAGCGAAGATAAATCTAATTTCCAATCATTTGCAAAGTTTTCCCATACCTCCAACTTTTTTTCTATTGATATCTCAACAGAGTCAACTCCTAAAAGTGCGTTTCCTCTTAATATGAATGGAAATATTGAGCTTTCAAATGAAGGACCTCCAACTAGCCCGCTGCATGCAACTGCCCCGCCTGGTTTGAGTGATGCTAAGAGCAGAGTAAGTATATTCCCACTTACAACATCAACTCCAAAATCCCATATAGTTTTTCCTATGGGAGTTCTTGATACTTCGGAGAGCTGTTCTCTTGATATAATTTCTGAAGCACCGAGTCCTTTAAGTAAATCATTTTGTGAATCTTTACCGGTCACTGCAGTTACATTAGAGCCTAGCTTAGATAATAGCATTACAGCTATAGAACCAACACCCCCCGTTGAACCTGTAACAATAGAAGCAGAAGATTCAAATCCTCTCTTAGCGTTAAAATCATCAAGAGCCTTTATAGAAAGCCCAGCGGTTAAACCAGCTGTACCTAGAGACATAGAGTCTTTCTCACTTAAACCAGAGGGTAAATTTACGGCCCATGAAGAAGGCACTCTTATGTACTCACCAAAACCACCGGAAGTATTCATGCCAAGATCATATCCAGTAACGATGACAGAATCACCTTCTTTGAAATTTGGATTTGATGACTCTTCTATTATCCCTACAGCATCAATGCCGGGAGTATGTGGGTAATTTCTAGTTACGCCCGGTGCACCTGAAGCAGATAGTGCATCTTTATAGTTAAGTGAAGAATAGTGAACTTTTATTAATAGCTCACCCTCCGGAAGGTCATCAATAGATCTTTCAATTATAGATAGCTGATTTCCTTGATCTGTTTTCACAGACTCCAATGCTTTAAATGTTTTTGTCATGAGAAACGGTCCTTGTTTATTAAATCATAGAATTTAATTAAAGATTTTTCTATTACTATCTGCATAGAAACTGCAAACCTCTCAGTAAGGTTTTTCTTTTCAACAAATTCTATCTCAAATAATTTAGCATCTTTTGATAAGCTAACAAGATAGTTGTCAGAAGTTTCTAATGAATCAACCAATCCTACTTTTACAGCATCCTCACCTTGCCAAGTTTCCCCAGTAGCTACTATTTCAGTATCAACCTGAGGTCTTTGTTCTTTCACAAAATTTTTAAATATAAGATGTAGATCTTCGAGGTCTGATTTAAATTTTTCTCTACCCTCGTCTGTATTTTCTCCCAAGGTTGTTAGAGTTCTTTTAAATGCGCCAGCAGTATGCATCTCAAAATCAATTGAGTTCTTTTTTAGCAATCTATGGAAATTAGGCAATTGTGCTATAACACCTATAGAACCGACTATAGCCCATGGTGCGGCAATAATCTTAGTGGCAACGCAGGACATTAGATATCCTCCACTTGCCGCAACTTTATCTATACAGACCGTAAGATTAATTTCATTGTCAACTAGTCGCTTGAGTTCGGCTGCACATAATCCATATGCATAAGCAGATCCCCCGCCACTCTCCACTCTGATTACAACCTCTTTGCATTCGGTATCAGACAAGAGAATTGCATTGACTTCTTGTTTGAGTTTTTCTACTTCTGATGCTTGAATATCACCCTTAAAATTAAGAACAAAGACTGAATCATTTTCATTATCCTTGGCCTTGGCCTTATCTTTCTTTTTCTTATCTTTTGAAGTTTCTTTATTAAATTTTTTTAGTTCCTTTGGATTCATGACCGAGCCTTTTACGGCATTGCCCATTTCTTCGAATTTATCTGAAAGGTTCGTTATAGATAGTTTTCCTCGGGATTGACTCTTGCCCTTTGAACTACCTATTACTATTAACAATGGGATGGTAATAGCCAAGGCTATTGTGAATACCTTCAATAGAAAAATTAGATAATCGGTTAATATTTCCATTTATTTTGGTTGCATCCTGATACCACCGTCCAGCCTAATAGTCTCGCCATTCAAAAAAGGATTCTCAACTATATGTTTAGTTAACGAAGCATATTCGTTTGGTAAGCCCAATCTTTTAGGAAATTGAGTCATTTCAATCAGAGGATTTCTTACGGTATCTGGTGCCATAGCCATTAAAGGAGTGTCAAATATGCCGGGAGCAATGGTATTGATCCTTATTCCCATTCTTGCCAAATCTCTTGCAATAGGTAAAGTCATTCCAACCACTCCTCCTTTGCTTGCGCTATATGCTGCCTGTCCAATTTGGCCATCAAATGCGGCAACAGAAGCAGTATTTATAATCACTCCGCATTCTCCATCTTCATTGGGCTCATTATTTCCCATGACTACCGCTGCTAACCTAAGAACATTAAAGGTACCATTCAAATTAATATCTACCACTGTTTTAAAGTAATCTAATGGATGTGCGCCGTCCCTTCCTACAGTTTTACTTGCGCTACCTATTCCCGCACAATTTACCACTATGTGTAAACTACCAAATTCCTCGACTGTTTTGTCTATTGCAGACTGAACAGATGATTCGTCTGTCACATTGGCAATAACATACGAAGAATCAGATCCCAATTTTTCTACAGCAGCTTTCGCGTTGTCTTCGTTCAGATCTAGTAACATTACTTTTGAGCCTGATCCTACAAATGCTTCAGCAGTAGCAAGGCCTAAACCCGAAGCTCCACCCGTAATAAGAGCAACTTTATTTGAAATTTCCATTTTTTCTCCTTCTGGCTAGCAATTTAAGTTGCATGATATTACACGATTAAAATAAAAAATTCTCAAATAGTATCCTGTAAAGAACTAAAAAAACCTGCTTCGCACGAAATTAGTGCAAATTTGATTT
>CABYSI010000028.1:0-9586 GCA_902521635.1 uncultured SAR86 cluster bacterium | reverse complement strand
TTTATACAGTCTAGTTGCCACCAACAGATCACTGTTATATTCATTTATAGATAATATTTTTCCATCTTTAAATTTATAAACAAAAACATACTTATTATCATATTCACCGTTTATACCTTCGGCATCTCCTTCCATAATAACGGCCACACCGTTCTCATCTGCAATCATATCTGTAGTAGTTAAAGTTATGCCATTTGGTAATAAAGCACCAACAACATTGGGTATCCAATCGTCGAAGTAAGCTTCTCTATCAAATGCAATATTAGATATTTCAGTCTCTCCCATAAAAGTAAAGGTAAAATCTGGATGCGTTAAAGGTTGAGCCGACTTTGGATTTTCTGATAATGCTAAATCAAGAAAATCTCCTGCCATTTTTTTATTTTGCTCAGTTTTATCTGTTCCTGAACAGTTAATTAAAAAAATTGTTAAAAATATTAAAGCCAAACTTTTTGAATTCATAATTATTCCTTATTACATAGAAATATTAACTGAATTAAGTTGTGGATGTTATTTTTTTTTCCGTAGATGGACTGGCGGAGAGGGAGGGATTCGAACCCTCGATAGGGGTTTACCCTATACTCCCTTAGCAGGGGAGCGCTTTCAACCACTCAGCCACCTCTCCGGGATCGTCTATTCTAAGGCTATGTCTATGATTGTCTAATGGAATCTGCTGCCTTTTCTGCGATCATAATTGTAGGTGCGTTAGTATTACCTCCAATCAGAGTAGGCATGATTGAGGCGTCTACAACTCTTAAACCTTCAAGGCCATGCACCTGTAAATTATTATTTACAACAGCCATAACATCTTCACCCATTTTGCAGGTACCTACAGGGTGATAAAGAGTTTCTCCTGTATTTCGAATCCACTCATCAAGTTGATCGTCATCGTCTACGTCTACATCACTACCGGGTTTTGTTTGATTTCCTCTATAGGGATCAAATGCCTTTTGTAAAAAAACTCTTCTAGTTTCTCTTAGTGCATTTCTAGTATCAATCATGTCTTGCTCTTCAGATAAATAATTTGGGAACATAAGAGGTTCATCACTTGGGTCAGAGCTATTGAGTGCTATATGCCCCCTGCTTTGTGGTCTGCATATGTAAATAACAGCTGTGAATCCATGATCTTTGTCTACACCTTCTCGGCCATGAAGATCTTTTGTCTGGATTGAAGTAAAGTGAAGTTGAGTGTCTGGAATATCTTTATCAGGACTAGATTTGAAAAAAGCACCAGCACTTGTTGGAGGATATGCAGCATCTCCAGTGCCAAATAAAAGGTATTTTACTCCCGATAACCCTGTATTTAATAAACCAGCTGATCTATGAAGTGTGACTGGCTGAGTTGCATAAAAAGAATTTAAAACTCCATAATGATCCTGAAGATTTTTTCCAACTCCCTTTAACTCATGAACAATACTTATATTATGTTTTTTTAACTCTTCAGAGTCCCCTATTCCGCTATTCATTAATATCTGAGGAGAATTAATCGCACCAGCAGACAAAATGATTTCCTTGTTTGATTTGCAGGTAATTATTTCTCCATCCTTTAAATACTCAATACCGATGGCTTTCTTCCCTTCAAAAAGAATCTTATTAACTTGTACATTTGTCTCTGTTGAAAGGTTTTTTCTCTTGAGTGCGGGATGAAGATACGCTCTTGCAGCACTCCATCTTCTAGGTCCAAAAGTTGTATCCTTCATGGTATGTTCGTATCTAGAGAATCCCTCTTGTTCTTTACCATTAAAGTCATCGGTTAATGGGAAACCGGCTTCTTGGCCTGCTTCTAGAAAAACATCCATTAAAAGATCATCTGTTCGGGAAGATTTTTTAACATTCAATGGTCCATCAAATCCATGAAACTCATCATCACCATCACCTTGAAAATTTTCAGCTTTTTTAAAATACGGCAGCACATCATCATATGACCAACCTGTATTACCAAGCTGTCTCCATAGATCATAGTCATAGGAGTGACCACGAATATAGACCATAGCATTTATCGAAGATGAACCACCCCAAACCTTTCCTCTTGGCCAGTAAAGTTTTCTGTTATTAGTAGATGGTTCAGGCTGAGTCTCGTAACCATAATTTAAGTTACTTTTTTTAGGTACTATTTGTGAATAGCCTGAGGGCATATGAATAAAGAAGTTTCTATCTTTGCCACCCGCCTCAATACTAAGAACAGAATCTTTTCCATTCTCAGAGAGTCTATTAGCCATTACACAACCTGCACTTCCAGCACCAATGACGATGTAGTCAAAATTTCTTTCCATTAAATTCCCCTAATTAAGATTTTCAGAATAAGCAATTCTAAGCTAAAAACAAGCAATATGAGGGAGAAGATTTAAGAATAGTTGTCTGCGTAAGAATGATTTACTTCACTATGTTTTTGTTCATCATTTCTCACAGCTATAATTAGATCAGAAAGTTTAGCATTACGATCTAATCCATAATATTGAATGGCAATCAAAGGAGCTTGAAAATTTTCTATCTCACCATCTTCAACCTTTTTTCAAATACTCAGTGTAACTTTTCACAGCTTCATCTTCGAAATAACCGATCATCCTGTGTGCTGTCCTAGTGAAGAATAGATACATTATTAAGTAAAAAAAGCCAAATATCATTTGAGCGAACAAGACAAGGAGTCTCTCAACAAAATTAGGTTTTGCTATTTCAATAAAGAACATCAAATGCATTCTTTCGTTTTCAGCTTCCGCCAACATCTCTCTGATAGATTCACCGTAACCCACTTTCATAGATCTAAGGCTCTTAAAATGCATTAGGACCCCAGCTACCATTCCAGGCACTCCTGCAACTGTCTCTAAGACAACTGCTCTATGACCGTATCTATCAACAAAAAAGGTATCGGCTATGAATCTAAAGAAGCGAGTCATAGAGTGAGCAAATTTGTCCGATATTAAACCCGGAAGTGTAGTTATGAGAGTTTTGATATTATTAAGACTTATATGTTGATATAAGCCGCGATTATATAGAATAGACTTTAAAAGTAAATTCTTTTATGTACCTTTTATATGGCCAATGATCTTTTGAGTGATTTCTTCTGTAAGCTCCTCAGGTATTTCATGTCCCACCCCTTCCAGAGTCATCAATTCCGCATTTTTTATACCTTCTGCTAGAGCCTGTCCATGATCATAAGGCAGTATTGCATCTTCTGTTCCATGGATTACTAATGTAGGAATATCTATCTCAGATAATCTCGCTCCTCTATGAGGACTTTGACCTACAGCTGCTCCGTGCCCTGGAAATGGATTATGCCCGTGAGCAATAACATCTTTAGCTTGCTCCCTAAACTTTTCTTCATTAAAAGGAAATCTAGAACCACTTAAAACTCTATAATTTACTACTAGAGCATTCTCATACTCACCTTCCATATTTAATTTCATGGACTCAATGATAGCCTCCATCATCTCTTGTGTGGGGCCTTGCAGATTTGAATCTTCAAGTCCGATACCTGGAGATGACATTATAGGAGTTAATGATGAAACCCGTTCCGGGTAATCTAAACCTATTACTTGGGTAATCATGCCACCCATAGATGCACCTATGATATGAGCTTTTTGTATATTTAAATGATCCATAAGTCCCACTGCATCGGAGGCCATATCCTCTAGGGTATATGAGACTTCTGAAGCTACGACTGATCCAGCATCAATATTGAAGGTTGGCTCAGTAGTAACCCAAGTGCTTTTACCAACATCACGATTGTCGAATCTAACAACGTGAAAACCTGATTCAACTATTGGATTTATGAAATCCTCTCTCCATAAAAGTGCGTTTGCATTCGCACCCATAATCAAAAGGACGGATGGGTTAGAGGGATTGCCGAAGTCTTCCCACCAAATATTGATGTTGTTAACTTCGGCTATTCCTTCAGACATATAGATTAGAAATTTCTTCTAAACTCTACGCCGTATCTTCTTGGTTCACCCCAATAGTCAGTTGTCATGCCTAGGCTGAAGTTAGTTCCTCCAATCTCTATATCTCCAGATTGGCTAAGCATAGTATTGACATAATCTTCATCAGTAAGGTTTGTTCCCCATAATGAAATGGATGTTTGGCCATCAGCTAGGTTCCATGTAATTCTTGCATCTACTAGCTCATAGTCATCAGCGACTGATGAAGGTACATCTTCTAAAGTATAATTTTCTTCATCATGGTAACTGATACCTATAGTACTTTGGATATCAGATCCATCACCAAGATCATAAGTGTGAATTAAGCTAACATCCCAAGTAAGACGATCGTCATTACCACCAAAACCTGTATCACTAATATCTCTCTCCACTACTATGGTAGATAGAGATCCATCAGCATTAGCCACAGACGTATTGTCTTGAATGATGAATTCATCATACTCACCTTCAAAGGTAGCTAACATTGCAGTTAAAACTAAAGAATCAGATAACTGGGCAAGAACTTCAAATTCCATGCCTTCTAAAGTAGCTTCTTGTGCGTTTACCAAATCAGCGATTGGAGTACCATTTACAATTCTTCCAACTGTAACCTGTTGATTTTCGTATGATGTACTAAACACAGTAGCGTTTACTCTAAGTCTGTTATCTAAAAATTCTCCCTTCATCCCAAATTCATAGTTATCAGATGTTTCAGGTAAGAAACGTCTCATTGCGACGTCACCATTAAAACCACCACTTGAATATCCCTTACTATAACTAGCATAGAAAAGAACATCATCTGTTTGCTGGTAACTTAAAATCGCTCTTGGAGTTGTCTCGCTATACTCAACTGTTCTTGTACATCTGTCTGATGTAGCAAAGCCAAAGGCGTTTGTAACCATACCAGGACAAGCATAGAAAAGATTAAAGGTACCTGGCATTCCAATAGCAGCCGCATCTTCGTAAAGCTTAGAACTTCTTGTATATTCTCTTTCGTCTTCGGTGTATCTTGCGCCTATAGTCAGATCTAATTTATCACTTAAACCGTAAGTACCTTCAAAGAATACAGCTTGGTTTTGCATATTAGTGATACTACCCTGCTGTTCACTTCCAAGTAATTTAGTTTGTAACGCTACAGCTGCAAGTGCAGGAGGCAGTAAGGGTGAAGGATTAACACCTCTAAAAAGAGGAACATCTAAGACGGCTTCCCCATCCTCTTCAAATGCATATAGGCCTACTACCCAGTCCATATTTTCTGTTGATCCTGAGAGTCTTAACTCTTGAGACCATTGTTCATGACTCATAGTGTCATCGTGGATTTCTAAGAAATTAACACCAGGTCCATTTCCCATTACCCAACCCCAAGTACCACTAAAAGCTTCTAACTCTGAATAATTAGTGATGGATTCGATGGTTCCAATTTGAGTTTCAAAGAGTTGAGATAAAGTAATAGAGTCTTTCTCAGCAGTATTGCCTTCGTTTGGAGAAGTATCAAGTGAAACGTCCTTTGTTGTTGATCTACAATTTGCTTTTAAAGCATCATATATTCCAAAAATATTTGCTACTGCCCCAAGTCCTCCAGAAAGAGCGCCATTTTCAGGACCAGTGAATCGACAAGAACCTAAAGAAGCTCTTTCATCTTGATCAAATCTACTAAATGCTAAATTTGCAGTGTAAGCATCAGTATCATATTTAAGCTGAGCCCTGAAAGAAGTTGTATCTTCATTTCCTCTATCGTTTCCAGTAATAGAATTGATAATATGGCCATCGGTTTCTTTCGTTAAGAAAGAGAATCTAAATGCTAAAGAATCACTTAGGGGTGTATTAAACATTCCTTCAATCAGTTGGTGACTGTCAGAACCAGCACCTAATCTAATCTTAGCTTCAGTGTCCTGAGTGGGTTGGTTTGTAATTATGTTTATCAATCCGGCAGTTGTATTCTTGCCAAATAGAGTTCCTTGAGGTCCTCTTAAAACTTCTACTCGTTGAAGATCATACAAATCAACCAATCCTCCTTGAGGTCTTGCGGCATAAACACCGTCTGTGTAGAGACCAATTTTCGGATCATGAGGAATTGCCCAGTTAGCCTGGCCAATTCCTCTCATGTAGACTTCTAAAACACCACTATTCACTGCAGATGCCTGGATACTGAGGTTAGGAGCCAGTTTTTCAATATCTGTTAACTCTACAATATTCCTGATCTCTAGCTGCTCTTCGTTTAAAGCACTTATAGGTATCGGAACACTTTGTGAATATTCAGCCCTCTTACGCGCTGTAACAACTACTTCATCGAATACAGATACTTCTTCTTCAGCAAATATAGTAGTTGATGGAATAGTTACTAGCGAAAGGCATAATAAAAAAATCCTTGTTTTCATTTTTTCCCCTAATTGTTATTGATTTGAATCTATGTAAATTCGTACTTTACAACCTTATGAAACATTTAGACACCTGGGGCTTAACAGCTATATTATTTTTGTCAAATAATCGTCTATATTTAACTCGGGAATAGATTTTCCCTGTCTGGTGGGCGTTCCAACATAAAGGTATCCTATTATCTCTGAGTTTTCTGGTAACTTTAAAGCCTCAACTACATGTGGGTTAAAGGCCATTTTTCCTGTTCTCCAGACTGCTCCATAACCCAATGAATCAATTGCAAGGAGAATGTTTTGAGCAGAAGCACCTAAAGATAGTAATTGTTCTACTTTTGGTACTTTAGGATGCTCTTTAACATCTGCTACAAGAACTATTATCATAGGGGCTCTGAAAGGAGCATTTTCTAACTTCTGCTTTAGCTCGTCAGTTAAGGAATCACCATCCTTCATTGCTGCATCTAAAAAAGCTTTTGAGAGGGTATGTCTTCCTTCTCCTCTCACTTCCAGATATCGCCATGGTCTAAGCCAAGCATGGTCAGGAGCACGTAACGCAGCTTTATAGACTTCAATCATCTCTGCTTCTGAAGGTGCTGGCTCTTCAAGAAATGGGATTGAGTTTCGTGTCTGTATATCTTTTAAAATTGACATAATTTTAGATTTACACATTTTACTATACTTGCAATGTATAAATTAGATTATCTTCATTTAAACTTAATCTATAATTGCCTCCATGAAAGGCATTCTTTTAATAAATTTGGGCTCTCCTAAGGACTTAGAATTTGAATCAATCAAAGATTATTTAAAAGAGTTTTTGTCAGATGATCTTGTCATCGATTACCCAAAATTTTTACAGCAAATTCTTGTGAATTGGATAATTGTTCCTTCCAGGTATAAAAATACTCGAGAAGCTTATTCAGAGATATGGACTGATCAGGGCTCCCCTCTTATAAACAGCACTTTGCATTTAGGAGAGAAAATAAGCTCTAAGGCAAGAGTTCCAGTTGAAGTCTCTATGAGATACCAATATCCAAGTATTGAGGAGGGTTTACTTAAGCTGAAAAATAAAGGTTGCTCTGATATTTTTGTTGTTCCTCTATACCCACATTATGCAATGTCGACTACATTGACTACAGAAAATGAAGTGAAAAGAATAGCAAGTGAACTGAATTTAGAACTCAATTTAACATTTATTGGTACTTTCTACGATAAGGAAGAATACATAAAGAGTTTAAGTAACGTGATAGCTAAGAACAGACAAGAAGAAAGCGACTTTCTATTATTCAGCTATCACGGAATTCCAAATCGCCATCTATTGAAAACAGATCCAACAAAAAATCACTGTCTTAAGGTTGAAAACTGTTGTGATCTGCAATCAGATGCAACACCTTTCTGTTATAAAGCTCAAGTTTTAAAAACATCTAAGTTGTGTGTAAACGAATTAAATTTAAAAGATCATGAGTGGGGAGTTTCTTTTCAGTCTCGCATAGGTCCTGGCTGGATAGAGCCTTTTACAGATAAAGAATTGGTCAATTTAGTCAATCAGGGAATAAAGAAACTAGATGTTGTTTGTCCCGCATTTGTAATAGACAACCTTGAAACACTTGAAGAAATGAACATCAGTGGTAGGGAGACTTTTTTGGATGCTGGTGGCGAATCTTTTAATTACATACCTTGCTTAAATACGGAAGAATCTTGGATAGACTTCCTCATAACAGCATCAAAAAGGTAAAAGGGATCCTTGGGGGTACCTGAGAATCCCTTTCTTAATCATCCTTTGGGGAGGGGTATGATTAATCTGTTAATATTTAAAGTCTGTAACAGATTCCGACTAGGGTTAGAACGAGTCCACTGCGCTTGGGACTCGTTCTAGGGCGCGTTTGTAATAACCAATCTTCTAAAGTTATTACAGGGCTGCACTAAATCAACCTAAGGTTGATTAAAACCTTCTCGTTATTGACAACCTAGCATTCACTTCTTCACCTACCGAAGCTTGGTGAGTACTGTGTGAGTGCGGGAAGTAAACTTCATCTGTAATGTTCTCAACATTCAATCTGATAGTTAGATCTTCAGAAACATCATAGAATGCGGCGAAATCTACTCTTGTATAATCAGGTAGGATCAATCCAGGTTTGTTGTTGCTTATATTCGATTCACCTTGTCTAGTAACACCTAGACCATAACCGAACTTATCGTTTACTTGATAAGTAGTCCAAAGAGACATTGTATTCTCAGGAATCTCTCTAGGCTCTCCTCCAGAACTAGTTTCGCCATCCATATCACTGTAACCAAATGACACATATAATTGGTCACTTACTTGTCCCTTAATTTCAAGCTCTATGCCATCTACTTGAAGACCAACTATCTCTGCGCCTTCGCCAGATTCGTCTCTTGTAGCGATAGTTTGTTCACTATCAAAATAACTGGCTCTGAGGCTTAAGTCAGGAGTAATATCCCAATTGATACCAATTTCAGAACTTTCATAAACATCTGGATCAAGGGCCGCTGCACTTGCTGTAAGTTTCTTATATTGCTCACCGGATCTAGGTAAAAGCTTTCGCTATAGCTGTAGTATAAAGAGACATTTTCTTGAGGTTTGAATATCACACCAGCTCTAGGAGAAAATTCATCATCTTCTCTAGACTGAGAAGTACCAGCTTTTACATCATCTACTGTAATATCAAACTGGTCTAAGCGACCGCCTAATAAGATTAACAAATTATCTGATAATTCTATTTGATCCTGAAAATAAACTGAAGTTACTTCAATTTCTGATGCAGTTCTTCTATTTAAGTCAGATGTGAAATCAAGAACTGTAGCAACGCCTGCAGCATTTGTAGATATATCCAGGGTTCCGCTCATGCTTGAAGGAATATTAAAAACTTCTCTATCTGTTCCAGTAGTAGAGAAATAAGAATCATATCTTTCGTTTTTATTATCGGTATCTATAAGTTCTGCACCAAACAAGATGGTATGTGTTGTATTTCCTATTTGTAGTTCATTAACTAGATTGGCGGACACAATTAGATTTTCACGTTCAGTAGGGTCTCTATATCCATCTACCCTTACAGTATTGGCCGTGTTATCTGCAGCATCATATCTTTGTGCATATAAGTTTTGATATAGTTTTTCAAACTCGCTTGAAGTAACTGAAAAAATACCTTTTGAAGTTTCAGAATAATCTGTTGTCATTGTAGCTCTAAAAATGTCTGCTTCTGCAGTTTGATAATTGACAGCTGATGTACCAAAAACAACATCTTTTAAAGGCTCATAAGGCTTACCGTTCAATGTAGGGATACCTCT
>CABYSI010000027.1:0-10296 GCA_902521635.1 uncultured SAR86 cluster bacterium | reverse complement strand
TAGATAATCCTGAAGCACACTTGAAAGAAAAGTATTTTGGAGACAGGAATCGTAAAGGTATGGATTACCCTTTAGATAAAAATGAAATTAAGAAATTGATAATCAAATCCTTTAAAGAGCATAAGCTAGGAGGAAGTATTAAGCAGGAAGATTTTAATGCGAAAGATACGCATTTATCTAACAATGCGTTTTTGATTGGTACTTTTGCAACTTATAAATAAATCAGACCTTATTTCTTATCTTTCTCTTTGAGTAGCTAGTCTTTCTATTTCTTTAAGCTTAGATAATAAGCTTTCCAAAGTTTCAATATCCCCTGATTCTCTTATCTTATCTACTTCTTCAAATAGAGAGTCCATTAATCTATCTTGGTATTCAATAAGTTCTTCCCTCTTCGATTTAGTCAAAGGCTGTTGGAGTTCTTTTATGCTGAGTTTTACTTTCTTGTAAAGAAAATCGAAGGTTTCAACAACATTATTCATACCTCTAATAATATAGTGTGATTAAGTTTGAGAGGAAACTTCTAAATACTAAACTTCCCTACTACCTCTAGTTCTTCAAAGTCTTCCTTGTTCTGAATAAGCTCCTTAGTAAAAACAACTTCAGCGTTGTTATCCTCGTCTAGGTATAGAACTACCATTAGACGCTTCATACTTTCTTACCTTTAGTTTCTTTTATTTCTTCTTCCTCATAGGGAATGAAAGACTCACAAAGCTTAGTAGCCTGTTCCATTGCATGACCGATATGTTTTAGCACCCAAGTATCAGAGCCATAGATTGAATCTAATTGAATGATTTTGGCATCACGGAGACTAGGAAAGGTTCCTCGAAGTCTGATGATGTTTTGGTTTCGTTCTTCTAAAGCTAAGAATACCTCTAGCTCAACATCCTGCCACTTCTTAAAATCTACTCGCAGTTCCCCGTCTAGTCTTGTGTCTTCTTCAGGTCTTACAAAGTCTTCATCTTCAGGAGAATACATAACGAAGGTTGGTTCTTCACAAAGACAATGAGGTCTGCTCATCTGGAAAAGAAATCCATTACTGCTTTCAGGATTCTCGCTAAGCTTATTCACCAATAACGTGTGGCTACCTAAATTTACTATTCTCCAGGAATCTATAGTTGTTATTTCAATAGCTGAAAATATCAGTTGGGACATGAATAAAACTGAAAATAATAATTGTTTACTTAAATTCATTTTTTTCTCCTTTTAAACCTATGTCCTACTGTGATAACAGTTGAATTATCAGATGATAAAACAACGTAACTTTTTAGTTTTTTATCTAACTTCTTGTAGTCCACTAAAGAAAAATATTTAGGCACTAATTTTCTTTTCTTTTTATTGAGAAAAAAAATCTTACAACCATGCCCATCATGTTGAATTTCTCCCTGATTCAAGAGATGTTGAACTATTTTTTTATCTATTCCCCTTTGTTGCATTCTCTTTAAAGAATGCTCTGTGTAATTTACATTCATAAGAAAGAAACGATTAGATTGAAAGAGTGTTACAAAAAAAATATTCGATTCATTTGTAACATTTCAATCTTTGCTTCGTTGTATAGATAACAATGGAGAAAATTATGAAAATAAACACAATAAACAAAAACAACGAAAATATTAGAAATATCGGTATCTTCTTATGGATTGTCTCGGCATTAATGCTCATAAGAACTTTTATTGATCCATGGATGGCCGTGGATCTTGTAATTATGACAACGATGGCTTACTTTGCTTACTGCAAATTATCTAGAAAGTCAGTCTATTGGGCTTCATTTTACTATGTTCTTGATACCCTTCTGATGTTCTTTGATTCAATGTTTGATAATCCAGTATCAATAATCGTTAGAGCAGCAGTTCTTTTTTGGTTAATTGGAACTTGCTTTTCAATTTACAAAGAGAATCAGTATCAGGATAAACAACTTCTAATTGATTAGTAAATTTATAATGTATGTGATGGGGTTTTGTGTCAAAGTAATGAAGTGTCTGATTTTAATGAAAAACTATTCTCTCAGGAACTTCAAAACAAAATTTGGTACAGAGCTCTGTCACTTACGCAAGATGAGCACGATGCTAAAGACCTCCTTCAAGACACCTTTGTAAAGGCAATAGAAAATGAAAAGAAGTTCGACGGGCAAAATATTGATAGATGGGTTTATACAATATGCAGAAACTTATTTCTGGATTCAAAAAGAAAAAAGAGAGAAGTCTTGCTAGGAGACGAAATTGTTCAAAATACTGTCTCAGGTGACTTCGAAACTATAGAGGCTAAAAAAGACTTGAAATACTGCATAAATAAACTAAACGAAAAAGATAGAGAAGTTATATCCCTTATTCAGTTGCATGAGCCAAAAGAAGTTGCTGAAATTTTAGAAGTTTCTTCAGGGAATTTAAGGATAAAACTTCATAGAGCCAGATCACAGCTAGCAGAGTGTTTGGGAATTTAATATGGATGAAAAGGATAAAATATTACTTTCGGCATACTTAGACAATGACCTGTCTGAGGATGAAGCATCATATGTAGAAAATCTTCTGGAAGCACCCGAAGCTCAGGATTACTTGAATAGCCTTAAAAAGACTAATATTCAAGTAGGTACCTATTATAAGGAGTCGCTCAAATCAGATGTTGCTAAGGAAGCTTTCAAGGAAATAAATAAACTTAACAAGGAAGGTGGAGCTCTTAAAGGATTTATGGAGTTTTTCTTTGGCAAATTATTTCTTACTAACCTAGCAACAGCCACTTTTGCAGTATTTTCTTTCTTAACAATTCCCAATATTCTTAATTTTGCTGATTCAGGAAACTCTGGATTGGATGACTTATTAAGCAGTTATGACTCTGACTCTTTTGTTGAGTTTGAAATGAGAAAAATCAGAGGCCTCGAAGAGGTCGAAGTAAAAGAAAAGCTAGAATCGTTTATAAATGAAATGGTAGATTCGAAGAAGCTTAATGCCTCAATAAAATATGGAAGTGAAAACTTCATCATCACCATAACTGGAGTGTCACTAAGTAATGAAGATCTAAATTGTTTTGAAGTAAATATTTATTCAACTAATAACAATAAGGCGTTATTCTGTAAATCTGATGAAGAAACTTCTTTGCTTTATATTAATTAATTTAGCTCCTTTTTTAGTCGCTCAAGAAGTACAAAGAGAAATTGATGATTCTTACTTCGAGTACACGATAGAAAAAGGAGATTCATTATGGTCCATATCTAGAAAATTTGATGTGCAAATTGGAAGTTTAGTAAAGGCAAACAAAATTTCTAGACACTCCTCTTCGCTCCCTAACATTTATGTTGGCGAAACAATCTTTGTGCCAACTGACTTAAAATACTCTGAAGTATCTGACTTTTGCTACTCCCGTTTTACTTATAGAGGAATTAACTTTTCTAAAGTCCTAAAACAAACTGATATTATTCAAAACTGTTTAGATAAGCTCGCCCCAAGACTAATCATTGATCCAACAGAACGAATTGAACTTTCTGAAGCCTTTTGGAAAGAATACTTATCTAACCAAGATATTCCATATTATTTTTACAACCTTTTTTTGAAAATTCGCCATTTGTTAGATGAGAAAAAAGATGATGGTTCTCTCTTAAAGGACCAGGTATTAAATGGTGAGATAATAAGTTTGGCAAACGGTAGATCCTCACTTGAAAAATCGATGCAATATGTGGTCGATATAATCTTAGAAGGTACGCATAGAGGTGATCAATTTAACTTATATTTTTTACTTAATGGCGTGGAGTATACCTTCTTTGCAGAGAGGGATAATTTCGCAAATGTTAATATTAACTTTTCTTCTCAATCAGAGTATGAAGATCATTTATATATAAACCAGGGCGAAGTCACTGCATTACTAAAGTGGATTAATTCACCAACAGATGAATATCAGTTAGGTAAAACATTTATAAATGCTGATACCTCAAACCTTTTAGATACGACTTATTCAGCATACCTTTTAGAAATGATGAGTTATACCTTTGCCATAGGAGATCCCAATCATTTTATGTATAAAAAAAAGGTCTATGATCACCTTTCAAAGCTAGATTCCCCAATCATTTCTTGGGTAGATTTTGATCTTGCCGCAAATCTCATGTACCACCATATAAACACTGAAGATTATGAAGATGTAGATAAAGTGGGAAGAACTATCTTAAAAAACCTCAACATCTCAAATTCTTATGATTTATGGGAAAATTTTAAAGAAAACTATCCTTTGAACGAAAAGGCCGTATTAACTGATGAATATCAATGGATAAATGCTAATTACGCTGACAGCGTACTGACTTTTCTATTAAATTTTACCGGTAGAAAAGACTTGTTGGATGGAAATTATAAGAGCTTCGAAAGAAAAAGAAGTAAGCTTTTTGATGAAATTGATGATTTAGCTGAAAGATCGCTACTATACAAAGAAACAATGATTTACTGGTACGGGGATATTTCTCTTGAGCTTGCAAGAAGAGCATCCTGTGCTGAAGCTGAATTTTATTTTTTAAAAGCTAACGAAACTTACTCAAAAAATATTTATTATTACGAGAGTGGATTTATGGAGTCATTCCTTATTTCTTTATGCTATTCAAAAAAGGGCTTAAAAGCTAAAGCTCAAGATTACTTGAAAGTCTCAAAAGAATATTACTTCAAGGGCAAATTTAATCTAACAAAAGAGATTGATCCATCTGAAGATATTCTTCAAATTTTAGAAGAATATGATGGAATAAATGACTTTAGTATCATAGGGCATTCAAACCCTCATCGAGATTATTTTTATGAGGCTCTTTCAATATTGATGGAATTAAAATTGAAAGATAATTCTCAAAAAAATCTTAGGGAGAATCTAGAAAAGTCAGCCAAAATTCTTACTGATAACGAAGATCTTTTAAGATTTGGATGGTTTGACTTTAGAGGTCTTTATAGCTCTTTATACACCTCACTATTTTCAGAATTAAGTGCATTGAACAGGGAGGAAATTTTTCATCCATTTGAGTTGATTTACCTTAATAACAGAATCTCTACTGGACAGTACCTGCATCATATTAAATTAGATACAAGGGAAGCTGAAGCCAGAGAGCTGTCGCAAAAGCTTGAGATTAACAATAACCTTATCGTCCAAGAAGAGTTGCTGTTTAATAGTGGTGAACTAGAAGTTGATATAAAAAAACTAAACGATCTTTACGATATAAGAAGGAGCCTCATACAGGAACTCTTTCTTATGAAAAAAAATCTTAAAGAACTCCATAGTCCCGATTATTCTGTTTTTACAGAAATGTTGGAAAATTTAAACCCAAATGAAGCAGTCCTATCCTTAAAGCTTGGATATTTATCAAGCTGGTTAATTTTAAGAAAATCCCAAGAAGAAATATATTTCAAACTAGATTCTGATGTAGATGAAATTAGATTCTCTCTATCTAATTTAAATAATTCTCTTAAAAGACTTGATACAGAAAAATTATCATTTGATTTTGAGTCATCTCATTTTCTTTACCAAGAATTATTCTCTAATCTCGAAGAGCATTTAGATGGAATTGATACTATCTACACCCTCTACTCAGATACAGGAATTATGCCCTTTAATGCACTAGCTTCTAACTTGGTTGGTTCAAAAAATCCAACCACGAGGCTTCTTGAGACCGACTTTCTGATTGAAGAATATAATTTTGTAAATATTTATCCTCTTACCAAAAAGAGAGAGTCGGAATTCAACAATAATTTTATAGGCTTCGCAAATCCTTCAAATTTAGAAGCAATCGGCTTGCCCAACTTAAAGAGTGCCGAAGAAGAATTACAATTCTTAGCTATGGCCTCTGGATCAAGAGGAAATCAGTTTTATGGTGAAAATGCCAGCAAAGAAAATGTAAAAAAATATCTAAATGATAGTTACAAAAGAGTGCACTTCGGTACTCATTCAGTCCCTCCTTATTGGAGTGGATTAAACTCGGAGAGTGGATTAGTTTTAAATAGTGAAGATGGTAATTTCATACTTACTGCATCAGAAATTAGTGGTCTTGATATCACTTCTGATGTTGTGATTCTTTCCTCCTGTAATCCTGATGAAAAAGGCTTTGAGAATCTTTACAGATCTTTTCTTGTGGCAGGATCAAATTCTGTAATTTATACCAATTGGGATCTTGAAACCTCCTCTGCCAAAGCAGTAAATCAAGAACTTTTTAAAATATTTTGGGAGGATGAATCTCTTGAAACACATCAAGCATTGAGACAATCTCTACTTAAATTGAAAAATTCATATACAAATAGAGAATTCATTCATCCATCCTATTGGGCAAATTTCTCAATAGCCTACAGCTCAATCTAATTTTTCTTATTTTGTTGTAACAAAATTAGTTTTCAAACGTTTTCTTACTAAAGGAGAAAACTATGAAAACACAAAACTCTATAAAGCAATCTACATCATTATCGCTGATTAGATTTGCATGGTTCCTAGAAATATTATTCTGTTTAACAGGCATATTTATAGCCTTTGCTTTATCTTTTAGTGGCCTAGGCATAAATTCCATAAACGAAATAGACCCCCTATCCCTTATTGGATTCTTATTACTCTTTGCTATTGCAGCAGTTGAATTGACAAAGATTCCAATGGTGAAAGCTTTTACGTTAACGGATTCTCTACAAAATAAAACTGTAGCAGGCTGCTTTTTGGCAGTTGCCTGTTTATTAACCTTTTACACTATGTCGGTAGGCATGACTCAAAATGTTGAAAATAGAGACCATAGCGTTAACCAAGCAAAACTAAGCCTAATAGAGCTCAAAGAGGAGAGAGATTTAATAAGTCAAAATATTGAAAATATATCCAACAGAACTAAAGGGGATATGAAGAAAGAATTTGATGAATCTTTAAGAAATATAGATGAAACAATTGAAGGTTTGAGATCAGAAGAAAAGAGATTACAAATTAGTAATAACTTTAATGAGATATCGAGCATCGATGACAAGATTAACTCTATCAATAAGCAGATACAAAGCTCCAGAGAGACTTATAAATTTCAAATACAAGATATTAATGAAGAAATCACAAATATAAATACAAATGAGCAGAATGAATTAAGCAAAGCTCTATTTAAGAGCAGTATCAACAAAAAATATCAAGAAAGACGCCAAAGCAAGGAGAAAGAAAAGGCAAGTCTTACTGCAGAGTTCAATGAAAATATCAAAGCTTTGACTGATCAAATTGATAATCTAGAAACAAAGAAGTTGAAAATGAGTCAACTTGACCCATCAACACTCCAGGCTGTCAAAAGTTTGAGACAAAAGATAGCAGATCTACAAAATGATAAAAAAGAACTGGTTGGTCAAGCTAGTCTGAACATACAAGATGAATTGTCTAAAGTTAAGCAAGATGAAATAAGGAAAATTGAACTTGAAGAAAAAAAGCGAGTTATTGAGGATGAACTACATAAAACAAGAAATGAATTTGCTCTTTTAGCACAAAGCTCAACAACTTATAAACTCGCTCAAAACCTAAATGGTGTAGAAAACGCTTCTGACTTAGAAAGTTCGCAAATCAACTTAGTAAAAAATTTCTATATTTTTTCAATTGCCTTAATCGTTGCTATTTCAGGGCCTCTACTGGCCTATATGTCTGTTAGAACGGATCTAGAAACCAAAACCAAGAGAAAAAGAAACATAGGTAGATCATTTAGAGTAATCTTTAAAGCTACTTTAAAACGATTGAGAAAACCCAAAATCATTACTGAAATCAGAGAAATAGAGATTGAGAAGGAGATTATAAAAGAGATTCCAATTGAAAAAGAGGTTTATAAAAAAGTAGAAGTACCGGTTCCATATGAAGTCACGAAATATGTTGGAGTTCCAGTGCCAACCGATCCAAAAGATCTTCCTAAAAGAACTAATAGTGATAAACATGTTGATAGTTTAATTTCTAAGGGAGTACCAGCATGAATAAAGAAATATATGATTCTTCGGCGGTAGATAATTATCTCAATGAAATTTCTAAAAGAGAGCAAGAAATAACTCGATCAATGAAAATAGAAAACTTAAGAAATGAGGTCCCCTCTCAGGTTTTTAAGTGGGCAGGAATATTAACAGCAATATCTCTGCTGATTTATGTTCTAGGAAATTCAGTAGCTAACTCCAGGAGTTTTGAGCAAATTAAAATAAAAGAATATAGAGAAACCTTTTCAGGCAATGCATCAGAGGGTGAAGATGAATTAATAGATATTGAGTCATTATTGCCGGCAGAACTTGATGAGATTGATACTTCTAATTCAGAAATAGTTAGGGACTTCTATAGATTTGATCATGTTCCTTATGAAGGTGAAAAAATAAAAACAGTTATCATAGGTACAAATTATAAAGAGCAAGGTGCACCTGCATCTTCAAGATTTTGTTATGTACGCATCAACGATGAAGGTTCTATTTCTAAGAGAATAGATCTTGCAAATATTTCTTCGGGAGAAAGGCACTTGACAGAAATTACAGATGAGTTTGCTCAAAAAATAGGTGTGACAAAAAAAGAGCTGTTAGGAGCACAAGCAAAATGTTCAATTTAATTAAAGTTTCTTTGTGTCTCTTCTTGACTATTCCTCTTTATACAGAAGCAAGTTCCGATGTTTATGATAATGCTGTAGATAAGGTAGTTCTAATATATTCCGAAGATAATATGGGTTCTGGGGTGTTAATTAGTAATAGAGGTTTTCTTTTAACAAATTGGCATGTTGTGAAAGATAAAAAGGAATTTTATGTCCTCACTCTTGCAGAGGGTAGTTATGAAGAGAATAAAAGAAAAGCTGAAGTAATTAAATTTAATGAAACTTCTGACCTGGCATTATTAAGGTTAACAACTATCCCACGGAATCTAAAACCAATAAAAATAAGCAAAGTTATTCCAAAGGTTGGCGATTCAGTTCATGCTGTAGGGCACCCACATGGTGAAATGTGGTCCTATTCCAAAGGATATATAAGTGCTCATAGAGAAGAATACTCATGGCAAGATAACGAAGTGAATTTCCAAGGGGATGTCTACCAAATGCAAACACCAATCAATCCAGGTAATTCTGGAGGCCCATTAGTGAATGATTATGGGAATCTAATTGGATTGAATACATTTGTTAGTACCCAAGGCCAAGGTTTGACTTATGCTGTGACTGTTGAGGAAATTATTAAATTTCTGAGTGAATAATTAGGATGCAAAAAAATTAGAGAAATATTGAACTGAATGAAAATAGTTAAGAATAAAGATTTTCAGAAAGACGAGTCATTCAATAGACATGATAATCCTGACAGTCCTTTAAGATACCCGATGAACGTGCATATGGCTGAATCACATGAGAGAAGAATACATTGGCTTTACTATGAGAATTATCAAATCTGCAAAGACTATATCTCAGCACAACTCTTATACTCAATTGCAAAATTGAAGTATAAAGAAAGAAACAAAGATAGAATAAATCTCAAAGAATATGAAGCTATCAAGAATGCTTTCTCTCTATGGTATGAAGTTAATTCATGCGCTCAGGAATATGGTGATAAGGAATCAGAAGCTTTGAGGAAAGCCTATAGGTATTTCTATGTTGGAGATGAAGAAGAAACATTAGAGGAATTATTAGAGGAAGATTGATGAAGAATCCAAATAATAGTGCCGTAAAAGAAATACAATCAAAGTAAGATATGAAATCAGATTACTTTAACAGGTCAAGGGTTTACATTTGGTTTTACGCTTGTACTGATATTGAAGGGAAATGTGCAATTATCTCGAGGTAAATCCTATCCATTACAAGCACAACCGGGAGGTTGATGGCAGGTATAGCTTTTACTGATACAAGAGTCTCCACAGGCTTTTCCTTTAGTGCATATTTTGCAGCAATACATATTTGTTATATCACCATTAAGCTCTGGTATCTGAATCCTATTAAAGGTGGGGTTTAAGTCTTCGAGTGTTATTGATGGTTGTTCTGTTGTTGTATTACCCAATCCAAATATTAGAGAAGTGGTAAATACTGTAAGAGTTATATATAAGTATTTTTTCATACATTTATCTTACACTATCCTCGACTTAAGGAGCCAAATCCTTGTGTCGGTGGTTCGATTCCACCTCTGGGCACCACTTCCTCACAGTCTTCCTAGAATTTAATCATAAACTTGTCGAATTAATATGCCCTTTAAGGTCATTTGCTGAAAATTTCAATACCAGTTGAGAATTATTATCATTTAGATAAGATTGGATTAGGTTATGAAAATAATTTCATAGCATATGGAGAATATTATGAATGAATATGAAATCATGAATCTTTTCAATACTTTTTTAGTCAGTAATGGGCTGTTTTTTGTT
>CABYSI010000026.1:0-10868 GCA_902521635.1 uncultured SAR86 cluster bacterium | reverse complement strand
TATACGATGGTCGTAAATTTATCGCTCAGTTGATTGGCATTGATAAAGGAACCGATCTGGCAGTTTTAAAAATTCAAGATGATGAAATTTTATTTCCTTCTATAGAAATTGAAGATTCAGATAAATTGAATATCGGAGATATCGTTCTTGCTATAGGTAATCCTTATGGACTTGGCCAATCGGTAAGTATGGGAATTGTTAGCGCAACAGGTAGAGAGTTTGACAATCCTTATTCGAATTATATACAAACAGATGCTTCGATAAATAGAGGTAACTCTGGAGGTGCATTAATAGATTCAAAAGGAAGGTTGATCGGAATTAATACACTGATTAGGTCGTCTAGTGGAGGCTCAGAAGGAATAGGCTTAGCTATACCTTCAACGAATGCCTTAGAAATCATTAGTGACTTAATTCAGTATGGTGAAGTAAGACGTGGTTGGTTAGGTTTTAGTATTGAGAGGCTAAATCTCTTAAGAAGAGGTCAACTAGTGATTTCGGAAGTAGTAGAGGACGGTCCAGCTTATAAAGGCGGTCTTATCAAAGGCGATATCATCAATTCAATAAATTCGGAAAAACCTTCTTATGATAATTTATACAAAACATTTGCGAGGTCTAAACCAGGCGAGGAAATACTACTTCAAATAGAAAGAGGCTCGAATATCATCAATTTATCCTTGATAGCTGGACAAGCAGATTAATCTTTAAATCTTTTCTCTGCCGCTATAGCATGGGCTGTTAAACCTTCAGCTTTTGCTATCCTTGAAGTGTGTTCAATATACTCATTGAATTTTTTAGTATTCTTTTCCCTATCAAGTGAAATATAACTATAACTCACTAAGAAGTCTTCTACCGATAGAGGTGAGCTAAATCTTGAAGATGAATTTGTAGGAAGTATGTGGCTAGGGCCTAGAATATAATCAGAAAAGGAGTTGGCTGAATTCTCGCCTTTTAGAATCAATCCTGCTATCAATAAACTTTCATCTTGATAATTCATATGATCAAAAGCTATATGCAAATGTTCAGGAGCAATCTTGTTTACTAAGTATTTAGCTTCAGAAAAATTATCAATTTTAATTATCAGTCCATTAGAGCTTATTGATTCTTTAATAATAGAGCATCTTTCAAGGGAATCTATTTCAGTTGATATAATTTTTTTTACATTAGCTATTATCTCTTCACTATCTGAAATCAAAACACCAGATGCATCTGAGTCGTGTTCAGATTGAGCCATAAGATCCCAGGCTATTGTTTCTGGATTTGAAGAGCTATCTGCTAGGATAAGAATTTCAGAGGGACCGGCTATTGAATCAATACCTACTTCGCCAAAAAGTTGTTTTTTTGCTTCAGCAACAAATATATTTCCCGGACCAATTATTTTATCAACCTTTGAAATCTGATCTGTTCCTATAGCTAAAGCAGCAATTGCCTGAGCTCCACCAATCCTATAAATTGTTTCTATGCCTGTTACTTTTGCAGCAGCAATTGTCAATGTATTTAAGATTCCATTTTGAGCAGGGGAAGTTATTGAAATATCACTTACACCACAAGCAATTGCTGGAACAGCTCCCATTAAGACAGTCGAAGGATAAGAGGCCTTGCCTCCTGGTACGTAAATACCTACAGATTCTATAACCCTAAACTTTCGGGTAATTTCATTATCAGTATCCTCCAAATTTAAAGAGGCGAAACATCGCGATTGATAATTTAGTATTTTTTCAAAAGAATACTCAAGAGACTTAAAAATATCTTTGTCACAATTTTTTAATATTTGATTAATTTCTTTACTCGAAATTCTAAAAAAATCAGAATCAAAGCCATCAAATTCTTTGGTTAAGTCTTTTAAGGCATTATCGCCTTCGTTCCTGATTTTAAGAATAATTTCTGAAACTAATTGAGAAACTTCTCTAGATACCTTATTCCTTTCTAACAAATAAGCATCAAAACTCTTTGAAAATGAGCTTTCTTTTGTATCTAACTGATTGAAAATTAGCATTATTTAAGTGCTTCCATAATCTCATTAATAATTGTAGATTTTGTTTTAATTGAAGCTTTGTTGGCAATTAATCTTGTAGAAATATCTGCAATGATTTTAATTTCTTTGAGTCCGTTTTCTTCAAGAGTTTTTCCAGTATCTACCAAGTCTATTATGGCATCTGAAAGTCCTAGCATAGGAGCAATTTCTTGAGCACCATTTAGGTAAATGATTTCGGCTTGTATTCCTATAGAGTTCATGAATTTTATTGAGCTATTAGGGTATTTTGTGGCAATCTTTAATCTGCTAGATCCAGAGAGCACATCAGCATAACCAGCTAAAGATAATCTACATTTTCCTAGAGATAGGTCGGCTAACTCAACGAACTCTTCTTCTTTTTTTTCCATAAGAATGTCTTTACCAACAACTCCGAGGTGTGCGGCTCCTGAGGTGATATATGTAGGTACATCCCATCCCCTTATAATTAAAACTTTTACAAGAGGGTGTTTTGTATCCAACAACATCTTTCTTGATTTTTTTGGATCATCTTTTATAGCAAACTTTGATTCTTGAAGAACAGTTATGAAGTCTTCATATACTCTCCCTTTTGGTAAAGCTAATATCAATGCATTATTATCTTTCATAGCTAATTTTAAGAAATTCTTTCTATATCCGCTCCTAACATCTTCAATTTCTCTTCTATTCTTTCATATCCTCTATCAATATGGTAAATCCTATCGATCGTTGTAGCGCCATTCGCCACTAAACCAGCCAGAACTAAACTAGCTGAAGCTCTTAGGTCAGTAGCCATTACTGGAGCTCCTATCAAACTGTTTATGCCCGTTATAACTGCTGTATTTCCTTTTAAAGTAATATTTCCTCCCATACGTGCAATTTCCTGAACATGCATAAACCGGTTCTCAAAGACAGTTTCTGTAATTGTAGAGTTACCTTCAGCAATGGCATTCAAGGATACAAATTGAGCTTGCATATCAGTTGGGAAGGATGGATATGGACCTGTTGTTAAACTAGTAGCCTTTGGTTTATCTTTACTCATAAAAATTTCTACCCAATTATCTCCTTGGGTAATAATTGCACCGGAAAGTTCAAGTTTGGAAATCACGGATGAAAGATACTCTGGTTTTGCAGATTTAATCTTGACCTTTCCTCCAGTCATAGCAACTGCCGTAAGATAGGTCCCTACTTCAACTCTATCTGGCATAACACTAAAACTGGCACCCTCTAGCCTTTCAACACCTTGAATTGTGATTACGTCTGTACCCGCGCCCTTAATGTCAGCTCCCATAGCGATTAGGCAATTTGCTAAGTCGATGACTTCAGGCTCTCTTGCAGCATTCTCAATGATTGTCATGCCGTCAGCTAAAGTTGCGGCCATAATTACGTTTTCTGTTCCTGTCACACTAACTGGCTCAAAAAGTATTTTTGCTCCTTTTAAGCGTCCAGCTACTGTTGCCTTTATATTTCCTTCTTCTATGTTGACCTCTGCACCCATTGCCCTCATGGCATCTATATGAAGATTTACAGGTCGACTGCCTATAGCACATCCGCCCGGTAATGCAACTGTTGCCTGTTGAAATTTCGCTAATAGCGGCCCTAAAACTAGAATTGAAGCTCTCATTGTTTTTACTAATTCGTAGCGAGCATTCAAGTTTTTTATATTTGAAGTGTCTACCTGAACCTCCATTTCGTCGCTCAACATAACTTCTACTCCCATAGAACCAAGTAATTCAAGCATTGTAGTAACATCATTTAAATGAGGTAAATTTCCTACTTTGAGAGGAGAATCAGCTAATAAGGATGCAGCCAAAATAGGAAGGGCTGAATTCTTAGCACCTGATGCATAGATTTCACCATTAAGAGTCGATCCACCTCTGATTAATAATTTATCCATCTAGACAGATGCAACCCATTTTTCTATTACAATATCTATCTCAGCATTATTTTTTTCCATTAGAGAATAAAATTGATTTCTGAATATCTTGCCCAGGTTCATTCCGTTTATTTCGATGTTGATGATCTTCCAATTATGCTCTTTATCTAGATACATGCTATATCTTCCTGGATAAATACTAGAAGAAGTGACTATCTCTATGTTGACCCTAGCTTTATTTAATGATTTTTTTGGCCCAGAAGGAGGTATTACATTTATTTTTTCATCTTTAAACTCTACTAAAGTGCTGGCATAACTATCTAGCAAGCTTTTCTCAAATACCTCAGAAAATGCTTTCATCTGCTTGGAAGTGGCTTGTTTGGCATATTTCCCCATAACATTCCTAGCTATTCTTTCGAAATCTACAATTGGACTGAAGGCATCACTTATTTCTTTAGTAAAAAGTTCTGGATTTTCTAGGAATAATTTATTTTTCGTTTGAATGATATCGATAATATTATTATGAGTTTGTTCTGCATATTCATGCGCAGTTAGTTGTTTTGAAAATGCCTGAATGGATAAAATTAAAAAATTAACTAAAAAAAAGATTTTAAAGAAGGAAAATTTCATAATAGATAAATATGATTTGTATGGTTTTACTACTATTATACCATTTGGCATCAGGCTTAAATAAGACTAATAGAAAATAATATGATCCTTGCAACTTTAGCAATATTTTTTGGTGTAGGCCTAATATGGGTGAGCGCTCAAAAATTAGAGAAATATTCTGTTCTAGCTGCAAGACTATTTGGCTTTTCTCAATTTTTTATAGGATCTACAGTTATTGCGTTTGGGACTTCTGCTCCTGAAATGTTAACAACCTTCTTTGTTGCAATTGAAAATAAGGGTTCGATGGTAATAGGAAATGTTATCGGCTCCAATGTTGCTAACTTATCCCTTGTATTTGGTTCTATGTTGTTAATTGTTTCTTTAAGAAAATTTAGTATTCAACAAGACACAAGTATACACAGTAACCTGTTAATATTGCTTTTATCTAGCTTACTAGTTTGGCTAATTATTTCATTAAACCCCTTCAGTATATGGTCTTCATTGGTTTTGTTGGGAACCCTCTTTTTTGTTATCTTATTTTGGTATAGGAATGGAGTTGCAGAAGAAATTGAAGAAGAAATAAATGCCAATCAGGGTGGTGTATCCCTTAGACTCTTTTTATCACTTGTTTTTCTAATATTTGCTGCCTGGCTTATCACATTAGGAGCTAATCAAATTCTTGATCAGTTTAATTTTGGTCAACTTTTCATAGGTTACACAGTACTGGCCATTGGCACGAGCCTACCCGAAATCGCTGCCTCTATTTCTTTAGCATTAAAGGGCAGATATGAGACTGTTTCAGGCACCTTAATAGGCTCTAATATTTTCAATGGGCTTTGTGTTTTAGCTATTCCCGGTCTTTTTATGAGACCTGAGATGTCATTAGGTTGGTCCTATACAGAATGGACATCTCTGATGATATTACTTTTCATTATTACTTTTGCCTTTGCATGTTATATTTTCTCAATTTCCAAAAAAGAAAAAAAAGCGAGTTTATCACTGAGTTTACTATTCTTAAGTGCTTACTTTATTTCACTTTACTTTGCATATTAGATAAATTGATAGCTATGAAACATAATAATTACCTCAAATCAGCAAGACGAACAATCAGGATTGAAGCAATGGGTTTAGAAAAACTGGCCAAGAGTCTTAATATCAAATTTAATCAAGTCTGTGATAGATTACTTAAAACAAAAGGCAAAATAATAACGCTTGGCATAGGCAAGTCAGGACACATTGCAAAAAAAGTTTCAGCAACCCTATCAAGCACCGGATCTTCCTCTAGTTTTATTAATGCTGGGGAGGCTTTACATGGGGATGCCGGAGGAATAAATAAAAATGATGCTGTAATTATTTTTTCTCACTCTGGTCAAAGCGAGGAAGTGATAAGCTTAATGCCCTACCTCAAGTCTGTAGGATGTGAATATTTTTCTGTTACAGGATCAAAAAATTCTTTTATTGCTAAAAACTCAATGATAAATCTAGATACTGGTATCTCGGAAGAGGCATGTCCATTGGATTTAGCTCCAACTACAAGTACCACTGCAGCTCTTGCTCTTGGTGATGCTTTAGCCGTAGCTTTACTGGAAGCAAAAAATTTCAAGAGTGAAGACTTTGCTAAATCCCATCCTGGAGGAAAATTAGGAAAAAGATTAATAACTACTGTTGATAATTTGATGTCTAGAGGTGATGAATTGCCTATAGTTTCTCAGCATGCAACACTTTCTGAGGCCTTGATTGAAATAAGCTCAAAAGGCTTAGGTGTGGCTCTAGTAACAAATAAAAATAAGTTGATAGGAATTTTTACGGATGGTGATCTCAGAAGAACTTTAAATAGTGGAAAGGACTCTCTATCTCAGCAAATTAAACATTTTATGACAAAGAAGATTAAGATTATCCTAAAGGAATCTTTGGCCATTGAAGCGTTAGAAATTATGCAAAAAAATAAAATATATACTCTAGCTGTAGTAGATAATAAAAATGTTCCAATTGGAATCATTAGAATGCATGACTTAATTGAGGCAGGAATAATTTGAAGATGAAGTTCGGCAAGGGTGCAATTTCTATAGTTTCCTTCTTCATATTTAATAATCTTCTATGTAGTGAATTACAAAACCAATCTTATTCTTTATTTTTTGAAAGTCCTTCATTCATTTTCTCAGTGAAAAATCAGAAAGTTCAGATTGATGGAAAGAATTCTCAAATCCTGGATAAAAATATATTTTTTATTAAGAACCCACTAGTTGCAATAAGAAGAGGAGATGCTTCAGTGAATATTGATTCCTCGAAGGCTATGTATTTTCAAGATTTGCAGAAACTAGAATTTCAAGATTCTGTAAATTTCTATATCTTTAGTGAAGAAAATAGCCTTAATATAAAGACCGAAGAACTGATCATAGAAATTAAAAAAGCTACGATAAGCAGTGAAAAAAAAGCAGTAACCATATTTGATAACATCAAGGTCAATTCGATTGGAGTGAACTTAATTTACCTGCATGATGGATACAATGCAAATTTTGCTCAAGCTGATATTCAAATAAAGAATAAAGAATCTGAGCATAAAGGATTTGCAAATAAAATTTCTATGATTTCGAAGGAAAATGAGCTAATAATGGAAGGCAATGCATATTTAAATAGAGATGGATTTGAGGTAAGTGCAGATTTAATTCATTACAATTTTAAAAGCAATGAAATAATAAGATCTATTAACTCGACAATTCAGAGCAACTCATGAAACTTAGTGTCGAAAATCTTCATAAGGGCTATCAAGGTAAAGTTGTATTAGATAACATTTCTTTTGAAATTAATAATACCGAAACTGTCGGTTTACTTGGACCTAATGGTGCTGGTAAAACTACGCTATTTTATATGATTGCAGGACTCATTAGACCTGAGAACGGAAAAATTAGCATATCTGGTAAAGATCTGAGTAACTTGTCAGTTTCGGAAAGGACTTCACTTGGATTATCTTATCTTCCCCAAGAATCTTCTATATTTAGAGGAATAAGTGTTGAACAAAACATATTATCTGCATTAGAGCAAAGAAAAGATTTAGATAACAAAGGGAGGAAAGAAGCACTTGATTCTATTCTTCATGAATTTAATTTAGAAGAATTTTCACGGACAAAAGGAATTAAATTATCAGGCGGAGAAAGAAGAAGAACAGAAATTGCAAGAGCGCTTGCATCTAATCCTAGCTTTATTTTATTAGATGAGCCTTTTGCGGGAATTGATCCTATAGCTGTTTCTGATTTAAAAAATACCATTCTGAATCTCAATAAAAAGAATATCGGGGTCTTGATTAGCGATCACAATGTAAGAGATACAATGAATATTTGTTCAAAAGTATTTATAGTAAATAAAGGTAAGATAATTGCCAGTGGAGAACCATCAAAAATTGCCAAAGATCCAATTGTAAAAGATGTCTATCTTGGCAATAATTTTACAGTTGAATAATGAAACAAGCATTAAGACAAAAACAAAAACTTTCCCTAAATATCACTGCAAACCTAGGTAATCAAATTAAACTACTATCTTTGAGTGGATTTGAAATTAGCTCAAAACTCAATGAATTAATAAATGATTACTTTGAAGAAGAAGACAAGAAACTAGCTTACTTTAAAGACGAATATAAAATAGACTTTTATAAGAATATTTTATTTGAGGAGAGAGGTTTTATCGGTTCATTTTCAGAAAATGAAGATACCAATATTCAGGAAAATCTTTTTAAACAACTCGAAATTACTCCTCTGGACCCAATCCAAAATTTGATAGGTGAATTTCTTATTGATTCTGTAGAAAAAGATGGAAGACTTGATCCAGAACTAGAATTTCAAGATGTGAAAAAAATAATTAAGGAAGATTTTAATGCAGATATTTCAGACAAAGAAATAGAAGAGGTTCTCAAGATAATACAGAATTTTGATCCACCCGGTTGTGCATTTAGAAACATCAATGAATCCTTAGATGTACAAATTGAAAACTTAGATGTAAGTTATTCTGAGAAAGAAAGTCTAAGAAAAAATCTCGAAAGTCTCTTAGAGAAGAAAGTAAAGCTAGAAAATTTATCTGAAACTCATTTAAAGAACCTTAATAAACTATCGTTAAATCCTGCAGGAAGCTTCGGTGAAACATCTAAAAATTACATAAGACCAGACATCATGGCTTATCAGGAAGAAAATAATTGGCTTGTAGCGTTGAATGATAACTTCATGTCAAAAGAATTATTAGAAAAAATTAGAGATAAAGTTGAATCTTCAAAAAAAAATGAGGTAGATGATTCTAAGTCCTTTCTAAAAGGTCTTGAAAGAAGGCAGCAAACACTTTTAGTCGTCTCAGAATTTATAGTTGAAGCTCAAAGAAATTTCCTAAATGGAAATTCAGGAAAGAGAGCTATATCTAATAAAGAAATTGCTGAGAAGCTTAATATTAGTACTTCAACTATTTCTAGAATTGTGCGTAATAAATACATTCAGTTGCCTAATCAGGTTATTCCATTGAAGGACTTACTTGAGAGAAGAATTAATAAACATAAAGAAGGCATGGATGTAACTAGTCAGGAACTAAAGTACCTTCTTGAGGAATTAATCTCAAATGAAGACAAATCAAACCCATTCAGCGATGAAAATTTAAAAGCCGCATTGCAACATAATTTTAAGGTACTTTTATCCAGAAGAACTATTACAAAATACAGACTAGATCTTCATATTCCCTCGTCAAAAGAAAGGCGTATAACAATCTAATTGCATACTTTATTGTTCAAACCAACCATTAAATTCTGTTTTTGGTTCTTCTAAGCTTCCTTTTATAGTCCAAGATCCAGAACTAAATTTATCTAAGTCTCTTTCAAAGGCCTTACCTGCAATATAAACAACTCCGGCAGTCACAGGTCCCCCTAATAGAAAAGCGTAAGCAGGAAGATAATCTCTTAAGGGTAAAGTCATAACTACTTCTAGATCTAGATCATCAAGTTTACCTGTTTTATCTCTTTTTATCTCTCCTTCCCATTTAAATTCACTAGATCCACTTTTAAATATCATAGGCTTTTTCAATCTAATTAGGTTTTTTGTAATTAATAGATTTCCTTTTACGGTATCTGCGCTAAAGCCTGATTTATATAATTTTCTGAAATCTAAATTAGTTACTTTTTCAAAGGAGTCAGTAATATTAAATATACTTAAGAGTCTTAAAATATTACTTTGAGCCTGCAAATCCTCTCCATTCAAGATTAATAGTCCCTCAACATCAAAGGATACGTCACCGAATAGTATCCCGTAATCAAATTGCCAAGGTAATGACTGCCACGATAGATTAGTTTCAGCTGAAATCGTATCCATCTCAAAATTTGGATCAATTCCTATTTGTTTAAAAGCTTTTTCAGGAGAGCCTGAGTAGATTTTGGATTCTAAAGTGGTCTTCCAATTCTTTTCTGTTTTAAAAATTTTTAAGCTTGAAATATTATTTTTATTTCTCGTAAGTCCCCATTTTCCGTAAGTTCCCTCAATATTATTTAGGGAAAAGGCCGATTCAGAAGATGATAAATCAAAGGCCCAGTTTCCATAGTCAATGGAGTTAATTACGAGAGAATTTGTTTTAAACTTCAAAGGAGGCAACAAATTATTCCAAGCATCAGCGAAAGGAGTATTGTTAAACTCAGAGAAGTTAAAATTAACAAATTCCAAATCTATTATTGGAGCTTGATTAATGACCTTGGGAACATAAAAGCTACCCTTTAAGTTTTGGTTAGAAACCAATAATTCTAGAAATTTGTTTGAATTCTTAGATCTAACTATAGTTTTAGGTAAAGAAAAATTAGATAAGGTTATTTTATTTATCTCCAATTTCTTTATATCTAAATCAACTATCTTTGTACTAATAGTTTTTTCAAATGAACTAAAAATAGCTAGATCAAGGGTTTTAATATTCCCTATCAAAGAAATCTTATCTTTTTCAATGCTAATAGATTGTTTTTCCTTACCTGCAATAATAAAACCCTCTATGACTTCATTTGAGAGATTAAATTTTCCCCTTATAATCTCTCCAAGCTTAAAACGAAGACTTGAGGTCTCACCGGTAAACGGGGGGTAAAAGGTAAGGTTTAATGCGGCAGGATCATCTTTAACTTTAAAAAAAGGATCTGGAAGATTGATTTCAGTACCCAAAAGATCAGATGAAAGATTTACGTAAGATCTCTTTATATTTTGACCTCTTATAAAAGATGGAACCGCAATCTGAATTAGTGTAGATGAAGAACCAGAGGCTGAGTCTCTGATAATTGTAGGAAACAAATTTCTAATTTGGATAGGTTTGTCTGATTTAAAAAAAGTGTAATCTTCTGTTTTGCCATCCTCATTTAACTCAAAAACTAGAGGGATGCTATTAAGCTTAAATGAAAAA
>CABYSI010000025.1:0-12000 GCA_902521635.1 uncultured SAR86 cluster bacterium | reverse complement strand
TTTCTTCTTTGTCTTCACCTTTTAAAGCCTCTTCGAGTTCTTGAATTCCATTTTCAATAGCTTCTTTTTCACTATCTTCAACTTTATCTTTGGCCTCGTCTAAAGTTTTCTTGCAACTATGAACTAGATTTTCACCTAAATTCTTAGCTTGAACTAACTCTTCAAACTTTTTGTCATCTTCAGCATGTGCTTCTGCATCTTTCACCATTTGCTCTATTTCTTCATCCGATAAGCCGCTTGAAGCTTTAATCTCTATAGACTGTTCTTTTCCAGTAGCTTTATCTTTAGCTGAAACATTGAGTATTCCGTTTGCATCTAGATCAAAGGATACTTCTATTTGAGGCATTCCTCGTGGAGATGCAGGTATATCTGTTAGATTGAATTGACCAAGTGTTTTATTTTCAGTGGCTTGCTTCCTTTCACCTTGCAACACATGGACAGTTACAGCAGTTTGGTTATCTTCAGCCGTTGAAAAGACTTGTGACTTATTTGTAGGAATCGTCGTATTTTTATCTATCAAAGGTGTCATTACACCTCCCATAGTCTCGATCCCTAAAGTCAGAGGAGTTACATCCAATAACAGTACATCAGTAACATCTCCAGCTAAGACAGCACCTTGTATCGCGGCACCAACAGATACTGCTTCGTCTGGATTCACATCTTTTCTAGCTTCTTTTCCAAAAAAAGCTTTAACTTTTTCTTGTACGAGTGGCATCCTTGTTTGTCCACCCACCAATATAACTTCGTCTACTTCAGAAGCTTTTAGGCCAGCATCTTTAAGAGCTATCTCAGTAGGTTGTATAGTTCTATCCACTAAACCTTCTACCAGGGATTCTAATTTTGCTCTAGTAAGTTTATGAACGAAATGCTTAGCTCCTGATGAATCAGCTGTTATGTAAGGGAGATTAATTTCAGACTGTTGATTGCTCGAAAGTTCTATTTTAGCTTTCTCAGCAGCTTCTTTTAACCTCTGTAGGGCAGCCGAGTCATTATGTAAGTCTAGACCAGACTCCTTCTTAAATTCTTCTGCAAGGTATTCTATTAAGGTAATATCAAAATCTTCACCTCCAAGAAAGGTGTCACCATTAGTTGATAGAACTTCGAATTGATGTTCTCCGTCAATTTCTGCTATTTCTATGATTGAAACGTCAAAAGTTCCTCCACCTAAGTCATATACAGCAATCTTTTGATCTCCTTTACCTTTATCCAATCCATATGCCAGAGCAGCTGCTGTTGGTTCATTTATAATCCTTTTAACTTCTAAACCAGCAATTTTTCCAGCATCTTTTGTAGCTTGCCTTTGTGAATCATTAAAATAAGCAGGTACAGTTATGACTGCCTCTTTAATTTCTTGCCCGAGGTAGTCTTCAGCAGTCTTTTTCATTTTCTTTAAGATCTCAGCTGATACTTGTTGTGGAGCTAATTTTTTTCCCTCGGCCTCAACCCAAGCATCTCCATTATCGGCTGCAAGAATTTTGTATGGCACCATGCCGCTATCTTTTTTTACGACGTCGTCATCATGTTTTCTTCCAATAAGGCGCTTTATGGCATACAAAGTATTTTCTGCATTAGTGACGGCCTGATTTTTAGCCGAATCACCAACTTTTATCTCTTCTCCATAGGCAACTACAGAAGGAGTAGTTCTTTTACCTTCAGAATTTTCTATTACCTTAGCTTGATCCCCTTCCATGACCGAAACACATGAGTTTGTTGTTCCTAGGTCTATACCAATTACTTTAGCCATTTTTTTTCACTCCAATTAAGTTCTATTACATAAGATGGGGCTTATGCATACTATTTCAAGTTTTTTTATGATTTTTCTTGAGATTTCTTTGAAACTACAACTTTTGCGGGCCTGAGCGTTCTATCCAATATTGTGTAGCCCTTTTGCACAACGTCAATAATCGTATTGGTATCCAGAGAATCGTCTTCTATTAATGAAATTGCCTCATGTTTTTCAGGATCAAAATCTTTGCCGCTAGTATCGATAACCTCAATACTTGATGAGTTTAAAGAGCCTTCTAGACTCTTAAGTGTCAATTCAAGACCTTCTTTTATAGGCAGGAATTGTTCTTCTTCACCACATGACTCTATTGCTCTTTCTAGATTGTCTGCAACAGATAAGAAATCTTTGGCTAAAGACTCTACTCCAAATAACCTTGCTTTGGTTACTTCCTGCGCAGCTATTCTTCTTACATTTTGCACTTCTGCCTTTGCTCGTAGAAGCTGGTCTTCTAGATCTTTGATTGTTTCTTCCTGGGAAATCTCTTCAGGCACCTCAATTGAATCATTTTCTTCAATATCTTGAGAAACATTTTCTTCTAAGGAAATTTCTTCTTCTTTTTCTTGATTTTGTTCTTCAGTATCTTTATTCAATGATTTCTCCTTTCAAACCCTATATGGGGTTTAAAGCAGTCTATTCAAGTATTTTTATTTTTTGATAGGTTTGACGTATAAAACCATACTATGATCTACGATCTCATATCCATGATTTGAAGCGACAAGCTTTTGTCTATCTTCGATAATATCGTCAGAAAACTCAATTACATTTCCTGTATCTAGACAAACCATATGGTCATGATGCTCGGATGGTGTCAATTCATAAACTGCATGACCTTCGGTGAAGTTATGTCTAACACAGATTCCTGCTTGTTCGAATTGAGTAAGTACTCTGTAGACAGTTGCAAGACCGACATCTTCTCCGGCATTAATTAAACGCTTGTAAATCTCTTCTGCGCTGAAATGATCAGGTTCTTTACCATCTTCTAATATTTCAAGTATCCTCAACCTAGGAAGAGTAACCTTTAAGCCAGCTTTTTTTAATTCTGCATCATCTGTCAATTTTAATACCTTTAAATAATTAAAAATAATGAATAGTTAATATTATAATGGTCTAGAACCCATAATAGAAAATTAATGAACACAAAATTAAAAGTAATCCCTTTATTACTAATTGCTCTTTTTCTTACAAATTGCAGCATACCTAGAATTTTTCAAGTGGTGGTGAGCCAAGGCAACTTAGTTGATCAAGAAATGCTAGATAAACTTGAGATAGGAATGACAGAATCTCAAGTCAAATTCGTTATGGGAACTCCTTTAATATCTGACACTTTTTATCCTAATAGATGGGATTACTTCACATCAGTAACACAAGGTGAGAATACATATACCAATCAAAAAATCACTTTATTCTTCGAAGATAATAAGTTGTCGAAATGGGAAGGAGAAATCGATATTCCTGAATAGATTAAATAAAAAAGTAAAGAAAGACACAACCGACCATTACAGGCGAAATATAACGAATACTAAAATACCAAAATTTAAAAATTAAGTTTTCTTCAACATCAAGCTCATCTAGTACATTCTCTTTTTTCATAACCCAGCCGACAAAGATAGCTATAAATATTCCACCTAACGGGAGCATGATCTGATTAGTTAAAAAGTCTGTGGCATCAAAAAAGTTTTTTCCGAAAATAGTAAATTCGGAGAGCAAATTGAAAGATAAGGCACTAAATAATCCTATAAACCATGCAATAAATCCTAACAAAAGAGTCGCAGTAATTCTTTTAATTCGAAGAGATTCAATCAACCAAGCTACACCGGGTTCAATCAGAGAGATTGATGAACTTAACGCTGCTATGCTTAATAAAACAAAAAATAAGGTGCCAAAGAACACTCCTAAGGGCATGGAACTAAATGCAATGGGTAATGTGACAAAAACAAGACCTGGACCCTCAGATGCAGCTAAACCATTTGCAAAAACAATTGGAAATATTGCTATACCTGCTAATAAGGCTACTCCAGTATCTAATGCAGCTACAGATATTGCCGTTTTACCGATATTTTGACTTGCTGGCATATAGGCTCCGTAGGCCATAATGGCTCCCATACCTAAACTCAAAGTAAAGAAAGCCTGCCCCAATGCCTCAAGCATGACTTCAGGAGTAATTTTACTAAAGTCAGGTTGAAATAAGTAAATTAAACCCTCTACAAAAGCTCCAGATTGGGTTGCATAAAGACATAAAAGTATGACTAATACGAACAACATAGGCATCAGAGTATTTATCCATTTTTCGAGACCATCTAAGATCCCTCTTGCAACAACAAATACCGTTACCGATAAAAAGAGCGTATGCCAAAAGATTAAAGAAGTTGGGCTGGCGAGTAATGTATTGAAACTTTGCGTAGAACTCTCAGGAGTTATGTTTTGAAATCCATTAAAAACATAAGAAAGTGCCCAGCCTGCAGCAACACTATAAAACGATAAAATTAATAATCCCGCTACAGCACCAGTTGCGCCTAGTAAAGTCCATGCACTATTGGTATTTGCCTCGGAAGCTAGAGCTTTCATTGTATTAGCAGGACTACTTCTTCCTCTCCTACCAATCATAATCTCACCTAACATTATCGGTAACCCAATAATTGCTATGCAGGCCAAATATACCAATACAAATGCACCTCCCCCATTATCTCCTGCCATGTAAGGAAATTTCCAGATGTTTCCTAATCCAACTGCTGACCCTGTTGCGGCTAATATGAATGTCCAACGACTAGACCATGTTCCATGGATAGACTTTTTTTCTTGTGACATATTAATTAAAGATTTCTAGCGGATAAGTATACGGATTAACCCAGTAAGTAAAGATTAACACAAGACAAATACACAAGATAATGCTTATTTTGTCGAATAAATTGTTATAAGAATCGTCAAATAAAGAGATCATCGAATTTATAATTTTTAAATGTCGTGTAGTAAAAATAGAGACTAGCATCAAAAGAATTCCCCATGCAGGATTGATAAAAATTGAAAAAAAATTTCCTGTGACTGCTACAGCTAAAGGTATCAAAGAAATTATAATAATCCTGCTCTTATAGTGACTATTATCGTGATCACGAAATGACCATATAGTTGCACAAAGAAAGAACATAAGAACTGAAAAATAGATTTGAGCTAAATGAGCCAAAATGTATGCGGTTTCGTCATCAGTAAACCATAGAGAAGCGGTTAGAAATATTAGTGGCCCAACAGAAATATATGCAATTCCTTGGATTGACCTAAATAAAACATCATGATCTTTCATGTCTGATACAATTTTATAACAAAGTTGAGATTCGAACTGTGGCAAAAAAAAATAAAAAAAGTGGAAACACAATTTCTGAAAATAGAAAAGCAAGATTTGACTTTGAGATTTCTAAAAAGTTTGAAGCTGGCCTATCTCTCTTAGGCTGGGAAACTAAAAGTATAAGAGAGAATAATGCTCAAATTGCAGAAGCTTACACTCTACTTAAGGATAGCGAAGCTTATCTAATAGGAAGTTACATTGATCCTTTGAAAAATAGTAATCAGGAGATGGATCCGACTAGATCAAGAAAACTGCTCCTGAATAGAAAGGAATTAAATGAAATAATCAAATCAACCTCTCAGAAAGGAAATACTTGTATACCAACCAAACTATATTGGAAAAATGGTCTCATAAAATGTGAAATTGCACTTGCAATAGGTAAGAAATCCCAGGATAAAAGAAATACGATTAAATCGAGAGATTGGGAACGTCAAAAAGCTCAAGAATTAAGAGAAAGAAACAAAAATTAGTTAAGTTTCACCAGGAAAGGTATAATCGTCCGGCTTTTTTGGGGGCGAACTGGCTTCGACAGTAGATATAAAACCTCAAGTGCATGTCGAGAAGGTAATAATTCTCGTTAAAAAATTATTGCAAACTTGTTAGTTGGCGAAAACGCAGACTACGCTCTAGCCGCTTAATTGGCTAGCTGTCCTTGGTAACGTGCTCGTGCGCCTCCAAAGACAGACGATTTCACGAGATGCTGAAATTGCTCTTCTCATTAGTAGTTTCTTAAGAATAAATTGAGATCGTCTTTTAATCCCTGTTTATCGGGTGACAAAAGATTAAATTAATAGATAAAACTAAACATGTAGATCTTGTGGCAGAGTACTAGTGGACGCGGGTTCAATTCCCGCCGCCTCCACCAAAAAGTGATACCATTAATCTGGAGAGGTATCGAATGTCTGAAATTAATAAAAAAGATGGTCCTGTAGCAGTAACAGGTGCAAGCGGTTACATTGGGTCTAGGATAGTGGAAGACTTAGTGGGCCAAGGTTACGAGGTGCATGCCTGCGTGAGAGACGCCCGTAATGGCAAAAAAGTAGATCATTTAGTTAAGTTAGGACAGGATGCCAATAATTGCGATGTTCAATTGTTTGAAGGAGATCTCTTTGAGAAAGGAAGCTATGATGATGCTTTTTCAGGCTGTATTTCAGTTATTCATGCAGGTGCGACTGTAGGCTTCAATAGAGAAACACCTCAAGAAGTATATGATGGTTGTTTCACAGAAAATGAGCATGTAGTTGAATCTGTAAAAAAATCAGGAAGCGTTAAACGCTTTGTATTTACAAGTTCTTTTGCCGCTATAGCTCACCCAAGGCCAGAAGGTTATGTGTTCAATGAAAAGGATTGGTGTGGAGATAATGTTGAAGCCTATAAAGGTGCTTGGACTGAAGAAAATATCATCAAAAATAGAGACATTGCCTATGCAATGGCTAAAGCCAATACAGAAAAGATGATATATAAAATGGCTGAAGATGATGGAAATTTTGAGGCCATATCCATCAATCCCTTACATGTCATTGGACCGTTGATGACGGAAAATCATAACCAATTCTTTAGTTGGCAATTTTTTATTTGGCAATTATTAAAAGGAAATAATTTTGGACATTGGGATGGCAAGCAAGTTCGTGGAGACAGAATGCTATGGAACATGGTAGATGTGAGAGATGTTGCCAAAGCACATAGACTGGCCGCTGAAAGTAATATTGCCAAAAATGGATCTAGGTACATACTGTCAGCAACCGATAGATCGGGTGAAAAGTTTACCTGGCAACTACAAGCAAAACTAACGGAATTATTTCCTGACATAGAAAATATTGGTGGGGAAATGATGGATAATGGCAAACCGATGAAAGATACCTATGATTCACCCAGATCTTATTGTACAAAAGCTATAGATGAATTAGGGCTATCGACTTATTCTATTGAAGATACATTAAAAGATACCGGTAATTCTTATATGAAAATAGGATTGCTTTAAGGTCTGCCTGCTCCAGGTACATCAACTTTTACTATTTCTATCTTTCCAGATTTTTCTCTAAGAGCGGCATCAGGATCAACGCCTGAACCATTTGAGGTGCAAATGAACAACGTTTTTCCATCCTCTCCTCCAAGCATGCAAGCAAATGCATTGGTTTCAACAGGAATTCTTTCAGAGATCATGCCTCCCTCGTGTACTCTAATGACTTCTGCAGTTGATGGAGAGGCGACCCATATTGCTTCCTCCTCATCTAAACACATTCCATCGGGTAATGGCACTAACCCCTCTTCCGCATTTTCCTTTAGATCTGCCCAAATTCTGCGATTAGTTAGGCTACCATCGTCTGCCTTATCAAAAGCAGTTAATCTAGCTGCGTAAGTCTCACCTACTATCAGAGTTTTATCATCAGAAGTAACGACCGTACCATTTGGAAAAAGTAATTCATCTGCCGCAATAACTGGATCTTCACCTGGCTTCACAAGAATCAAATTCGTAGGCTTTATTTCTTCTCCTTCGTAAGTATTAAATCCAAAATTTCCGATATATGCATTGCCAGATTGATCCACAACCATGTCATTGCAATGAAAACCTGCAAATTCAGATAAGTCTGCTTCCTCTTTTAAGTTGTCATCTTTGAAACTAAGTAACTTCCTATCTTTCATAGAAACAATTAGCATTGTTCCATCTGGCATCCAGCCTAATCCTGAAGGTTGATTAGGAACTTCAACTATTACTTCATAATTTCCTTTTAGATCTAAAGAATAGACCTTGTGACTATAAAAATCAGAGAAATAGAATTTGTTGCCATACCACCTTGGACCTTCACCGAAGGTCAGACCATCCATTAATGTTTTCAGTTCTCTTTTCATCACTATCTCCTCTGATTATGGGTATATTTCCTCTACGAGACTAATCACATCTTCAACTTCGATGTTCTTCATATCATCTCGTACGATAATCTTAGCTTTATCAGACCAAGGCTTCCAATTAATAGGATTACTGGGTCCAAATAAAGTTATAGACTCTTTATTCACTGAAGCAGCTATGTGAGATGCCACAGAATCTAAGCCAATAAAAAATTTAGCGCCTTTAATAAGAGCTGCTAAACCTAAGAGGCCTGTTTTGCCAGCAAGATTAAATACTTTATTCTCAACCATATCAGTACTCCCTAATATTTCGCTCACATAATTCATCTCTTCTTGATCCGGGCCAGAAGTTATAACAACTGAAAAGTTTTTTTTAACTAATAGATTAATTAGCTCTGCAAATTTTTCTTTATCCCACAATTTTTTTTCTCTTCTTGAAGTAGGATGAATGACACAATAAGAGTTGTCTTGATTTAGATACGGAAAACTATCGGACAGAGCTTTATATTCAATTTCTAAATGAGTTGGATCTAGAGCTAAATCCTCTTTAAAAATCTGCAATCCTAAACTCTCCAAAGCTAAGAGATTTCTTTGAATAATATGATTCTCTAAGGCTTCAGGAAAAATTGTGGAAAAAGATTTGGTCCATAGTTTTTTTCTTCTTTTTTTATCATCTACCGCTGCTTTCATTGCTTTACCTATAGCCCAACTGATAGGAACCACTCTCCATTGCGTAGTTAAAAAGAAAGCATATTTGTATTTTTTTGATCTAACTTTAGCCCACAACTTGATCTCTTTCTTTATCCTAAAAAAGAAATTCTCTTTAGAGGCATTATCTATTTCTATAATTTCTGAAATATTTCTTTCTTGCTCTAAAATAGAGCCTGTACCCTTATATACAAGAAGATCTATTTCGCCATCAGGATCATTGAGCTTGATGTTATCAATCATGGGCTTAGTAAGCAGAACATCACCATGAAATCGTAGGATTACAATTAAATACTTATTAGACATACCAGATATTGTTACTTGACACTTTGCTCTTCAGAATGCATTATGCGCGCCTCTCAGTGATATACAAGATTTATGGCAAATATTAAATCAGCAATAAAAAGAGCAAGGCAAAATGTAAAAAGAAATGCTCTTAAAAGCTCTCAAAGAGCATCTACTAGAACAGCAGTGAAGTCTGTTCTAAACGCTATAGAAGCAAATGACAAAGAAGCAGCAAAAAGTGCATTGGCTGGAGCAGAAAAGACACTTGATTCTATGGCCGGTAAAAAAGTGATCACCAAAAACAAAGCTTCTAGAACTAAATCTAGATTATCAAAAAAAGTTAAAGCCCTTTAACTTAAAACTAAGTTATTACGATGGATTACCTCTGCTTGGGTGAGGTAACCTAGAGTACTATATATTTCTTCGGAATTAAGGCCTTTAATAGCCTTAATCTCTTCATTGCTAAAATTTATGAGTCCTGTAGCAATTTCATTTCCGCTTTTATCAGTACATCTTACCAAGTCACCTTTATTAAAATTACCGACTACATCAGTGATGCCAACAGATAGAAGACTTTTGCCTTTACTTAATAAGGCTTCAGATGCTCCATCATCCAACTTTATGGTACCTGAAACAGAACCAAATGAAGAAATCCAAAGTTTTCTAGAAGATAGAGTAGATTTCTTTGTATTTATTTGAGTGCCAACCTCCTCTCCTTTATAAATCTTCAACAAAGTATCGTCCCCTAATCCGCTTGCTACCCATGTTGCAGCTCCAGAGTTAAGAGAGGTTCTCGCAGCTTCGATTTTTGTTTTCATGCCTCCTCGACCTAAAAGGCCTGACGTACTATTTAATTGTTGAGAAAGATCGATATTTTCGTCATCTAAGTCTATTAGATCTAATAATTTAGCTTCTTTATTTTTTGAAGGATCATCAGTAAAAATTCCATCTTGATCTGTTAACATCACGAATCTATCTGCTCTGATCAATCCTGCTAGAGCTGCTCCCAATCTATCATTATCACCAAAAGAAATCTCTTCTGTTGCGACGCAATCATTCTCATTAACGATAGGAATGATTCCAAGTTCCAAAAGAGCTTCTATGGTATTTTTGGCATTCAAGTATCGTGTTCTATTGGCGATATCATCATGTGTTATGAGTACTTGACCAGTAGTGTATCCAAGCTTTTCAAAGGTTTTTTGGTAAATTTCTGAGATACCTCTTTGACCAACTGCAGCACAGGCCTGAAGCATTGCCAGCTGATCGGGTCTTTTTTCTAAACCTAAATCATTCATACCTTTAGCGACAGCTCCAGACGAAATAATGATAACTTCTTGCTTATTCTTTCTTAAAAAATCTATTTGAGAAGCTAATTGAGATATAAAATCTATATTTACACCTTCGTGATTGCCTGATACAAGACTACTACCTGCCTTTATTACCCACTTATCATCTTTATTCATCAGATGTCTCCATGAATTCTCCAATATCTCGCATAAGTTGTTTCGTGCCTTCTTTTTTTGCAGCGGAAATACAGTATATATTTAAATTGTCCTTATATTGATTATCTAACTCTGATTTTAATTCTTTAATATTGTCTTCACTGATTAGATCAATCTTGTTTAAAGCTAACCATTTAACTTTATTTATTAACATCTGATCAAAATTAGTTATTTCTGTTGAAAGCTCTTTTATCTCCTCTATTATCTCATTAGGTCCTTTTTCATATACATCAACTATCTGCACAATAACTTTTGTCCTAGACAAGTGTTTTAAGAATTGGATCCCTAAACCAACTCCTTCAGATGCACCTGCTATCAATCCAGGAATATCGGTGATAACAAAACTAGAGTTTTCTGAGTAATCTACTACTCCTAAACTGGGATGGAGTGTGGTGAAAGCATAGTCTGCAACTTTAGGTTTTGCACTTGAAACTGCCCTTACAAGTGATGACTTACCGGCATTTGGTTTTCCAAGTAATCCGATATCTGCCAATAGTCTGAGCTCTAATCTTAATGAGAGACTTTCTCCTAACTTACCTTCAGTAAATTTTGTAGGAGATCTATTTGTCGAACTCTTATATCGTAAATTTCCTAAGCCTCCTTTTCCACCTCTGCAAATAAGAAACTCGTCTTGATTATTAACTAAATCTATTAGGGGTTTTTCTGTTTCAAGATCAAACAAAAGAGTGCCACATGGAACTTCTATAATGAAATCTTTTCCATCTGATCCGGTTTTATTTTGACTCCCACCTCTTTTGCCATTTTCAGCTTCGAATTTTCTTTGAAATCTAAACTTTGATAAGGTGTTGAGATTGTTGACAGCTCTGAAGATTATACTCCCTCCATGTCCACCATCACCACCGTCAGGTCCACCTTTAGGAATATTTTTAAGACGCCGAAAGCTTGCAAGACCATTCCCGCCATCACCGGCTTTCACATCAATAGTGACTTCGTCAATGAACTTCATTGATTTATTGAATTGGGAAGTTAAAGAGGTACTTTTATGAGTTAAACAGGTTCTACGTTTACAAACTGCCTTAACTTAGGACCTTTTTTGACAAAAGAGACTCGGCCATCGACCTTCGAGAAAAGAGTATGGTCTTTACCACAACCAACATTCTTTCCTGGATGGAATTTTGTACCTCGTTGTCTAACTATAATTGAACCAGCAGTGATTAATTCACCACCATAGCTCTTAACTCCAAGTCTCTTAGACTGGGAATCTCTTCCATTTCTACTGCTTCCGCCAGCTTTCTTATGTGCCATCTTATTCTCTCAATTATGAAGTTATAGACTCTATATGAATTTCACTAAAATTTTGTCTATGACCATAGGTTCTTCTATAGTTTTGCCTTCTTTTCATCTTAAAAACACGAATTTTATCGTGTTTACCATTTGAAACTAATTTAGCAGTAACTTTCGCATTATCAACGTAAGGATTGCCAATCTTAGATTCATTTCCATCTGATATCATGAGGACTTTGTCAAATTCAATGGTCGAACCTTCATCTGCAGATAAAAGTTCTACTTTAAGG
>CABYSI010000024.1:0-13456 GCA_902521635.1 uncultured SAR86 cluster bacterium | reverse complement strand
TCTTCAAGAAGTAAGCAACCTGCTCCTTCTCCCAAAACAAATCCATCTCTGTCTTGATCCCATGGACGACTAGCTTCTGTTGGATTTTCATTATTAGTAGATAAAGCTTTGGCGGCATTAAAGCCCGCTATCCCAAGAGGTGTAGTGGCCATTTCAGAACCACCTGTAAGCATGAGGTCTGCATCTCCATGAACAATGCTACGAAATGAATATCCAATTGAGTGACTTGCACTAGAGCAAGCACTTGCAATTGATATATTTGGTCCTCTTAACCCAAATTTTAAAGAAGCATATCCAGATACCATATTAGATATAGCTCCTGGCACAAAAAAAGGAGAAATCTTTTTTGGGCCCCTTTCAGAAAGTATTGTTTTATTATCTTCAATAGTACCAAGCCCACCGATACCTGAACCTATAGAAACACCAAATCTATTGAGATCTATACTTTCAAGATTTATTTTTGAATCATCGAGACATTCTTTGGATGCAATTAAACCGTACTGAATAAAGGGATCAGTTCTTCTTATCTCTTTTTTGTCCAGATAATCTTCGGGATTAATATCTACAGTAGCAGCAAATTTTGTCTCAAAGTCAGAGGTATCAAATTTGTCTATTGCTTTAACACCACTGGAGCCATCAATTATGTTCTTCCATGAAGATGTAACATTGTTACCGACGGGCGATAACATACCAAGACCAGTAACTACTACTCTTTTGTGTGTCATGGAAGCCTTAAGGCTAGAATTTACGAATTACTATTTATATATTCGACAGCATTTTTTACTGTTTGAATTCCTTCAGCTTCTTCATCAGGTATTTCAATTTCAAATTCCTCTTCAAAAGCCATAACCAATTCAACAGTATCAAGTGAATCTGCCCCTAGATCATCTATAAAAGAAGCTTCTAATTTAACTTCTTCTGCAGATACACCAAGCTGTTCGCAAACAATTTTTTGAACTCTATCTTCAACACTCATATTATCTCTCCTAACTAAAACACTGATGTGGGTTTTAGAATCTGGGCATTATACTAATTTTAAAAAAATATTCTTCTGTTTAGTTTTATTAAAAAATAAAATGTCAAATATCTACATATAGAGACCACCATTTATATGTATAGTTTGTCCAGTTATATAAGAAGCTCCATCAGAACACATAAAACTGATTAAAGAAGCTACTTCTTCTGGATCACCAAATCTACCAAGGGGTATTTCTTTTACTAAATGATCTGCATTTACTCCTTTGTTATTTTCAGTCATGTCAGTAGAAATAAATCCTGGAGCAACAGCATTTATAGTTATGTCCCTTTTACCTACTTCCTTTGCAAGAGATTTAGTGAATGCTTCTACACCCGCTTTAGCTGCAGCATAATTAGATTGACCTCTATTACCAATTGACGCCGAAGCAGATGAAATATTGATTATTCGACCCCATTTTTTTTTCAGCATCATTTTCAATGCCCTTTTACTTAATTGAAATGTTCCATAAAGATGAACATTCATGATGTCTGACCATTCTTCGTCAGACATTCTTAGAATAATATTATCTCTGGTAATGCCTGCATTATTCACCAATACGGATATAGTTTTATCATCACTTTCTAATTTGCTCCAAAAGTTTTCGATTGAATCTTTTGAATTAAGGTCTAGTAGATAACCTTCAATATCATTATTATTTAGTGTATCGACTCCGGAATCACTAGTGGCTGTTCCAAGAACTTTATAGTTATCTGCTTTTAGTTTCTCAGCTATAGCTTTACCTATGCCTCTGGTGGCTCCGGTTACTAATGCAGTTTTCATATCAGACATCTTTTAAAGTACTCAATGTATCGTAATCACTTAGAGAGGATATCTCAATATCTCTAAATCTTTTTTTGACAAGGCCCGTTAGTACTTTTGCTGGTCCACATTCATAAAGTTTTGTAATTTGTGTTTTTTCAAAAAAATCCATTGTTTCTAACCAACGAACAGGACTATATAACTGTGATACTAAATTTTCTTTTATAACATTTAAGTCATCAGAATGAGATACAGAAAAATTTTGCAATATTTGGGTTTTTGGACGTGATAAATCTATTTTGTCTAATTCTACTGAAAATTTAACAGACGCTGGGGTCATCAGTTTACAATGAGATGGAACACTCATTGCTAGAGGTATAGCCCTTTTAGCTCCTTTATCCTTACACACCTCTATAGCTTTATCTATAGCAATTTTTGTACCCGATATAACGATTTGATTATCAGAATTAATATTTGCCATGCTGACTAAATTTCCATCTTCAGTAATTTCATTACAAATAGTCGAAAGCTCCGAATAATTTAAACCTATGATTGCTGCTATTCCCCCCTCTCCTTCTTTAACGGCTTCTTGCATAAATTTAGCTCTTAAAGAAACTAAGGTTAAGGCTTCTTCAAAATCCAAGGATTCAGCTGCTACATATGCAGAATATTCTCCAAGAGAATGTCCAGCCATAAGCTCAACTTCTGAAGGGCTTATGTTAGTAGTTTTCCAGATAGCATGATTCGCAGTTAACAATAAAGGTTGAGTGACTTGTGTTGCTGACAGATCCTCCGTAGTCCCTTCAAGGATTAGCTTTTTGAAGTCAACTCCGAGAACTTCTCTAGCTATATCAAAAGTATCATTAAAAATTTTTGAACCAGCGAAATGCTCAGAGAGCATCCCAATAGATTGAGAACCTTGTCCTGGGAAAACAATACCTAGTTTTCGTGGCAAGGTGCTATTCCTCTATTTGATCTTCTTTTTGTTTAATTTCGACAACTTTTTTTCCTCTATAAAATCCATCTGCTGTCATTTGATGTCTGAGATGTCTTTCACCAGTGACTGGATCATTGGACAAAGTTGGATTAGAAAGAGATTGATGAGCTCTCTTTTGTAGTTTTTTTGATTTAGACTTTTTACTTTTTTGTACTGCCATAATGTGCTCCGGCGCGGATTTTAAATTAACTAATCGATCAAGTCTCTAATTTTTTTAAATGGTAAGTTCTTTTCTTCGATCAACGTATCTTTTTTTTCTAGACATTTCCGATCACATTTAACGATATCTGGATAAATTAAAGCTAATTCTTCTTCTATAAGATTATCAATATTGAAATACTCTAGATCTTGATAATGAGTTTGATCTTGTTCTGAGGAATCTGCATGAAGTTCTTTTATATCCTTTATTGTTACTTCGACGGATTCATCTATGAGAACCTCTGTATCTTTAAGACAGTTTTGACAGGCATCAATAAATTTAGCATCAATATAACCATCACATTTAAGAAGATTTGATGATAATTTTGATATTTTTAACTTTACGTGAAGAGTATCCTTTAAAGTTCCAATATTAAGTACATCTATGGAATTTAAGTTTAAATCCATTTCTATAGGAAATGAGCCTTCATTTAAATTTAATATTTTCATGACATCATCTCAGAAAATAGTTTTGGTGTTTCCGCAGTACATTCAATACCAAGATTTTTAAAATTAATTGAAAAGGCATGAAGTAACATTCTATTTAATCCATTTTTTCTCTCATTTTTATTAAGGTTTTCATCACCATATTTTCTGTCTCCCACAACTGGATACCCCTGGAATTTAGTATGAGCTCTTATCTGATGCATCCTGCCCGTTAAGATTTTTGCCTTTAACTGTGAAAATTTCTGTGTTGATTTGATAACTTTAAATTGGGTTATTGATGGTTTTCCACCTGATTGCACAATGGCTTCTTTCTCTCCTGAACCGATTCTTTCCTTGGATAATGGAGCTTCGATACTTTTTAAGTTTTTTGGCCATTCTCCAAAAACAATTAGATCATAGATTTTATCTACATCTTTATTTCTTATCTCTTGATGTAATTTTCTCAAAAAAGATTTTTTTAATGCAATTACAAGACAACCAGAAGTATCTCTATCAATTCTGTGAACTAGATGGGCATCTTTGTATTTATTATCTATCTTCCTTATTACTTCAATAACTCCAGATGAAATTCCACTACCTCCATGACATGCTATCCCCTCAGGTTTGTTTAATATTAAGAACTCCTTCTCTTCTTTTATTATGGATTCGTATATTTTATCCTTATCTTTCCTTGATGCCATACCCGGCATATTAATGAACTGTTTATAAGGTGGTATTCTAATCAAATCTCCTATTTTGAGCTTTTGACTTGGTTTGGCTCTCGATTTGTTTACTCTTACTTCACCTTTTCTGATAATGGAATAAATTTTTGTTCTTGGAAGCCCTTTTAGCTTTGAAATTAAGCAATTATCAAGCCTGACCCCCTCGAAATCAGAGGTTACTTTATATGACGATACTTGATGAAGAATTTCTTCCATATTTAACTGCGCTTTGTAATAGCAAGTTTATAAGCTATTATACTCACCAGATTGCGCATTTTAATGAGTTAATTGTAAGGCGCATAAAGAATTAGAGTTTAATTTAAGAAGCAGATTAGCTAAAAGGCTCACAAGAACAACCGCTATGTAGGCGTGGCAAATTAATTAATTCGTCTACCAAAACAACCATAATATATGGCTTTTGCTTTCTGCTTCCCTACATGGGGTAAAAAATGAAAAGAATGCTAATTAATGCAACTCAACCAGAAGAGTTGCGTGTAGCGCTTGTTGATGGTCAAAGCATATATGACTTTGACATAGAACAAGTTGGTCAAGAGAGAAAAAAATCAAATATCTATAAGGCACGTGTATCTCGCGTAGAACAAAGTCTGGGCGCAGCATTTGTTGATTTTGGTTCAGAAAAACATGGGTTTTTACCCATCAAAGAACTGCACCCAGGATTTTACAAAGGTAACAATCAAAAAGCTCCCATTAATGAAGTTTTGACTCAAGGAGATGAAATTATCATTCAAGTCGAAAAAGAAGAGAGGGGCACTAAAGGGGCTGCTATAAGTACGTTTATTTCTCTACCTGGTCATTATTTAGTTTTAATGCCAAATAGCCCAGAAGCAGGTGGAATTTCTAAAAGCATTGAAGGAAAGGCTAGAGATGAAGTAAGGGATAAGCTTAAACAACTCAATATTCCAAAAGATATGGGTTTGATAGTCAGAACTGCAGGAGATGGCGTTTCTTTGGAAGAATTAAAATGGGATTTAGACTATTTAATAAATCTATGGGATGCAATTACAGAAGCTAACCAGCAAAGAAAGGCTCCGTTCCTAATTTTTCGTGAAAATGATCTCATATCACGTTCACTAAGAGATTTTTTGCGAGATGATATAACAGAAGTATTAGTTGATACCGATGAAGCGTATGAAAAAGCTCACGATTTCACTTCTAAATTAATGCCAGACTTTGAAGAAAAGATTAAGAAATATGATGAGGCAATTCCTTTATTCACTAGATATCAGATCGAAAGTCAGATAGAAACCGCTTATCAAAGGGAAGTTTCTCTTCCAAGCGGAGGATCTATAGTAATAGATCAAACAGAGGCCTTAGTTGCAATTGATGTTAACTCAGCAAAAGCTACTGGTGGCAGCGATATAGAAGAGACAGCATTGAATACAAATATAGAATCTGCTGTCGAGTTAGGTAAACAACTAAGACTTAGAGATATAGGAGGTTTAGTTGTAATCGACTTTATAGATATGCTTTCTCTGAAAAATAAACGTGCAGTTGAAGACAAATTATGGTCGGCACTTTCAATAGACAGAGCAAAAGTTCAAGTAGGTAGGATATCTAGATTTGGCTTAATGGAAATGTCTAGGCAAAGACTAAGGCCTTCCCTTCAAGAGAGATGGACACAGGATGTTGCTAGTTTATCTACAGCAGTTCTTAGGCTTATCGAAGAAGAAGCAAGTAAAAAGAAAAGTGGAGAAGTCAGAGCTGTGGTTTCATCTGATATGTCTACATTTTTACTAAATGAAAGAAGAGCAAGAGTGAATGAAATTGAAGAAAGGACTAACGTTAGAGTAATAGTCGTCTCTGATCCTACTCGTTCTGATAATAGATTTGAAGTTACTAGACTGAAAGCGGATGGTAAGAAATCTAAGGATAATGCAAGTTATGATATTCAAAGCGAAATTGGAACTAATGGTGCAGATAAAGAAACTTATAAAAAGCCTAAATTTGAAAAGCCTGCGGTAAATCTTACTCCACCAAAAAAACCCAAGAAAAAAGGCGAAGGCTTATTCAAAAAATTATTGAATTTGTTTGAGAAAAAAGATGACAAAAAGCAACACTCAACATCGAACAGGAGAAATCAAAGGAATAAGAGGCGACCTGACAACAGAAACAGAAAACCTCAGAGTAGAAATAATTCTCGATCCACTAACACACGTCTAGATAAAAAAGAATCTGATAACAAAAATCTAAACAAAAGAGGACCTAAACCAAATCTTGAAAATAAAGATACCAAAAAACCTCAAGGTAGAAATTCTAATAAAGAAAAACCTAAAGAAAATAAAAAAGATTTTGAAACTAAAAATTCTAAACCAAAATCACAAACTAGAAAGAAAGTTGCTGACAAACAAACTAAACAAGATGCCGATAAAATTCAAAGTAAATCAGTGAATAAAGTTTCGAGTAAACCTAAAGTTGATGAGGTTAAGAAAGATATTGAAAAGATCCAAGAAAAGAAGAAACAAAAGCCTTCTGCAGCTGATGTTAAGAAAAGTCAAAAGGCGAAAAATAAAACAATTGAAAAAACTGATAAAGTCGAATCTTCAGATAAGGATAATAAACCTAACACAGTGGCTAATGAGAAGTCTAAACCAGATACAGTTACAGAAACTAAGGTTAAAGAAAATGTTAAAAGCGCTAAAGATTGGGGAAGAGCTTCAAATGATCCCAGAAATAAATCTTAACTATTTAATTTTTCAATATAACTTTCAATTAACTTTCCTGAAATAGAGATATTTCCAGTTGGAACTTGAGGTAACTCTTTAAAATTAAACCAATCTGCTTTATCGATTTCCACACCATCGGGGCTAATAAGCCCTTCATCATATTCGGCGTGATATCCCAACATAAGTTGGCTTGGAAAAGGCCAAGATTGACTTCCATAGTAAGTAATATTTTTAATTCTTACGCTCACCTCCTCAAAAACTTCCCTCTCAATCGCCGATTCAGCAGACTCGCCTGGTTCGATAAAGCCTGCTAGTGTGCTATAAAATTCTCCTGGAAAATTCTTATTATGAGCTAATAAGAGTTCTTCACCATTTGTAACAAGGACAATAATACATGGTGAAATTGTTGGATATATAAGCGTATCCTTGCACTCACATATCATAGCTCTCTCTGTTTCATGAGGTTTTATAGCTTTACCACAACTTCCACAAAATTGATTAGAAATATACCAATTATCTATTTGGAGTGATCTTGAAAAAATAGTAAATAATGTATCTGGTATTCTGCCAAGAAGACTTCTTAAAGGACTTAAAATAGTACCTTCTGCTTTTGGTGAAGAGTCTTTTAAACAAGCAACAAAGCATGGTTTGTTGTTTAGATAACCTAAGAAATGTTTATGTGAAAATTCCATTTCTGACCATTTAAGATCATCATCTTCAAATAACAAGACCTCAGATGCTTTAGATGTTAAGAATTCTTGATTTTTCAAGATGATTGATACACCTGATTCTGAGGAAGTATTGATATTTTCTGGAGTAAATACTAAATTATTGTCTAAGGGAATCATTTTTTAAGTTTAAGCTATTAAAGAATAGTTTAAAATATATTAATAAAATTTTAGAGGTAGTTATGCATGAGATTGTAATGAATCAAGGTATGTTGGTATCAGGTATTATTTTGGCTGCTAGTTTTATTCTTATTTTTACAGAAACACTACACGGATTTCATAGAGTGAAAGTTGCAATGGCTGGAGCTGCTGTAATGCTTGTTGTTGGTCAATCCTATGGTTTCTACTCACCCGAAGCGGCTTTTGAAGCTGTTGATTGGAATGTAGTATTTCTACTAGGTGCCATGATGGCTGTTGTATCTATCATGATAAACACTGGAGGATTCGAAGTCTTGGCTGGTAATATAGGGAAAATAGCAAAAGGAAGACAATACTTACTGCTTGCTCTGCTTGGAACAGCAGTAACCGTTATATCTCTGCTATTAGATAACGTTACAACGGTTGTAATATTTGGGCCTTTAATAGTATTGATATGTCAAAAAATGAAAGTCAGTGCTATACCCTACTTAATGGCCGCTGCCTTACTATCAGACACTGGTGGTGTCGCAACACTTGTGGGTGATCCTCCCAATCTAATGATTGGATCTGCTTTTGATATAGCATTTATGCCCTTCGCATATAAAATGTTTCCTATAGTACTTGTTGCCTGGCTAGCAACTTTATACTTTATGAAGTTTTTATTTAAGGAAGAACTTGCAATCGTACCAGAAGGAAAATTTGAAGAAACCATTCCTTATAAAGATAAGAGTCTTTGGAATAAGTCACTTTCAATTTTAGGCTTAATGGTAATACTCTTCGTAATCCATAACACAATCCATTGGGAACCTTGGATGGTAGCAGGAACAGGTCTGATTCTACTAACTATCCTTGCAAAAGAAATTGAATTTGAAGATGTTATGAAAAATATGACGCACGAAATACCCCTGCTTATGTTTTTTGTTGCCCTTTTTATGCTTGTTGGCGGTGTAGAGGGAAGTAAATTTCTTGAATATTTAGGTCAATACATAGTTCCATTTATAATTGATCCAGTTAGTGGAGAAGTCATTCAAGAGAATTTCATGATGACTTGTATCGCGTTAATGTGGGTAGCAGCTATTATGTCAGCTGCCATTGATAACATTCCATTCACCGCAGCTATGATCCCTATAATTGCTTCACTAGAAGCAGTAGGAGTAAATATTGCTGCTTTATGCTGGTGTCTTGCAATAGGTGTAGGAATGGGCGGCAATGGAACTCATATTGGGTCTACAGCAAATGTTTATATCGTTACGGTTTCAGAGAAGCTTGCAAAGACAACTGGTAATCCTGATTTGGCTATTACACCTCTTAAATGGGCACAAAAAGGGCTACCTGTAATGTTATTAACATTAGTTATTTGTACTGTAATCATGTATATATTCTTTGATTATTATGCCCTTCCACTTCATCCTTAATGAGTCATAGATTTTGCATAGCTCCGATGATGGATCGGACGGATCGTCATTGCAGGTATTTTCATAGACTGCTTACAAAAAGAAGCTTTTTATATACAGAAATGCTTCATTCAAACGCAATCCTTAATGGCAATACAAGCAAGTTACTTGAGTATGATCAAGAGGAACATCCTCTGGCTATTCAATTGGGAGGATCTGATCCAGTATCTCTTGCAGAGGCGTCTGTAATATCAGAAGAATTTGGTTATAAAGAGATAAATCTCAATATTGGATGTCCAAGCACTAAAGTACAAAAGGGAAGATTTGGAGCAGTTTTAATGAAAGAACCAGGTCTGGTATCTAAGTGCATTTCTGCCATGAAAAAGTCTGTAAGTATACCCGTGACCGTTAAGTGTAGAATTGGGGTCGATGATATGGACGAAGATACATATTTAGATAAATTCATTAAAGAAGTCAGTTTCGCTGGATGTGAGACATTTATCATTCACGCAAGAAAAGCCTGGCTTAAAGGTTTAAGCCCCAAAGATAATAGAGAAATACCCCCTTTAAATTATCAAAGAGTCTACAAACTGAAGGATGCTTTTCCTGATCTGAATTTTATAATCAATGGGGGGATCAAAACAATTGAAGAATCTCTAGATCACTTACAATATGTAGATGGGGTGATGCTCGGCAGAGAAGCTTATAATAATCCATATATTTTGACTGAAGTTGATAGCAGTATCTTTTTAGAAAACTTAAATGCCACCTCTCAAGGTGATATATTATTAAAGCTGCTCCCTTATATTCAGTCTGAAATAGAAAAAGGAACTAAAATATCTCATATCACTAAGCATTTAATGGGTCTCTTTAAAGGCTTCAATGGTGCAAAAAATATTAGGAAGTATTTGGTATCTCTGAATAATGAAATAAACCCTATCGATAACTATAAATATTTGCTAACCGAGACGGCTATATGATAAATAAAATTAAAGACTTAATAACAAGATTTAATACAAAAGAAGAAACTACTGAAGAGTCTAGTTCAAATTTACTTGATAATGCTTGTGCAGCATTGTTGGTTGAAATAGCTTTTGCCGATAAAGATTTTGACGAAACTGAAAAAACATCTTTAAAACAATCGCTAATAGAGACTTATGCAGTAGATGAATCTGATATTGAAGAGATAATAAAAGATGCGGAAGAGACCGTATCGGAAAGTACTTCTCTATACGGTTATACAAGGGTAGTTAATGATGAATTTGAGTATGAAGATAAATTAAGTCTTTTAAAGAATCTTTGGAAAGTTGCATACGCAGACGGCAATCTAGATAAATATGAAGAACATCTTATAAGAAAAATCTCGGACTTAATTCATATAAGCCATACTGATTATATTAATATCAAATTAGAGATTAGGGACAGCTAATTGAAGTCATCAAATTCGTCGAAGTCATCATCCACCTCTCCATCAAGAATCTCAAATTCTCTACTTTGCAGATAAGCGTCACGATAAAAAAGATATTCATCCCCTATTACGACACTTTCTAGTCCTAAATATCTTGCTCGAGTATCTACCAGATCGATTGCTGTAAGTGAGTAAGAAGTTCGATCATGATCAATTAACCATAAAGGGGTCAAAAATGCATCTGGAATCATAGCCAAAGTATCTCTCATAGTACTTGGCCCAAGGCCGGGTAAGACCAAATAAGGTCCATCAGATACGCCCCATACCGCTAAAGTTTGTCCAAAGTCTTCATCGTGTTTATCGAAACCTAGTTGTGAAGCTACATCGACAAATCCACCAAGCCCTAAGGTTGAATTAACAACAAACCTTATTAAATCTGAAAATCCGTCATCTACTTTACCTTGAAGAATATTATTTAAAGATATGCTCAGATCTTCTAGGTTTCTAGTAAAGTTTGTAATTCCTATTTCTGCAAAGTCAGGAGTAATACGCTTATATAACCTAGCCACAGGAGATGCTAATTGCAGGTCAAGGGCTTCATTGAGGTTGTGAGTTTTCTCATTGATATTTTTTAAAGGATCAACATCAGCATGAGTACTTAAACTAAAAGCTAATATTAATGTAAAGAGAAAGATTTTGATCATATTCATTTTATGATGTTTGCTTGAGGTATACCGATTGATTTCTTTTTCTTAAGAATTTTAATTGATTCCATTAACTTATCACTTATCTTAACAAATTCTGATTTTAAAAGTGGATGATCCTGAATTTTAGATTCATCCGATAATTCTACTAAAGGCAATTGTGCTAATAATTCTAATGAGTATTCTCTGGCTAACTCCTTTGCGCCATCCTTGCCGAATAGATAATATTTTTTTTGTTGATCATCTGGCTGAAACCAACTCATATTTTCTATCAACCCGCTTATTGGTTGATTGAGCTTATTAATCATTTCTATTCCTCTTCTACAATCAGAGATTGATACATTTTGAGGTGTAGTTACAACTAATGATGTTGTTACAGGAATTCTTTGAAGTAAGGTTAACTGAGCATCACCTGTTCCAGGAGGCGTATCTATTATTAAATAATCTAATTCACCCCAGTCAGTTTTGAAAAGAAGTTGCATAATTGCTCCACTCACCTTTGGACCTCTTGCAATTAGAGGCATCTTCTCTCCTGAAATTAAGCCCATAGACATGAATTTAATATTATCTTTAACTAATGGTTTAATGAGTTGATCATCTTTTAAATTTTTTAGCTCAACAGGACTCGAATTCAACATAACTGATTGAGATGGTCCATATATATCTGTATCTACAAGACCTACCCTTAAACCTTTTTCTTTCAGAGCCGTAGCGATTTGTAAGGAAATAACTGACTTACCTACCCCGCCTTTTGCAGAAAATACACCAACTATATTTTTAACTTTTCTAATATTTTTAGGGATTCGTAGTTTGTCATTTATCTGTGTCATGTTTTCATAAAAAAGATCTAGTACAAGTAGGTTATAATTGCTTCCAGCTATTATTTTAACCCTACAATGTCACAAGATTCTGAAAAAAGATCAATTTTAGTAACTAGCGCATTGCCTTATGCAAATGCCTCATTGCACTTGGGTCATATCTTAGAACATACTCAAACAGATATCTGGGTGAGATATCAGAAGCTCTATGGTAATCAATGTACTTATGTCTGTGCTGATGATGCACACGGCACTCCTATCATGCTTAAAGCTGAGGAACTATCTATAACACCAGAAAAATTGATAGAGCAGGTATATAAAGAACATAAAAGTACTTTTGAAAATTTTAAAATATCGCATGACAATTATCACTCAACTCATAGCGACGAAAATAGAATTCTGTCTGAAAGAATCTACAAATCTTTAGATGCAAAAGGCCTCATAGAAAAAAGATCCATCAATCAATTATTTGATACCTCTAGAAATATGTTCCTTTCGGATAGATATGTCAAAGGTTCATGCCCAAATTGCGGAGCAGAAGATCAATATGGGGACAACTGTGAAAAATGCAGTGCAACTTATAACGCAATAGATTTGAAAAATCCAATATCAGTTCTCACAAAGACAGTGCCAGTAATCAAAGAATCAGAGCATCTCTTCTTCAAACTTGGTGTATTAAAAAACGAAATTAATGCATGGTTGAATGAATCTAGAATACAAGATCCGGTTAGAAATAAACTCAACGAATGGTTAGAAGGAGATTTAAAGGATTGGGATATAAGCAGAGATAGTCCTTACTTTGGATTTAAAATACCCGGATATGATGATAAATATTTTTATGTCTGGCTTGATGCGCCTATAGGTTACCTAGCTAGCCATTTAAATTATCTAAAAAAACAGGATTCTGAAAAAAGTTTCGAAGAGTTTTGGGATATAGAATCCGAGGCTGAAGTTTTCCATTTCATTGGAAAGGATATCATGTATTTTCATACCTTATTTTTTCCAGCCATGCTCTCAAATGCAGATTTAAAAACACCTAGCGGGGTATTTGTTCATGGTTTTCTCACTCTTAATGGCGAAAAAATGTCGAAATCGAGAGGTAATTTTATTTCTGCTGAAAATTATATAAATATTTTAGACTCCGACTACCTTAGATATTATTTTGCCTCAAAGCTTGGAACCGGTGTTGATGATATTGACTTGAATTTAGAAGATTTTAGACAAAAGAATAATTCTGATTTGGTGAATAAATATGCAAATATAGCCAGTAGATCTGCTAAATTCATAAATCAGAATTTCAATGGGTTGCTATCTAAGCAATTAGACTCTGCTGAACTAATAGAAGATTTCAAAGATTCCGCAAATAAAGTTGCAAGATTTTATGAGAATCTAGAGTTCAGTAAGGCGATGAAAGAAATAATGTCTCTTGCTGATAAGGCAAATCAATATGTAGACTCAAAGC
>CABYSI010000023.1:0-13920 GCA_902521635.1 uncultured SAR86 cluster bacterium | reverse complement strand
CTTTTGGCTGAGAGTGTCGCACAGCAACTTGAAAGACGAGTTATGTTTAGAAGGGCAATGAAAAGAGCAGTCCAAAATGCAATGAGACAAGGTGCAGAGGGTGTCAAGATAAGAGTTGCAGGACGACTTGGTGGCGCTGAGATAGCTAGGGCAGAGATACAAAAAGAAGGAAGAGTGCCTCTTCATACATTGAGAGCTGACGTAGATTATGGTCTGGCAGAAGCAAATACTACTTATGGTGTTATTGGTGTTAAGGCATGGGTTTTCAGAGGAGAGATACTAGATACCTCTAAAAAGGAATCTGACTAAAAGGTAAAAATAATGTTTCAACCTAAAAGAACAAAATACAGAAAACAACAAAAGGGTAGAAATACTGGTAATGCCCAAAGAGGGGCTACTCTAAGTTTCGGTACTTTCGGTTTAAAAGCTACTCAAAGAGGACAACTAACCTCTAGACAGATAGAGGCTGCAAGGAGAGCAATGACTCGTCATGTTAAAAGAGGTGCAAAAATTTGGATAAGAGTTTTTCCTGATAAGCCAATAACCAAAAAACCTTTGGAAGTTAGACAAGGCAAAGGTAAAGGAAATGTTGAATACTGGGTATGTCCAATAAAACCTGGAAAAATTTTATATGAAATGGAAGGTGTAGATGAAGAACTGGCCAAAGAGGCATTTGCTTTAGCTTCAGCAAAAATGCCTATTTCAACTACATTTATCAGGAGAGTCTAATGGCAAAAGAGAGTTTATTAGATAGATTAAGAAGTAAATCAACTGACGTTCTTGATGAAGAGGGAAAGCTTAGAAAAGAATTATTAGAACTTAGAATTAAACATGCATCAGGACAACTGAAAGAAACTCATAAAATCAGAGAGATAAGAAGATCAATTGCTCAACTTAAGACTCTGAATAAAGAACAAGAAGCCCGAGAAAATAATAATGGATAAAAATACAAGAACAGAAACAGGTAGAGTGGTAAGTTCCTCTCGAGATAAGACTATAACTGTACTTGTTGAGAGAAAGGTCAAGCACCCTTTATATAAAAAGATAATGCGTAGATCTTCAAAAGTACAGGCACACGATCAAGACAATATCTGTGATGCTGGCGACCTTGTCACAATTCAAGAATGTAGGCCAATATCTAAGACTAAATCTTGGAGTTTATTGAAAGTAGAAGAGAAATCTCAAGAAATATAATTTAAAGATGATACAAGAGCAAAGCTATTTAGAAGTCGCAGATAACAGTGGTGCTAGGAAGCTCATGTGCATAAGAGTCCTTGGCGGATCAAAGAAGAAATTTGCTAAGGTTGGTGATGTAATAAAAGTTACCATTAAAGAGGCTATACCGACAGGAAGAGTAAAAAAAGGTGAAGTTGTCGATGCCGTAATCGTTAGAACAAAAAATAAACTTCGTAGGTCTGATGGATCCGCAATTAGGTTTGATGATAATGCAGCGGTATTAATTAATGCTCAAAAACAACCAATAGGAACTAGGGTCTTTGGACCCGTATCAAGGGAACTTCGCAGTGAAGAGTTCATGAGAATAGTTTCATTAGCTCCTGAGGTTTTATAGTAATGAATAAGATAAAGACAGGTGATCAAGTTATTGTCATAGCCGGTAAGGACAAAGGCAAACAAGGCTCAGTGACCAAAATACTTACCAACGGAAGATGCTTTGTTTCTGGGGTTCAAATGGTCAAAAGACACACTAAGCCAAATCCCAATGCAGGCATAGCCGGCGGTGTTGTTGAAAAGGAAGCCTCAATAGACATGTCTAATATATCTATTTTTAATCCTTCAACAAAAAAAGCTGACAAGATACTTATCCAATCACATGAAGACGGTTCAAGAAAAAGAGTCTATAAATCTTCAGGTAAGGAGATATAAATATGATTTCATTAAAAGAACATTACAAAACCAATGTGGTTTCTGAGCTCAAAACTAAATTAGGTCTTGAATCAATAATGGCTGTTCCAAAAGTTACTAAAGTAACTCTCAATATGGGTGTTGGAGAAGCTATGAATGACAAAAAACTTTTAGAACGGGCAGTCGAAGATATGACCTTAATTGCCGGTCAGAAACCATTAGTAACGAAAGCTAGGAAATCTGTAGCTAATTTCAAAATTAGAGACGGTATGCCCATTGGTTGCAAGGTCACTTTAAGGGGTGACAGAATGTATGAGTTTTTGGATAGGCTTATAGGAATTGCAATACCTAGAGAAAGAGATTTTAGGGGTCTTGAGACAAAATCTTTTGACGGGAGGGGAAATTATTCTATGGGAATCAAAGAACAAATAATCTTCCCAGAGATTGATTATGACAAGGTAGACAAAATTAGAGGAATGGACATTTGTATATCAACCTCAGCAACAGATGATGAGTCGGGTGAGGCTCTTCTAAGGGCAATGAAGTTCCCTTTTAAAAGTTAAAGGATAAGTTATGGCTAAAGCATCAATGAAAGCAAGAGAAGAAAGAAGAAGAAAAACAGTTCTAAGGTATGCTGCAAAAAGAGCAGAGTTGAAAGAAATTATCCGTAGTCCAAAGTTCTCTCAAGAAGAGAAAGATGTGGCACAGATAAAACTTCAAAAACTGCCTAGAGACGCAAGCCCAGTAAGAATGCAAAGAAGATGTGCTATTACAGGGAGACCACATGCTGTTTATAGAAAATTTGGACTCGCTCGTAATAAATTAAGAGAACTGGCTATGAAAGGAGATATTCCTGGTTTAGTTAAATCAAGTTGGTAAAAATAATATGAGTACACAAGATCCAATCGCAAATCTATTCTCAAGCATAAATAATGCACAGGCCAGGAATAAGGAGTTCGTGAAAGTTCCATCCTCTTCTAAGAAGATGGCTCTTTTATCTATGCTCAAGCAAGAAGGGTATATACATTCTTACTCTACTTCTGAAGGCTCTAAACCAGAAATAGAGATTAAACTTAAATACTTTGAAGGCGCTCCTGTTATTAGGCAGCTAAAAAGGATTAGTAAGCCGGGATTAAGACAATACTCTAATTATAAGGAATTGCCTGAGATAAATGGTGGTCTGGGAATAGCAATTGTTTCAACAAGTAAAGGACTAATGACTGATCAGCAAGCTCGAGAAGAAAAGGTTGGTGGGGAATTAATTTGTTCAGTTTTTTAAAGATTATAAAATTATGGCCAGAACATCTCTAAAAGCTCTAGAAATACCTGAAGGAGTTACTCTTGAAAATAATCAAGGTGTAATTACTTTTACAGGAAAATTAGGAAATTTATCTTTAGAAGTTCATCAAGATGTGGATATAAATAAAGAAGAAGGCACTATCAGTTTCAGCCCCAATAAGGAGACGAAAGAATCTCTTGCTATCACTGGAACCATGAGGGCTTTAACTGCTAATTATATGGAAGGAGTGGCTACAGGGTTTGAAAAAAAATTAGAAATTAATGGAGTAGGTTACAGAGCTGCTCTTGAGGGTAATTCTATAAATCTGAGCTTGGGTTTCTCTCATCCAATAAAACATGATTTGCCAGAAGGAGTGTCAGCTGAATTACCAAGTAACACAGAAATTATTCTCAAATCAATGGATAAGCAACTTGTTGGACAGGTCGCTGCTGAGATTAGGGATTACAGACCTCCAGAACCATACAAAGGCAAAGGCGTTAAGTATTCTGATGAAAGAATAATAAGAAAAGAATCTAAGAAAGCATAATAAAAGATGGCTATAAAAAATATAAAAAGGCTTAAGAGAGCAAAAAAGAGTAGATCTAAAATTGAACTCTCTAAAAATAATAGATTAACTGTATATAGATCTAATACACATATTTATGCTCAAATCCTAAATTTTGATGGATCACAGGTAATTACTAGTGCTTCAACAGCTGAAGCTTCTTTGAAGGGCGGAAATAATGGAAACATAGAAGCTGCCTCTAAAGTAGGTAAGCTAATCGCGGAAAGGGCAATAGAAAAGGGTGTCAACAAAGTGGCTTTTGATAGATCAGGTTATAAATTTCATGGTCGTGTTAAAGCTCTAGCTGAATCGGCTCGTGAAGCCGGTCTCTCATTTTAGGAAAAAACATGGAAAAAACTGCTGTAAAGGAAAATCTTGGCTCAGAAGTCTTAGAGGAAAAATTAGTTCAAGTGAATAGAGTGGCTAAGGTTGTGAAAGGAGGCCGAATTTTTGGATTTACTGCTGTAACGGTTGTTGGTGATGGAAACGGAAAAATTGGTTTTGGGAGAGGAAAGGCAAGAGAAGTACCTATAGCTATACAAAAAGCCTTAGACCATGCCAGAAGAAATATGGTTAGTATTGAATTGAAAGGTGACACTATTCAGTATCCGATAAAAACAAAATTTGGTGCCTCCGTTGTTTATATGAAGCCTGCTGCTCCTGGAACGGGAATTATAGCTGGTGGTGCAATGAGAGCTGTTCTTGAATTGGCAGGTGTAAAAGATGTCCTGGCAAAGTGTTATGGCTCTACTACTCCAGTTAACGTTGTCAGGGCAACACTAAAGGCTTTAAGGGAGATGGAATCTCCCGCAAGAGTTGCAAAAAGATTAGGTAGAGGTTAGGAATGGCTGATAAAGATATCACGGTTAAACTTACAAAGAGCCTTATTGGCTCTAAAGATTATCAGAAACAATCTGTTAGAGGATTAGGCTTATCTAAGTTAGGGCAAGTTGTGTCAGTCCAAGATACTCCTGAAAATAGAGGAATGATCAATAAAGCTATTCATTTACTAGAAGTTAACTAAAGGTAGAGAAATGAAACTCAATGAATTAAAACCAAATCCGAAAAGAGTAAAGGATAGTAAACGTATCGGTAGAGGTCTCGGAAGTGGTTTTGGTAAAACAAGTGGTAAAGGTCACAAAGGTCTTAAATCCCGTTCAGGTGGAAGAGTAAGAATTGGCTTTGAAGGCGGCCAAATGCCGCTTCAAAAAAGGGTTCCTAAGTTTGGTTTTACGTCTAGAAAGAATAGAAATACCGAGCAACTTCGTTTAAGCACTTTAGTTTCTTCTGGCATATTGGAAGTAAGTATAGAAACTTTAATCGAGGCTGACTTAATAAGAAATTCAACTAAAAAAGTAAAAGTATTTTTGGATACCGATTCGTCTACAAAGATGAATCTTAAAGGTATACATACAACAGCTTCAGTAAAGAAATTAATTGAAGAAGCAGGAGGCTCTGTAGAGGTCTAAATATGTCAGTAAATCCTTCAGCTATAGGACAAAATAAAGGCCTTTCCGAGTTGTGGAAAAGACTTCGTTTTGTTTTTATGGCTGTAATCATATACAGAATAGGAACACATATTCCTATCCCAGGAATAGATCCTGATAAGTTAGCTAATATTTTCCAGCAAAATCAAGGAACTCTATTAGATCTATTCAATATGTTCTCAGGCGGTGCTTTAGAAAGAATGAGTATCATGGCATTAAATATAATGCCTTATATAACTGCTTCAATAATTATGAGTTTACTTGAAGGTACGACACCTTCATTGAAAAAAAGATTCAGAGAGGAAGGCGAAGAGGGAAGGAGATTAAGAACATCTTATGTCAGATATGGAACTGTTTTCTTGGCATTAATACAAGCCAGTGGTTTAGCACTGGGTTTACAGAATCAAGGGCTTGCATTAGAGCCAGGCTTAATGTTCCAAATCATTGCAGTGACATCTTTAGTTTCAGGGACCGTATTTTTAATGTGGCTTGGTGAACTAGTAACTGAAAAAGGAATCGGTAATGGAATTTCTATCATAATATTCTCAAGTATTGTTGCAGGTCTCCCGAGAGCTGTAGGACAAGCATTTGAAGGTGCAAGACAAGGAGATATAAATTTAATTATGCTTCTTTCAATTGCTTTAGTGGCTATAGCTGCTATTGCCTTTATTGTCTGGATAGAAAGAGGACAAAGAAGAATTACTGTCAATTATGCCAAACGACAACAAGGAAGAAAAATGGTTCAAGGACAAGCGTCTTATCTGCCAATGAAGATTAATCAGGCAGGTGTTATACCTGCTATTTTTGCCAGTAGTTTGCTTCTCTTTCCTGCATCTGCTTCTACTTGGTTTGGTCAAGGGGAAGGGTTTGAGTGGTTGCAAGAAATCGCACTGGCTTTAGGTCCCGGACAACCTTTGTATGTCATTCTATTTTCTGTTTTGATAGCCTTCTTTTGTTTTTTCTACACTGCTCTCCAGTTTGATCCAAAAGAAATTTCAGAGAACTTAAGGCGCTCTGGAGCTTATATGCCTGGAATAAGACCAGGAGATCAAACTGCTGATTATATTGACGGTGTTATGACTCGACTTACGGTCTGGGGCTCGGGCTACTTAATTTTGGTATGTCTAATGCCTCAATTCTTAATAGTTTCTGCAAATGTACCTTTTTATTTAGGAGGTACGTCATTACTAATTGCTGTAGTTGTTGTAATGGATTTTATGGCTCAAGTTCAATCACATCTTATGTCGCATCAATATGAATCACTTCTCAAAAAAGCAAATTTAAAAGGATACGGTGGAAATCCTTTAGGTGGTAGGTAAAAAATGAAAGTAAGAGCATCGGTAAAAAAAATATGCAGAGATTGCAAAATTGTGAAAAGAAAAGGAACACTTTTTGTTATTTGTTCAACAGAACCTAGACATAAACAAAGGCAAGGTTAAAGGAGAAAGTAATGGCTCGTGTAGCAGGCGTAAATATTCCAGATAATAAACATGCGGAGATTTCATTAACTTATGTTTATGGGATAGGTAAGACTAGAGCACAGGATATTTGTGGTGTTATTGGTATAGATCCATCAACAAAGATCTCAGATTTATCTGAAGACCAATTAGAGCTTATAAGGGCTGAAGTTGGAAAATTTCTTGTTGAAGGAGATCTCAGAAGAGAAGTAGCAACTAACATAAAAAGATTACAAGATTTAGGTACTAATAGAGGTATTAGACATAGAAGACATCTTCCCGTAAGAGGTCAAAAAACAAAAAATAATGCAAGGACAAGAAAAGGACCTAAACGTCCAATAAGAAGATAAAATTATGGTAACAAAAAAGACAACTAAAAAAAGAGTGAGTGAAGGTATTGCACACATCCACGCATCTTTTAATAATACTCTAATCAGTATTACAGATAAGCAAGGCAATGCAATTGCTCAGTCTAGTTCAGGCGCTCAAGGTTTTAGAGGTTCCAGAAAAAGTACTCCTTTTGCTGCACAACGAGCTGCTGAAGCAGTCGGAGATAAAGTAAAAATGGTTGGCATCGAGAGCTTGGAAATTCAAGTTAGAGGTCCCGGTTCAGGCAGAGAGTCAGCTATACGAGGTTTAAATTCAAAAGGATTCAAGATAACCAAAATAACCGATGTTACTCCAATACCACACAATGGTTGCAGACCACCCAAAAGGAGGCGAGTCTAATGGCTAGATATATAGGACCTAAATGTAAATTATCCAGAAGAGAAGGTAGAGATCTTCTTTTAAAGAGTGGTATAAGATCTCATGATTCAAAATGTAAATCTGAGACTGTACCTGGTCAGCATGGAAGAACCAGACGCCCGAGGATTTCAGACTACGGTGTTCAACTTCGAGAGAAACAGAAAGTTCGAAGAATATACGGTGTAATGGAAAAACAATTCAAGACTTACTATAAGCATGCAGCCAGAATGAAGGGAGTTACAGGTGATAATCTACTTCAAATCCTTGAAAGCAGACTGGACAATGTTGTCTATCGTATGGGCTTCGCTTCTACCAGATCTGAGGCAAGACAACTCGTAAGCCACAAAGCAATCCTGGTCAATGATAAAAAGGTAAACATACCTAGTTATATGATTGCGCCGGGTGATGTGGTTTCACTTACAGAGCGTGCAAAAGGCCAAAACAGAGTCCAACAGGCCATAGAAATTGCCAAAAATAGAGAAGATTGTGATTGGGTAGATGTCAATACATCTAATTATTCAGGTACATACAAAAATATTCCTGAAAGATCTTCACTTGATACCGACATAAATGAAAATTTAATTGTTGAGCTTTATTCAAAATAAAAGAGGAAATGAAATGACAGATAATTACGATATTATTAAAGATTTTTTAACACCAACTGAAATAGTAGTTGAAGAATCAGGTCCTACAAGATCTAAGATAGTACTTGAACCTCTTGAACAAGGTTTCGGACATACCTTAGGGAATGCTCTTAGAAGAATCATATTATCTTCTATGCCTGGTACAGCCGTATCAGAGGTTAAAATTGATGGAGTGCTTCATGAATATAGCACTATAGAGGGTGTGCAAGAAGATGTGATCGATATCTTATTAAACTTAAAAGACCTTTCAGTGAGATTAACTGAAGTAGAAGATGCTGAACTAACTCTATCAAAATCTGGAAGTGGAGTTGTAACTGCAGCTGATATAGAACTGTCAACAGGAGTAGAAGTTATCAATCCAGATCATCATATTGCTACTTTAAATGAAGAAGGCTCTATAAATATGACAATGAAAGTAACAAGAGGTAGAGGCTTTGTACCTGTTAGGCCTCTTGACGAAGACGAAGGTCAAGAAACCGGACTTCTAAGATTAGATGCAACTTACTCACCTATTAAAAGAGTGACATACCAAGTAGATAATGCCAGGGTTGAGCAAAGAACTAATTTAGATAGGCTTACTGTAGACATTGATACAGATGGAACTTTAGAAGCTGAAGAGATTTTAAGAATATCGGCAACCATTCTCCAACATCAATTATCCGCTTTTGCTGAACTTGGAAGATTAGAAGAGGTTATTGAAGAAAAAGAGGAAGCGAAGATAGACCCAATTATGCTAAGACCTGTAGACGAACTAGAACTCACAGTTAGGTCTGCAAATTGCTTGAAAGCTGAGAATATACATTACATAGGTGATTTAGTTACCAGAATGGAATCAGATCTTTTGAGAACTCCAAACTTAGGAAAGAAATCCTTAAACGAAATTAAGGAAGTTCTGTTGTCTAGAGGTCTTTCGTTAGGTTTAATTCTCGATAACTGGCCACCAGAAAATAATTAAGAGAAAAAAATGAGACACAGGAAATCTGGAAGAAAGCTAAATAGAAATAGCCCCCAAAGAGCTTCACTAAAGAAAGGGTTGGCCATTTCTATTATCGAACACGAGTCTGTTAAGACTACCTTAGCAAAAGCCAAAGAAATAAGAGGTTTTCTAGAACCGTTGGTCACTCTTGCTAAAGAGAACACAGTTGCTAATCAAAGACTTGCTTTCTCAAGATTGCAATCTAAAGAGGCAGTTGCAAAGCTATTTGATGAGCTTGGTCCACGTTATAAAGATAGGCCGGGTGGATATTTAAGGGTCATCAAAAGAGGTTTTAGACCTGGTGATAAAGCTCCAGCTGCTCAAATTGAATTTGTTAAAGAAAACGTTTCTGATTCAGAAGAACTTGAGTCTTTAACTGAAGAAACAGCTTAAGATTAAAGTTCTTTTTTAAGGTGCTTTCCAGTGTGAGAGTCCTTTATCTTTGTTAGCGCTTCTGGAGAACCTGTAGCGACTATTTCTCCTCCATTTGATCCCCCTTCAGGGCCAAGATCTATAATCCAATCACTTGTTTTTATAACGTCCATATTGTGTTCTATTACAACAACTGTATTTCCGTTATCTCTTAGCCTCTTTAGTACTTTTAATAGTAATTGGACATCGTGCATGTGAAGCCCCGTGGTAGGCTCATCAAGAATATATAACGTATGATTCAAGGCACTTTTCGAGAGTTCTTTCGCTAGCTTAACTCTCTGAGCCTCACCTCCAGATAGCGTGGTAGCCTGCTGCCCTAATTTCACGTAACCCAGACCTACATCCATTAATGTTTCTAACTTTTTTCTGATTGACGGAATAGAGTCAAAGAACTTTAAAGAATCTTCAACAGTCATATCTAAGACTTCATAAATATTTTTTCCTTTATATTTAATATCTAAAGTTTCTCGGTTGTACCTGTGTCCGTCACATACATCACATTTAACATAAACATCTGGTAAAAAATGCATCTCCACTTTTATTACACCGTCTCCCTGACAAGCTTCACATCTTCCTCCTTTAACATTAAAACTAAATCTTCCTATTTTATAACCTCTTGATCTCGCTTCTTGCGTTCCTGCAAAAAGCTCTCTTAAGGGAGTAAAAAGACCTGTATAAGTCGCTGGATTTGATCTTGGGGTTCTGCCTATAGGACTTTGACTTATCTCTATGATTTTATCTATATCATTTATGCCTGAAAGTTTCTTAAATGGTTTTGTATCTTTTTTTTCTGCTTTAGATATTTCATTTGAAATTGCAGGGAGTAGAGTTTGATTTATGAGAGTAGATTTCCCAGAACCCGAAACTCCTGTTACGCATACAAACAAATCAAGAGGAAGATCTAAATCAACTGATTTGAGGTTATGGCCGTCTGCACCTGAAAGTTTTACTAAACGTTTGTTATCAAGCTTCTTTCTTTTTTTTGGGATTTCAATTTTCCTTTTTCCAGATAAGAATTGACCTGTTATGGAGTCTTTTGATTTTGAAATTTCTAAGGCAGTTCCTTCGGCACATATTTTTCCACCATGAACGCCTGCACCCGGACCTATATCGACTACATGATCCGATGCATACATGGTTTCATTGTCATGCTCTACAACTATGACAGTGTTCCCCAAGTCTCTAAGTTTTTTAAGGGTTTTTAAAAGTTTTTCGTTATCTCTCTGATGCAAACCAATAGATGGTTCATCTAAGATGTACGTCACTCCGACGAGACCTGCCCCTATTTGACTTGCAAGCCTTATTCTTTGTGCTTCTCCTCCACTTAAACTTTCTGCACTTCTTTCAAGTGTTAGATAATTGAGACCAACATCAATTAAGAACTCTAATCTTTCGTTAACTTCTTTGATTATTCTGTCTGCGATTTCCCTTTTTGAACCTTTTAAACTTAGCTCTGAAAAGAATTTAAATGCATGATCAATAGTATATGAAGTAATTTGAGGAAGGTTTACATCTTCTATAAATACATTTCTTGCTTCTTTTCTTAGTCTCGTGCCATCACAACTTTTGCAAGTTGAAAGGGATATAAGTTTAGATAAATTGTCTCTACTCCAACTAGATTCAGTTTCTTTATATCGCCTTTCAATATTATTCAATATCCCTTCAAAAGCAAAAATTCTCTCAACAAGGCTACCTCTCTTATTTCTCCAGCTGAAATCAACAGGTTTACCTTCACTACCATTGAGTAGAAGGTCTTGTATATCATTTTCAAGGTCTTGATATGGAGTTTCTAATGAAAAATCGTATTCTTTTGATAAACATCTGATCAGATGATAATGATATCTATGACTGACATCCCAACCGACTATTGCTCCTTCACTTAAACTAGCTGTAGGCTCATGAATTACTTTCGAAACATCAACGTATTGTTTAACACCTAATCCTTCACAATCTGGGCATGCACCAGCAGGATTGTTGAAAGTAAAAAGTCTAGGTTCCAATTCAGGGATACTATAACCGCAAGTTGGGCATGCCATTTTTGAGCTATAAGTAATGTCTTCGTTCGAATCCATCAAGAAAACAAACAGATTTCCATCGCCTAAGCTAAGAGCATTCTCTACCGACTCTGCTAGTCTCAATTGAAAGTTTTCATCATGCTCTTTTGGGAGAACCAATCTATCAATTACTGCTTCAATCGAATGTTTTTTATTTTTATTTAATTTGGGACTATCTTCTACATCAACAGTAATCCCATTTACTCTCATCCTTACATAGCCTTGCATTTTGAGCTCTTCAAAAATATGTAAGTGCTCACCTTTCTGTTCCTTAATAAGAGGAGCCAATATCATAAGCTTAGTTTCTTTCGGTAGCTCTAAGATCTTGTCACAAATTTGATTAGAAGTTTGGCCTTCCAAGGAAATATTATGATCAGGACACATTGGCGTACCTGCTCTTGCAAATAGCAGCCTCAAATAATCATAAATTTCTGTAACGGTTCCAACTGTTGATCTGGGATTATGAGAAGTAGTCTTTTGCTCAATTGAAATAGCAGGAGATAAACCTTCTATATGATCGACATCTGGTTTTTCCATCATAGATAGAAACTGTCTTGCGTACGCGGATAGAGACTCTACATATCTTCTTTGCCCTTCTGCATAAAGAGTATCAAAAGCTAGACTAGATTTACCTGACCCAGATAAACCTGTAATGACAACAAGTTTGTCTCTGGGTATATCTATATCTATATTTTTAAGATTATGTTGCCTGGCACCTCTTACTTTGATGTGTTTCATTAAAAAAAAATAATGTTTTGGAACTTATGTTTAGAAAAGTGATTATAATCGGTGTTAGTAATATTAACTAAAATTAAAAATATATATGGCTAGAAGTGGAATCAATAAAGTTATTTTAGTGGGTAACTTAGGACAAGATCCTGAAGTAAAGTATACAGCTGGAGGGGCCGCTGTTACGACATTAAGTTTGGCTACATCAGAATCTTGGAAAGATAAAGATACGGGATCAGATCAAGAAAAAACAGAATGGCATAGAGTAGTGCTTTGGAGAAGATTAGCCGAAATAGCTGGTGAATATCTAAAAAAAGGATCAAAGGTTTACATAGAAGGGCAACTTCAAACTAGAAAATGGGAACAGGATGGACAAACTAGATATACTACAGAAGTCGTAGGAAGGGATATGCAGTTTTTGGATAGCAGGGGTAGTTCTTCATCAGACAGCTCTTCTTATGAAGATTCTAATCAAGATATGAGTTCTCAAAATTTGCCTGATAGCGGGATCACGGATGACGATATTCCGTTCTAAATTTTTTCAAATACAAGACTTGCATTAGTTCCACCAAATCCAAAACTATTGCTCAAAAAACTCTGTAATTCTTTAGACATATTCTCTCTTAATATTGGAAAAGCTTCAGCGCCCTCGTCAAGGTTTTCAATATTTGCTGAACCAACTATGAAATCTTCATCCATCATAATTAAGCCATAGATAGCTTCTTGAACACCTGCAGCGCCTAATGAGTGACCTGAAAGGGACTTTGTAGAACTTATCCAAGGAACCTTATCTCCAAAAACATTTTTAATTGCATTTAATTCTGTGATATCTCCGGCCGGAGTACTTGTGCCATGAGCATTGATATAGTCTATATTTTTATTACCACTCATTTCCCAGGCAATTTGCATACATCTCTCTCCACCCTCTCCAGAAGGACTAACCATATCTACTCCATCAGATGTTGCAGCATAACCAGTTAGTTGGGCATATATTTTTGCTCCTCTTTCAATTGCATGTTGCTTTTCTTCTAGGATCATCGAACCTGCTCCTCCAGCGATTACAAATCCATCTCTATCTTTATCGTAAGCTCTAGAGGCCTTTTCAGGTTCCTCATTATACTTAGTTGATAATGCTCCCATTGCATCAAATAAACTTGTCATGCCCCAATGTTCAGCTTCACCACCTCCAGCAATTACTATATCCTGTTTACCTAATTGAATTTGCTCCATTCCTGAACCGATGCAGTGAGCACTGGTAGCGCAAGCAGATGAAATCGAATAATTTATGCCTTTGATACCGAAGGAGGTTGCAAGACAGGCTGAAACAGTACTACCCATAGCCTTGGTAACTCTGTATGGACCTATTCTTTTTAATCCTTTTGTTCTCAGGATATCGGCAGAATCTATTTGATCTTCTGAAGAAGCCCCTCCAGAACCCATAATTAAACCAGTCTTTTGATTAGATAATTCAGTATCGTTTAAAGATGCATCCATTATGGCTTCTTCTGTGCTCAAGTATGCATATGCTGCAGCATCCCCCATGAATCTATATAGTTTTCTATCTATTAGTTCTTTAGGATCTAAATTTTGAATAGAGCCTGATACATGGCTTCTTAAACCAAGCTCCTTATTGATTATATTTTTTGAGATACCTGATTTTAAATTTCTCAGAGAATTTGTTACTTCA
>CABYSI010000022.1:0-15842 GCA_902521635.1 uncultured SAR86 cluster bacterium | reverse complement strand
CTTTAATACGAGTTTAGAAACTATTAATAAATCATCTGATTCATTGGAGGTAGTCTGCTCTGATGGTACTGAAGTGAAGGCAGATTCGGTACTTATTGGTGCTGGTGTCATTCCTAATATAGAACTTGCAGAAGATTCTGGTATCTATTGTGACAATGGAATAATCGTAGATGAGTTTGGTCAAACTAACTTTAAAAATATTTATGCTTGTGGAGATTGCACAAATCATCCTAATAAAATTCTAAACAAGAATCTTAGATTAGAATCAGTTCATAATGCTATGGAACAAGCAAAAACTGTAGCCTCCTCAGTTTTGAATAATCCGATGGAATATAGTCAGGTACCGTGGTTTTGGTCAGATCAGTATGATCACAAACTTCAAATTGTAGGACTTTCTGGTGATCATGACTTGGTCACCATGAGAGGTAACACTAATGATACCAAATTCATGCTTTTTTATACAAAAGATGAGGAATTGATAGCTGTTGACGCAATAAATAATCCAAAAGAGTTCTTAATTAGTAGAAAGCTAGTAGCAAATAAAGTTAAAATAAAACCCAACGTGATTTCCGATCTAAATACAAACTTAAATGATTTAATTTGATGAAAAAAACTATCGAGACCGAATACGCACTTGGACAAGTTGTTAAGCATAAATACCTCGACTTTAGAGGAGTGATTTATGATGTCGATCCTGAATTCAATAATACTGAGGAATGGTATCAATCAATTCCAGTTGCTATAAGACCTAAAAAAGATCAGCCTTTTTATCACGTATTCGCTGAGAATGATCAAGTATTTTATTCTGCATATGTTTCTCAGCAGAATCTATTAGTTGATGACAGTCATATTCCTGTTGAACATCCTGATGTTCCAATTTTCTTTGGGGGCTTTGATGGAGAGTCTTACGAGATACTAGAAAATAGTAAAAACTAGACTTTTACTGGGCCTGTTCATAGGCTAAACCTATACAACATAAGAAAACATCCATAGCAATATCTAGCTCATCCAAAGAACAGGCTGTAGGAGCTATTCTAATAAATTTATCTTCTTCATCTAAGCCATAAGGATGAGTAGCTCCAGCTGGAGTTAGTTTCAACCCAAGCTCTGAAGCCAAATTAATAATTTTTTTGGCTAAGCCTTTGTCAGCTTCAAAAAGTAGAAAATAGCCACCTTTAGGTCTAGTCCAATTACCAAAATTTTGTGACTCTAATTTATTGATAACAAGATCAAATTTAGGCTTGATTATGTCAGCATGTTTTTTCATATGATCCTTTAAATCAATCTGACTAAAAAATCTTACATGTCTCGCTTGATTTAATTTATCAGGACCTATCATTAAGGAAGAATAGAATGGTAGAAACTCATTTTGATTATTAAGCGACATAGCAATGAATGCTATACCGGCACCGGCAAAAGTAATCTTAGAACTAGAACCAAACTGGATAACTACATCTTCGCAGCCTTTAGTTTTTGCCATGTCAAATATGTCATCAAAAGATGAGTCATCATGAAGATCATGAACAGCATAGGCATTATCCCAGAATATCAAGGTTTTATTTTTTGTTTTGCTAAAGATTTCAAGCAAGCCATCTATCGTCTGATGACTATAAACTTCTCCAGTTGGATTTGAATATTTTGGTACACACCACATCCCTCTAATAGAGTCATCTGAATCAATTAATCTTTTGACTTCCTCTAAATCAGGTCCACTGCCAGTCAAAGAAACTGGGATCATATTAATACCAAATTTTTCGCAGAGATTGAAATGTCTATCATAACCAGGTACAGGGCATAATACTGATACCCTTTTCTTACTGTTCCAAGGCCCTTCTCCAATCCCTTCTACAAATAGAAAAGACAAAAATTGGGACATTAAAGATAAGCTACTATTGCCACCAGCCCATACATATTCTTTAGAACATCCTAAAATCTCTGCTCCTAACTCACGACAAGAATCTAAGCCTTTAATTTCGCCATAATTCCTTAAATCGACACCATCAAGGAAAAAGTCATTTTCAGAAGAATTTATCATCTCATTAGACAGATCAAGCTGATCTGATGATGGTTTGCCCCGAGTAAGATCTAGAGAAAGTTCTTTAGATTTGAGCTCTTCAAACTTTGAAAAATAGTCCATTTATTTGAGTTGGATATAAAAAAATGTGATTTTAACATTGGCTTTAGTCGATAGATATATAAAAGACTTATGATCAAATTTCATACAATCACTTATCAAGCTGATAATAATGGGCTATCGAAAATTCATTAACAAACTTATCCACATTAATGGGGGATAAAGATCAGATTCCGTGAGACATATTTTGGAGGAAATAGTACAATCAACATCTAGCAAAGACCTTTGAATAAGAAAACTCCTCTATATCAAAACCACCTGGAAGCCAAAGCTAAAATGGTAGACTTCCATGGCTGGGACATGCCAATTAATTATGGCTCTCAAATCGAAGAACACCATGCAGTGAGGCAAGGTTGTGGTATTTTTGATGTATCTCACATGACAATTCTTGACTTTGAAGGCAGCGAATCCGAACTGTTTGTCAGAAAACTGATTGCAAATGATGTAAGGAAACTTTTAGAGAATTATTCTGGTCTTTATTCTGCTATGTTGAATGATAAAGGCTATGTAATAGACGACCTAATAGCTTATCGTATGGACAAAGGATTTAGATTAGTTGTTAACTGTGCAACTAGAGGTGAGGACTTAAAATGGATATCAGCGAGAGCTAAAGAATATGATGTAAACATGCTAGAAAGAGATGATCTGTCAATGGTAGCTATTCAAGGTCCACAATCTCCAAATGTCCTTAAGAACTTTCCTGCACCAATAGATTTTCTGAAAGAAAAAAAGAGACAACAAGGAATTTTTCAAGATGATATCTTTGCAGCAAAAACTGGTTACACTGGGGAATTAGGCTTTGAAGTGATACTGCCTAATGAAAAAGCCATAGATCTCTGGAATATAGCAATCAGTGAAGGAGCCAAACCGATCGGCCTTGCAGCTAGAGATACACTTAGACTTGAGGCTGGTATGAATTTATATGGTTTTGAGATGGATGAGACTATCTCGCCTTTCGAATGCAATATGGGCTGGACAGTTTGTTGGCAAGATGACCAAAGAGATTTTTTTGGTAAAGAAAGCTTAATAAAACAGAAAGAATCAAATGATCTTAAAGAACTTGTTGGTATAATTACAGACGAAAAGGCGATACTAAGGCAAGGACAGAAAATACACCTTGAGAAAGAAAATCATGCACGCGGAGTTGTCACCAGTGGAACTTACTCACCAAGCCTAAAGAAGCCTATAGCATTAGCTAGATTACCAAAAAGTGAAAGTACTTCATGTTTTGCAGATATTAGAGGTAAAAGGGTAAAAGCTATAATAGGTACGCCAAAATTTATTAAAGAAGGAAAGCTTATTTTCAAGGAAAAAGTATGAGTTCAGATAACGAAGTAAGATATTTATCCAGCCATGAATGGGGCAGAATTGATGAAGATGGGATTCTTACAGTAGGTATCAGTGAACACGCACAAGATCTTCTTGGAGATATAGTATTTGTTGAGCTACCAGATATTGGTGATATGTTAGAAGCTGAGGGAGAGTCCGCAATAGTGGAGTCTGTTAAAGCAGCCTCTGATGTCTATTCACCTCTTACTGGTGAAGTTATTGAGATCAATGAAAAGCTCATTGATGAACCCGAAATAATCAATAATTCTCCATTAGAAGATGGTTGGTTTTACAAAATTAAAATTGATGATGATCTGCAATTTAAAGACTTACTAACAGAAGAAGAATATAACGATACTTGCGAAGACTAAAATTATTGGAAAACTTAGATAAAATAAATCTCTTTTCAAAACGCCACCTGGGTTCAGGAGAGACCGATATCAACCATATGCTTCAGGAGGTTGGATACAACTCCATGAGCGCTTTTATTGACTCAGTTGTTCCTGGATCAATCCTCAAAAGAAATGAGGTTCAAATAGGTGAAGAAAAGACTGAAGAAGAAGTCTTGGAAGAATTGAAAGTAATTGCTTCTAAAAATAAGGTATTCAAAAGTTTTATTGGTCAAGGTCACTATAATAATTTCACACCATCTGTAATTCTTAGAAATGTTTTTGAAAATCCTGGGTGGTACACCTCTTATACACCCTATCAGCCAGAGATATCTCAAGGAAGATTAGAGGCTTTAATTAACTTTCAAACAATGGTTAGTGATCTTACTGCCATGGAATTGTCTAATGCGTCTTTACTTGATGAAGCAACTGCAGCCGCAGAAGCGATGACATTAGCTAAACGGTCCTCTAAATCAAAATCTGATTCTTTTTTCGTAGATGAGAATAGTTTTCAAAATACAATAAATGTTCTTAAAACTCGAGCTGAACCTTTGGGGATAAAGCTTATATTTGGGAACCCTATTGATCTTTCAAAGCATGAAGTCTTTGGTGCATTCCTTCAGTATCCAGGTTCAGACGGAAAAATTACTGATATGAATCAGCATATTAAGTCATGCCATGACCAATCTGCTTTAGCCGTTATAGGTTCTGATCTTTTAGCATTAACAATTCTTAAACCTCCTGGTGAAATGGGGGCAGATATTGTCATTGGGTCCTCTCAGAGATTTGGTGTTCCGCTAGGATGTGGAGGACCGCATGCAGCTTTTATGGCAGTTAGCGACAAATTGAAAAGATCAATGCCAGGTAGAATAGTTGGAGCATCAGTAGATTCCAATGGAGATGTTGCCTATAGATTAGCGCTTCAAACAAGAGAACAACATATAAGAAGAGAAAAGGCTACGAGTAACATATGTACTGCTCAAGCATTATTGGCCATTATGGCAAGTTTTTATTCGATCTATCATGGCAAAGAGGGATTAATTGAGATAGCAAATAAAGTTAATTATCTTACTTCTTTGTTAAAAAAGAATCTCGAAGTGAATGGTCTGGATTGTCTTGAAGATAACTTCTTCGATACCTTAGTAATTAGAACTGACCAACAAACAAAAGAGATACATGAACGCTCCTTGAGCAAGCATATAAATCTTAGAAAAATAGATGAAGAACACATAGGTATCTCATTAGACGAAACCACTTCTATGAAAGATATAGAAAATATCATAAAAATATTCACAAATCAAAAAACAGATTTAGATTTAAATTTTGAATCATCAATTCCAGTGAATCTAAAAAGAACTTCTTCCTTCTTAGATCACGAAGTATTTAAAAGATATAGAACAGAAACGGAGCTTGTAAGATATATTAGAAAACTAAGTGACAAAGATATAGCACTCGATCGAGCTATGATTCCTCTTGGATCTTGCACAATGAAACTAAATGCTACTTCTGAAATGATTCCAGTAAGTTGGCCAGAGTTTTCAAAAATCCATCCATTCGCACCTAAAGATCAACTCCAAGGATATGCAGATTTAATAGAGGATATGGAAAAGATGCTTGTTGACCTTACTGGATATTCTAAAATTTCTTTGCAACCTAATGCGGGATCACAAGGAGAATATGCTGGCCTTTTAGCGATAGATGCATTTCATAAAAAAAATAATGAATCTCATAGAAATATTTGCTTGATACCAAAATCTGCTCATGGCACTAATCCTGCATCAGCTCAAATGGTAGGCCTTGAAGTCATAGCGGTTGAGTGCGATGAAGAAGGAAATATCGACATTGATGATTTAAAACAAAAAGCAGAGATTCATGAAGAAAATCTTTCTTCTCTCATGATAACTTATCCCTCAACGCATGGTGTTTTTGAAACAAATGTTAGTGAGGTTTGTGACATCATTCATTCAAAAGGTGCCTTTGTCTACATTGATGGAGCAAACTTTAATGCAATGGTTGGAATTTGCTATCCGGGATCCTTTGGTGGAGATGTTTCTCATCTTAACTTACATAAAACCTTTTGTATTCCACACGGGGGCGGAGGCCCAGGTATTGGACCAATTGGTGTCGTCGAAAAACTAAGTGATTTTGTCCCTTCACATCATGATAAAGGTAATCCAGCTGTAGGTCCTGTCTCTGGTACTGATTGGGGGAGCGCAAGTATACTCCCAATAAGTTGGATGTATATGAAGATGATGGGTTCTGAAGGATTGACTCAAGCAACTCAACTGGCCATTCTAAATACAAATTACATAGCTAATAGACTCAAAGATCATTATGAAATCTTATATAAAGGTTCCAATGATTTAGTAGCTCATGAATGTATTATTGATGTGCGTCCATTAAAGGAAACAGCAGAAGTTGAAGTAGAGGATATTGCTAAAAGATTAATTGATTATGGATTCCATGCACCAACAATGTCCTGGCCTGTAGCAGGCACTTTAATGATTGAGCCAACAGAAAGTGAATCACTTAGTGAAATAGACAGGTTCTGTGATGCAATGATTTCAATAAGAAATGAGATAAAAGATATAGAGGAAGGAAAAGTTTCTAACCAAGACAATCTTTTAAAGAATTCTCCTCACTGTGCAAAAACTCTTATACAACAAGAATGGAATCATCCCTATACAAGAGCTGAAGCTGCATTACCTACAAAGGGTTTACATGAAAATAAATACTGGCCACCTATAGGTAGGGTTGATAATGTTTATGGAGATAGAAATTTGATATGTAGTTGCCCTTCTATGGAAGACTACGAGTAGTATTTCTTCTGCTTTCAACTATCCACTTTCTTTCTTCAGCAACTTTAAGTAATTTCTTATCAGGGCTGATAGCCGATGGTATATCTGAAAATTCAAGCAATGGTAAATCGTGAATAGAGTCTGAATAAGCAAATATCTTCTCAAAATGATTAGATTGCATCCAAATCTTGATTCTCCTAACTTTCTCCTCAGAAAAGTTAGGACTTCCTACAACCTTGCCCGTAAAAACATTATCTTTGTAGTCAGGATCCGTACCAAAACAAGTTTCAATACCCATTTTTTGGCCGATAACTTTCACAAGAAAGGTTAAAGAGCCAGATGTAAGGATTTTTGTATCGTTCCGATGTTTTAATAATAATTCTTCAGTTAATTCATCAGTAAGCCTTTCTATAACATCGGAGGTAAATATATCGATTTTATCCTCTAATTCTTTGAGATTTTTTCCTACTAAAGGGCTGAGTAAGAATTCTGAATACTCGTCCACATTTAAGTCACCCTGCCTGTAACTTTTTCCAAAACTCTCCATTTTACTGAAAAATTCAGGATCTTGAATGAGTCCAGCCTGATCCATATATTTCACCCACTCACCTTCAGTGTCTCCATCAAAAAGAGTGTCATCTAAATCAAATAAGGCTAAATTATTTTTTTTCATTATTATATGCAGAACAAGACTGAAGTATGGAAGCGACATTATACAGACCTAATGCTGGCATTATTATTTTTAATAAAGAAGGTCAGCTACTATGGTGTAAAAGAAAAACTGGAGATGGATGGCAATTTCCTCAAGGAGGAATAGATGAAGGAGAGACTCCAGAAAACGCCATCTACAGAGAAGCTTATGAGGAAGTAGGACTTGGAAAAGATAAGATCAAAATAATCAAAGAAAATGAAAAGTGGATAAAATATGATGTCCCTAAAGATAAAATACCTCGATATTTTTCTTTTAAAAACAGAAAATTTAAAGGTCAATCTCAGAAATGGTTCCTTGCTGAATTTCTTGGGCAAGATAATGATATTGACCTAACTGTCCATAATCAAATTGAATTTACAGAGTGGACATGGGCTAGTTACTGGCATCCCGTAGCGGCGGGTGTGGAATTTAAGAAAAATGCTTATAGACAAGTACTCACAGATTTTCTTCCCTTCTATGTAGATCACATGAAAGCTTATTAATCTTTTACACTAAATGAGAAATCGACACGAGTCCCTTCTATACCCTCTTTCTGATAAGTGAGTTCTGAAATATTGATCAAACCAGATGGTTCAGACATAAATACTGTAGTGCATCGAGTTCCATATATAGGTGATCTTATGAATCTAAAAGGAATTTCCTCTCCGTCCCTAACTTGGAGTTCTTTTTTAGTTTTTTCATGAAGATTTCCATACTCTTTTCTCATGATATGAAGACCTTTATCTATTGCAAAACCCTCATGAAGAATTTGGTTAAAATCATTCTTAATTGACTCAATTTTTTTTGTTGAGGAATTTAAAGTTAGATTTCCTAGTGCATGGATTCCTTCAGAAATAAAAAATATACCTTCAAGTCGATTGCATAAATAAAATAATCCACTCTTATCTCCAATAATTAAATTAAAGCCAGCGTAATTCTCTTTGTTGGGTTCTAGTGCTTCAAGGTAAGACTTTGCGGATAGTTGAGACTCTAGAAATTCCGTTACAAGTGATCCCCGTGAATTTGAGTACTTAATATCAGTTTCCTCTTTAAGGTTTGTAATTGCACCAAACTTGCCTTCTTTACTTACACCAAGCCATGTCCCTCCGGCCTCTTCATCCCTTCCTGCAAGCACAATATTATTTGACCACCATTTCATTCCACTAGTTGGTCTTTCATGATATTCATCGCGGTTTGCAATTATCTTGTAAAAATAGGAATCTTTACCACTCCAGTCTTTACTTTTTTCAACAGATAAGGCGATTAAGCACATAAATTAGAGAGTGTAATTACACTTGATGTTAAAATAGATTTTTGGAAATTCTATTATACTTTTTACTTGGAACATTCTCTGGCATCTTGGCTGGTTTATTCGGTATTGGTGGAGGGATAATTATAATCCCAACTTTCTTCTATATATTCTCTTATCTGCAATTTCCTGACCAAATTCTATCACACATGGTTCTTGGCAGTTCGCTTGGAGTAATAGTCTTTAGCTCCTTGTCTTCTACTTTCTCTCACAACTTTAGAGGGGCTGTAGATTGGGGTCTCATAAAATTAGTAGCACCTAGTATAGTGGTTGGATCAGCGATTGGTGGAATCACAGCTGGTGCCTTAGATAGCGATACGCTTCAGGGATTGGTTGCCTTATTTCTTGTGGTTGCATCCATTCAATTAATCTTTGAGTTCCCTCCTCCACCTCAGAATCCCAGAACTAACTTAATTGGCCCAGTATTAGCAGGAGGAGGAATAGGATGGCTATCTGGAGTATTTGGAATCGGAGGTGGTATATTTTCAGTACCGTATTTCTATCATAGAGGTTTGCTGATGATGAAGGCCATAGGCACCTCAGCAGCTTGCGGCATACCTATTGCTTTAGCTGGATCCTTATCTTATATGATCATAGGGTATGAAAATATAAATCTCCCTGAAAATAGCATTGGTTACGTATATTTACCTGCCACTATAATCGTTGGATTAGTAAGCTCACTCACCGCAAAATATGGTGTAAAAATAGCTCATAGAATGAAACAAAAGAAACTTAGGATAGGGTTTGCCTTTTTAGTTATGCTAATGGCATTGAACCTCTTAATGCGTTAAATGAAAGATAAAACTCAGAAGTATTGGAAGGCAAATTTAAAAATTGTTTTTTCACTTCTAGTAATTTGGTTTATTGCTTCCTTTGGATTTGGAATCATTTTCTCCGATACTTTGGATCAAATAAGGTTAGGCGGATTTAAACTAGGGTTTTGGTTTGCTCAACAGGGTAGCATTTATATATTTGTAATAATCATATTTCTTTATGTGTGGTTGATGAAGAGGCTTGATAAAAAACTTTCTGAAGAAGAAGAGATATGACTACCCAATTTCTTACATATATTTTTGTAGGTGCTACCTTTGCCCTTTATATAGGAATTGCTTTATGGTCGAGAGCAAGATCGACAAATGATTTTTATGTAGCTGGTAAAGATGTTCATCCAGTGGCAAATGGAATGGCTACTGCTGCAGATTGGATGTCTGCGGCTTCCTTTCTTTCTATGGCTGGTTTGATTGCATTCCTGGGCAAAGATGGCTCCGTATATCTAATGGGCTGGACTGGAGGTTATGTTTTATTGGCACTTCTTCTTGCGCCGTACTTAAGAAAGTTTGGAAAATTTACTGTCCCCGATTTTATAGGTGAACGTTATTACTCCAAGACAGCCAGAAAATTAGCTGTTGTTTGTTTAATATTCATCTCTTTTACCTATATAGCCGGGCAGATGAGAGGAGTAGGAATAGTTTTCTCTAGATTTTTAGAGGTTGATATTAATACAGGTGTCATAGTCGGAATGGCCATAGTTTTCTTTTATGCGGTTTTAGGAGGCATGAAAGGCATTACATATACTCAAGTAGCTCAATACTGTGTATTAATTTTTGCCTACTTAGTACCGGCTATATTTATTTCAATATTAATGACCGGCGAAGTTATTCCACAAATTGGCTTTGGAAGCACTCTAGTTGATAGTCAAGTATACCTTCTCGATAAACTAGATCAGGTTACAAAGGATCTAGGTTTCATTTCTTATACTGAAAATGTTAAAAGTAATATTGATATTTTCTGCATAACAGCAGCCCTAATGTTTGGTACTGCGGGATTGCCGCATGTCATAGTGAGGTTCTTTACAGTTCCTAGTGTCGGTGCAGCAAGACAATCAGCTGGTTACGCATTAATTTTTATAGCACTGTTATACACAACAGCTCCTGCTGTTTCTGCTTTTGCAAGAATGAATTTAATCGATTCGATTCAAGATCAACCTTATAGCACTTCACCGTCCTGGTTTAAGAACTGGGAAGAAATAGGTCTTATTGCATGGATGGATAAAAATCAAGACGGAAAAATTCAGTACTCCTCTGGGGATGCTCTGGAAAATGTAAAACCCTCATATCAAGAACTTAGAGGACCTAATGGACAGAGACTTCTTGAAAATGAACCCAATTTATCTAATGAAAATGAGATTTATATAGACAGAGATATAATAGTTTTAGCAAACCCTGAAATAGCTCAACTTCCTGGCTGGGTCATAGCCTTAGTGGCTGCTGGAGGTCTCGCAGCAGCTCTTTCAACGGCAGCAGGGCTCCTATTGGTTATATCTTCATCAGTTTCGCATGATCTTTTAAAGAAAACCTATATGCCTCAAATTACTGAAAAACAGGAACTCAAATATGCAAGAATTGCTGCTGCTGTCGCCATAGCCATCGCTGGCATTTTTGGTATCTATCCTCCTGCATTTGTAGCACAGGTTGTGGCATTTGCCTTCGGACTCGCTGCAGCAACGTTCTTTCCGGCACTATTTCTAGGTATTTTTTACAAAAGACTAAATAAAGAAGGCGCAATTACCGGCATGCTTGGAGGTCTATTATTTACTGCTTCTTATATTATTTATTTTAAATTCATTAATCCAGATATCAATAATTCAGACTTTTGGTTCTTAGGTATCTCGCCTGAGGGAATTGGCTGTATAGGAATGATCTTGAACTTTGCACTCGCATTAAGTATTTCAATTTTTACTAAACCTCCGCCAAAAGATGTTTTTGATATGGTAGATGAAATAAGGCAGCCATAATGTTGATTCCTGAATTAGATCCTGTGGCAATACAATTAGGGCCTTTAGCAATTAGATGGTATGGCCTGACATGGCTCGCTGCCTTTTCAACTATCTACTTCTTAATCAAAAGATACCAAAAGGACTTAAATGTAGAGCAAGTCAGTGATCTAATGTTTTATAGTCTTTTAGGTGCGATATTAGGTGGAAGAGCAGGCTATATTTTCTTCTACTCGATAGAACAATTTATATCTAACCCTTTATCTATTTTCTTTATTTGGCAAGGTGGGTTGTCCTTTCATGGAGGTCTTCTGGGAGTTTTAATTGCTTGCTTCTGGCTATCAAGAAGTTGGGGTGTTCAATTCTTTTGGTTGATGGATAGAGTGGCGCCCTTTGTGCCTCCAGGCTTAGGGTTTGTAAGATTGGGAAACTTTATGAATTCAGAACTTCTAGGCAGACCAACCGATATAAGTTGGGGAGTTATATTTCCTTCAGATCCATTGGGAGTAACAAGGCATCCATCACAGTTATACCAAGCTTTTGGAGAAGGTATAGTGCTTTTTCTTTATATGCTTCTTATCTCGAGGAATTCAAAACCAAAAATGAATATTTCTGGGCACTTCCTTTTAGGATATGGAGTCGTTAGATTCATCTCTGAATTCTACAGAACACCGGATCAACATATAGGATTGGTTTTTGAAATTTTTACAAGGGGACAGCTTCTTTGCATACCAATGATAGCAATTGGTGTCCTTCTAATTTATAGTTCATACAGAAAAAATACGTGAATTAATGGAACAATATTTAAATCTACTTACAGAAATAAAATCTAAAGGAACTAAAAAAGAAGATAGAACCGGAACAGGAACAATCAGCATATTCGGACATCAAATGCGATTTCATTTGAATGATGGGTTTCCATTAGTAACCACCAAAAAAGTAAATTTCAATGCCATCTTGCATGAACTTTTATGGTTTATAAAAGGCGAGACGAATATTGAATATTTAGTAAAAAATAATGTAAACATATGGAATGAATGGCCATTTCAAAGTTGGTTGGAGAGAACAAATCAAAGTGACGGGCTAATCATGCATTCAAAGGAATGGAAGGATAAATTACAAGAATTTATTGATCTAGTAAAAAAAGACAATTCCTTTGCAAAAAAGTATGGAGATCTTGGACCAGTGTATGGTAAGCAGTGGAGAGATTTTGAAGGAGTAGATCAACTGGCTCAGGTAATAGAGGATTTAAAGAATAATCCGAATTCTAGACGTCATATTGTCTCGGCTTGGAATCCAAAGGAGATTCCAACCATGATTAAGTCAGGCTTGCCACCTTGTCATACACTCTTCCAGTTCTACGTGGCTGATGGAAAGCTTTCATGTCAGTTATATCAAAGAAGTGCCGATGTATTTCTAGGTGTTCCGTATAATATTGCGTCTTATGCCCTCCTTACTTGCATGATAGCTTCGGTCACAAATCTAGAGGTTGGAGAATTTATTCACTCTCTAGGTGATACACATATTTATCTGAATCATCTTGATCAGGTTGATGAGCAGCTTTCTAGAGAGCCGTATCAGCTACCTAAAATCGAGATAAATAAAAAAGATGATCTATTCGATTATAATTTTGAAGATTTCAAACTTATAGATTACAACTCTCACCCTTTTATTAGTGCTCCCATTGCGGTTTGATGGAAATTGTACTCATTGCAGCTGTAGATAAAAATCTAGCAATAGGCAAAGATGGAAAAATCCCTTGGGAAATAAAAGAGGATCTAAAGTTCTTTAGAGAAAATACAGAAAATACAGCCATCATAATGGGTCGAGCAACTTACGATTCAATAGGCCGACCCTTGCCCAAAAGAAAGAATATCGTAATGACTAGAACATTTAAGGAGAGAGAGGGAATAATTGAAGTAAACTCAAGTAAGGATGCTCTAAAGCATGCAAAAAGTTATTCTGAAAAGATTAACATCATTGGAGGAGAATATATCTATAAAGAATTCCTACCTTTTGCAACAAAACTTCTAATAACAGAAATAGATATTGAAGTGATTTCACCAGACGCATTTTTCCCTGAGTGGGATACAAGTCAATGGAAAGAAATTTCTAGAAAGCAAAGCTCTGAAAATGGACTTAATTTTAGTTTTGTTGAATACCAGAGGTATTAGACGCCTAAAGCTTTTCTTTTCAGCTTAAGAGCTTCGACTCTTTCTTCTTCACCTTCTGTATATGTCACCCACTTCCTAGCCTGATCTTGTACTCTTTTCTTTTTCTCTTTTTGCTTTTCTTTTTTATCATCAAATTGTCTTTCAGCTACATCTATACATTTTCTGAAGGATTCAATGGCAGCTTCCCATTTTTGGTTTTCAAAATTTATCTGCCCCAAGAGCATATAGGCAGCAGCTTCGTCTTTTAGCTTACCTTTGTTTATACCATCTGAAATGGCTTCTTCAGCTTTATCAAATTCATCTAAACTAAAATGAACTTGTCCTAAAAATATAAACAGCTCACCTTCCTTAGATTTTGTTGCTGCTTGCAAATAATAAGGTTTTGCTCTTTCAAGCTCCTTGGCTGCATGCCAATATTGAGCAGCAGCTTTTAATGTCTTCTCTTCTTTTTTAACTATTCCTCGATTTAAGCCCTCTTCTATAACTTTGGCAGCTTTACGAGGATTTTCAAACATAAATAGAAGTTGCGATAAAGCGGTAAATTCTCTTTGTTTATCTAAAAGATTATCGTCATAAGCGGCTTCAAGGGCACCCATTTGATCCATTTGTCTATCTCTTTGCCCATACAAACCTGACAAGTTAGTCCAGTACCTCTTTTTTGGATAGTATTGAACAAGGATCTCATAAATTGGTAAGACTTCAAGATCTTTCTTTAATTCGGAGTAAAGAGCCATTTTGAGTAAATAATGATTTTCTTTAGCTACTCCTTTTCTTGTTTCTCCTGTCTCAATCATCTCTCCTGTTTCATTGCCTTCAGCATCAAGAACTGCAACTTTAATGGGTATGTCTCTAGACTCTTGAATTTCTATTGCAGTGTCTATAGATTCAACAGACTTTTGGAAATCTTCCACTTGATAGTACGCTTGTGCAAGGAGTCCATATCCATCCGAACTTGGTTCTTCTTCGTTATCAAGCCACTCTAATAGATAACTTATTGATCCTTTGTAATCTTCAGCAATGTACCTAAGTTGTGACAAAGAATACAAAGCTCCCTGTCTTTCTTGATCACTAGAGTCTTGTTCAGCAATCAAATTTTTATAGGCTCTTTCGGCAAGACCATATTTTTCTTGTGAAAAATAGATATACCCTCTGTAATAAAACATCTTAGCCCGATCTGTACTAGTGAATTTTGAATCTACTACAGCTACAGGCTCAAGTGTTAAAAGAGCTTCTTCCCATTGTTCATTTTCAATAAAAGGAACAAGACCTTGTAAGATTCTTTGCATTTTCTTACTAGGCAATTTGGTGCGTCTTCTTTTCTTTTTCTTCTTTTGCTCATCTTCAGCTGCTTCCAGAGAGGCGCCTTTGTAATCTAAGGGTGACACTCCTAAAGTAACTGGTAACAAACTTATTACAGTTGTTAATAGAAATAGCTTTAAAGGATAACTTAATTTTAATTTTTTCATAACAATCTATGCACAGCCTTCTGGAACATAATCCGCTGGTTTACTGGGGTCTTCAATTTTAAATACGATAATTGTTCTAACATTTGGTACTTCAATGGCCTCGCCATCTCTTATTTGAGGTTTATATTTATACTTTAATGCAGACCTCATTGCAGCTCTATCAAAAATTCCTGGAGGCACAGACCATTCAACTTCAGGTTCTTTTGTAGAACCAACTTTTGTAACGGTAAATTTAAGCATCACACAACCTTCAATACCTCTCTCCAAGGCTCGTCTGGGATATACAGGTGGAACTTGAAAAATTGGAACATATGAACCGTCAGCAAATACCCCTGCCTTCTTTCCTTTGAAACCAAGGTTTGGTCTCGCTGCAGACGTATCTAAATCAGCTGGAGGAGTCATATCGAATTCAGGTGGCATTGTTTCAGGCGGAGGTTCCTCTTCTTGAGGACGCTCCATATCCATCATAAGTTCAAGTTCTCTTTCGGGCATCATTACATCAGCTATTTTTATTGACTTATCATTTAGCTCGACATCACCAACATCTATTAACCATTGCATGGCATAAAAAATGGCAACTGTAAGAAACAAAGATCCACTTAAAGTGGCCCCAAGCATTTTAAGATTTTGTTCTGCAAAAAATCCCATAGAATTTAAAATTTCGGTTCAGATGCTAATGAAATTGCATATACTCCAGCTTCTCTAGATTGGTCCATGACTTGTATGATTGCATCAGCCTGAGCCTTTTCATCAGCCTGAATAACAACTGAGCCCTGAGG
>CABYSI010000021.1:0-16382 GCA_902521635.1 uncultured SAR86 cluster bacterium | reverse complement strand
CTAGAGATTTAGCAACATAATCGATATAGCCATCTAATAACCCCTTTCTTAATGCGTCTCTGTCTGTAGACTCTTTTAATGATGGATTACATTTTATTAAAGTTCCTTTGCTTGCGTAATCATCGCTTGAAAAATACAGATGAGGAATACAAACTTCTGCCGTGATCATTTTTTCATTTAAAGGTTTATTAGAGAATAGTTCTATTTCTTCTTTGGTAGTTAAATGAAGTATGTGCAAATTAGAATTATGTTTTGTAGCTAATTCGATAGCTTTTTTTGAAGATTTCAAACAAGCCTCTCTAGATCTAATTAGGCCATGCATTTCTACAGGAATCTGTTCGCCATACTTGGCAAGGAATTCTCTCTCCAATGCTTTTATCATTGGGTCATCCTCACAGTGCGTAGTTATTATTACCGGAGATTCTTTAAAAAGGTCATTCAAAGCATCTTCACTATCAACATGAAGATCGCCTGTTGAAGAACCCATAAATATCTTTATCCCACATACCTCCTTAGGATCTATGGCTTTTATCTCGTCTATATTGGAGTTAGATGTGCCCATATAAAAAGAGAAATTAGCTGATGAGGTCTGACCAGCAATGGAAATTTTTTCCCTCCACAAATCAAGGCTAAGTGTGGGCGGAAGAACATTCGGCATATCCATAAAAGAGGTTGTACCACCTGCAATAGCGGCTAGAGATTCAGTTTTTATGCTTCCCCTGTCTGTCAGCCCGGGTTCTCTAAAATGACATTGATCATCTATTACGCCGGGTAATAAGTAGTGACCTGCAGCATCAATAACTTCTCCTTGAGGATCTATATCATTCGCTATTTTTTCAAACCTACCTTCTTTAATAAGAATATCTTTTTCAGTTATAGAACCTTCATTTATAACTTTACAGTTCTTAATGGTGATTGTATTACTCAATATGGTTTGCTCCCTGAAGTAGTTAATCTATGCATTGTCCTTTCATTGTCTCCGTATCCGTGTTCAGCAAAATGTTGAACACTCCTATTGTCCCATACAATCAAGTCACCTTTCGACCATTTATGTCGATAAATATATTTTTCTTGAGATGCATGACTATATAGGAATTCAAGCTTTTGTTGAGACTCTTGAGAATCTAAATCTTTAATTTCTTTAACGAACGCTTCCGTCACATAAAGCGCCTTCTTTCCTGTTTCAGGATGCTCTCTAAAAATTGGATGTTCAACTGTCTTGACATCTTTCAAGTCTCCACCAGACAACATCAATACTCCGATATTGCTATGAATTGCTTTTTTATCAGAAAGTTCTGATTTTAGATCGAGATCTAAATCATCATAAGCGAGATGCTGATTAGAGAATAGAGTATCTCCTCCTACTTCAGGTACTTCTAAAGAATACAAGAGAGTTGCATCTGGTGGGGACTCTTCAAATGTTACATCAGAGTGCCAATGTGCATTTGTATGATATTTTTCGCCATAATTTCTTATTTCAATTATCTCTGGATATCCCTGTATACCTTTAAATACAGGATGTTCTAAAGGCTTACCCCATAAACTCGAAATATTTTTGAGTTGAGATGGGCTTAGTTTCTGATCTCTAAAAACCAAGACCGAGTTGTCTAGAAAGCATTGCCTAATTTTTAAAGAATCGTCCTCGTTTAGGACATTTAGGTCTAAACCTGATATTTCAGCACCTAAAGGATTTAAAATCTTAATATCCATATTAATTTAGTTTGTGGACTTTGATTTGTCCATACTCATGACCGATTCCATTGTAATATTCTGCATTTGTTCTATCTAATACAATCCTCACTAAAGAGAGCATTTTTTCACTGTTACCGCATATTATGGTTAAGGGCATTTCTTCTTGGTTAAGGAAAATAAAGTTTTCTACAGCAATATCTACTTCATGATGTCTATATCCGTGAAGATCCAGCACATGACTAGACACAATTTCTAGGAGTTCCTGATTAATCTTCCATTGAGAACACCAGTAGCTTCTCCTTTAATGAAAGCAACTTCTCCAGAAACGATAGTGTAATCATAACCTGAAGCTTTTTGCACTAGTCTTCTTCCTCCAGCAGGTAAATCATTGATGATTTCAGGTTCATGTAAAGTTAACCCTTCATAGTCAATAATATTAATATCCGCTTTATAACCTTTTGCTAATACTCCTCTATCTTTGATACCCAGTAAATTAGCGGTCTCAGATGTTTGCATTTTTATGACTGTCTCCAAAGGTAATTTGGATCCTCTGGTTCTGTCACGAGACCAATGCTGAACAAGTGTTGTCGGAAAACTTGCGTCACTTATAGCGCCACAATGTGCACCTGCATCGCCGAGACCTGAAATCGTGTAAGGATGTTTGAGCATTTTCTCTACAAGACTTAAATCACCCGTCTGATAATTAAAAAGTGGATGATAAATCAATGCTCTACCGTCTTTTTCGAGCATCGCATCATAAGCTATTTCTTGTGCTGTCATATTTGACGAATTAGCCAGAGATTCAAAGGACATTTCCGGATCCGGTTCGTAATTAGCAGGTTCGCCTAATTTAAACATCTTTGCATAAGCATTAACTATCTCGTCAACTAATGGATTGATCGATACGGCATTATCATTGAGAAGCTTTTCTTTGAATTCATCATTGCTCATAATCTCGACTCTCTCCTCTAAAGCAAGGTCTGCTATTTCCATATAAGCAGGATGAAATCTAAATGGATTCAAAGTTGCTGTCAGACCCATCAAGATGCCTGTTGCTCTGGGAGGAACTTGTCCATACATATTTATACCTTCAGATTGAGCAGCTTCAATCCCGTCCAATAATTGTTCCCACCATTCTGGACGTGCATCTTGTTGTTCGACTGTTATTGATATTGGTCTTCCGGATTCTTTAGACATTGCTTTAAAAATGTCAAACTCAGAATCAAAATCATAAAAATCTGATATGCCTTGTAAGACTCCTTGATTTATTTCACCCAAGGATTTTGCTATTTCCACTAATTCATTTTTATGAGCAGTAATGCTTGGAGTTAAATTACCATTAACATCATTATGTTTCTCAGTCCTAGACGTGCTAAATCCATAAGCGCCCGCCTTAATTGCTTCCTGCACAATTTCTTTCATTCTATCGATTTCTTCTTGAGAAGCTTCTTCATGATTGATACCTCTCTCTCCCATGACATAGGCTCTTACAGCTCCATGAGGAATTTGTGTACCAACGTCTATTGCGAGTGGCTTTTTTTCAAGTGCATCAAGGTATTCAGGAAAACTTTCCCATTCCCAATCTATTCCTTCATGTAAAGCAGTTCCAGGAATATCTTCTACACCTTCCATTAAACCTATCAACCAATTTCTTTGATCAGGTTTACATGGAGAAAATCCAACACCACAATTTCCCATTACTACCGTTGTAACTCCGTGATAAGTTGAAGGTCTTAAATAAGGATCCCAGGTTACTTGGCCGTCATAATGAGTATGAATGTCAACAAATCCAGGTGTAACAATTTTTCCTTCAGCATCGATGACCTTTTTGCCTTCGCTCTTGATATCACCAATTTCAACAATTTTTTCATTTGATATGGCTATATCTGCCTGATAAGGCTTGCTACCCTTTCCATCATAAATTGAACCATTTTTTATTATTAGATCGAACATATTAAAAACCTAAAATATTTTGAATATCTATGTGATCTAGATATTCGTATTAATTTTTACCATAATAGTAAAAATATATAAAAACTTCATGAAAAAACACTTAATTAATCTGTTTATTTTACTTCTTTTATCCTCTCAGGTCTTAGTTGCTGAGGAAGAGAAGCCAATAACGAAAAATGAAGATGTCGTTTCTGAAGAAGAAAAAAAGGTTTATATAGAAGAGCTAGTAGAGGACTTTGACGAAATTCCGGGCTTTTTTACAACTTTCAGAGACCCAAAGACTAATCAGATTTTCTTAAAAATTACTAATAAACAATTAAGAAGTGAGTTTATTTATTTTGCACATGCTTTAAATGGAGTTGCGAGTGTGGGAAAAGTTAAGGGTTCATATTTAGATGAAGGTGTTTTTAGAATTGAAAAAGACTTTAATAATCTCAGGTTTTCAAGAGTTTTAACAAATTATTTTTTTGATGAAGCCAATCCTCTTGCAAAGTCTGAAGGAGCGAATGTATCGGATTCAACTTTCAAAGTATTTGAAATCATGGGAATGAATGAAGCGGAAGATGAATATTTAATAGAAATAACAAGTATGCTTTTGTCTGAAGCACTAACACCCATAATGCCTATTTACTCTCCAGATGGCCCCCCGTCAGGATTTGGTTGGGGTCAAGTAAGTCCATCAAAATCAAGAATCAAAGGAGTTTTCAACTACGAGAAGAATACAGATTTTGAAGTTGAGTATGTTATAGAAAGTGCACCTTCTTATGGTTATGAAGCTGAAGATGTTGCAGATCCAAGGAATATAAATGTAAATATTAGATATAGCTTTATTGAGATGCCAAAAAATGATTTTGAACCTCGTGAAGCAAATCAATCGATAGGATATTTTTCAGAAAGAATAACTGATCTAACGTCCACAGATGTAACACCTTATAAAGATCTTATTGGGAAATGGAATCTTAAGAAAAAGAATCCTAATGAAGAGCTCTCAGAACCAATCAAACCTATAACTTTCTGGATAGAAAATACAACCCCTTATGAATTAAGAGACTATATCAAAGAAGGGGTTCTAGCATGGAATATTGCCTTCGAAGCTGCAGGTTTTATGAATGCATTAGAGGTCAAAATTCAACCAGATGATGCAGAATGGGATGCAGGAGACATTAGATATAATGTACTAAGATGGACGTCATCACCAGATCCAGTTTTTGGGGGATATGGACCTAGCTTCACAAATCCCAGAACGGGAGAAATCATTGGAGCAGATATAATGCTTGAGTGGGTTTACTTAACCAATAGAGTAAATTACGACGGCATTTTTAATCAACATTCGAGTCATGACAACTGCTCATCTTCTAGTTACATACAGGATGGAATGATTCTAGCTCAAGCTATTGATTTAAATGACCCCAAAATAATTGAGCAGGCGATAATTAGATTAACACTTCACGAAGTTGGACATACTCTTGGTCTGAATCATAATTTCAAAGGAAGTTATTTACATAATATTGAAGACGTACATAATCCAGAAATAACCAGTAAAACTGGTGTAACCGCCTCAGTAATGGAATATCCAGCTATAAACCTCGCTCCATTAGGAGTTGAACAAGGAGACTATTACGACACAATACCTGGGCCCTATGACATATGGGCAATAAAATATGGATATACGCCCGATCTAGATGAGTCTGATTTAGAAGATATTATTTCTGAGCAACATAAACCCGAGCATATGTTTGCAAATGATTCAGAAGATATGAGATCTCCAGGAAGAGGTATTGATCCGCGTGCAATGATCAATGATCTTACAAATGATCCAATGACTTATGCAGAGCAAAGAATTGAATTAGTGAATGATACTCAAGCTAAATTAGTGTCAAAATTATCAGGCTCAATTGAAACCTTTGAGGAATATAGATTAGCTCATGCAATTTTTATGAGAGAATATTCGAGATCTTTAGAAGTCATCTCAAGACACATTGGAGGGGTATATGTAGAAAGATATGATCCCAAGAATATCAATGAGAAGAAACCATACACTCCTGCTCCATCTAATGAACAAAGAAGAGCCATGAAACTTTTAAGTGAATATGCTTTTTCTCCAGAAGCATTTCCAATAAATTCTGATTTACTTCAATTGGTACAAGTTGAAAGGAGGATGTTTGATCTTTATGGAGAACACGAAGATCCTCAAATGCACAAAATTGTTCTTGGTATTCAAAACAGAGTTTTAGATCATATCTTAAGCCCTTGGACGCTCTACAGGATTTCAGATACTGAACTTTATGGCAATGATTACTCTGTTAATGAGGTATTGAATGATATGACAAAGGCTATCTTTGTTGGAGACGTAAATAACAAGATATCTTCCATAAGACGTAACCTTCAAACTTCGTATGTAAGGCGACTAATAAGCTTATTAGCTCAAGATTATTATGATGAATTGGCTACTGCTGCTGCTTATGACTCCTTAAGACAGATCCAGAAACTTACTAGAAAAACCTCTACTGATATTCCTACCAGATCGCATAGAAAATTGATCTCATGGATTATAGAGTCCGGTCTTGATAGAGCCAATTAAGAAACTTCTCTTAAAAATCTAATTATAAGTTCGTTAACCTCATTTGGTATCTCTTGTTGAGTCCAGTGACCAATACCCTCAAACTCTTCAGCAAATTTAAGCTCTTTATAATTTGGCGATATTCTGTCAATTAGAGTCTGGTCCGAAGGAATAAAAAAGTTTACGGGATCTAGGCTTCCAGTGATAAAAAATGCTGGCTGCTCAAGAATCTTACCTTCTAATTCTGTAAGTTCATGCCAATCAATATTTTGAGCTCTATATCTATTGAAAGGACCTCTTAAACCACTCATTTCAAATTGACTTACAAAATAATCAAGATCTTCAGGTGTAAACCAACCAGGGAAGTCTTCAAATACTTCCATTCCCTCAAGAAAACTGGAATGCTTGTCTTTTTTAGGCATCAAACCACTTTGACCTTTTTCAAGATTGTGTTTCATGCCCCTTCCATCACTGTTTGTATAGGTTATGAAAAGCGATCTTTTTAAATCTGACTCAAATTCCTCTTCTGCAACACCCTCTTTTTGAAAGTAAAGTTGGTAGAAAAATTTATCTTTATATATCTCTCTCCAAAGGTCTAAGGTTGGCATCGGACCTCTTCCAGTAAAAGGAACTGACATAGTGCCGGTTGCAGTTATTCTATGTTCATTTAGAGCGGCTGTGTTTAGAGCAATTGGTCCACCCCAATCATGTCCAATTGTTATGGCTGTGTCATAACCTAAAGCATCTACAATACCGATGACATCATCAGTCATATTCTTCATAGAATATGCCTCTATTTCGTGAGGTTTGTCTGACTCTCCATAACCACGAACGTCATAAGCAACTGCTTTGAAGCCTGCAGCAGCAACAGCAGGAAGTTGATGTCTATAGCTGTACCAACTCTCGGGCCAACCATGGCAAAATATAACTAAGGGGCCATCGCCCATCATTGCAAGTCTTAATTTAATTCCATTGCTCTCTACATATTTAAACTCTATATCATTCATTTTTACCTCTAAATTTTATATTGATGATACTCTTTCAATTAACCAGTAAGTTCCAAGCCCGCCTATAAAATAGCTTGCAAAAGCACTAACCTCAATCTTTATTTTATTCGATTTTAGTAAATATATAATTAAACCAAAGAACGGAAGGATGGCTAATTGTCCCATCTCGATTCCTGCATTAAAAAATAAGAGAGACAGAAGGAGATTGTCATTATTTATTCCAATTTCTGTAAGCGCTCCTGCAAAACCTAGTCCATGTAATAATCCAAATCCAAAAGCTATTAACCAAGGAGTAGAATCATATTTATGTTCATCGCCTACCTCCAAGGCTAGATATATAATTGTTAATGCTATGAAAGCTTCTGTTGAAGCTTGAGGTACGCTTACAACATCCAGTACAGATAAGGCCAATGTGATGCTATGCGCTAGCGTGAAAGCAGTGATCGTTTTAACGAGGTTTAAAGTTCCTGAAACAAGAAATAAAAGGCCAAAAACAAATAGCATATGGTCTATGCCACCGAGTAAGTGTTCAACACCAAGCCAAAAATAATTGATTGGATAGATACTTACTTCTTCTGGTACATCGAACTTAGAACTACTTATTGTTGCTAATCCTTCAAAAGCGGTCTCATCTAAAAATTTTATACTTACTAATGCATCCGTAAGCCTTGTGAGGCCCTTAAATGCTATTTCCTTACCTTTTAAAGATTCTTCGCAAGTAATTGCAATGTTCGTTACTAAATATTTACCTTGGACTTCAGGTAACTTTCTTTGCTCCTCCTGACAGTCTGTAAAACTTAGTTCTGCAGGAAGTCCACCTGTATTAGTTGGAAACATCCATAAACCTGAATAAAATCCGTCTTGCGTTTCCTCCAGAGACAATCTTGCAGGATTCATTTCATGAGTTTGTGCAAACGCACTAAGAGATAGGCTGAAAAGAATAAAAATAAATTTATTGAGTTGTTTCATTTAAATCTGCCAAAATCTCAATCTGATATTTATTTCTTAATTCCTTCAAATAGTTCTTCACAGAATTATTTTGTTTTTCAAGAACTACATCATTGATAACAATATTTTTTATCTCTTCAAGATTTGGAGTGAAAGATTCTGCGATAGAGTTTATAAATACTAGGTGCGATCCATACTCTGAGATTAAGGGACCTGACCATTCCTTGACGGTAAAATTTTGAATATCTTCCGAAAATGTTTTACCAAAAGATCTTTCAATTTCTCGAATTGTTTTAGAAGAAAAGTTCTTTCCCAATAAAAACGGTTCACCAAAATTAGTTTCAGAGGCACCATTTTTTATGAGATTTAAAGCTTTAGACGCATCATCCTTATCAGCTTTGCTTTTGCTAAAGTAAACATGAGAAAACGTTATCCTTTTTTCTACATAATACTTATCTAAATTTCGATTATAAAAATCATTTACTTCACTCTCTGTAGGGAGAGAAGTATCTCCTTCTTGTCTTAAGAAACCAATTTTCTGAGCCAATCTTCTTTTGATGATTATATCGTTCTTATCTAATCCCAACTTTATTGCTTCTCGATAGAGTATCTCTTCATCAAGGAGTTGTTTGATAATGCCATCTACTTCTGACATTGTAGGCTCTCTTCCCACTTGAGTGACCCAGGTATTTATCAATGAGTTAACTTCTGATTCAAATATAGTTATTTTGTTATCATCCTCATTATTTAAAAATAAATCTGCGATAAGAATCATTATTCCTAAAAAAAAGAAAATAAGAAGTCTTTGTATCATAATTGACAAAAAATTATAATTGAATCATATATTTACTAAGGTAAATTAGAGTATTTACCAAGTATCTATATTAGGCCTTTTTTTACCAGATTTTGACTTAAGGGGTAGTGACTTGAGGGCGCTAGATACCCAATTTCTAGTTTCTGCTGGATCTATAACATCATCAAGTTCAAAATGAGAAGCCATATTTACGGCTCTGCCTCTGTGATAGCTATCAGCTACCATCTTCTCGTATGTTTCAATTCTTTTCTTAGGATCTTTAATCGCTTCTAATTCTTTTCTATATCCAAGCTTAACTGCTCCTTCTAAACCCATTCCTCCAAACTCTCCCGTTGGCCAAGTAACCGTAAATAAAGGTATTTTAAAACTTCCTCCTGCCATAGCCTGAGCTCCTAAACCATACGCTTTCCTTATGACAACAGACATAAGGGGAGTTTCAATATTAGCACCAACAACGAACATCCTTGCTGCATGCCTTATAAGAGCTGATTTTTCACTTTCGGGTCCAACCATAATTCCTGGACAATCTATTAAGGAGAGTATCGGAATATCGAACGCATCACAGAGTTGAATAAATCTTGATCCTTTATCAGCACCAGGAGAATCAATAGCTCCCGAGAGATGACCTGGATTATTTGCGATAACTCCAACAGGTTTCCCCTCAATTCTTATAAAACTAGTTATTATTCCAGGTGCCCAATCTTTTCTGATTTCTAGGACTGAATCTATATCAGCTATTCCATCAATAATATCTCTCATGTCGTAATATCTAAGCCTGTTCTCAGGAACAGCAAATCTTAGTTTTCTAGCATCAGGTTCTTTCCATTTTTTTATTGGTCCTTGGAAATAAGAAAGATATTTTTTTGCTACTTGAACTGCTTCTTCTTCGTCTTTAACGGCAATATCAACAACACCATTTGGAACTTGGACGTCCATTGGTCCAACTTCATCTGGAGTAAAAACTCCCAAACCTCCACCTTCAATCATGGCGGGTCCCCCGACACCTATATTCGAATCTTCCGTAGCAATAATTACATCACAGCAGCCCAAGAGAACTGCATTTCCTGCGAAACATCTTCCAGTTGTAATTCCTATGACTGGAACTAGTCCAGATAATTGAGCGAAATAAGTAAAGGCTAGACAATCTAAACCTGCCACACCGGAAGTATCTGTATCTCCAGGTCTTCCACCCCCTCCTTCTGCAAATAAAATAGTAGGTAATTCATTTTGTTCAGCTATTTCAAACATCCTATCTTTCTTAGCATGGTTCATTTTTCCTTGAGTACCTGCAAGTACCATATAATCATATGACATGGCCATAACCCTTGAAGCATTCTCAGGAAATAAATCTCCATTAACATGGCCTAGGCCACAAACCATTCCATCACCAGTGGTATTTTTAATGAGGTCTTCCTCACTTCTTCTGCGCCTTTGAGCAGCCATTACAACCGAACCGTATTCGAGAAAACTTCCTTCATCACAAAGATGTTCGATATTTTCCCTTGCCGTTCTATGACCTGTTCCATACCTTTTCTTTACTGCTTCAGGACGATTAACATCATGACTTGCTTCTTTTCGATCTAAAGCCTCTCTAAGGTCTGGTCTTATCCAATCCAGATCAACTTCTTCAACTTCTTCAGAAGTATGTTTTTCAACCTTCTCAAGACGAATTTTCATTAATGAATGACCTTCGAAAACTGTATCTAGACTTGAGACTGATATATCTTCCACAACACCGCTAACTTTAGAGATAATTTCATGTTCCATTTTCATGGCTTCCATAATTCCTATAGTTTTCCCTTCCCAGACGCTGTCTCCTATTTCAACATCAAACTTAACAATCATCCCCTGCATAGGAGCAGTTACACTTTGATAGCCTTCTCTTATATCTTCCTGCTGAAGCTCTAGAATATTTTCTGATTGATCAACAAATATTCCACCAGATTTGCCATGATCAAGCACCGCTAGAGGGTCTAGGTTCTCAATTTTTCCTCTTTTAGGCTTATCTTTAGAAATACTTCTACTTATATCAGAGAGGTCTGAATGGGTTTTTAATTCAGTTAAGGTCTTTATATTTTTCTCAAAGAAGTTGGTATTGACTTTGTTATTTTTAAAATCTTGATTGATTAAAATATTCTTTAATAAATCTAAATTAGTAGTAACGCCGTCAACTTTGAATTCACAAAGAGATCTGTAGTTTCTCTTTATTGCCTGTTTGAAATTATCTTCAGAAGAATAAGTGATTATTTTTGCAATCAACGAATCAAAAAGTGGGCTTGTTTCATATCCCGCATACCCATAACTATCTGCTCTTACTCCTGGACCAGATGGGAGATCGAATTTTTTAAAAATTCCTCCGCTAGGATTAGCATTACCTTGAGAATCAATAGTTTCCATATTTACTCGTGATTGAACTGCATATCCTTTTGGATCAGGAATATTTTTCTGCTCAAGTTTAATTTGTTTTAAAGTTTTACCTGAAGCTATTTGAATTTGAGCCTTTACTATATCTAGAGATAATATTGACTCAGTGACTGTATGTTCAACTTGTAACCTAGGATTACATTCGATAAACCTAAAGTCATTTTTTTCGACATTAACTAAAAACTCTATAGTAGCCAGGCCCTCATATTTTAATTTCTTAGCTAAGGCCAATGATGCATCAATCATTTTATTCTTTAATTCAGGACTCAGACTTGGACTAGGAGCTATTTCTATTAGCTTTTGATGTCGTCTTTGAATAGAACATTCTCTTTCATGCAAATGACATACTTCCCCTGTCCCATCTCCAACTATCTGGAATTCAATATGCCTATAATTTTTTAGATACTCTTCTAAATACAAGTCAGGGGAATCAAAAGATGCCTTAGCTTCTGATGCTGCTCTGTCAAAGGATTCTTTTAATTCATCCAGCTTAGAGACAACTCTCATGCCTCTGCCTCCTCCACCTGAAATAGCCTTAATCACAATAGATGAATTCTTATTTAATGACTTCATGAAGCTTTGAGCTTGTCTCAAAGAAGTTTTCTGGTGTGTTCCGGAAATTATGGGAATATCTAAGCTGAAAGCTAATTCTTTGGCGGTGGTCTTATCACCAAATATTTTTAAAGTCTTTTCGCTAGGCCCGATAAATTTAATCTTGGCTCTTTTAACGGATGCAGCAAAAGCTGAGTTTTCACTAAGAAAGCCATATCCTGGATGAATAAAATCAACATTAGATTCTTTGGCTATTGAAATGATTTGCTTTATGCCAAGATAAGCTTGTGCTCCTTTTCCTTCAATTTGATAAGCCTCATCTACTTTAGAAAGATGCAGAGAGTTGGCATCATCTTCAGAAAAGATGCCAACAGTTCTAATGCCTAAATCACTACAAGTCCTAGCAATACGAATAGCAATCTCACCTCTATTAGCTATTAAGACTTTTTTCATAAACTGATTTCTAAAATCTAGAAACTAGTCTCTACCATAGATCATATTTTTGCATTTCAGCTCTTCCTACGACCATGTGATGAACTTCATCAGGACCATCAGCAAATCTCAAATGCCTTATATCAGTATAAAGTCCTGCGAGAGGAGTCCATTGAGATATACCAGCAGCACCATGCATTTGAATTGCCTGATCAATAATCTTACAAGCTTTCTCCGGCACCATAGCCTTGATAGCACTGACGTATACTCTTGCCTCTTTATTTCCTAGAACATCCATAGCTTTAGCAGCTTGGAGTACGGCTAGTCTCATAGCATTAATTTCTATTCTAGCTCTAGAAATAATTTCCAAATTCCCACCAAGTTTAGCGATTGGCTTTCCAAAAGCCTCTCTTGTACCAGCTCTTTTAACCATCAGCTCTAGAGCTATTTCAGCTTTACCAATAGTTCTCATACAATGATGAATACGTCCTGGGCCAAGTCTAACTTGAGATATTTCGAAACCCTTGCCCTCGCCGAGAAGTATATTTTCTTTTGGAACTCTTACATTATTGAACTTGATATGCATATGTCCATGAGGTGCGTGATCATGACCGAACACTTGCATGCCTTCTAAAATTTCAACGCCCGGAGTATCTTTAGGAACAAGAATCTGCGATTGTTGCTTAGAAGGATGAGCATCTGGACTGGTTTTCACCATCGTAATCATGATTTTACATCTTGGATCCCCAGCACCTGAAATATAAAATTTTTCACCATTTATTACCCACTCATCTCCATCCAGTACTGCACTCGTACTGATATTTTTTGCATCCGAGGAGGCTAAATTTGGTTCAGTCATAGCATAAGCTGATCTAATCTCACCATTAAGAAGAGGTTCCAGCCATTGTTTCTTTTGTTCTTCAGTTCCTACTCTCTCTAGAACTTCCATATTCCCAGTATCAGGCGCAGAACAGTTCATGCTTTCTGATGCTAACGGATATTTTCCTATTTCACTTGCAACATATGTATAGTCGAGATTGGTAAGACCATCGCCAATATTTCCATCGGGATCTGGTAAAAAGAAATTCCATAAACCAAGCTCTCTCGCTTTTTCCTTCGCACCTTCCATCAGTTCTATCTGTCTTGGGTGCCAAGACCATCTATCTTCTTTTTCGTTTTGCAAAGCAGAGTATTCTTGCTGTATAGGTTTAATATTTTCTTCACAGTGTTTTTTTACTAAATCCATCAATGGCTGAGTCTTCTCAGACATGGATAGTTCAAAAAGTTCTGGATCGTTTTGTAACATGCTATTTCTCCTTTAATAACTAATTAATATGAATACCAAATTGGAGAGGACCAAGCCCTCTCTTGTATCGTTGGTTGTAAATCTTCTCTAGGTATTGTGCCATTTTTTACAGCATCCCACGTAGACCATCTGCAGCTAGGATTCTCTAATACCCTTACATAATAGAAAGACTTAACTGATGAGTCAAAAGAATCATCCGTCCAAATTGTCTTAATTTCGCTAGCTCCTCTATCTGAACTAATGGAACAATCGGAAATATCTACTAAAGCATTATTATCGGGGCATCTATTTGTTTCTGGATTTGGCATTAATCCATCCGAACAAGCCACATCGATTACTTTTTCATGAGGTCTTCCAGTTAATCTATCAACCCAACCTTTTATAATTTGGACTCTTTGTAAAGGTGCCGCATTTTTGTCTCTCATCGCCCATATAAGAAAAGAAGGGGTATTTCCTTGAGAAGCTTCTAAGTCTTGACCCATGGGTACTCCATTCTTATAAGCCTCTCTTACAAGATCTTCTCTTTCTAACAACGACTTATCAAAATTATAACCTCCAAAGAATCTAAGCTTGATTCTGCTTCCTGAAGTAGCGTAGGTTTCTTTTCTTCTGAAAGCATCAAATATAGAATCTCTAGTATTTTCCTCTGCCCAAACTGCTGCTAATCCTGAGGCTCCCCATGTATTAAAGACAGCATTATTAAAATTTCTTTCTCCTATTTTCTTGAAAGCTAGTTGCCTAATCGCATTTCCGCCAGTTAAGTCTAGCACTTGTTGATCAGATATTGGAACTGATCCTCTTGCTACTGCCGTTCCATCCAAGATTCCAACTTTAGAATGGAAGTCAGATTCATCATCAGATATTGCTCCTGTGTGAGTATCACTAGCTCCGACCATACCGAATTTATATGGATTACCTCTTCTTTCTTCTTCCAAACCTAATCCATCTAAGTAAGCTTGCCTAACATAACTTCCAAACGGACGGCTGTAAGATGAGTTTCCAACTCTTTGCCACATGATCTCAAAGTCAGCCCATTCATCATCAGGGGACAGTATTGGATGTGTTTCAGAGGTGCCCTTGACTTGAGTCATCTCAACTAATGGTTCATTCCTCATCCTAAAGTCTGCATATTGAGTGCTAATTGGAAGACCTTCCCAGTTTTCCATTTCAAACATTTGACCATTTGACCCATTTGAGTTGTGAGGTATGGCAATGGTATCAACTCCCCTATCTCTTAAGTCATCCATCCAAGTCCAAAGCTTTTCTGGATTAACTGACTTGAGTCGGGTGTATGGCTCTATAGTAAATTTGTTTCCTTTATAAATTACGTTTCTATGTAAATTAGCATTTTCGAAAGGAGGAGAACCATCAAATCCACATCCTGTACCACTCAACCAACAACTAAAGGCCGAAGCACCTTGAGTATTAGATGATCTTGTTGTCGAAGCCGTAAACTCATATGCAACAAAGGTTGTGAATTTCCCTGGATCATTGTGTCTTTGCGCACTCAATATCACATCTTTCCATGCAGATCTGTGCACATCTACATCATACAGTGTTGAACCTCTTGCGGTATCTCCTGTGAGGTAAGCTATAGTTCGTGTCCAGATATTGCTGAATTGTGCAATATTTCTAACATAATCTTGAAAAAGTCTTGATCGGGCAGCTACTGATTCTTGGTTTAGATTCTCAGGAGCATTTAAGTTATGAAAAGGTTCAGTCCCCTCTTTACCATTGTTAGGATTTGCCCAATCTTCGACACTTCCCAATAAAAATCCATGATCAGTTACGGCATAAAAGTCTAAAGGTTCTCTTAGTTGCATGTCATAACCTAAAGGATGTTGGATAGCATTTCCTTTGGCGTATTCGTAAGCATCATCAGGTGTTGCTGTAGTTCCAAAAATATAAGCATCAAATGAATGTTTTGTATGCACATGAAGGTCTCCAAAATAAACATTCCTATCTGAGTTATATCCAGAAGTAGATCCGGGTTCAGTATCGGGGATGACAAGGTCGTTACTATAATCAACAATATTATCAGGAGAGTTACAGCTCCAAAGGCCAAAAATTAAAAATACACCAACCAGGACTTTTTGAAAGTTACCCATAAATTTCCCCATTAAGAAGTAACAATTTAACAAGTTACTTAATACTTGGAAAGGTTATCTACTAAAAGAATTTCAAAAAAAATTCAATCAATCTAAGGATTAAATATCATCAGGTAAAATATTTCCTATAGTGATTCCCTCGCTGTCTGGAATGTACCAGATAGGTGAGCTCCAAGCCCTTTCTTGTATCGTGGCAGGAAGATCTGCTCTGGGAATCTCTCCAGATTTTATTGCATCCCATGACGACCATCTGCAAGTAGGATTTTCTAAAACTCGCACATAATAGAAAGCTTTCAAATTTGGATCAAAATCAGGATCTTGCCATACTGCTTTAAGTTCGTCGGCACCCAAATTTTTAGATATCCTACAGTTATTTAAGTTAACCTTAGCTCTGCTGTCCTTACAAAGTTTTGTCTTTGAATCAGGTCTTCTGCCATCTGCGCATGCGACGTCATATATCTTTTCGTGAGGCTTTCCACTCAACTCAGTCCATCCTTTAATTATCTGCACCCTGTCTAAAGGTGCCCTTTTTAGGTCTCTCAATGCCCAGACCATAAATTGAGGAATTTTATTCTCAGACTGAAAT
>CABYSI010000020.1:0-20441 GCA_902521635.1 uncultured SAR86 cluster bacterium | reverse complement strand
AAGAAGCGGCACAAGATATAGATGTTCACTGGACTCTCATTGCAGCTATTAGCTATCAGGAATCGCATTGGAATCCTAAAGCCATTTCTAATACAGGCGTTCGTGGAATGATGATGTTGACACAGAAGACAGCTAAAGAAATGGGTATAAAGAAAAGAACCCATGCAGGAGATAGTATTTCAGGAGGAGCTAAGTACTTTCAAAAAACAATGGACAAATTCCCAAGTGAAATTTCTAAACTAGACAGAATTTGGATGTCATTAGCTGCATATAACCTAGGCTATAAGAATATTGAATTAGCAAGAGATCTCGCAAAATCAGTTAGTTTAAATCCCAACTTGTGGTCTGAAGTCTCAATGGCACTAGAAGTAATATTGGTAGATCGCTATGGGGAAGAGTCAAGGGAATTTGTTAAATTTGATCAAGTCATGCAGTACGTGGAGCGTATAGATTTATACTACAGAACTTTGTCAATGCTCTACAAAGATGAAGAACTTCTCTTATTAGCTCAGAAGTAATTTGTCCTTCAGTTCTTCTACTCTATCCCTATAACTTGCTGCTTCCTCGAATTCTAAATTCTTTGCATATTTATACATTTGATCTTCAAGTCTAATTATTTCTTTCTTAACTTTATCGGGATTATCGAAACTCTCAATTGGATCAAAATCTATAGCCCCAAGTTTGTCTAGTTTTCTTCTTGTTTTAGATTTTCCTTTTACAGATCTAGCTCCTTCCATAATGTCCCCAATACTTTTCTTAATTCCAACGGGTTTTATAGAATTCTCTTTATTAAAAGTCTCTTGTATTTCACGTCTTCTATTAGTTTCCTCGATAGCCCTTTCCATAGATCCAGTAATTTTATCCGCATAAAGTATAGCTTTACCTTCTAGGTGTCTGGCTGCTCTTCCAATTGTTTGGATTAGAGAACTTTCAGATCTAAGAAAGCCTTCTTTATCTGCATCTAAAATTGCCACTAAAGCTACCTCTGGTATATCTAGACCTTCTCTTAATAGGTTAATTCCTACTAAAACATCAAAAGCTCCAAGACGTAAGTCTCTTATTATTTCTACTCGCTCCACAGTATCAATATCGGAGTGCAAATACCTTACTTTGGTTCCATTCTCATCTAAATATTCTGTGAGATCTTCAGCCATTCTTTTTGTTAAGGTCGTTACTAGAACCCTATTCCCTTTCGAAACTATTTGGTTTATTTCTTCTTGGAGATCATCCACTTGATGAGTTGCAGGTCTTATTTCAATCTCAGGATCCGTCAAGCCCGTTGGTCTAGCAACTAATTCGCTGATATTTCCAGAATTTTCAAGCTCATATTTTGCTGGAGTTGCTGAAAGGAATATTCTTTGACCAGATAATTTTTCCCATTCATCAAATCTAAGAGGCCTATTATCTAACGCCACTGGTAGTCTAAAACCATAATCAACTAAAGTTTGTTTTCTAGATCTATCTCCTCGATACATTCCTCCCAATTGAGGTAAAGAGACATGAGACTCATCAATAAAAACTAAAGCATCTTGAGGTAGATATTCGTATAGAGTTGGAGGCGCTTCTCCAGGTTGTCTATCTGATAAAAACCTAGAATAATTTTCAATGCCAGAACAAAATCCAAGTTCTTTGAGCATTTCAATATCATATTTTGTTCTCTCCTCAAGTCGTTGGGCTTCAACCAATTTATTTTCCTTTCTCAAATAATCTAATCTTTGTACCAACTCTTCTTTTATAAATTCAATTGCCTGTAGTACCTTTTCTCTTGAAGTAACATAATGAGATTTTGGATATATCGTTATCCTTGGCACTTCCCTTAATATTTCACCAGTTAGGGGGTCAAAGAGTTTTAATGCTTCTATTTCATTTCCAAAAAGCTCTATTCTCAGGGCTTCTTTTTCAGAGTCCGCAGGAAATACATCAATTACATCTCCACGAACTCTATACATCGATCTTTTGAATTCTACTTCATTCCTCTGATATTGGAGTTCAGCAAGTCTTCTTAAAAGGGTTCTTTGATCAACTTCATCACCTCTATCTAGATGAAGAACCATTTGAAGATAGGATTGAGGATCTCCTAAACCGTAAATTGCTGAAACAGAAGCTATAATTACAACATCTCTCCTTTCCATTATTGCTTTTGTTGCAGACAACCTCATTTGTTCAATATGCTCATTAATAGATGCATCCTTTTCAATATAAATATCAGTAGTTGGAACGTAAGCTTCGGGCTGATAATAATCGTAATAAGAAACAAAATATTCGACTGCATTGTTTGGAAAATATTCTTTAAACTCACCATAAAGCTGAGCTGCTAGAGTTTTGTTATGAGCCATTACTATCGCAGGTCTTTGAACTTCCTGAATAACATTTGCCATAGTGAATGTCTTACCAGATCCAGTAACTCCTAATAAAGTTTGATTTAGCAATCCATCGTTTAAACCCTTAACTATCTCCTCGATAGCCCTCGGTTGATCACCGGCAGGTTTGTAGTTTGATACTAGGTCGAATTTTTTTGACATACTTTTTATAAAAAATATTATAACGCTTACTTTCTAAGCGTTATAATTAGATTAATCCCCGATAGCTCAGTTGGTAGAGCAAATGACTGTTAATCATTGGGTCGCTGGTTCGAGCCCAGCTCGGGGAGCCAAATTTCAGGCTCACTATAAAAGTGAGCCTTTTTTTTATGGTAGTATTATTTTACATATGCCAGCAAAATTATTTAACCCTAATTCTGAAGAACCTTTTGTTTTAAGCCGTTCCAGAATTGATAACTTTATAGAATGTCCAAGATGTTTCTACTTAACAAATAGGGTTGGAATTGCAAGACCACCCTCTTTTCCATTTAATCTAAATAATGCAGTTGATGAACTTTTAAAAAATGAATTTGATATCTATAGAGAGCGAGAAGAACGTCATCCAATAATGGTTGAAAATAATCTAAATGCTCTACCTTATCAACATCCAGACCTTGAAGAATGGAGGGAATCACTAAGACATGGGGTCAAAAGAAATCATCCAGAAACTAATTTAATACTACGCGGAGGGTTAGATGATCTATGGATCAATACAGATACTAATCAACTGATAGTGGTTGATTACAAAGCCACATCCAAAAAAGGAGAGGTTAGTATTGATGCTGACTGGCAGGCAGGTTACAAAAGGCAAATTGAATTTTATCAATGGTTATTAAGGGGGAATTCCTTTGATGTATCAGATATTGGATACTTTGTTTACTGTAATGGTATTACTGAAAAGGATGAGTTCAATAATAGTCTTGAATTTAAAACCAAGCTTATACCCTATAAAGGAAATGATTCTTGGATCGAACCGACTCTCCGTGATTTGAAAGAGACGTTAATGAAAGATGAAGTGCCGGAAGCTAATGTTAAATGCAGTTATTGTTCTTATGTTAAAAAAACTTTAATGGTCTAAACTAAGACTTCTTCCATATCGTTTTTGTACCTTTATCTTCCAAGATTATTCCGCTCTCAAGAAGATCATCTCTGATTTTGTCTGAAAGTTCGAAGTCCTTTTCTTTCCTAGCTTTATTTCTTCTCTCAATTGCGGCCTCAATATCTTGGTTACTTAAATCTATGCCACTTGTGAAGTATTCTTCAGGATTATCCAAAAGTATTCCTAGAATATTTGATAACGAAATGAGTTCTGAGGCCAAAGTATTAGCGTGAGTTAACTGATCCTCTTTCTTAAGAATATTTATTTGCTTTACCATCTCAAACAAGACAGATATAGCTGACGGAGAATTAAAATCATCCTGCATTGCATAATGAAACTTCTCTGAATATTCAGAAGGAACATGCTCATCCGTTTCGTAAGAAAGGTCTTGTAAAGAGTTATAAAGGCGATCCAGGGAATTCTTCGCTTCCTTCAAACCTTCATCAGAATAATTTAATGGACTGCGGTAGTGACTAGAAATTAAGAAAAAACGGAGTACTTCTGAAGAGCTTTCATTGAGAGCCTCCTTTATAGTTATGAAGTTCTTGAGAGATTTAGACATTTTCTGCTCATCAATCCTTAAAGATCCAGTGTGCATCCATACTTTTGCAAACTCTTTGCCTGTGACACATTCTGATTGAGCTATTTCATTTTCATGATGAGGAAACTTTAGATCTGATCCTCCGCCATGAATATCAAAAGTTTCCCCCAGAGCATCCATGCTCATTGCTGAGCACTCTATATGCCAACCTGGTCTTCCTGGTCCCCAAGGTGAGTCCCATTTCAATCCCTCAGTATCCTTTTTCCATAAAACAAAATCAGCAGGATTTTTCTTATCTAGATCAATATCAATTCTGGCTCCAGATAACATATCTTCTAATTTTCTTTTGCTAAGCTTTCCATATTCTGCAAAAGATTCGGTAGAAAAATAGACATCTGATTCACCCACATATGCATGACCCTTATCTATAAGTTTTGTAATGAGAGAAATAATCGAGTCAATATTCTCGGTAGCCCGAGGTTCAGCATCAGGACTAATCATTCCTAACGCCTTGAAATCATTTTGCATTGAATTTATGCAATCTTTAGTTAATTCTGATGGACTTATATTCAACTCTTCTGCCCTCGCAATAATTTTGTCATCAACATCAGTAATGTTTCTTATGTATTGGACTTCATAATCTATACTTCTTAAATATCTAACAATAAGATCAAAAGACAGGAAGGTTCTTGCATGACCTATGTGCGTGTCATCGTAAACGGTCATACCACATATATACATTCGAATCTTATTGTCCTCGATGGGTTCAAAGACTTCTTTCTTTCCAGAAAGAGTATTAAAGATTTTCATATCTGCGAAGCCTCTTTCAATCTCTCAAGAACTCTTTCAAGACCTATTAGTTCAATGACTTTGTCCAGTTCAGGGCCTCTAGTTTGTCCTGTTATAGCTACCCTTAATGGCATAAACAATTCTTTTCCTTTTTTACCAGTTCTAGCTTCAATATCCTTACAAGTTTGTTTCCAATCAGATATTCCTGGATTTACCACTTCAAGTGCCAAAATAAAGAATTCCTGTCCTGCAGATTGTATGATTTTCAAATTCTCTTCGTCTCCACTTAGAGCACTAATAAATAAGTTGTTTACATATTCTCTTGCTTCACTTGGAAAATTTATATTTTCTTTTATCAATTCTATAAAACTTCTTTCTTGGACAGTAGGCGGCAAGTTATCTAAATTTCCACTGAGCCAACTAGCACACTCATCGATAGTTAAATTATCAACAGCTTTCTTTTGCCAAAAAAGTAACTGGTCTAAATCGAACTTACTTGGAGAACTTGAGATATTTTTTGTTTCAAACGAATCAGCTAATTCTTTTTGAGTCTTCAGGTCATTATCATTTATTGTATGTCCAACTCTGGATAAATAATTTGCGACAGCAATGGGTAAGTATCCCTTTTCTTTTAAGTCACTTATGGAAAGGCTACCATTTCTTTTAGATAATGGCGCCCCATCAGACCCTGTAAATAATGACACATGAGCATAACGAGGAAGTGAAAGATTGAGCGAGTTCAATAAGGCTATTTGCCTTGGCGTATTGCTTAAATGATCATCTCCCCTAAGAACAAGATCTACTCCCATCAAAGAATCATCAATAGCATTAGCAAACATAAAGGTGGGAGAACTATCTTTTTTTCTAACAATGAAATCATCTAAATCGTCAGTTGCAAAAGATTGTTCACCTTTCACAAGATCCATAAAGCTAATAGTTTCCTTTTTAGGAATCCTAAACCTGTAAACAGGCTTATTTCCTTTATCCAATTCTTCTTGTACTTCTTCTTTGGAAGCTTGAGACCAAACACCTGTATATCGTGGGGGTTGCCCCGCAGCGATCTGATTTCTGCGTATGATCTTTAATTCTTCTTCGCTTGTAAAACATGGGTAAATCAGATCTTGACCTAGAAGTTCCTCGTAAAACTCTTCGTAAAACTCTAGTCTCTGAGATTGATAGTAAGACTTTTCTTTTCCTCCTACTTCTGGGCCTTCATCCCACTCTAAACCTACCCATTTCAGATCTGCGCATATTGCATCAGAAAATTCTTTCTTTGATCTTTCTAAATCAGTATCTTCAATTCTCAACAAGAAAGACCCTCTAGATTTTTTGGCCATCAGGAAGCTAAACAATGACGTCCGCAGATTGCCTAGATGCAAAAGACCCGTAGGACTGGGACAAAATCTGGTTTTATTTACCTTCATAACCTTAATATATTGGAAGCTTAACCATAAAGTCCTATTATAGCCCTCTCATACTAATGAATTTAAAAGAAATATGAACAAACTCTCTTCTTTCAAAGGCTTAATATTAATTTTAATTGGTCTTGTTTGGATAGTGAGCTGTTCTCAAAATGAAAAGGAGATAAAAGTGATAACTTTTGAAACAACACTGGGGCCAATAGTAATAGAACTGTTTGAAGAAGAGGCACCAGTAACCTCTAAAAACTTTTTAGAGTACGCTGAGAGTGGGTTTTTTAATGGGACTTTATTCCACCGAGTCATTCCGGGATTTGTTATACAGGGTGGTGGTATGGAATCAGGAATGGTTAATAAAGAAGGTAATCCTCCAATCATGAACGAGGGTAATAATGGTATTAAGAATCTCAAGTGGACTTTATCAATGGCACGAACCAATGATCCTCATTCAGCTAGTTCTCAATTTTTTATAAACTTAGTAAATAATGTTTCACTTGATCATACAGAAGAAACTGCACAAGGATGGGGATATGCAGTTTTCGGCGAGGTTGTTGATGGCTTTGAAACCGTTGAAGCAATTGCATCAACAGCAACAGGTAGTTCGGGTTTTCATCAAGATGTTCCCATTGAAGAAATATCAATTACTGATACTAAAGTGACATCCGAGTAAATATGTCTTACTGCTTTATATCTGATCTTCACTTACAGGAAGATAGACCGGATATCACTGAAGCATTTCTAAACTTTTTAGAGGAAACCGCTTCAAAATCAGAAAAGCTTTATATACTTGGGGATCTATTTGAAGTCTGGATTGGAGATGATCTTCAAAATGACTTCATCATAAAAATTCGAGATGCTTTAAAAGAGACCAATAAATCAACTGAAATTTTCTTAATGCATGGAAATAGAGATTTTCTTATAGGACCTGCATTCGTATCCTCTTCTGGTATGAAACTTTTAACCGACCCTTACACTGAAGAAATGTTCGGAAAGTCGGTTTTATTAATGCATGGGGATTTACTTTGCACTGGTGATATAGATTATCAATCATTTAGAAAAACTAGTAGAGACAGAAAATGGCAAGAAGACTTCCTCGGTAAATCATTGAAAGAAAGACAAAGAATTGCTGAAGATCTGAGAGATGTAAGTAAAAAAGCAACAAGCGAAAAAAAGGAAGAAATCATGGATGTAACTCCTTCTGAAGTTCTCAATACCATGGAGCGATCTTCTGTAAATCTTCTAATTCATGGTCACACCCATCGGCCAAATTCTCATGATATTCAAATAAATAATCAGCCTGCCAAGAGGATGGTACTTGGAGACTGGGATCAGTATGGTTGGTATATATGGATGGATTCTGATTCTTGTGAACTCAATAGATTTCCTATTGTTTAGAAAAAAATAATTGAATCGAAAGACCAATAATTAATATCAACATACCTAAAAAAATTCTCACATCGCTATAAAAAGCTATCGGCTCTGCAGGATAAGCAATTGTCTTTTTCATTGCCTCAACCTTGAACTCATGTCTACCATTCATATCTGGATGAGTGACTATCTCAAGAAAGGCTCTGCGACTTTTATATCTCATTAGTGCTACTTGATCCCAAGTTTCGGCTCCCTCTATACCGACTAAATCCATAGATTGCGAAATAGTATTACCTCCAAAAATTGGGTGAGAGGCTCTTTTAAGAAGGTTAGGCCACATATGTTCCATATATCTGGACAGTAATTGATCAGAAGACTCGCCAGGATTTGCTCCAGGCACATCTCCAGGGTCTTTATTCATCTCAATATTATTGACCATAATAAATTGGTTACCAGTATCCTCTTCCATAAACCGGGTAATGAAATCTATTCTTAGTCGAAACTCCTCTGAATCTGGAGACACTCCACTATTGAGAATATTTTGTTCTTGTTTTTCGACAAAGTCTTGTATTTCTGCTTGAGTTAATTTCCCTCCCATATCTGTATACCAGAAGAAAAACCCAGCATAAATCACCCCTAAAATTAACCAAATTTTCATATTTCTTAAGACTGAATATTTTTTATATAAAGAATAGTAGGTTAAAAGCTTTACAAAATCACTCATTAATTATACTGTATATATATACAGTATTAATTTATAAAACCCTTATGAAAATTGACTATCTGGGCGATGCATCGGAGGAGGACTTGTCCCTTCTAGAGATCCCCTATTTCTTAAATACTGTCAGGGTTGGCTGGCCAAGTCCTGCCGATGATTATGTAGAAAGACCTATAGATTTGAATGAATATTTAATTAAAAATTCAGCCGCCACATACTTTGTTCGTGTCAGTGGAGATTCGATGATCAATGCCCACATAGGAGATGGTGCTATCTTAATAGTCGATAGAAGCATAGAGCCAGGCCATAACAAAATTGTCATAGCTTCAATAGATGGATCTTATGCATGTAAAAGACTATTACTTAAACCAAAAATATGTCTTATGTCTGAAAATCCAAAATATCCGCCTATACTAATCAATCAGGAAGAGGAGCTGGAAATAGCTGGTACGGTAATAGCCTCTATAAACCTTTATTAAGTCATGACCTTTGCTTTAGTTGATTGCAATAGCTTCTATGCGTCATGCGAAAGAATATTTAGACCAGACATTAAAAAACGGCCTGTGGTTGTTCTATCGAATAATGATGGTTGTGTCGTTGCCCTATCAAAAGAGGCTAAGCAGTTAGGGATAAAAATGTGCGAGCCCTGGTTCAAAATAGAAAAGTCTTTTGTAAAAAAAGGAGGTATTGCATTCTCTTCAAATTATGAGTTGTATGCCGATGTCTCTTCTAGGGTAATGCAAACCTTAGAGTACTTATCCCCTGCAGTGGAGGTATACAGCATAGATGAAGCCTTCTTAGATATAACGGGTCTTAGAAACTATGAAGCATTCGGACATCAATGTCGGAAAACCATAGATCTTTGGGTTGGTGTACCAGTTTGCGTAGGCATAGGTCCAACAAAAACCTTAGCCAAAGTAGCTAATTACGGCGCAAAGCATTATCCAGCTACCAATGGAGTAGTTGATTTAACAGATCCAGAGAGACGAAAAAAATTAATGGGATTGATGCCTGTAAGGGAAGTCTGGGGAGTTGGTAGTAGGATTAATAAAAAATTGAATAGCCTGGGAGTAGAGACAGCTCTTGAGTTAGCTGAGCTAGATACTAAGCTGATAAAAAGAAAATTTAGTAGCGTTCTTGAGAGAACAGTAATGGAATTAAAAGGTTATCCGTGTATTGGTTTAGAGCAACAGCCCAAGACTAAAAAACAAATAGTGGTGAGTAGAACATTCAGCAAAAAAGTTGATGATCTCGACTCTATTAATGAAGCTGTAAGTGATTATGCATCGCGAGCATGTGAAAAATTAAGAAGAGAAGATCAATACTGCAAGATGGTCTCCGTTTTTATGAGGACTAACTATTTTCGCAAACAAGATAAACAGTATCATGGATTTAGAAGCTATAAATTGTTTTCTCCAACAAATGATACTAGAGATATTTTGAATGCTACCAGACAATTAACAAAACAAATCTTTAAAACAAATATCAATTTTATAAAAGCAGGTGTAATGCTCAGTGATTTTTATGACGAAGATGTATATCAAGGTGATTTATTTAGAACCATAGACAAAAGAATTAATAGTAAAGAATTGATGATGACCATAGATAGAATAAATACTTCTGGAGTAGGAAGAGTAACTTTTGCCTCTCAAGGAATTAAGAAAACATGGTCTATGAGAAGGTTATTAAAATCACCAAGATATCTTACTAATTGGGAAGAAATGCCAGTTGTTAAATAGGTTTAATAGCCACTATGGAATCGAAAGAGCTCATCTTTCTTATTGATAAAATTAGATTCAATAGATGATAGTCTTTTAAGCCTTTGTGACCAATTTTCAGAAAAAATTTTAGAAAAGATATCTAAATAAAGATCGCAATGACGTGCTTCTGCTTTGTAAAGTCTGGAATAAAAACCACTTAAAGAAGAAGGTAGGTGAGGTATTAGAGCATGAAACCTTTCGCATGATCTAGCCTCTATAATTGAACATATAATTAAACTATCTTTGAGTTTTTCCGGTTCTTTATTTGAAGAGGAATCATAAAGAGTCTTAGCATACTTACTGGGTTTCAAGTTTATATATTTAAAACCATGTTTTTCTATAAGCTTATGTACCTGTTCAAAATGCAAAAGTTCTTCTCTTGCAAGTGGAGAAAGATATTTAGCTAGGTTATGTTGAGGATACTTGTGGATTAATGAAATAGCCGAGGTAGCAGCTTTCTTTTCACAATGCGCATGATCAATCAAAAGTATATCTAAAGAAAGTAACGCGCGATCTATCCACGCTTTAGGTGTAGGAGATCTGAGAACTGCTTCCCAGGTTTCAGACATTAAAATATTTTTCGACTTTAAAATAACGCTGATGATGAGCTTCGGATAGCTCAAAGAGTTCTTCTTCTATCATTTTTTTAAGTTCGGATAAATCGGTAGGCGCAGAACCCTTAAGGTCAAAGCCAAAATCTTTGGGGTCTTGGATAGACTCACTTCCTGACCTAAGTAAATCAAATACCCAACAAAGAGGATTATTATCCTCAACAAATCGGATCTTGTAATGTTTAAGTTTTTCTCTCAATAAGCTTTGGTCAAGCACTTGAATCTTAGGGTCTATAATTTGTACCTTTAGAGTTTCCAGTCGATCTAAAACAGCTCTTTTTTCTGAATCATTAAAAGAATTCCATTCAATAATCTCATTCTGGTAGCGTTTACATCCCCTGCAAACCTCGTCTCCAAAAACAGTAGAGCATATACCGATACAAGGGGTTTTTACTGATTTAGTCATCTATTATCATGATATATCTAAGTTTTTTCTGCGCAACTTTAAATTGAAGAATATGTTAAAATAAAGGACTATTTATACATATCTGCGCTACAAATCATGCTACAAGATTATAAAATTCATGTACAAGAGAGATTAGAACAAGGGATACCTCCTCTACCATTAAATGCTGAGCAAGTATCTAGGCTTGTCGAGCTCTTAAAATCTCCGCCTCCTTCTGAGGAAGAATACATTCTGGACATGATAACAAACAGAACACCTGCAGGTGTTGATCCTGCCGCATATATTAAAGCTGCTTTTTTAACTGATGTAGCGAAAGGGAACACTTCTTGTCCTCTGATAGATAGAAAGCATGCAACTAAATTACTTGGCACTATGCTTGGTGGCTATAATGTTGAATCTCTTATTAATTTGCTAACAGATGATGAAGTCGGCTCACTTGCAGCTGATGGTTTATGTAATACACTTTTAATGTTTAATGCCAAGCATGATGTTATCGAACTAGCTAAAAAAAATGAAAACGCTGAGAGAGTTGTAGAATCTTGGTCAGAAGCAGAATGGTTCACGAGCAAACCTGAACTTCCTAAAATGATAAAGGCCATAGTCTTTAGAGTAGATGGAGAAATCAATACTGATGATCTCTCTCCAGCTCCAGATGCTCCTTCTAGACCCGATATACCCCTTCACGCTTTGGCAATGCTTAAAAAAACCATGCAAGATCCTATAACAACAATTGATAATCTTAAAGAATCTGGATTACCTGTAGTTTTTGTAGGTGATGTAGTCGGAACAGGATCATCAAGAAAGTCAGCTACTAACTCACTCCTCTGGCATATAGGTGAGGATATTCCTTTCATACCAAATAAGAAACAAGCAGGGATATGCATAGGTGGAAAAATTGCTCCAATCTTTTTCAATACACTTGAAGATTCTGGAGCCTTAGCATTTGAATGTGATGTAAGCAAAATGAATCTCGGCGATGTAATTGAAATCTATCCTTATGATAAGAAAGTTCTTAATTCCGAAACACAAGAATTACTATGTGAGTATGAATATAAATCTAATACTTTACTGGATGGTGTTAGAGCGGGAGGAAGAATACCGTTAATTATTGGTAGAAGTCTTACTGATGAAACTAGAGAAATTCTGAGATTAGAAAGCTCATCTGTTTTTACTCGTCCTGAAGAAGCAGAGAAAAGCGAGAAAGGATTTACACTGGCTCAAAAAATGGTTGGAAAAGCCTGTGGAGTGGAGGGAATAAGACCTGGAATATATTGTGAACCAAGAATGTCTACTGTAGGCAGTCAGGACACTACAGGTCCAATGACAAGAGATGAACTGAAAGAACTTGCCTGCTTAGGTTTTAATTCTGATTTAGTTATGCAATCTTTTTGTCACACTGCGGCATATCCTTTACCCAAAGATATAGAAACACAACATACACTTCCTGAGTTCATCCAAACCAGAGGTGGTGTAGCACTTAGACCTGGAGATGGAATCATCCATTCTTGGTTAAATAGGATGCTGTTGCCAGATATGGTAGGAACTGGAGGAGACTCACACACTCGATTCCCTTTAGGAATTAGTTTCCCCGCCGGTTCTGGTTTAGTTGCTTTTGGAGCTGCCCTTGGAGTGATGCCTTTAGATATGCCTGAATCTGTCTTAGTGAAATTCACTGGAGAAATTCAGCCAGGTATAACATTAAGAGATTTAGTGAATGCCATTCCTTACGCTGCTCTTCAATCTGGGCAATTGACGCTACCCAAAGAGGGAAAAATTAATATTTTTTCAGGCAGGTGTTTAGAAATAGAAGGACTACCAGATTTAAAGGTTGAACAAGCATTTGAATTGTCAGATGCCTCTGCCGAAAGATCTGCTTCGGGTTGCACCATTAGACTTAATGAAGAGCCAATAAGAGAGTATCTAGAGTCAAATGTTACGCTGCTAAGATGGCTGATTTCAGAAGGTTATGAAGACAAGAAGACTTTAGAAAGAAGAGCTCAAGCAATGGAAGCATGGTTAAAAAATCCTGTTCTTATGCAAGCTGATGATGATGCTGAATATGCTGCCATTATAAAAATAGATCTCAATCAGATAACAGAACCTCTTCTGGCTTGTCCAAATGATCCCGATGACATAAAGCCATTATCAGAAGTAGCTAATACAGACATTGATGAAGTATTTATAGGTTCGTGTATGACAAATATTGGACACTTCAGAGCAGCAGGCAAACTTTTAAAAAATGAATCCAACCTACCATCTAAGCTTTGGGTCTCTCCACCAACAAAAATGGATAAGCATCAACTTACTGAAGAAGGATATTATGAGATCTTTGAAAAAGCTGGTGTCCAACTCGAAATGCCTGGATGTTCTTTATGTATGGGTAACCAAGCAAGAGTTGAGGCAGAATCAACTGTTGTATCTACATCTACCCGTAACTTCCCCAACAGGTTAGGAGATGGCGCAAATGTTTTCCTAGCCTCCGCAGAAGTAGCCGCAATATCTGCCACTCTTGGACATATTCCGACAAAAGAAGAATACTCTGACTACATGTCAGAAATCAATTCAATGGGTACTGATGTATATAGATATCTTAATTTCCATGAAATAGCTTCTTATAAGGAGGCAGCAGATAATGCTATTTTGCCTTCAGTGACAATCGAAGTAGTTAAAATTTAATTGGCAGGTTTTCTGGAAAGCTTGGACTTATCGTTTCGAACATCTTCTAAGTTCTTAAGATATGTGTCGTCTATATCATCAGTGACGTATTTACCGTCAAATATTGAACATTCAAACTGACTAATTTTTTCATTACCGACTTGAACAGTAGTAATGAGATCATCTAAGTCTTGATAGACTAACCAATCAGCCTTTATAAAATTTTCTATTTCTTTCTCTGTTCTTTGATGTGCTACCAATTCTGTAGTTGCGGCCATGTCAATTCCGTAGACATTTTGATATCTAATCGGGGGAGCAGCAGAGGCAAAATAAACTTTCTTTGCTCCAGATGATCTTGCCATTTCTATGATTTGTCTACTTGTTGTACCTCTAACAATTGAATCATCAACTAGCAAAACGACCTTGTCTTTAAATTCTAAGTCTATTGGATTAAGCTTTTGTTTGACTGACTTTTCACGCTTTTCTTGAAAAGGCATTATGAATGTCCTTCCAATGTATCTATTTTTTACAAAACCTTCTCTATACTTTACTCCAAGAGTAGTCGCTAGCTGCAAAGCAGAAGTTGTACTACTGTCAGGAATGGGAATCACCACATCAATATCATGATCTGGTCTTTCCTTTAAGACCTTTTTAGCCAAAAATTCACCCATTCTTAATCTAGATTTATGAACTGATATTTTATCTATCTTCGCATCAGGTCTAGCCAAATACACGTACTCAAATATACATGGAGTAGGAATAGGATTATTAATGCATGACTCTGTTTCCATTTTTCCTTCAGAGCTAATGAAAACTGCAGAGCCGGCCTTGATATCATCAATTACATCGTATCCTAAAGAGTCTAAAACAGTACTTTCAGAAGCTATCATGTAATCTTTACCAATTAAATCACTCTCTTTTGAGCCTACAATTAAAGGTCTGATACCAAAAGGATCTCTAAAACCAACAATACCAACGCCATTAATCATTATCACTACAGAATAAGCTCCTCTTACTCTTTTGTGTAAGGACTTAACTGCTGCAAATATTTCTTTTGAACCAGGATTAATAGAGCCTTGTTTCTGAAGCTCGTGAGCGAATACATTGAGTAAAACTTCACTATCTGAATCAGTGTTCAAGTGCCTCAAATCTTTATGCACCAAAGAATCTCTTAACTCTTCATGATTGGTAAGATTACCATTATGAGAAATACTGATTCCAAAAGGAGAGTTTACATACATTGGCTGCGCAAGCTCTCTGTCTTCACTGCCGGCTGTTGGGTATCTGACATGCCCTATACCCATCTGCCCTCTTAGATTAAGTATGTGTTGATTCCTGACAACATCCCTCACTAATCCAAGTTGTTTTCGAAGAAAGAATCTATTATTAGTAGAAGTAGCAATGCCAGCAGCATCTTGGCCTCTGTGTTGAAGGATAGTAAGGGCATCATAAATGACAGGTGAAACTTCTGTTTGACTGACTATTCCAACTACTCCGCACATTACTTATATTCTATATTAAAGTTCAATCTTAGAATCATCTTTCTGAAGAATAATATCTGCTTTATATATCCATTCGTCGAAGATAGGTTTCGAATATTCATAAAAACTAATTGAATAAGTTCTTGAATAAGAATCTAACCACCACTGATTTTTATCCAAATAGTTCAGATTAAAAACAAACAAGCTACTCAAAATAGCCAATACTTTTAAAGAGCTAAAAAATGCTCCCAGAAGCTTATCCAAGCTTTTTAAACCAATAGCAGAAATCAGTTTTGAAATAATGGAACCTAAGGTTTTCAAAACAATAAAAGAAAGTACAAATAGAATTATGAAACTGATTATATTTTTCACGGACTCAGAATCTACGTATTGGTCTACATAAGGAAAGATTAGTGGTCCATATAGCCATGCAATAGCCAAAGATAAAATCCAAGCCATAGCCGAAAATATCTCTTTAATAAAACCATTAAAAAGGCCTGTTATTGCGAATATCAAAAGTAAAGTTATCGAAATCCAATCAATTATTTCTAGGCTCTCAGTCATATTTTTGAACTTCTGGATTATAGCCATTTATATTTTTTAGCTCATCGACGACATTAAAAGAATCTTCTTTTTCCAGCGTAGGGCCAATAAATAACCCGTACTCGTCTTTTTTGTCATTTTCATATCTTGAATAAACTTTATAGCCTAAATTTTTTAGGTTTTTTAAAGCAGTTTCAAGCTCTATTAAATCACTGTAAGTATCTACCTTTACAGTCCATGCTTGATCAAAATTTGTTCGAAAACCTTGATTAGGCATACTAAATTTTTGGTCTATGTCTCTGTTGATAGATAGATTTTCTTCGAGCGGTATATTAAGACTCACTTCAGGAATCTGTTCAGGAAATACTCTTTGATTGCCTGAATCATACTCAACTGGATCCATTACTAAAGAAAGAATAATGAAACATAAAATAAAGATCACCAAAGAATAATTAACTATTTTCACGATTTAATAATTTTATTGTATCTAAAGCTCTATATGCCTCACTTACAGTTATAAACGACCCGAAGACGATATAAGGTGTTCCTTCATGGTAACCTCTTTCTACAGCTGAATAAACTGTATCAGCGCTGTTAACGTTAACATTTACTTTGCTTCTGGTTAAATTGATTAGGGAAGGTATATCAAATCTCTTATCTTCTATAAAACTAATATTCCATTCTGAAATTAGGTGATCTATTTCTTTTATGATCGAAGAACTATCTTTTTCAGACATAGCAGCAAAAATAGCTTTAAATTTCTGATCTTTGAAATTTTTTTCAATAAAAGAAATGAGGTTTTTTACAGAAGCTGGATTGTGAGAGACGTCCAAAATAAAGTTATTCACAGTATCACATCTTCCCTTTAGTCTAGTCTTTTCAATAATGGATTGAAATTCTACTTCTTTATTAGAAAGTAAATTGTATGCTGTTATCGCACTTGCTGCTGAATCAGTATTTAAACTTCCATTGGAGAGAAAATCTAAATTACAGTTTTTTTCTGAAAATGAATAAGAGCAATGAGTCTTATTTTCTTGAATAAAAAAATCTTTATTGAGCTGGTAATGAGAAGAACAAATTTCAGTTGCTTTAGTTGTTACAGAGTTTGGCATTTCATCAGAACCGAGGATTGCCAGTTTTCCTTTCTTTAAAATGGCAGCTTTTTGATCTCCAATATCCTCAAGAGAAGATCCTAACCACTTTTCATGATCTAATTCTATGTTTGTAATTATTGATAGATCTGAATTAATCAAATTCACTGGATCATATTTCCCACCTATACCTATCTCAAGAATAGCAAAATCTAATTCCTCTTCAGAAAAAATGTCAAATGCAGCCAAGGTCGCATAATCAAAATATGTAAGACGGGTCTTTTTCTTTAAGTTATTTATACGCTTAAATGATTCTATGATTCTGTTATCTTCTATAGATGTTTCATTTATTTTAATTCTCTCATTAAATTCCAATAAATGCGGGGAGGTATAGCTTCCAACATTGTATCCAGAAGATATAAGAAAATTTTTAAGGAATTCGATAGTAGATCCTTTTCCATTCGTACCTCCAACCAGAATGGTTTTTTTTTGCTAGGGGACTCTTAACAATTTCTGTGTAGACGTCTTCAAGCCTTTCTAGGCCAAAATCACTTTCATTTGGTCTATTTGAATTAATAAATGTTAGCCAGTCAGATAAATGATCTGAGTTCATATAGGATTATTTATTTGATATCAGACTAGATATAAGTCTATGGATTGTATCTTTAAGATCTTTCCTATGCACAATCATATCGATTGCTCCATGTTCTAATAAGAATTCACTCCTTTGAAATCCTTCTGGCAATTGAACGTTTAATGTTTGTTCAATGACTCTGGGTCCTGTGAAACCTACTAATGCTTTAGGTTCTGCTATATTAATATCTCCTAACATTGCCAAGCTTGCAGACACGCCGCCATAAATAGGGTCAATCATTACAGAAATATAAGGTAACTTTGCTTGTCTCATTTTTTCTATGGCTGCGCTTGTCTTTGCCATTTGGTAAAGAGATACCAAAGATTCTTGCATCCTGGCTCCCCCACTAGTGGAAAAGCAGACCATTGGAAGTTTATTTTCAAGAGCATAATCTACTGTATCAACAAATTTTTGTCCCACTACAGACCCCATGGAGCCTCCCATATATCTAAATTCAAAAGCAGAAGCTACGATGGGCATTTTTTTTAAATATCCTTTCATGGCAAGTAAGGCCTCTTTTTCATTACTGACCTTTTCTGCAGAATCTATTCTTTCTTTATATGTCTTAGTATCCTTGAATTTTAACCAGTCTTTTGGGATTTTATCCTCTGAAATTTCAATAGTTTCAGTGGGGTCTAAGAATAGTTCCAATCTTTTTCTAGCACCTATCCTAATGTGATGATCACATTTAGGGCAAACAAATAAATTAGATTCGAGTTCGGGAACGTATAAGATGTTATTGCAATTGCTGCAGCTCTGCCATAGGCCTTCTGGAATTGTTGACTTCTTAGTTGTACCCTTTCTGATAAAAGAAGGTAATATTTTTTCAAACCAATTTGCCATTCTTAACTCAATACTTCAGAAAGCTCTTTTGTTTTAGATTCCACCTTTTCAATTATATTGCCACCCTCTCCAATTAAATCAACGAATACACTGCCTACAACCACTCCATCAGCTACATCTTTCACAGAAGAAGCTGAGGAAGAATCTTTAATACCAAATCCTATGGCTATAGGTAAGTCAGTATGAGATCTAAGCTCACTAACTTTTGCTTTAACTTCTTCGGCATTTATGTTGGAGGCCCCTGTAATGCCCTTAACAGATATATAGTAAACATAACCGGAACACTGAGAACAAATTTTCTTAGCTCTTGAAGAGCTGGTTGTGGGTGCTATCAGTCTTATTATATCTACACCAACCTTTTCAGCTTCAATGCTAAAGTTTGAACTTTCTTCAGGAGGCATATCTACTATCAATATGCCATCCAAACTTGCTTTGACAGCTTCTTGCATAAATTTATTAGCTCCTAGAGATTCAAATGTATTCATGTAACCCATAAATACGATAGGAGTTTTTTCATCATTTACCCTGAATTTTTTAAGTAATTCAAAGGCACCACTCAAAGAGGCTCCCTTTTCTAATGCTCGTTCATGACCTTTTTGAATTGATATACCCTCTGCCATCGGATCTGAAAAAGGTATACCTAACTCAATAATATCAGTTCCTTGTTGAACCATAGAGTTCATGATCTCAATTGTAGTTTCAGTATCAGGATCACCCGAAACAATATATGTTATTAACGCTTTTCTATTTTCGGCTTTAATATTTGAAAAAACTTCTTTAATTTTAGAGGTCAAAGTTCTATTCCTTCTATTGAAGCAACTGTATTTATATCTTTGTCACCTCTACCAGAAACATTTACCACTATTGATTGGTCTTCACTCATAGTAGGTGCTATCTTTTTCACATAAGCAATACCATGTGCTGTTTCAAGTGCAGGCATAATTCCTTCAACCCTGGTTAATTCTTTAAAGGCGTCTAATGCTTCTTCATCATCTGCAGACTCATACTCTGCTCTACCTATATCTTTTAACCAGGCATGCTCTGGACCAACTCCAGGGTAATCCAATCCAGCTGAAACAGAATGTGTTTCAATAACTTGACCGGCATCGTCTTGCATAAGGTATGTTCTCATACCATGAAGAACTCCTTCTTTACCATCATTAAGAGGAGCGGCATGCTTACCAGTACTCAAGCCCAAACCACCTGCTTCAACACCCACTAACCTAACATTTTTCTTTTCAATGAATGGATAAAATAGTCCCATAGCATTTGAACCTCCTCCTACGCAAGCTACTAGCATGTCTGGATCTTTGCCAATTACTGATTTGCTTTGCTCTAGAACTTCTTCTCCCACAACCGCATTGAAGTCTCTTACTATTTGAGGATAAGGATGAGGTCCAGCCACACTACCTATAATGTAATAGGTATCATCTACATTGGTTACCCAGTCGCGCATAGCTTCATTCATAGCGTCCTTAAGAGTAGACGTTCCTGAGTTCACTCCTACTACCTTTGCTCCAAGCAATTTAATCCTAAAAACATTAAGTGATTGTCTTTGGATATCTTCTTCACCCATAAAAACTATACACTCTAAACCATGTCTAGCAGCTACAGAGGCCGTAGCTACACCATGCTGTCCTGCTCCGGTTTCAGCTATGATTCTTTTTTTGCCCATGTGTTTTGCTAATAAGATTTGTCCAACAGTATTGTTGATCTTATGAGCTCCAGTGTGATTTAGATCTTCTCTTTTGAGATAGATCTTTGCGCCACCAAGTAATTCTGTCCAACGTTTGGCAAAATATAAAGGAGAGGGTCTTCCGACATAATCTTTTAAATCATCTTTAAATTCTTTAAGGAATTTCTCATCCTTTTTTATCAATTCATATTGCTCAGATAACTCTTCTAGAGCTGGGACAAGTGTCTCGGCAACATACCTGCCACCGTATATTCCAAATCTACCATTTTTATCTGGCATTAATTCTTCAGACATGAAAACTCCTTACTTTTTTTAATAAATTCTCTACCTTGGAATGGTTTTTTATTCCAGGAACATCTTCGACGCTTGAACAAACATCAATACCTATGCAGTTGTTTAAGAGAAGTGCATCTTCAAAATTAGATTCG
>CABYSI010000019.1:0-24712 GCA_902521635.1 uncultured SAR86 cluster bacterium | reverse complement strand
GGTCGCTAAATATTCTTCGGAGTTAGCTCATGCACCTTCACCACTTCCGGATAGGGTAGTGTTAACTTGGGAAGATGATCCAGCGACAACTCAATCTGTTACATGGCGTACAGACGTCTCAACAAAAAAAGGAATGGCTCATTTGGCACTAGCAAATGCAAACGGAAGAGCTTTAGAAATAGAGGAGTTTATTGCTGAAACTTCTTTCTTCAAGAGCGATATTAATGAGGCTAACTATCACAGTGTAACTTTCAAAAATCTTGATCCAGACACTCTCTATACTTATCGTGTGGGCGATGGAGTAAATTGGACTGAGTATTACCATTTCAAAACAGCTAGTGACAGACCTAGACCTTTTAGCTTCATTTATTTTGGTGACGCTCAAAATGAAGTGAGAACACATTGGTCGAGAGTTTTTAGGGAGGCATTTAGAGATGCACCAAGAGCTGCATTTACGTTACATGCTGGTGATTTAATCGATAATCCTAATTGGGATGCTGAGTGGGGAGATTGGCATCAAGGTCCTGACTGGGTGAATGGTACGATTCCTGTTATAGCAACTCCTGGTAACCATGAATACTATCGGATTAATCAAGGTCCTGAATCAGAGCGTTATTGGCAGACAAAAGATGGAAAGACTATTGATATCATGATGACCGCATTTGAACCTGTGCCATCTGATAAAGGAACGACCTATAAAGTTTCATTTACTGGACCAGAAGGCAATAGTGCCTCCTTTGAGTTTAATGATGGAGGCAATATCATTTTTGTCGATGATCAAGTTGAATCCATTACAGGATTCAAAAACAGCGAATTGGTTGGTTCAAGTTTTTACTCCAAGCCCCTATACGATCGACAAAGAGATCGAGGAACCCCAGCCGTTAGTAATCATTGGCGTCCACAATTTGCTTTCCCTATTCAAGATGTTCCTGATGAAACTCTAAAAGAGACTGTTTATTACATTGATTATCAGGGTGTTCGTTTTATTTCATTGGATTCAAATAAGGCAAAAGAAATACAGATCCCTTGGTTTAGGAGAGTACTGGAAGATAATCCTAATCGTTGGACTGTTGTTACTTTTCATCATCCAGTCTTTTCTCCTGGATCAGATCGAGATAATAAAGAGCTTCGTGAACTATGGAAGCCTCTCTTGGATGAGTTTAAAGTAGATTTAGTGCTAAGTGGTCATGATCATAGCTATGCTCGTACCGGTCAGGTAGCCACCGAAAATCTGGAAAATGTACCCTCTGGCTATCAACAAGCTTATGACCCTGATATTGGAACAGTTTATGTTGTCTCTGTAAGTGGACCGAAGATGTATGGCATTACTAAAGGTAATTATGCTAAGCGAGTAGCTGAAAATACTCAGCTTTATCAAATTATCAATATTGATGATAAAAACTTAACTTATAAAGCTTATGAGGCAACTGGAAAACTTTATGATCAATTTACACTTCAAAAAAGAAAAGGATTGCCTAACCTTTTAATGGAAGTTCTTCCTGAAGAAAATAGAAAATAACTATTCTTAAGGACTCTTCGATTGGTCAATATTTCACACTTAAGATATATTTCACGATGTGGAGACAAGAAAAGAAGCATACCTAAAGGTATTGGTCAGTAGGGGTTATGATAATCCTAAACTATCTGAGCTAAGCGAATCAGCACTCAAAGAGATTCTTAAGAATGAAGAATCCTTTTATAAGAGAAATTCTAGTGAGTAGAACATTACTATGGTTTGCTTACTTTTTAGTATTCACTACACCGATACAGATTGCATTTTGCATATGGACTTACTCTTTTCTTTTTTCTCCAGAGCATAGCTTAATGACTTTTAGTACTTCTGATTTCCTGGAACTTACATTCCTTAAGCCTGTAAAAGTTTGGATGTATTCTTGGTTTTGGAATGGTTTCTTAAATTTTGTCTGGAGTCTCCCAGCAAGCATAATGGTTACAGTGAAACTGATCGTAAATACATGGTTAGGGCTCTGGCTCCTTCCAATCGCAAAGGATTTATATGATAAAAAAAGCACTTAGGAATTTCTTGGCGAAACGCACCATAGGTAGCAAGCTTAGAAATTACAGCATGAATACTTTTTCTAGCTATGATCTATTTAAAAAGATAAGAACAGATGCTGAGGCTAAAAGGGATTTGGAAAATAGGCCACACGAAGTAACATATTTTCATAAAGTAGATGATCCTTACTCACATTTAACTATTCAGTATATAGACAAAATTAAGGCATCTTATGATGTAGTCTTAAAACCTTTATTAGTTGGAGATGAAAATCCTGAAACCATTCATGAACCTAATTTATATAATGCTTATTGTTTGGAAGATTCAAAACGCATAGCTCCTTACTATGGTATTGACTTTCAACCAACATCTTATCCGAAAAAGGAATTAGTTGATTTGTCTAATGCTATTTTGACTTCGGTTGAAGAAGATAATTTTTTAGAAGTTGCTCAAGAAGTCAGCAATGCATTATGGCAAGGGGATAAAGATACCTTGAGTTCTTTATCTAAGGTTTATAGCTCCACTGAGACAGAAGTATCAGAGAAATTAGCCTCAGGTAATTCAATAAGAAATGCAAAAGGTTATTATTTTGGATCAGCTTTTTACTACGAAAAAGAACTTTATTGGAGTGTAGATAGGATTCATCACTTAGAAGATAGATTATCGGAACTAGGTTTAAAGAAAGATTTAAATAATGAACCAATTTGTTCTCCTATTTTGAATTCTCCTCCATTGCTGGAATCAAATAAGCAAGTCAATTTATATTACTATCCCTCTTTGAATAGTCCATATACCTATGCCAGTGCTAAAAGAGTCAGGGAAATGAAAGACGACTATCCTGTAAACTTGATTACGAAGCCTGTTTTACCAATGCTAATGCGCAATATGAAAATTATTGATCTAAAAGCCAAATATATTATTTCTGACGCAGCCCGTGAGGCAAGAAAACATGGATATCCAATGGGTCAAATTTATTCACCAATCGGCAAACCAGCTAGGAAAGCTTATTCTTTATTTCCTGTGATTGATGAGGCTGGAAAAGGATTTGAGTACATTGATGAATTATTAAAAGCTTCTTTTTATGATGGGATCAACATAGGCGAAGATGAATATTTAAAATCCCTTGTCGAAAGACTTGGACTTGATTGGTCTATAATCAATAAAGATTTAAATACAAAAAAATGGAAAAAGGTTTTGGATGACAATCTTAAAGATATGTATGCAGGTAACTGTTGGGGAGTGCCAAGCTTTAAAATTACTGACTTAGATGGTGCTGATCCATTTTATGTTTGGGGCCAAGATAGGATGTGGCTTCTGAAAGAAGAGATAAATAGGCGTTTAGCTTAATTATCTAATATTTTAAGAAATCAGGATGTAATTCTTAAAAATTGCATATAAAAACTGGGAAAAAACATGCCTAACTTTAAAAGTTTCTGGATTCTAATTTTTTTTATACTCAATGCTTGTTCAGAATCAGAACAAAAGATATCTACTGAGCAATATGTAGAAGAAATAAAGAAGGATATATATCCTAGACCAAAACCTAATCCAGATAAGAATGCTTATTTTGGTGATTTACATGTTCATACAGCAAACTCATTTGATGCATACACTTTTGGGACTATAAGCACACCTGCAGATGCATATAGATTTGCTCAAGGTGAAGCAATACCGCATCCTACTGGATACAAAATACAACTAAAAAAGCCTTTAGATTTCTACGCTGTAACTGATCATGCAGTTTTTTTAGGACTATTAAAAGAATCGGCAGATACAAGTACTGAGTTCTCTAAGTATGAACTCTCAAAGCCTATGCATGACCTTAATAAAACAGTAAGTAACAGTATATTTTCAATTCTTAAGAGGAATGGTCTTTTTAGAGCCTTTGGTGCTGAACTTGCTGCAGGTGTAGAAGATGGAAGTATCGATAGAGATATAATTCAGAATGTAGGCAACTCAGTTTGGAAAAAAACTATTAAGGCAGCCAATGATGCATACAAACCAGGAGTATTTACTACATTCGCTGGTTATGAATTTACTTCAAGTGTAGAGCTATATGATAACTATCTTCATCGGAATGTGATCTTCAAGAATACAAAGAACCTTCCTGAGCGAATTTTCTCAAGAGCAGATAGCCTCAATCCTGAAAAACTGTGGGACTGGATGGATGGATTAAGGGAAAGCGGTGTAGAAAGCTTGGCTATTCCTCATAATTCAAATATCTCAGGAGGATCTGCCTTCTCTATGAATGATTATAACGGAGGTCCGATAGATGAAGCTTATGTAAATCAGCGACTTCGGAATGAACCTCTAACTGAGATAACCCAGGCAAAAGGAACTTCTGAGACTCATCCATTTTTATCCAAGAATGATGAATGGGCAAACTTTGAAGCAAAAACAAATGTTGAAGGTGAGAACCTTCTCAGCAATTTAAAGGGAAGTTATGTAAGAGATGCATACTTAAGAGGATTAATGTTTGAGGAAATGAGTTTATCTAATCCATATAAATTCGGAGTAATTGGATCGAGTGATACTCATGTTGCAGGAGGCTCCTATACCGAGGAAACGCATTTTTCCAAAATCGGACTTTTAGATGGAGAGCCATATTTACGAGGTTCGGTTCCTTTTAGAGGTTTTTATGGATTTATATCAAAAGTTTTTAGACCTCAAACAGTAAGTGAGATAGGGGGCGAGAGTTATTTAAATATTGGAACACGCCTTATTAGATTTGGATCTTCAGGACTTGCAGGTGTGTGGGCTGAGGAAAATACTCGTGAGTCGATTTATGATGCTTTTAGACGCAAGGAAACATTTGGCACCAGCGGACCAAGAATAAAAGTACGTTTTTTTGCTGGTTATAACCTAGAGGATGCTGAGCTAAGTGACCTTGGTCTCATAAAAGATGCCTATGCCAAAAATATTCCTATGGGAGGAACAATCAATCAAGTGGTTGATGAAAGTCCTAGATTTCTTGTTTGGGCAATTTCTGATCCTCTTGGAGCGCCCTTACAGAGAGTTCAAATAATCAAAGGATGGCTGGAAGAAGGAGAGCATAGGGAAAAGGTTTTTGATATAGCTTGCTCTGACAATGCAAATATAAATCCAACAACCCATAGGTGCGAAGACCATGACACTAATATTAATTTAGATGATTGCTCCATAGACCTTAAAAAAGGGGATCCAGAGATAAAAACCTTTTGGAAAGACCCTGAATTTAAAAAAGATCAAAATACTTTTTATTATGCAAGAGTCCTAGAAAATCCTACTTGCAGGTGGTCAACTTGGGATGCGATCAGAGCAGGAGAGAAACCAAGACAAGATATACCCGCGACAATACAGGAAAGAGCCTGGTCTTCTCCAATATGGTTATCAGGAAGTTAATTACCATACATTTATAGGTTTTTTTAAGTGTAAACTATCATTATGAGAAATATATTTTTGGTGATGATGTCAGCTTTGGTCATCATTTCTTGCTCAGGAGGAGATGATAATTTAGATAACTTGTTAGAGAGTGATAATTTCCTAAAGAATAATTTAAGTAATCCTGAAGTTTTTGAAATTGAGGCTGGTCTTCAGTATGAAAAATTAAAGACGAGTGGTAGCGGGATAAGTCCAAGCCTTGATGATGTAATTAATGCAGACTTCCATGGTACTTTATTAGATGGATCGGTTTTTTGGAGCTCCATTGAAAATGGAGAACCATTAGTGATAACTCTTGCTCAACTTATTCCGGGATGCCAGAAAGCAATATCTTTAATGGAGGTTGGGGATAGTTGGAAATTATTTATACATCCTGACCTTGCGTATGGAACAGCAGGCAGACCAGGTATTCCTTCTAACTCCTTATTAATTTTCGAAGTAAGCCTTCATTCAATAGAAACTTAAGAAAAAGTGGATGGCCAATGATACGATTAAATTGACCAACCACTTTTCTCAAGATTATGATTTCTCATAACTCGCTCATCCATGAGCGATGAGATCTTAGGTGAGATTAGAGCCGAGCGTCTACAATGTGTAAGGAAATGCGTGCCCGAAATTTTCCAAGATTATTAGCAAAGCGGCTCAATTAATTATTTAAGGGCAATTAAATTTTTTTCAAGATAAAAAATAGTTTTTTTAGTATAAAGTCACAAAAAGAGGATGAATCATGAGATACGAAGAAGTCATAAATGATAGAAGAAGTGCAAGAGGATATTTAGATAAACCTGTACCAAAAGCAGTTTTGGAAGAAGTCATAAAGTTGGCTACTAGAGCTCCATCTTCTATGAATACTCAGCCTTGGCATTTCCATGTCATAACCGGTACTGCCTTGGATAACATAAGAAAAGAGAATACAAAAAGAAATATTGAAGGTGTTCCGCCTTCAAGAGAAATCAGACCACCTATGGGTTATGAGGGTGTGCATAGAGAAAGACAAATAGAGATCGCCATTCAGCTTTTCAAGGAAATGGGTATAGAAAGAGACGATAAAGATGCTAGACAAGATTGGGTTTTAAGAGGTTTTAGACAGTTTGATGCACCAGTAGCCATAATTGTGACTTTTGATAAAGAATTAAATGATGAAGATATTTCGAAATTTGATTGTGGAGCGGCTGTTAATGGACTAGTAAATGCTGGCTGGTCAAAAGGACTAGGGTCCGTTATTAATAGTCAGGGAATTATGCAGTCTCCAGTTGTGAGAGAACATGCAAAGATTCCGGATGATCAAGTCATTATGATTTGCGTGGCCATGGGTTATCCAGATGAGGATTTTCCAGCCAATAAGGTCGTATCAAAAAGGAGACCTGTTTCAGAAGTAGCTACTTTTATTGGATTTGAGGAATAGTAATGTATCGCTTACTACTTTTAATATTTTTTTGGCCAAATTTAATTTTCAGCGCTGTATTTATCGATGTCAGGACAGCGGAAGAGTTCGAAACCGAATCAATAATGAATACTCAAAATATTGAATGGCAAAATATTCTAGATATTCAGACATTAGTTTCAAAAGATGAGGAAATTTTTTTGTTTTGTAGAAGTGGCAAAAGGTCCGGAAAAGCTAAGAAAATACTTGAAGCAGAAGGCTACAATAGGGTAATAAATATTGGCGGATTCGAAGAAGCGAAAGAATTTATTAGCGCTAAGGGAACTAATTCTTAAAATTGATGCCAATGCATATAAAGGCTAAAATGCAATGATGGAGTGGTTAAGTCAACATCTTGAACAATGGGCTTTAGTTTGGTTCGGCTTTTTATTTTGGGGTAGTATTTTTGGGGCTACTCTTCTTTATATTCTTGAAGCAGGTCTTCTTATTTCTTTAATTGGATACGGTTTAGGACTTCTATTTGGTCTCTTAGCAAAAAATAAAGGTTGGTCATGGATTACGTAAATGATAATTCGATAGATTTATCTATAGAAGCAGAAAGAGAAGTTGCTAGAACTTTTATGGGCCGAATCGAATGGGAAATGATTCTTATAGGTCTTGGGCAATTCACAATATGGGTCGTTACTTGGGTGCTTGTTGTTAACGCAATAATTCCACTTTTCTTAGGATTTTTGATTGCTCTTTTTACCGCTTGTAATGCCTATCTTCCATCTCATGCTGGTCAGCATGGTCATTTATCAGGAGGAAGGAAGAATCTTCAATGGCTAGATTTTTGGGTAGGACAAATAAGTGTAATCCCATTAGCGCAGTCTCATGACGCATTGAAGGCAACTCATTTAAAACATCATGCTCATACAAATGATCCAGATAATGATCCAGATTTTTTCCATGGTAATGCTAACAGCTGGCTTGGAGCGGTTAGAAATGTAAATGTTTCTTACAATGATGATGGTCCAGCTATGAAATCTATTGGAAAACATATGGAAGAGGATCCAAAATTCAAAGCTGCGTTAGAGAAAGGTGGAGCATGGACTCTACTTTTTTACTTCGTTCAAATCTTTATGGCTATTCTTTATCCCCTTGAGACCTTACTCTTGTGGTGGATCCCAAAAAGAGTTGCAACGTCCTACTTGGGCGTTGTGTTCTCCTACTTGCCACACTCGGGGCTGGGAAGCGGACGTTATAAAGATACCAGATTTTGGACTAACAAAATTCCCAGATTCTTGAATCATTCCATGCAAATACACTCTATGCACCATATGTATCCAAGAATTTGTCACTATGATGAAGCTAAAGCTATACAGGCTTTAAAGCCTTATATGATTGCAAGGGGCATCCCGGGAGCAGAGCATATTCCTGATAAGCTGAGATGGAATCCCGTAACTTATATTAAAGAGGTTTATTATGGACGCTAAAGAGAAAATTAAAGAAGGTGTACAGTTATATTTTGATTCTATGTATGAGTCAGATCCTGGAAAAGTGAGACAAGCCTTTCATCCAAATGCAATGATTACTGGTTATCTAGAAACAGGTCTTGCAGAAATGACTGTAGATGAATTCGCAGAATTTGTTGAGAGTCAAAATCCATCACCAAAGGAAAAAGGAGACGAAATTCTTCTCGAAATAGTCTCTTGTGATGTAGCAGGCTCAACCGCATCTGTCTCAGTAAGAGATGGTTACATTGGCCATGTCTTTTTAGATACACTTTCTTTCTTAGAAAAAGATGGTGAATGGAAGATTTATAATAAATTATTCCATGTAGAGTCATAAATAGTGATTATGGAAGTTAAACAGATTTCAGCTGCTCTTGGTGCTGAGATAACGAACGTTGATTTAGCACAAGTATCTGACGATCAAGTGGAAGAGATTAAATCTCTTTTAACCGAGCATAAGGTAATCTTTTTTCCAGGTCAGAAGTTAAGTCAAGATGAGCATGTTGAATATGGTGCTAAGTTTGGTGAACTTGAAGGTCATCCAAACCTAAAAAATAAAACAGTAACTCACCCAAAGATCTTTGAACTTGCGGCTAGCTCCGGTGGAATAGCTGATGAGTGGCATACAGATATAACTTTTCAAGACTCTCCAGCTATTATGTCCGTACTTCACATGGTGAAGTGTCCTGAATTGGGTGGAGATACAATGTGGAGTAATTTGAACGCGGCCTACGAAGCTTTATCTGATCCAATCAAAGATTTATGTGAAGGAATAACTGCCCTTCATGATGCAAGACCTCATGGAAAACCTGAAAAAACTGCTATACATCCTGTTGTGAGGTTGCATCCCATTTCAGGAAAGAAAGTCTTATATGTAAATGAGCATTTCACTAGAAGAATAGTAGAAATGAATATTGAAGAGAGCGATATGCTACTTTCTTACTTAACAAAGTGGGTTACAAGACCTCAGTTCACAGTTCGTTATCAATGGACTCCGGGTACTATTGCTATGTGGGACAACAGAAGTACCCAACATTATGTTGTAAATGATTTCGTGGGTGAGAGGATTATTCAGAGAGTGACTATCATGGGAGATGAAGTTGTAGGATCATCAAATCCAAGATGGAATCCAGCTCTTAAAGAAGGATTCTCTGCGGTGACAACTCATGATAAACAACTGATAACCCACCTAAAAGAAAAAGGATCTCTCTAGAGAGGGGTTAGATCTAATTTTTTACAAAGTTTGCAATCGATAAAGCGGTTTCGTCACTGATCTCGGGACATCCAAGAAATATATCTGTTCCATGGACTGAGCCCATCACTTGTCTGCACTGAGCATCTACATCTGCTTCACGTAGTAAACGATAAAAATTTACTCCTTCATCTCTTAGAGGATCCATTTCATTGACTAAGATGTAAGTTTTTGGAAGACCTTTAACATCATCTTCAGTTGCAAAGCTTGGCCAAGCTAGTGGATCTTTATTTATATAAGCCTCTACTCCATAAATAATTGCTCCATGAGAGTATTCATGTTCACTATGAAGCGAAAGTAAAATACCTTCATTTTCTTCAGACGAGGGATTTTCAGGTAAAGGCCATTGCCCTGCAATATAAGGACATAATGCATATAGACCTTTTATCAATCCAATATCTCCATCTTGTTTGAGTTTCAAACTTGTGGCGATGGTTAAATTTCCTCCTCCACTCTCACCAGCTATGACAATTTTGCTATTATCTATATTCAAATCTTTTGCATTAGCATGCACCCACTTAAGACCAGAAACACAGTCATTCAGTCCTGCGGGATAAGGCTCGACTTCAGGAGCAGACGAAGCCCACATAGCATTTCTAAAATCTACCATCGCTACTGCAACACCTTGCCTGGCAATACATCTTCCCCAAGCTGCATATAACTCATCAAAACACGAACTGACCATCATGCCACCACCATGGATATAGTAAACACAGGGTAATTCTTCCTCTGTATCTGGTCGAATATACTGGATCTTGATCGTATTACCGTCTGGATCTGAAATAAATTCTTTTGTGGATGTTAATAAGCCTGTATCAGGAACAACTTCTTTATAATGTGAAGCATTATTGACCATTTCCAAAATGGCTCTACCTTGTTTGGCTTCTTCACTTTCTTGATCAGCCATTATTCCTTCACGAGTTGAGGCTGGGCTTGATGTAACAGAGCCGAGTTCCACTTCTCCAAAAACTGCACGTATTCGTTTATCTATTTTTAAATTATTTTTAATTTTGTTTTCCATTTTTTCTTCCTCTTTTATCTGCCTTTAAAAACTGGTTCTTTTTTTTCTACAAATGCTTTAGTAGCATTTCTATGGTCTTCAGTTTGACCGCAATGTATGTGATGAGTTGCTTCTAAATCAAGGCAATCATCTACTTCACCATTCATAGCTCTATTCAAATTTTCTTTCATATATCGATATGCAACTGAAGGACCAGAAGCAAGTCGATTTGCAATTTCCATAGTCTTTTCCATTAGCTCTTCAGGATCACAAACCCAGTTTGTTAATCCAAGATTTAGAGCTTCATCTGCAGTAATTCGATCAGACAAGTAATACAGCTCTCTTGCTTTTGCTGACCCTAAGAGTTGGGTCATGAAGTAGGAGCCTCCATAGTCTCCTGAAAAACCAACTTTAGCAAATGCAGTAGTCATGATTGCTGAACTCGACATGACTCTTAAATCACATGCTAAAGCATAAGAGAGTCCTGCTCCTGCTGCGGCTCCTGGAAGAGCAGCAATAGTTGGTTTTGGCATTTTAAATAATTTACCCGACGTCGCTCTTTGATGAACTCTTTGCTTATGAATAGCCGAGTCAATCGTATTATCCCCAACTGTCCCATCTCCTGAAGATGCCATTCCTTTTACATCTCCTCCAGCGCAGAAACCTTTTCCAGCACCAGTTAGAACAACACATCTTATTTCTTTATCTAATTCGACTTCGGCCAGAACTTCTTGCATGGCTTGATTCATTTCTCCTGACATAGCGTTTCTTGCTTCAGGTCTGTTCATTGTCAGTAATGCAACGCCTTTAGCCTTTTCATAGATAAGGTGATCAGTACCTGTATCAATTTTTTCCATAGTTTTTCTCCCCTTAACTATATCTTTGCTATTCTATATCTAAGATGCAAGGAAAAATTTATCAATTAGGCTTACTTTTTTGCACTATTTTCCTGATTTCACAAGAGAGATTATTTGCCGAAGAGAAACCACTACTCACTAGTCCATTAGTAGAAAATCCTAAGTCTATAGTTTTCATTGGAAATAGCTTTTTCTACTATAACAATGGGGTTCATAAGCCCACTCTTGGCATGGTTAAAGCTAATCCAGATCTTGGTAAAGGGCATCGATTTAGAAATATCACAATAAACAGCTCTTCTTTAGAATGGCATGATGTTGAATCTTATGTGACTAATGACAAGATAGGTTCTTTCTCCATTACTTCAAAAAATCAATACAAGAAGTATCAGCCAGAAAATTATGAATTAGCAATCATGATGGATTGTAGTCAATGCCCAGTTCATCCTGATAGAAAAGATTTATTTAATTTTTATGTCGATCAGCATAGTAAAACACTACGCAACAATGATGTAGAACCTTCTCTTTTAATGACATGGGCCTATAAAGATAAGCCAGATATGCTGGAAGGACTTGCTTCAGCTTACATCGCAGCAGGGAATAAAAATAAAATAGCTGTTTTTCCTGTAGGTCTTGCATTTGACCTTTCTCAAAAAGAAAATCCTTCAATAGAACTTTATACTCCAGACAAGAGACATCCTAGCAAGGCGGGTACATATCTGATGGCGGCGGTAATTTATTCATCGATATATAATGTTTCACCAATAAACAATTCTTACGATTATGGAATTAGTAGTGAGATACAACGAAAGTTACAAGAATCAGCATGGAAAACTGTCTTGAGGTACAAAGGAAAAGAATATGATTTTAAAAAATAGATATTTTTTAGTGATAGTTGCTCTTTTAGTAGGCTCTTTCATTGGTTTCAAATTAACGGAAACATTCGCTATTAAATACATTATGGAAAATCTTCCAATTGATACTGCTACGCTTGATGAAAAAGATGTCTATGTGACTGAAATAGAAGACGGCGTATTTGCTTCTCCGAAAGAACTAACTTATATCGATAATAAAGCTAAAAATATAATTTTGCTCATTGCAGATGGCATGAGTCTTAGTCAAATAACAGCCTATCGAATGATGCAGGGTAGTCTTAATGAACGTATCTCAATGGATAAATTTCCTTACTCTGGAATTGTTTTAACGCATTCGTATGATGCTGCAGTTACTGACTCAGCATCATCTGCTACGGCATACAGCACCGGTTTTAAAACAAACAATGGCGCTCTTGGTTTAGATCAAGATCTCAATGAATTGGAGAATTTAACCGAAACTATCGACAAATTCGGATTTGTCAGTTCTTTAATCAGTACATCAGAAGTTACTCATGCTACACCAGCTGCATTTGCTGCTCACGTAGATTTAAGATGGAAAACAGATCTTATAAGTGCACAAATGATTGATTCTAAAGTCGCTACTATCCTGGGTGGGGGGCGTTTCTTCTTTACTCCAGAAGAAGAAGGTGGAAAAAGAGAAGATGGACGAAACCTATTAGATGAGATTAAAGAATCTCACGTTCTAGTTACAGAAAAAAATCAATTATCCAATGTCTCAGACTCACTTGATAAGCAAGTATTAGGCCTTTTTGCTGATGAGCATTTGAGAGATGAAGACAAAAAAGAAAATCATAATCTTGAACCCTCATTAGCAGAAATGCTTCAGTACTCAATAACACGCTCAGACTTACTGATAAATCAAGGCTGCAAAGGATTCTTCATCATGGCCGAGGGCTCTCAAGTAGATTGGGCAGGCCACGTAAATGATTTTGATTATCTTATAAGGGAAATGGAAGATTTTGACGAGGCAGTAGATCTAGCCTTAGAAATTGCAAAGGAAAGGGAAGATACTCTTGTTTTAGTCACCTCAGATCATGAGGTCGGTGGTTTATTAATAGAACCTGCTAATCCCATAGATAATTCACTTGATGACGTAAAATTCTCTTTTAATACCGCTGTAGGAAGTGGAACCCATACTGGTGTTCCGGTGCCAGTATATGCTTACGGACCAGGCTCAGAAAATTTCACTGGTACACTTGATAATACTGATATTTATTATGCTATGTTGGCTGCTTTAGACTTAGATGATAAAGAAGGCACATGTCTAAGGAGATAGAAATTTGTATTCTGTAATTTTATATTCTTTATTTCTTTTATTTTGGGTAGCCATCATCTATGACTTTGCAAAAAGACCGAAGGATCGAGATGATGATAAGTTCATGGATCTTCCTTCACTAAGACAGTTAGCACGAACATTCTGGGTGGGCTGGATTGCTATTGTCTTATTATATACACTCATTGTAAGTTTGAATTAGATATGGGGAGATTGAAATGGAACCGCCAAAAATTATAAAAGTAGATTCATCGAACGTTGAGAAAGTAAAAAGTGCAATCACTTTAGGATTTGCAGCCGATCCTTTTTTAAGGTGGTTCTTTCCTGATCCTCATATATATCTCAAAAATTTTGCATTTTGGATGGATGCTTTTTCCAGACCCGCACTTGAATCAGACTCTATATTCACAGACGAAAACTTTTATGGTGGTGCCATTTGGCATCCTCCTGGTATCCATTTAGATTCTGATGTTTTGGCACCAACACTGGAAGATATACCTGATTTTAGGCTTGAAAGTGCCTTACAAATGTTTGAAGAATTCAATGAATGTCACCCTAAAGAAGATCATTGGTATCTCCCTTTTATAGGCTTAGATCCCTCAAAACAAGGACAAGGCATAGGTTCTTTGATTCTCAAGGAATCATTAAAACAAGCAGATGAACAGGGAAAGGTCGCATATCTAGAATCTTCCAATCCAATGAATATGAGTCTTTATGAGAGACATGGATTTGAAACCATGAAAAAAGTCCAAATTGGAGATTCTCCTCCTGCACATCCTATGATTAGGTATCCAAGATAGATTATGAAACATTTAGAATTTCCCGATGTAGAAATACACGAACTTAAATCAGAAATAATTGGAGAAACTTTTGAAATTTTAGTCAAACAACCCGATCCTAATATTGTTTCTTTGTTTGGTGATGAGCCATTACCAGTTATATATGGCACAGATGCAAATATATCTTCAGGAGGTTATATCAATACTATTGATAGCTTGTACCTAGGCGGAGAAATTCCACCAGTTCTTTTTGTAGGTATACGCTACAAGCTTGGTGACGAACCGGACTTTATGCAGTTCGTTACCAACAGAACTCGTGAATTCACGCCTGTTGAGGATATCGAAAATCAAAAATTAATGGAGCAAATGACTCTAAGACAAGTCAAGGGTGGGGGTGCTGATAACTTCCTCAAGTTTTTGACAACTGAATTAAGAGATTGGGTTTCAGAGAGATTTAATGTTTCCGATGATACGACATATATTGGAGATTCTATGGGCGGGTTATTTGGCCTCTACACATTGTTTCATCAGCCAAAGGCTTTTAAGAGATATGTGATTGGTAGTCCTTGGCAAGAATGGAGTTATCCTAATACTTTCGATCTTGAAGAAAAATATGCTGAAAGTAATGAAGATATGGAAGCTATTGTATATATGGCATCTGGAGCGGAGGAAGATGTTATTGGTCCTTATCTGGAAAAAATGAATCCAGTAATGGTTGAGATCTTCTCCAAAGCCAAAACCGCTGAATATACTGAACAAATGATAAAAAAGCTCAATGGAAGAAATTACCCAAGCCTTAAACTAAAAGGTCTAATTTTAGAAGATGAGACACACTTCACCATAACTGGAGCTTTATTTAATAGAGGGTTAAGGCACGTCTTTAATGTTAAGTGACTAATATGAAAAATTTAAGAAACCGTAAATGGACCTTAGCAAACAGACCAGTCGGGATGGTTGGGGAACATAATTTTTCCTATGAAGAGGAAGAAGTAAGAGATATTGAAGATGGAGAATTTCTTATTAAGAACTTATATCTAAGTTTTGATCCTGCTCAAAGAGGTTGGATGGAAGATAGAAAAAGCTATGTTCCACCCGTTGGAATTGGAGAGGTAATGAGAGCTGGTTCTGTTGGCCAAGTCATTGAATCGAATAATCCTGATTATGCCGTTGGTGATAAAGTTCAAGGCACCTTTGGATGGCAAGAGTATGCCATTTCAGATGGAAAGGGTATTTTAAATGCTACTGTCATTCCAGAAGGAGCATCTCTTACCGCACCTCTGAGTGTCTTCGGCATTACAGGGCTGACAGCTTATTTTGGTTTATTAGACGTGGGACAACCTAAAGAAGGGGAAACGGTTCTTGTATCTGGAGCAGCGGGCTCTACAGGATCAATCGTTGCACAGATTGCTAAAATTAAAGGCTGTCGTGTCATAGGTGTTGCTGGCGGAGTTGAGAAATGTAAATGGTTAACTGAGGAAGTAAAAATCGATGCAGCAATAGATTACAAAACTGCAAATTTACAGGAAGTTATTCCTGAATTATGTCCAGAAGGCATAGATGTTATTTTTGATAATGTGGGAGGTGAGTTTTTAAACACATCACTTTTGAGTATTAATCAAAATGCAAGAGTGGCAATTTGTGGAGCCATCTCAGGCTACAATAATGAGGCACCAGCTCCTGGACCATCAAACTATACCGCTCTCTTAATTCAAAGAGCCAAGATGGAAGGATTTATTGTGCTGGATTATATGGATAGATTTCCTGAAGCAATTGGAGAATTAATGCAATGGGTTCAGGAAGGAAAAATAATATATCAAGAAGATATCCAGGAGGGCATCGAGAATGCACCTGAAACTTTATTGAGGCTCTACACGGGTCAAAATAAAGGCAAGCAACTTCTTAAAATAGCTGATCCCGAATAAATTTAAAGATCTTTGTGAGTTCCGTCACAAAATGCACCGTTTTTACTCATCTTGCATCCACAGAAGAAAACATCTTTCTCTTCATCAGGTTTTACTTTCAATGATAAGAATTCAGTTCCCTCATGAGAGCCATCGCAAAAAGGTTGTTTAGAACTTTTTCCACAGCTACACCACCAGTAACTTTTTTCAGACTCAACGGTAACTTTATAAGGAAACTTTTGAACTACTTTTGGATTATTGATAAAAAAAAAGTAACATAAATTATAGATAAAATTACTAATGAGATTTATTCTCAGATACTCTATAAAGTAGATTTTATGAGCGTAAAAGAAATATTAAAAATGGGTAACCCTCTTTTAAGAAAAGAGGCTGATGATTTCACTATTGAAGAAATCAAAAGTCCCGAAACTAAATTATTACTTGAAGATATGTGGGATTCTTTAGAAGTCGCTGGTGGGATTGGATTAGCAGCTCCTCAAATAGGTGTCCTAAAAAAGCTTGCTGTAATAAAGCTATCTGAAGAATCAGATAGATATCCAAATATGGAGGACAGTGAACCTTATATAATCTTCAATCCAAAAGTTTCCGTACTAGATCAGACAGAGCAAGGCTTCTGGGAAGGTTGCCTAAGTGTTCCAGGGCTAAGAGGTTTTGTCGAAAGACCAAGAGGCATAAGAGTAGATTATTTAGATGAAAATGCGGAATCAAGATCTATTGAGGCTGAAGATTTTCTAGCTACAGTTTTTCAACACGAATTGGATCATCTAGTTGGAAAACTTTATGTAGATAGAATGAAAGACATAAAGACGTTAATGTTTGAGGATGAAATGATTTTTGAAGAAATAGAGGAAGAAGTATTAGATTAATTTGAGGATATATTATGACGAACGAAGAACGAATTAGAGCAGCTTGGCAAGGGAGAATATCAGGTTGCTTGTTGGGGAAACCAGTAGAAATGATTTCTATGAGAGAAGGGCCCAAAGGCCTAAACACCTTTTTACAGGACTCAGGATCACTGCCTCTTAGAAACTATGTTAACTATATGGAGCACGAATTACTGAGGGGTGCTAATAAGCGATGTTGCTCAGGAATGATGGACAGGGCTGAAGTTGATGATGACATTACCTATCTGGTATTAGCTTTAATGATGATGGAGCAATATGGTTTAGATCTAACTACAGATGATGTTGCAAGATCATGGATTAACTTATTGCCAGTCGGAGCCACATTTACTGCAGAAAGAGATTCATACTTAAAGCTCATTGAAAAATCAAATATGGCATATCAATTTGGTGGAGCGCGTAGCTTTGATTTAGAGGAAATAAATGATGGTGAATATAATGACTGGATAGGGGCTCAGATCAGGATTGATATGTATGGATGGCTGCTACCAGGGAAGCCAAAATTAGCTGCAGACTTAGCTAGAAGAGACGCAATGCTATCGCATAGGTCCTGTGCTGTTGAGGCCTCAGCTTATATCGCTGCATTGTGTGCCTTAGTTCCCGTTTCTTCTTCAAGAGAAGAGGCTGTTCAAGCCGCATTAGACCTAATTGAAAAAGATTCTCTTGCTTATGAGGCTGTTGAAGTAGGAATTAAGTACAAGAATGAACCTGCCTCTAATCTTCACGAATATTATGGAGATATGTCTCCTGTTCATAGCTTAAACAATTTAGCGGTAGTAGTGTGGGCATTTTTGTCATTTCAGGATTCATTTGATGAAGCAATCGGAGAAACCATCTGTTGTGGGTGGGATACAGATTGCACAGGTGCAACAGTAGGAGGATTGCTTGGCTTAGATATGGGAACAATACCAGAATCATGGACATCTCCATGGCAAGGTAGAGTACAAACAGCGATTGCCGGAGTTGGAGAACTCGATCTAGATAGCTTAGTTAAAAGAACATGTACCCTTGTCGAGAAATTTTCCTCTTTAGCTGACCTAGGTTAAATTTCATGAAAAATCCGATTGCAGTCTTTGGCAGCATCAATATGGATTTAGTGGTTTATAGCTCTACCAAACCCAAAGACGGTGAAACAATTTTGGGAAAAACCTTTGAAACTTTTCTTGGAGGCAAGGGTGCCAACCAAGCAGTAGCCTGTTCAAGACTTGGTTCAAATGTGTCGTTCGTTGGGAAAGTTGGTAATGATCTCTATGGTGAATTACTTAGAGAAAAACTTAACTCAGAAAATATTGATACAGAATTATTGGGACTGCATGATGGAGAATCCGGAGTGGCTTTAATTAATGTCGTCGAAAGTACCTCTCAAAATCAAATAATAGTTGTCCCGGGAGCAAATTCTCATACAAGATCCAAACAGATGAGCGATCAGGTGCTTTCATCTACGGATATCCTTATTTCTCAAATGGAAGTTGAATCCAAAGAAATTGAGAAACTATTCTTAAGGGCTAAAGAAAGAAATTGCTATCGTATATTAAATGTAGCGCCAGCTTTGACATTGAGTAACTCCCTTTTTTCTGAGACTGATTTATTTGTAGTTAATGAAATTGAGTTAGAGTCTCTAACAAAAAAATCTATTCAAATGGATTGCTTGGATTCTATCAAAGAAAGTATTGAATCCATTAGTTTAAATAATCAACAATCTATAGTCGTAACTCTTGGATCAAATGGAGTCTATATCTATCAAAATAATAAATATGAGTTTATCGAGAGTCATAAAGTTGATGCCATTGATACAACTGGATCGGGAGATTGTTTTATCGGAGCATTAGCAAGCTGCCTGTCTGAGAAGCATGATTTATTAGAGGCTGCTGTCTTTGCTAATAAAGCTGCTGCTATTTCTGTGACAAAGAAAGGTGCATCGTCTTCTATGCCAACTACCCAAGAAGTCTTAAAGTTTGGATAAATTATAGTTCTACCAAAAAATCTATTACCCTCTCCTTAAATAAGGAATTAAAAGCTTCAACATCTAAATCTAAAGCAACTTCAGAGTTGGGCTTCGGCTTGAAGATCTGTCCCATGATAGATTCATTGAATTCGCTAACTGTTTGTCCATCAGTAAATTCACCTTTAGTTTCTACAGATACATATGCTTCTTTGAAATCTGCAATTTCAGGCATAAACGAGAGGGCAACTGCTAATGAGTCATATAAATGAAGTCCTTGATCAATTATTTCTTTATTTGGATTTATTTTTAACCATGGATCTACTGATTTCTGAACAAATTGACAAAAAGGATGATCATTTTCTCCAATTAAATTCAACTGCTCTCTGCCAAATCTAGTTTTATGACATACGTCTAGTGGAACCATTCTTATTGGAATGCCAGAGCCAAAGACTCGAGCGGCTGATTCAGGATCAGCCCACACATTAAACTCTGCAGCTGGTGTAACATTTCCTTGCACAGTTGATGCTCCGGCCATCATGGTTATTTTATTTATGTGAGTTGGTAATTCAGGATCTAAGTCTAAAGCTTGAGCGATGTTAGTTAGAGGGCCAATAGTCACAAGCTCAATATCACCAGAATTTTCTTTTGCTGTTTCAGCAATAAAGGCTGGTGCACCTTTCTTATCGTTTTCAACTGGTAGTATTGGAGTCAATTGTTCCATTTCCTCCCTTTGGCCAAGCCATTTTCTTTTTTCGTTTCTATCCTGACTATATGTTCCAGGTTTTCCAGCGTGAACAGGTATATCTTTCCCAAGCTGCTCAACTAAATATGTAGCATTGCTAAAACCTCTCTCTACAGGAACATTTCCTTGCACGGTTGTGATTCCCAGTATTTCAAGTTCTGGCGAATTCATCGCAAGCATAATTGCAAAACAATCTTCTGGATCACCACCCCTTGTTCCCATTGCTGGATCAGTATCAATTATTATTTTCTTTTTCATATTTCGTGATATGTTAACTCTTTAAATAAGTAATAGGGAGAAATGCTTATGAGACCAGTTGTCGAAACTAAAAGCGGACCAGTAGAAGGTTTAATTGAAGAATTTAATGGAATTAAGGGCTACAGTTTCAGAGGTATTCCTTATGCAGCTGATACATCAGGCAATAACAGATGGCGTGCTCCTCAAGATATTGAACCATGGATAGAAAATTTTGATGCCAGTTCATTTGGACCACAATGTCCTCAATTTAGAAGAGGAGAGGGGGGATTTAGAGATTCAATTGCGAATGCTTACGAAATTGAATTACCTCTAGAGGAACCGCCGCAAGAATCAGAAGATTGTTTAAGACTGAATATCTATTCAGGAGATTTAGATCCTAAAGAAAAGTTACCCGTTATGTTTTGGATTCATGGCGGTGCTTTAAGATTCGGATCTGGAGATAATTATTTACCAGATGGAATACTTTCGAAAGGAAAAATACTCGTAACTATAAATTATAGATTAGGAGAATTAGGTTTCTTTGCTCATCCATCAATAAATAATAGCGAAGAAGAATTTAAAACTAATTTCGGCTTACTGGATCAAATTAAGGCTTTGCATTGGGTGACAGAAAATATAGAAAAATTTGGCGGTGATCCATCTAATATCACTATATTTGGAGAATCTGCCGGAGGATTTTCGGTTGCAGCACTTTTAGTTTCTCCTCTATCCAAAGGTTTGTTTCACAAAGCCATTGTTCAAAGTGGAGGTTTTTCAAGAATGGCCCTACATTCATCTGATAAATCAAGTAATGGTTTTTCTGCTGCTGATCTTGGGTCAAGATTTGGAGAATTTTGTGATATACCAAGTAGTGATGATCAGTTAAAGCTGATGAGAGAATTAACTATAGACAAGATAATTGAGGTGGGAAAAATTGGATTTTCTTCTTCATTTTTCGTTGATGATAAAACCATTCTCTCCCCTGTGATGAAGAGTTTTGAAGAAGGTTTAAACCATAAAGTCCCAACAATAATTGGGACCAATGCCGATGAAGGAACCGCACTTTATTGGGGAAGCCCTTTAGCTGATGTCGCACCTCCTGTTAATTCAATTGAAAAATATAAGCTGGTTATTTTGGATAAATTTGAAGAAAAAGCTGAAAAAATTCTATCTATCTATCCAGCCTCTGATAAAGAAGAGATGATCAAATCAAGCAAGAGGTTATTGGGAGACTCTTTGTTTGGAGCACCATCTTTCTTCGCCTCTAAATCTATGGCTGAACGATCTGAAGATATTTATTTTTATCATTTTAATCAGAAACCCTCAGGTAAAGCTGGAGAAATATTAGGATCTTTCCATGCCTACGAAATAAGCTATGTCTTCGGAGTTGGAGGTTTGGGCATTATAGAAAATCAAGAGCTTTCAGATATTATGCTTTCTTATTGGACAAATTTTGCTGAATCAGGAAATCCAAATTCAGAAGAGCTGCCAGAATGGGAAAAATTATTACCTGGAGAAAATAAGTGGCAGGTACTGGGATCTGAAGTAGGAAAAAAAGATATAGATAGGATGGAGATCTATGATTTACTTCAAGATTTTGAATACAAGGGTATTTAAGCCCGTCTTATAGAAAGACCGCCATCTACAGGCAAATAAACGCCATTAATATAGGAAGAAGAGGGGAGGCATAGATTTAGAGTAGCATGAGCAACCTCTTCAGGTTCACCATATCTTTTTAGACCAACTCTTCTTCTTGCGTAAGTTTCTTTGTCTTTAGTGTCTATAGCTGAGGTCATGTTCGTATTGATAGGACCAGGACAAATACAATTTACTGTTACACCTTTTGGACCTAATTCAAGTGCCAGAGAGCGAGTTAAACCTATTACCCCATGTTTGGCAGCCGTGTAAGGACTATGAAATGGTGATGCACCAAAACCTTCAGTAGAGGATATATTTACTATTCTTCCATTATCAGATTCAAGAAGATAAGGAAGTGATGCTCTAATCAATCTAACTTGACCTGTAAGAACTACATTTAAAGTATCATCCCAATAATTTTCAAAATTTTCGTCATCTACAGCAGTGACAGAAGATATCCCTGCATTATTGATAATGAAATCAATAGCTTTATACGTCTCGATGGTTGCATCTATACATTTATTTATTGAAGCACTATCGGTTACATCTAAAAGGAAGGGCATACACTCCCCGCCACTTGTTATTATTTCCGATGAAACTCTATTGACTTCCTCTTGGTTTACATCAGTAGCGATAACCTTCACTCCCTCTGCTGCAAAAACTTTAGCTGTTGCTTCGCCCATCCCGCTTCCTGCACCTGAAATGATTGCAACTCTTCCTTTAACCGATCTAGAAAGTTTTTTGAAGATTTTCATATTTAAAATATTTGAGTTATTCGACTACTTATTAGATTATACGTTCCCAGATAAATTAAAAGGAAAAACTATGACGGATCAAACAGCAACTTTAACGCAGGATGGAGATGTTTCAATTATTACTTTAGATGATGGGAAGGCTAATGTTTTTTCAACTAATATGAGTAATACAATCAATTCTCTTTTAGATTCAGTTCCTGATGACAAAGGTTCTTTATTAATTACTGGTCGAGAAGGTTTATTTTCCGCTGGTTTTGATTTAAAAACTATTTCAGGAGGAGATCCCAAGGCTGCACTCGACATGACACAAGCGGGTTTTAAGCTTTTATGCAGAATTTACAACTTTCCAAGGCCTGTAATAGCGGCGTCTAGCGGTCATGCAATCGCATTAGGTGCTTTCCTTTTGTGCTGTGCTGATTACAGGGTTGGAGCATCGGGTCAATTCATCGTGCAAGCGAACGAGACTCGAAATGGCATGTCTATTCCGACTCCAATTTTAGAAATTTCTAAGTCTAGGATTCTCAAGAATCATTGGTATAGAGCAATCTTAAACGCAGAAGCTTACCCCATATCTGATTCTGTGAATGCTGGGTATTTAGATGAAGTTGTGGAGCCTGAAGAACTCATGACAAAAGCTCTTGAGGTAGCTAAAGACTTAGCAACTTTGAGTCATCCTCACTACAAACTCACAAAAGATCTTGATCAAAAAGATGTAGTTAAAAGAATAAATGACTCTATCGCAGAGATGGCTAATCCTTTCTAAATTTAAAAAAAGACTTACTTAGTTCTAAGTTTTTGGTAATCTACGCATCCCTAAGTGGGGCCATAGCTCAGCTGGGAGAGCGCATCCCTTGCACGGATGAGGTCGTCGGTTCGATCCCGACTGGCTCCACCATTTATTAATTCTCTACCTCTATTTTGAAGAATTCAATCACATTAATAGGAATGGCCGGTGCAGGTAAGACATCCGTAGGCAAGGCTTTATCCCTTGAGCTCGGCTATGAGTTTCTCGATACAGACAAAATAATAGAAACCTCATATGGAAAATCTAAGGACATTATTGATTATCAAGGTAAAGATAGATTTAGGGCTATAGAAGAAGAAGTTCTACTTTTAACAAAGTTTAAGAATACTTTACTAGCTACTGGAGGTAGTGCAGTTTTTTCTCCTTTGGCTATGGAGCACTTAAGAGATAATTCTGATGTCATATATTTAGAAGTCAGCTTTGAAAATATCTCTGAGAGAGTTTTGGATTTTAAAGAAAGAGGTTTTATAAAAGAATCACATCAATCAATTGAAGAAGCTTATATGGAACGATTAGCCTTATATGAAAAATATGCTGATTATTCCGTGACTAATGAGGGTTCAATTCAAGACTGCATTCAAAAGATTTTGTCTTTGTTAGACTTGTAGAAAATTTGAATCTTTCTGAAGCACTTCTCATTACCTTTATTGGTATACTTAATTTTCTTAATTTTGGAGCAAATAAGATGAGTAAAGGTTCGTACACTTTAAATTATTGGAATGTGCCTGGTCGTGGAGAGAGTATAAGAGTGATCTTAGCCCTTGGCGAAATCAAGTTTGAAAATAATTTTGTTCCTCTACCTTTACCATTAGAAAATCCTGAGAATCAAAATCCTCCCCCTTTTGATGACGGTACTTGGGGTGAACTCAAACCACAAACTCCTTGGGGTACACTGCCAACTCTACTCTTGCCCTCAGGTGAAATTATTGGTCAACAAAGAGCAATTCTTAGATATCTGGGTAAATTGATTAAGTTTGAAGGGAATTACCTATATCCAGAAGAGCCCGAAGCTTCGGCAAGAGTTGATGGATTTATGGATATGATGGAAGATATCTGGCCTATTTTGATTGGCCTAAATGGAACAGATTCTATGGAAACAGCGCCCTTATACTCAACAATGTTAGGTCAAGGTACTTTAGATGACTTCCTAAATCCTAGAATGGAAAAAGGAAGTGGGGAACTCGCAACTCTATTTGATTTTTTAGAAAATGCCATTAGCGATGAAGGTCCATTCTTATTGGGCTCTAATCCTTCATGTGCTGATATTCTTCTTTTTGCCGCTATCTCTTGGTGGGGCGCAGCAGTTTTTCCAAATATGGATAAAATATTGGAGGGTAGGCCAAAAATCGAAAAATCTATCAGAGCAGTAGGGACTATAGAGGCGATTTCTGATTACTACAG
>CABYSI010000018.1:0-25689 GCA_902521635.1 uncultured SAR86 cluster bacterium | reverse complement strand
TAGACTCATCAGGGTCATCTATTGGCAGTTCGTGTTCGATTGATGTTAGGTCAGGTAAAGAAGGGAGTTCTGGAAGCTCTCTAAGATGTTGTAATCCAAAATAATCTAGAAATTCTTTGGTAGTAGAATATAGAGAAGGTCTGCCAGGCACATCTCTTTGGCCAACAATCTTTACCCAGCCTCTTTCCATCAGACCTCTAATTAGTTGAGTTCCAACAGCTACTCCTCTTATTTCCTCTATTTCTCCTCTAGTTATAGGTTGCTTATATGCAATAAGGGATAGAGTCTCCAAAGTAGCCTTAGAAAATTTTTGTGGCTTTTCTTCCCAAAGTTTTGCAATGTATTGAGATAAAGACTGTTTTACCTGCAAACGATATCCACTGGCTATCTTCTTCAATTCAATACCTCGAGTAAGGCAGTCTTGGTCTATATGATTCAGAGCATTTCTAATCTCATCTTTAGAAGGCTTAGGGTCCTCAAAAACTTTAATGATATCGTCAATGCTTATTGGTCTTGATGCTGATAAAAGCAATGCTTCAAGAATTTCACTTAGATTCCTCTCCATTAATGCACCTCTTCAATTCCTTTAATGTGTATAGGACCAAACTCCTCTGATTGCACAATCTCAATTAATGAGTCTTTAAGAAGTTCTAAAATTGCCAAGAATGTTACCACAACGCCTATCTTGCCCTCTTTAGGATTGAACAAAGAAGTGAATTCTATGAAAGATTCGGTTCTCATTCTTTCTAATATTTGGGTCATTCTTTCTCTAGTTGAGAGTTCTTCAAAATTTATTAAATGAGCTTGAGATTGTTCAGCTCTTCTTAGAACTTCAGCAAGTGCAATCGTTAAATCCTCGAGAGGTACATCTATGAGAGGAGCTTTGGTAGCAAATTCTGGAAGTTTTGCATTAGCTGCAAAAATTTCTCTGTCTATTCTAGGAATTTTATCTATTCGTTCTGCGGCCTCTTTGTACCTTTGGTACTCTTGTAGTCGTTTAATTAATTCGGCTCTTGGATCCTCTTCTTCGGTTTGTTGTATAGGCCTTGGCAGTAGCATTCTAGATTTTAATTCAGCTAAATAAGCAGCCATTACTAAGTAATCTCCTGCCAATTCAACCTGCATTGCATCCATTAATTCTATGTAAGATGTATATTGTTCAGTTATCTTAGCTACGTTTATATCTAAAATGTCCAAGTTCTGTTTCTTTATGAGGTATAAGAGAAAATCTAGAGGGCCGGCAAAACTGTCTAATAGAATCTCTAGTGCATTGGGGGGGACGTATAAATCTTCAGGGAGGCTAGTTTCTTTGCCTTTTACAGTCGCTAAGAAGAGCTCCTCTTGACGAGGAAGAGCTTGTATTTCCCCTTTTTTTTGAGGATTTAAGGTCTTTGTATCAACCATTTTTACCAATACTTGTGTATTGGTTCTATATTATAACCACTTATCTGCATTTGAGGAAATGAGCTCTATTTAAGAAACTTATTAGTAATGGGATATCTTCTATCCTTTCCAAAACCTCTTGAAGTTATCTTTACTCCTAGTGGAGCCTGTCGTCTTTTGTATTCACTGAAATCAATTAATCTTATTACTCTATTTAAAATACTACTTTCAATTCCAGACGCTTCGATTTCTTTTTTACTTTTATCTTGTTCAACATAAAGCTCTATTATTTTATCCAGAGTGTCGTAATCTGGAAGACTATCACTATCTTGTTGATCTGGTGCAAGTTCGGCACTCGGGGGTCTGTCAATAATTCTTTCAGGTATGACCTTAGAAATTGTATTTCTATATCTCGCAAGCTCATAAACTAAAGTTTTAGGCACATCTTTCAAAACCCCAAAACCTCCAGCAGTGTCGCCATAGAGAGTAGAATATCCAACAGCTGTTTCGCTTTTGTTGCCTGTAGTTAGAACTATTTCGCCGGATTTATTTGATAAGGCCATCAAGATGACTCCCCTACACCTTGATTGAAGATTCTCTTCAGTAATGTCAGGTTCAAGTCCTTTGAATTCGCATTCAAGGCTATTTTGAAAAGAATCATATATTTCACCTATAGGAATAATAGAATGTTTTATACCTAAGTTTTCTGCTAGCTTTTCAGCATCTTCAACACTCATATCGGAAGTAAACTTGAAGGGCATCATAAAGCTTCTTACATTTTCAGATCCAATTGCATCCGCTGCTATGACGGCAGTTAAAGCGGAATCTATGCCTCCAGAAGAACCTATCAATACTCCAGGAAATTTATTTTTATTTATATAATCCTTCGCCCCTAAAACCAAAGCTCTATAAACCTCTTCAAGCTCTGAATCTTCAGGTATAACTTCGTTTTTATCACTCAATATATTCCCATCCTGTTGGGATAAAAAACTTACTACTGCTTGATCTTCTTCAAATTTAGCAAGTTGCAACACTTGCTTGCCTTCACTATCCATAGCCATCGAAGTACCATCGAAAACCAATTCGTCCTGTCCTCCTACTTGATTTGCATAAACAATAGGCATTGAGAATTTGGATGCATGACCTGAAATTAAATTCTTTCTTTCTTGTATTTTATTAAGGTGAAATGGAGAAGCATTAATATTTAAGACTAAATCAGCCCCCTTATCATGCAATTGCGTTATAACCTTTTGATGCCATATATCTTCACAAACAGAAAGGCCCACTCTGAAACCATTTACTTCGAAGATTCCTGGACTATTGCCTGGTTGAAAATATCTTTTTTCATCAAAAACCTCGTAATTCGGTAATTCTTGTTTTTTATATTCGGTGATTATTGAATTGTTTCTAAGTACTCCTGCACAATTAAAAATTGAGTCTCCCTCTTTCTTTGGATAACCAATAACAACGAAATTTTCAGGTATAAATTTGCTAAGTTCTTGAACTGCTTCATAAGCTTGATCTAGTAAATCCTCTCTTAGAATTAGATCTTCAGGGGGATATCCGGTTATAAACATCTCCGTGAGCAAGAATATATCTGGCGAGGATTCTTTAGAAAGCTTAGAAATCGCATTTTTTGCTAGTTCCAAGTTTCCAGCTATATCTCCGACTATGGGATTTTCTTGGATAATGCCTACGCAAATTTTCTTGGATGCCATTTTTTCTAAATTTTTAGATAAGTTTTAAATTAATTTAAAGAAGATAAAGTACTTAATTGATCTATATCTTAACACTTTCGTGCTTTATTCTGACGACAATATATGTAGAATGCATCTCCGGTTAAATTTTAAACATGCATAAGACAAGTGATTTAAGAATCTCAGGAAGGCAGGAAGTAATTTCTGCAAGCTCGTTATTGGACAAACAACCGATATCAGATATCTCCTCCCAAACAGTTTTTAATTCAAGAAAAGAGTTTTCTGAAATACTTAGTAAAAAAGATCAAAGATTAGCTGTCGTTGTTGGACCTTGTTCTATCCATGATACTGAGTCGGCTTTAGAATATGCAAACCTTTTGCTCGAGGAAAAGAAAGCTCTAGAAAAAGAACTTCTTATTGTAATGAGAGTTTATTTTGAAAAACCAAGAACAACAGTTGGCTGGAAAGGCCTTATTAATGATCCAGATTTGAATAATTCTTTCGATATTGACAAAGGTTTATCAGTATCAAGACAACTCTTAAGAGATATAAATGATCTAGGTATGCCTGCTGGAACAGAATTTTTAGATGTTATAACTCCCCAATACATAGCTGATTTAATCTCCTGGGGAGCAATTGGAGCTAGAACTACAGAGAGTCAAATCCATAGGGAGCTTGCATCCGGTTCTTCCTGTCCTATTGGCTTTAAAAACGCAACAAACGGAGGTATTCAAGTAGCTGCTGATGCAATAGGATCTGCCCTACACCCTCACAAATTTCTGTCCGTCACAAAAGAAGGTAAAGCTGCAATATTTTCTTCTTCTGGTAACAAAGACTGTCACGTTATTCTGCGGGGCGGAAAAGACCCTAATTATGAAAAAGAGTTTATAGATCAAACTTCTGAGATTCTAAAATCAAATTCTCTTGAAGACTCAATAATGGTCGATATGAGTCATGGAAATAGTAGTAAACAGCACAAAAAACAGATTGAAGTATGCGATAACATTGCCTTTCAGATTAAGTCAGGTGAGACGAGAATTACTGGAGTAATGATAGAAAGTAATATTGAGGAAGGAAATCAAAAGGCCGATGATCTAGATAACCTTACATATGGGAAAAGTATTACTGATGCATGTATCAACTGGCAAGATACTAAAGATTGTCTTCACAAATTAGCTGATTCTGTAAGAATTAGAAATAACTAACCTATTGTCCTTGTTAAGACCTAGATGATAAATTAATCTAGTGATTCGTAATTCATGACTTCAAAGATAACTTTCTCTAAAGAAATTGCCAACACAATAGGCTTGGATGAGGCAGTTTTACTCGAGCATTTAAAACAGGAAGAGAGCCTTCATGATCAAGTTTCTATGAAACAAATTTGTTCAGATATTTCATTTTGGTCAAATGAAAGAATCTTCGAAGTCCTTACTCAACTGATTAAAACAGGTCTTATCAACGAGACAATCGTTGATGGAATACCTCATTTTTCATCAAAAAAACATGACAAAAAAACTCCTACTAGCAATAAAGATAAATGGGTACCAAATAAAGATGTCATAGATCAAATTAATGAGTATGGCATTCCAGAGGATTTTGCAAATCTACAGATTGATGATTTCAAGAAACTTAATCAGGAGCGTAATGAGAAGGATATAAACTGGGGAGTCAAATTTCTAAGATTTGTTATCAAAAAATGGCGCCATAAGGAAGTCGAAGATAACAAAAAGATGAAAACTAAGCCTATCGATAAAAATTGGGTTCCGGATATGGATGCTAAGGAAATACTAATAAATTCAGGGATAAATGAAGATTTCATTGATAAGGAAGTTCCTGAATTTGTATTGTATTGGACGGAACGTAAGGAAGAATCTGATATTTGGAATAGCAAATTTATTGCGCATATAAGAAGGCAATGGGGAAGATTTAAAGATATTAAAGAAAATGATAATTCACCATCAGTCATGAGTTCAGACTGGAACCCTAATTCAGATTTCTTTGATATTCTTGAAATGACAGATATACCTAAAGAATTTGCAGAAAATGCAAAGCTAGAGTTCGTAATGTACTGGAAGGAATCAGGACAATCTCTAAACTCTTGGAATAGTAAATTTCTTCAGCATGTTAAATATCAGTGGGAAAGGACAAATAAAGGTCAAACGCCTCAAATATCCAAACAAATCGATAAAAGAATCGAATCTAGTTGGGAAATACAGGATAGAAGCTCTAGAGAACCCTCAAAAAAGTTGGATGCTGAAACTCTTCAGGAAAATTTTAAAAAACTTAAAGAAAAGCACCAAATCTAGTTTTATATAAGGTATTTTAGTGTTATAGTCATGTATAACACCTAAAACTGATATGAAAATTAAACAAACATACAAAACAGCTGCAATATGCGGCTCATTTATAGTTATCTGGATGATCTCTGGAAGTCTTGTTGAAGAGGAAAATTTTAAAAAGAATTCTTCATCTTTAGACACCCTGTCCTCTGTAACTATAATCAATAGTAAAGCAACAGACCAATCACAAATTCTTAAATCAAGCGGATTTACTGAAGCTGATAAATTTGTTCAAGTCAGAGCTGAAATCAGCGGAAGAGTTATATCCAGTCCGGTTAAGCAAGGCGATTTTGTCGAAGAAGGGGACTTAATTTGTCAATTATACATAGCTGGAAGAGAAGCTTATCCAAAGATAGTTGCCCCTTTTTCAGGTTATTTAGAGAGTTTAAGAGTGGATGAAGGAGACTTCCTTAATACTGGAGCCGTTTGTGCATCGTTAATCGATCCTAATCCAATGTTGCTAGTAGCAGATATTGCAGAAAAGGATATCGCTCAAATACAATTAGGATCTGAAGCTTCGGCAAAGTTAATTTCTGGTAGATTTATTTCAGGTGAAGTCACTTTCATAGCTTCCTCAGCTGACAAAAATACTAGAACATTCAGGGTTGAGATAAGTGTTGATAATGCCGATAGAACAATTAGAGATGGAGTTTCAGCTGAAATTTATATAAGAGGCAAAGTAGAACCTGCCCATAAAATTTCACCAGCTATACTTTCTTTAAATGACCAAGGAAAATTAGGTATCAGAACAGTAACTTCAGATAACAAAGTGCAGTTCAAAGAAATCAAAATATTAGAAGACACAAGCAATGGTATGTGGGTCGCAGGCTTAGGTAAAGAAGCACGGATAATAACTCTCGGCCAAGAATATGTTTTTCAAGGGCAGACCGTAAACGTTAAGGAGTCCCCTGCCCCTGAAGCATGAGAAGCTTTATTAGAGGGGCTATATATAAAAGCAGAACTTCATTAAGTATTCTGCTACTGATATTATTTTCAGGAGTTTTTGCACTCAATTATTTACCTAAGGCTACAGAGCCAGATATAAATTTTCCTGGCGCATATATAGGGGTCGGCTATGAGGGAGTTTCTCCCGAAGATTCAGAAAGATTATTAGCTAAGCCACTTGAAAATGCCTTAAGAACTATTTCGGGAGTCACTGATATAAGGTCTATTTCCCAAACAGGTTATTCAGCTGTTGTAGTAGAATTTGACCAAGACGTAGATATAGATGAAGCGCTCTATGATGTAAGAGTTAAGGTAGATGAAGCTAGAGCTGAATTACCTTTGGATGCTAGAGAGCCAACCATAAGGGAATTTACTACATCTGATAATCCCATACTCACAATTAGCGTAGCAAGCGATATTCTTCCTCAGAGAGTTTTAGTAAATCTGACGCAAGATCTTCAAGACCTTATTGAAACTCACCCAAATGTACTTCAAGCGGAACTAAACGGTGTACCTGAAGACCTTATAGAAGCAATAGTTGATAAAAGTAAGCTTGAGTCTTATGGCATTTCGATGAATCAACTTTATCAAGCAGTATCAAATAATAACCGAGTCATACCTGCAGGATTTCAGGATACCGGAACTGGAAGGTTTGCAGTTAATGTTCCAAGTGTTTTTTCTACCTTAGAAGATATAGAAACTTTACCTATAAAGGTTTCAGGTAACTCAGTTGTAACTTTAAAAGATGTTGCGGACGTGAGCTTAACTTTTAAAGATAGAGGCGGTTACTCTAGAATAAACGGTCGGCAATCACTTTCAATTGATGTTCAAAAACGTCTCGGTACAAATATTATTGATACCGTTACTGATATTCGAAATATGGTTGAAGAGGAAGTTGAAAACTTTCCAGAGGGAGTCAGTGTTAATTTCGTTCGTGACGATTCTCAGTTTGCTCTTCAAATGATCTCAGAATTGCAGGGAAATGTTCTAACATCAATAGCGCTTGTTATGATAGTCGTATTAGCCGCTTTAGGTTTTAGGACATCAATGTTGGTAGGAATGGCTATTCCTTTTTCATATTTATTTGCCTTACTAGTTTTATTTATTTTAGATAAAGAATTCAATTTTATGGTTATGTTTGGGATGCTCATATCAATGGGTATGACGATAGATGGCTCTATAGTTGTTACAGAGTATGCTGATAGAAAACTGGCAGAAGGTATGAATAGAGTTGAGGCTTATACAGCGGCCGCAACCAGAATGTTCTGGCCAGTATTGTCGTCAACAACTACTACATTGATAGCTTTCACGCCCTTAATGTTCATGCCTGGATTTGGTGCTTTCATTAGAGATATGCCCATAACAGTATTCTGTGTTTTGGTTGGATCACTACTCTACTCACTTATTTTTGCACCAATATTGGGTGCGATGTTTGGTGGTTTAGCTAAGCAGACAGAACAAGAGGTAAATAATACAAGACAATTAGAGTCTTCGGATCCATTAAGTTTGACTGGTGCCTCAGGGGTTTACGCAAGAAAAATTAATCAATATCTTGATACACCCGGACAAACAATAACCATCATACTTGCGGCGATAGTCTTGTGCATAGGCCTATGGTCACATCATGGTAAAGGCATAGTTTACTTTCCAACAGTCGCTCCTCAATTTGCAGAGGTAGATATTCTGGCTCGTGGAAATTTAGCTGTCGATGAAATAAGAGATATTGCAATAGATGCAGAACAAAAAATCCTCGATGTGGAAGAAATTGAGATGCTTTCAGTCTGGTCCAATTCAGGTGGTAGTCGAGGATTGGGGAGACGTTCTGGCTCATCAGACAGGGTTGGAGGTATGTTTGTAGATTTTTGGGCAGAAGATAATGCTGTATCTGATCTAGATGGATTTGAAATTATGGATCTTCTGAGATCAAAATTCGATGATACTTCAGGATATATAGTTCAAGTAGAAGCCGAAGAAGGTGGGCCGCCGATAGGTAAACCACTCCAGCTAAATGTAAGCGGAGATAACGAACAAGCCCTAGTCTTGGCGGTAAAAAAAATAAGGACATTTGTAGAGGGACTCGGCAGTTTTATAGATATTGAAGATACGACAGTAAACAGAGGTATAGAGTGGGAACTGGAAATAAATAGGACGAAAGCCGCTCAATATGGAGCTGGTCTAAGTGATGTAGGTGCCTCAGTTCAAATGGTTACAAATGGTATTAAGGTAGGAGAATATCGTCCTTTAAATCTGGATAGAGAAGTTGATATTAGAATTAGATTTCCCAAGTCGGAAAGAAATATAGACCAACTCGGTAATTTGAATGTACAAACTGCTAAAGGCTTAGTACCTGTAAGTAGTTTTGTCGATACAACTATCAAGCCTGCAACAAAAAGTATCAGTAGAAAAGATGGGAAGAGAGTTCATGGCCTGTCAGCTAGAACAGTTGAAGGAGCAATACCTTCAGTGCAGATAAAAAAGGTCAAAGATTGGCTTGAGACTGCCGACTTAGGAAGAGGAGTAACTGTTTCTGATGATGGTTTTGATAAATATAACCAAGAAGCTGCCGATTTCCTCGTTTTAGGCTTTATAGCTATGCTCTTCGTAATGCTAATAGTTTTAGTAGCTCAATTTAATAGCTTTTATCAAGCAAACATTGTTTTATCAGCAATCCTATTATCATTTGGTGGTGTCTTTATATCCCTTTTAGTGCTTGATAGATCATTCAGCACACTTCAAACAGGAATAAGTTGTGTTGCGTTGGCTGGAATTGTGGTCAACAACAATATTGTTTTAATTGACACCTTCAATCTTTTAAAAAGAAATAATCCAGGTTCCTCGACTAAATCTTTAGCACTAAGAAGTGCGATCTTAAGATTAAGACCAGTATTCTTGACCTCATTTACAACTATCGCTGGGCTGTTGCCAATTGCTTTAGGTTATAGCATTGATTTAATAGATAGGACTATAAAAACTGGTTCTTACATAACGAGTTTTTGGGAACAAATGGCCGGCTCACTTGTTGTTGGATTAACAGTCGCGACCGTCCTAACTTTAGTAGTCACACCTTGTGCTCTAGCTTTCTCTGATACTGTGAGATCCTTCCCTATTAGAATCACTAATTTCTTCAAAAGATTTTTCACTGGTCGATTTGTTTCAAGGGGTTAATCATTTTTTAACTTTTTTACTTCAAGTAAAATAAGTTATCATACGCAAGCAAAATGGACTTGCATAAAACCTCTATTTAACAAGGATTCTAGATGAAATTTAAATTTAAAAATTTAACAATAATTTTATTGTTTATCGTAAATGTACTTTTTTCTAAAGAGCTGGAAGAAATCATTGTTATAGAAAAAAAACTATCTAGCTTAAACGGATGGTCGAATAATCAATCCATTTCTTCAATTGATGAACAGGAATTAAATGAACTTGGCGCGCAGCATCCTAAACAGATTTTTAGACGATCTCCCGGACTTTGGATTAGTAGAGGTTCAGGTCAAGAGCATTTAACTGCTATACGATCTCCTGTCTTATCAGGACCGGGGGCTTGTGGCTCTTTTCTTGTACTAGAAGATGGTCTTCCAGTAAGGCCAACTGGATTTTGTAATGTTAATGGATTATTTGAAACATTTTTTGAAATGGCTTCAGGTGTAGAGACTATAACTGGACCAGCAAGCGCAAGATATGGTGCTAATGCAATGCATGGAGTTATAAATATACTCTCGAAACCTGTAACTTCAGAAAATAAGTTCTATACAAACATAGGGCCTAACAATTACAAAAACTTTCAGATCAGAACAAGCAATCAAGAAGATTGGAGCTTTGACGGACACTTTGCCAATAATGATGGGTTTAGGAATGAGTCAGGATACGATCAACAAAAAATTAAAATCCAATCTATTTTTTCAGTCTCTTCATGGGATGCAGCTTTAAAAGCAACACTCACCAATCTAAATCAAGAAACTGCTGGATATGTAAATGGTCTGGATTCTTATAAAAATGAAGAGTTTAGCAAGAGAAATTTTAATCCTGATGCATATCGAGATGCCAAGTCACAAAGAGTATCTTTAAGATTAACAAAAGAAGATAAAAATACTGTTAATTCAATTACCTCATATATACGAAGTAATGATATGAAGTTTTTTCAACACTTCCTTCCTGGAACTCCTCTTGAGGAGAATAACCATAAAAGTCTAGGGATAAATCTACAAAGAATTTCAGAGTACAACTCTTTTACTTTTGTACAAGGCTTACAGCTAGATTTTGCTAAGGTCGAACTGACAGAAACACAAAAAGGTGCTTTAACCACCAGCTCTGCTTTTAACAACGCCACAAGACCACAAGGCAAACATTATGACTATGAAGTGGATTCAACTGTTATAGCACTATTTGCTGGAATAGAAGACTACATTCTAAATAAAAATCTTAATCTATTTGCTGATACTAGAGCTGAATTTATTAAGTATGACTACTCAAATAATATGATCAGCGGCAATACCAGAGAAGATGGCAGTAAATGTGGATTTGGAGGTTGTTACTATAATAGACCTTCAGATAGAACAGACGACTTCAATGAGATAAGTGCTAGGATTGGCATCATAACAAGCTACGAATCGGTTAATTATTTTGCCCAAATTAGCCTTGGGTTTAGACCTCCACAAATTAATGAAGCATACAGATTACAAAAAAAGCAGAATGTTACTGATCTCGACTCGGAAACATTAACTATGTTGGAAATAGGAAGTAAATATGATTGGCAATCATTTAGTGGATCTCTAAGTCTCTATCAAAGTAAAAAGAAAAACTCTATCTTCAGAGATTCGGAGAATTTTATCGTAGATAACGGAAAGACTGATCATAAAGGTATTGAATTAAGTCTAGATTGGCTTATCAGTTTAAATAATATTATCAGTACAAATATTACCTATGGAGATCATAAGTATGACTTTGAAACCGATACTTCAATGAGAGAGAAAATAAGAGTCGGTAATGAGATTGATACAGCTCCTAAAATGATGGCTAACTTAATCTTAAATTCAAGTTTAAACGAAGATACTTCACTTGCTTTTGAAATTGAGCATATGAGTTCTTACTATACTGATGCAGCAAATCTTCACGAATATGAGGGGCACACCTTGTATCATGCTAGATATACAAGAAAAATGAGTGATACTTTCAAAACTTACATTAGAGTAGATAACATATTTGATAAAGCTTATGCTGAGAGAGCTGACTTTAATGCTTTTGGAGGAGATAGATACTTTCCAGGTTTACCAAGAGAATTCTATATTGGTTTAGAATATACATTTTAAAGAGCCGTAATGAATAAGAAAATAGATATAAATTTTGAAAAATCCCTCGAAGAGCTTGAATCTATAGTCGAAGATTTAGAATCTGGAGACTTAAGTTTAGAGAATTCTCTCAAGTCATTTGAGAAAGGAATAAAACTGGCTAGGCAATGTCAGGAGAAGCTATCGCAAGCTGAGTTACAAGTGCAAAAGTTGATTGAAGAAGATGGAGAATTGAAAACTACTCCATTAAAAGATGTCTGAATTTGAGAAGCTCTTAACTTCTTATCAAAGTAGAATCAATTCCAAGTTAGAGAGCCTCTTGCCTTCTGATGATTCAATTCTATCAGAAGCTATACGCTATTCAGTTTTAGGTGGTGGAAAAAGACTTAGACCGATAATAGTTTACTTAATCGGTGAGTTGGGAAATGCTGAAAATGATTCACTGGATATATTAGCTGGATCAGTTGAAATCATACATTGTTACTCACTAATTCATGATGATTTGCCATCTATGGATGATGATGATCTGAGAAGAGGAAAGCCAACTACTCACAAAAAATACGGCGAAGCGACTGCAATACTTGCAGGAGATGCTTTACAACCTTTCGCTTTCGAATTAGTGACAACAATAAATATTTCGGATAAAAATAAATTAAGCATAATTAAGAGCCTGACACAGGCTTGTGGCTATCAAGGCATGGTAGGTGGTCAGATAAAAGATATTCATTCTGAGAATATAAAAGATGTTAAATCTTTAGACATAATGCATTCCCAAAAGACAGGACTGTTAATTCAATCCTCAATTGAGACCGCTGGAATATTATCTGACTTGAGGAAGCAAGATATAGAGTCTCTCATTGAGTATGGAGATAAAATTGGTCTAGCATTTCAAATTCAAGATGACATTATTGATATTGAATCTCCTTCGGCTATAAGTGGAAAGGACCAAGGCTCTGATGTTGAAAAAGATAAACCAACTTATCCATCTATTGTCGGTATTGAAAACTCAAAAGTCAGAGCTTTTAACTTGGCTAAAGAAGCAAAAGAAAAACTTCAACCATTAGAAAAAAATACTGATAATCTGTGTAAATTAGCTGACTATATTATTTCAAGAAAAACTTAAATTGTGAAAATTTTCGATTCCATACCAACTGATGAGCCTATTTCAGAGCTGCTAAAAAATATTAATTCGCCTAAAGATCTTAGACTGCTTAATCAATCTCAGATACCTCAATTAGCGGATGAACTAAGAGAATTCCTCCTTTACACAGTGGGGAAGACAGGTGGGCATTTTGGTGCAGGACTTGGAGTTATTGAATTAACATTAGCCCTACATTACAAATTTGAAACGCCTGATGATAGGATTGTTTGGGACGTCGGACATCAGACATATCCTCATAAAATATTAACCGGAAGAAAAGATGCGATGGAAAGCATGCGTCAAAATAATGGACTAGCACCCTTCCCTGTTAGATCCGAAAGTGAATATGACACTTTTGGAGTAGGCCACTCCAGTACTTCAATTAGCGCAGCGCTTGGAATGATCACAGGAGCGGAAAAGAAAAATGAAAAAAGGTACGTCACGGCGGTAATTGGAGATGGAGCAATGACTGCCGGTATGGCTTATGAAGCTTTAGCTCATGCTGGCTCTATAGATAAAAATCTTCTAGTTATTCTAAATGATAATCAAATGTCTATTTCAGAAAACATAGGTGGATTAAGAAATTACCTCGCTCGTATATGGGCAAGTAAAACTTACAATAGAATCAGAGAAGGTGGAAAAAATGTTTTAACTTATGTGCCTCGCGCAAAAGAATTTGCCAGGAGGGCAGAAATACATGCGAAAGGAATGGTCGCTCCTGGTTCATTATTTGAAGAATTAGGTTTCGAGTACTTTGGACCAGTAGACGGACATGATACCAATGGATTAATTAATATATTGGATGATTTGAAACATATAAATGGACCAAAATTTCTTCATGTGATTACAACTAAAGGGAAAGGTTTTGCTCCTGCTGAAGATGATCCCATAGGATTTCATGCAATTAATAAAATAAAGCAGGAAGACCTCGTAAATGATAAAAGTGCAGAATCAAAAAAGCCCTCCTACTCAAAGATATTTGGAGAATGGTTATCCTTTAAAGCAAACAAAGATGAGAGGCTTGTTGCAATAACTCCTGCTATGGGAGAAGGATCAGGAATGATTGAATTCTCTACAGGGTTTCCCGATAGATATTATGATGTAGCCATAGCTGAGCAACACAGTGTCAGCTTTGCTGCAGGGCTAGCTTGCGAAGGAATGAAACCTGTTGTTGCTATATATAGCACCTTCTTACAAAGAGCTTATGATCAACTCATACATGATGTTGCGTTACAAAATTTAGATGTTCTATTTGCTATAGATAGAGCAGGATTAGTTGGATTAGACGGAGCTACTCATCACGGCGCTTTTGATTTGTCTTATATGAGATGTATTCCAAATATGATAATAATGGCACCTTCCGATGAGTCATTAGCATGGGAAATGTTTAACACCGGCTATGATCATCCAGGACCTGTCGCAATTAGATATCCGAGAGGATCAGGTAGAGGAATAGATTATTCTAAGAACGAAGAAACTATAGAAATAGGAAAAAGTTCTACAGTAATAAATTCTGAGGAGAAGGAAGTAATTATTCTTTCTTTTGGCAGTCTGCTTGAGTCTGCTATGGAGGCTGGCAAAAAGATTAACGCAAGAGTAGTGGATATGCGATTTATAAAACCTTTAGATGAAAGTCTTTTAGAAGAAATAAGTAATAATTATAAACTCATAGTTACCATCGAAGACAATGTAATGGCTGGCGGAGCTGGCTCAGCAGTTAACGAGCATCTTATAAAATTAAATTCCAGTGCAAAGATACTCAATTTAGGCCTTCCAGACGAATTTATAGAGCATGGAGATCAAGAACAACAAAAGATTCTTAATGGATTAGATGCAAATGGGATAGAAAAGTCTGTTAAAGAAAAATTAAGACTAATCTGAATCAGTTAGCATATGGCCCATATATTTTGCTTTAATCTTTAGGTAATCTTGATTGTGTTCATTAGGTTCAATTTCAATAGATACTCTTTCTGATACTTTAATGCCAACATCCTCTAATCCCTTTATTTTTGCAGGATTATTAGTCATTAGTTTTACAGAAGAAATTCCAACAGATGAAAGTATCTCTTTGCAATATGAATAATCTCTCTCATCAGCGGCAAATCCTAGGGCTTCATTTGCTTCAATTGTGTTTAAACCTTTATCTTGAAGTTCATAAGCTCTAATTTTATTCACAAGACCAATACCTCTGCCCTCTTGTGCCATATAAATTATCATTCCATGACCTTCTTTTGCGATTGACTGCATAGCTTGAGCAAGTTGAGAGCCACAATCACACTTTAAGCTATATAAAGCATCTCCGGTCAAACATTGAGAATGAATTCTCAGCAGAGAATCATTTACAAGTTCTCCTAAATAGAGAAGTAAGTGCTCCTCACCTAATTTAGAATCTTCATAAGCAATAACAGAAAAATCACCCCAGTGAGTTGGTAGTTTGGCTTCAGCTTTTTTTTCAATAGACATAATTTTTGGTGTCGGTATTTTACTTGAGAATTCCTAATTGTAATTAAAAAAAGTAAATAGAAAAATGATTGAAACTGCCGAATAAATACCTGCAATCACGTCATCAATCATTACATTAAAAGCTCCGTGTCCTTTATCGAAGGTCCTAATGCCTAAAGGTTTCCAAATATCAAATATACGAAACAGAAAGAACGAAACCAGTAACCATAGAAAAGAAGTTTCAATATACGCAAGCGGCAAGCAAGCTACCCACATACCTACAAATTCATCCCAAACGAAACTACCGGGATCATCATCTTTTTCAACAGTTTTCGGGTATATATAAATACCTATTAAAAAACTTATCATTATGAATATAAGAAAGATGAAATTATTTGTTAAAGAAGCAGTCAAGCTATCGAAGAAAAAATAGTAAATTATCAACGCGACAATGCTTCCCATAGTCCCTGGTGCAATTGGTGATAATCCTGAACCGAATCCTAATGATAGCCATGAAAGAGGGTTTCTTAGATTCATACTAAAAATGACTATAACCAGAATTCAATTCAACTCTTTGATTATCAACATCATAAAGAACGAGATCTTTTGAAAAGCTTGTTTTTCCAATCAATGTAATAGGGATATTTAAAGTCTTGGAGATGTTCATTAGTTCATCATACTTATCTTCATCAACAGTGAAACATAATTCATAGTCATCACCTGAATTGATAAGTTCTAGAGATTTTTCTGAAATTGATGTTGGTATCTTCTCTAGATAAATCTCAGCGCCTATATTACTCGATTGGCAAATTAGATTTAAATCTTGCAATAAACCATCAGAGATATCTATGCATGCACTAGCAATATCAGATAGTTTCAAGCCAAGATCTATATGTGCCTTTGGTTCGAGATAAGCTTTGGAGTAAGAATCAGTACCTAAATTGTCACTTAGTTCTTTCAAACCCAAATAAGCATTTCCGATAACACCACTTACGAATATCAATTGATCTTCTTTGGCAGTAGAGCGAAGAATGGCTTTATTAGTATCAACTTCGCCCATCACTTGAACGGTAATTGAAAGTTTTCCTTTTGTTGTATCTCCTCCAATAAGAGGAATCCTATATTCATCAGAAAATTTTTGTAATCCTATTGAAAAGCTATTTAGCCAGCTATCCTCTACTTGAGGCAAAGTGATAGCTATTGAGTACCACTTTGGTCGAGCCCCACAAGCAGCAAGGTCACTTAAAGCAATAACGCATGATCTATATGCTATGTCTGTTGAAGACATAGAACTTAAAAAATGAACACCTTCTATTGAGGTATCTAAAGAATTAATTTGTTGGATATTTTGCTTTGAGGAAATAACAGAAGCATCATCTCCTACTGAAATTTCTACATTGTGCTCGGCCAGAAAGGCCGAGCCAATGTTAGAAAAATATTTTTGAATTAATAAATGTTCGTCCAAGGCTATATCCTTAGACAATATTATTACTCAGGAATAGATTCGAATAAACCTGTAGCTCCCATTCCGCCACCAACGCACATGGTTACAATTCCATACTTGCCACCAGTTCTTCTTAATTCTCTAGTTAAATGACCAACTTGTCTTGACCCAGTCATTCCAAAAGGATGGCCGATAGCTATTGAACCTCCATTTACATTAAGTTTTTCAGTCGGTAGATTAAGTTGATCTCTAATGTAGACAACTTGAGAAGCAAATGCTTCGTTAAGTTCCCACAGATCGATATCTTCAACTGTAAGACCGGCAGATTCTAAAAGTTTAGGTATAGAGAATACAGGACCTATTCCCATTTCATCAGGCTGACATCCAACGGTTGTGAAACCCCTAAAGTAGGCGAGAGGCTTAAGTCCTAATTCATTAGCTTTTTCTTCGCTCATTATAAGAGTTACTGAAGCACCATCAGATAGTTGTGAAGAATTACCTGCGGTTACTGATCCTCCTTCAGGATTAAAAACCGGATTAAGACTAGAAAGACCATCTAAAGTTGTTTCTGGTCTGTTGCAATCATCCTTATCAACAGTTACATCAACTTCTTTCTCAGCACCTGTTTCTTTATTCTTTAAGATCATTTTTGTATCCATAGGAATAATCTCATCATCATAGAGTCCTGCATCTTGTGCAGCAGCACATCTTTGCTGGCTTGATAAAGCATATTCATCTTGAGCTTCCCTTGAAACATTGTATCTATCGGCAACAGCTTCAGCTGTAGTTCCCATAGCGTGATATATTCCTGGAGCTTCCTCAGCTAATTTATCATTTACGTACATATGCATGTTTGTATGTCCCTGAGAAGTGCTTATAGACTCTACTCCACCTGCAATAATGCAGTCATAAAATCCACTTTGGATTTGTGTTGCTGCCATTGCAATCGAGTTTAAGCCTGAAGAACAATAACGATTAATCGTTACTCCACCTGTTTGAATAGGTAGATCAGATAATACCGCAACATTTCTTGCGATGTTATGCCCTTGAGCTCCTTCTGGATTACCACAACCTAAAATAATATCTTCAACCATAGAGGCATCGACTTTAGGATTCCTTTCTAAAAGTGCATTCACAACATGAGCTGTCATATTATCTGCACGAGTGTTATTAAAACCACCACGAAATGACTTCGCAAGTCCCGTTCTAACACTATCAACAATTACTGCATTACGCATATATTCTCCTTTTTTATAAAAACCGGGAACGTGATGTTAGGTTACTGAAACTCAATAATCAAGTTATATTAAAAGCACCAACTTACATATTTGTGACGATTATCTCTTCAGAGCCGACAGGCAATATTACTAGGGTTCCATCTTCTACAAGAGTCCACTCTTTGCGTACCTGATCCACTCCCCTAACAAACATAATTTCTTGAATATAATTTCTTGGTGCTGGTGTTAGATGGTAAAAAAATAATTTTTTAACATTAGCCTCATTAGCTATCTCCGCTGCTTCTAATAAAGTAGTGTGATAAGTAGTTATGTCATCCAATACGGTTGCCAATAACTCCGCACCGCTGTTCCTCAATGACTTTTCCATAACCGCTAGCATATGATTAGCTTGGGCTTCATGAAACAAGACATCAGCATTCATTGAATTATCAATGACACTTTGAGTGTAAGAGGTGTCTCCCGTGATTACTATAGATCTTCCTTTGTATTCAAATTTAAATCCTAGAGCAGGCTCTATTGGTTCATGAACAACCCTAAATGCTGTTATTTTCAATTCACCATTATCAAATATTACTGGGTTATTGAGATCTATTACACTGGTGTCAAAACCTGCAAATTCCAAAGACGCTATTACGTCACCGTGATGCTCATTACGAAATACATAATCATGCGCATAAGCCATTTCTATTCCTTGGGTGAATTGATCAACGCCTTCAGGACCAAAAACTTTTAACTTTGAGCTACGCTCACCTACAACCCACGCATTCTGATGGAGGCCAGGCAAATCAGAAATGTGATCTGAATGTAAATGCGTTATTAAAACTGCCTCGATATTTCTAAAATTAATATTCCAACTTCTAAGGTTATCGTTACTACCATCACCTACATCTACTACAAATAGATCTTCACCAGCAGAAATAAGAATACATGTCTCTGCTCTTCCTGGACTTGGTAATGGTGATCTTGAACCACAAACAGCAGCACTTAAGGCGTCTTCTTTAGGTAAATTATTCGATCCTGAGCCAAGAGCTGAGAAAGCCGCTACCAATATTCTATCTTGAACTGAAGGTAATTGGATGATTACCCAAGAAGTAATTCCAAGAATTAATGACGCGATAATAACTCTTATTAATAACTTCATAACTATAAGCCTAAAACAGCCTTGGCCATTATATTTCTCTGTATCTCATTGCTCCCTCCGTAAATAGTAGTCGCTCTAAGATTCTGATATTTGCCAGCTATAGGTCTGTAATCCTCATCGCCAATTGGTGGTTCATTGCTGCCATAAGTTGTATCTTGAAAAGGAATTCCGTAATAACCTATAACCTCTAAAGTAAGCTCAGAAATTTCTTGCTCAAGGTCTGTTACTAATGTCTTCATCATAGAAGACTCCGGCCCAGGACTATCTCCCTTCCCTAAAGAACTTAATATTCTTAAAGAAGTGTATTGGATAGCTTTAGCTTTAATTTCTAACTCAGTAATTTTAGTTAAGTAAATTTCCAAAAAACTTTTGTCTAGATGTTGTGAAGATATTTTTTGGACTAACTTTTTGATAAATTCTATGTCAGATAAGCTTTTCGAGCCACCTACCCCACCACTTCTTTCAAACTCTAATAAATATTTTGCAACTGCCCAACCTTCGTTTTCTTCTCCTATCCTGTCTTTGACGTGAGCTACAGCGTCTGTAAAAACGACCTGATTAAAATCATGATCCTTGGCCATAGTTAAAAGAGGTTCAACTTTGACTCCCGGCTGATGCATATCCATCATCAAAAATGTAATTCCTTCTTGATTTTTACCTGAATTATCAGTCCTAACCAGACAAAATATCTTGTTTGCAAGGTGAGCATGAGTAGTCCATATTTTTGTTCCATTAATGATGTACTTGTCACCTTGTCTGTCTGCTTTGCATTGCAAGCTAGCGAGATCTGAACCTGCACCTGGCTCGCTATAACCCTGACACCAGTAATCATCTCCATTAATAATTCTGGGTATATAGTAGTCTTTTTGCTCTTTAGTTCCTCTACCTAATAGCAGTGGTCCAATCATTGCTAAGCCCATTGGTATCAAATTGGGAGCCCCAGCTTTTGCACATTCCGATGAAAAAATATATTTTTGAGCTTGAGTCCAATTGGTGCCTCCATATTCTTCCGGCCAAGACGGAACAAGCCATCCTTTTTTAGCGAGTATTGCTTGCCATTCCATAGCAACTTCCTTTTCAGTAAAAACTGCAGATGTCTTTCTGGACGTAGTTACTAATTCAGGCTTAAGCGCTTTGCGGAGGAAATCTTTAACTTCCTCTTGAAATGATAGTTCTTCTTCTGAAAAATTGAGATTCATCCCTTACCTTATTTTAAATTATAACTTCTATTAAGCTTGGTCCTTCAGAATTTAAGCCGTCTGAAAATGCCTTTGAAAATTGTTCCACAGTGGTCGTACGATTTGCAGGAACACCCATGGATTTGGATAAAGAAACCCAATTAATTTCTGGATTATCAAGAGAGAACATTGATTTTGCCCTATCGCCCGTTTCCAATGCACCTACTCTTTCTAACTCAACCTGAAGAATTGCGTAAGCTTTATTTGAAAAAATTATATTTGTAATATTTAGTCCTTCTCTGGCTTGCGTCCACAGAGACTGAACTGTATACATTGCTCCTCCATCGCCATGGAGACAAATGACAGGCCTCTCAGGAACAGCGATTGCTGCACCGGTTGCTAAGGGAAGTCCTTGCCCTATTGATCCTCCAGTTAAAGCCAACCAATCAAGTGGCTTCGAATTCCAGGCATGTGGAGTAACAAAAAATCCAGATGTCGCTGCTTCGTCACAAACAACGGCATCTTCTGGAAGTAAGCTCGCAAATAAAGGACCGAGGTTTGATGCATTCAGCTCACCATTTGATGGTGCGTCTATAATTCCATTAGGAATTAATGATTTATCAATCTTATCAGTCTTTAACATTTCACTTAATTGATAAAGTGCAGATTTTCCATCTTGATAAGGCGTTGCTAATTCTATAAGTTCAGCATTCTCTGGAGACAGATAGCTTTTCTTTCCTGGGTAAGCAAAAAAAGATACTGGTGGCTTAGTTCCTATAAAAACAATAGATTCAACACCCCTTAAATGTTCCTCAGCCATTTCAGCAAAATAAGGAATTGGCTCTACCTTAGTCAATCCGGTTCCTCTCCTGTGTCTTATAACGAAAGTATCTGTAGCTAAACGACATCCAGTTTTTGTAGCAATTTTTCCAGCTAAAGTTACAGATTCCTCATCTAGACAATCTCCTCCTATAAACAACATGGTGTTTTTTTCTGAAGACAAAACATTATATGCATCGGTAAGAAGAGAATTATCTATATCTAAGGGGCCTTCGCTAACAAGTTCTTTACCTAATTTCTCAGTCTCGCCCCAAGCTGAATCGGCTGGCACAAGCATAGTTGCGATTTGACCTGGATATTTATGAGCAGCCTGCCAGGCTTTTGCTCCGAGATCTGATAAGTCATCTGGAGACTTACTTCTACCTACCCAATCTGAACTGGCTTTAGCAAGACCATCTAGATCAGAGGTCAAAGGTGCATCATATTTAAGGTGATAGGTAGCATGATCTCCCACAATATTTAACATAGGAGTTCTGGCTTTTTTTGCATTGTGAATATTCGCAAATGCATTTCCTAATCCGGGGCCTAAATGTAGTAAATTTGCTGCTGCCTTACCCGACATCCTTGCATAGCCATCTGCAGCACCTGAAACAACACCTTCAAAAAGACCCAAAACTGGTCTTATTTCTGGATGATGATCTATCGCAGCAACTAAGTGCATCTCTGAAGTGCCTGGATTAGCAAAGACAACCTCGAGCCCATTAGCAATTAAAGTCTTTAATAAAGCATCTGCCGAATTCATAATCTTTAAATATTAACTATCCTCGTGCCGATATTCCCACCAGCTAATAAATCTACGAAACCTTGCGGGGCCTTGTCCAAGCCTTCAAGCTCATCAGTAAGTACTTTGAGTTGACCCGAATCAATCCATCCAATCAAATCATTCGTGGCTTCTTCGTATTTATCTGCAAAATCGAATACGAGAAATCCTTGCATTCTGATACTTTTATTCACCAGTAGCCCCGGTATCCCTCTTGGTCCCGGTTCTGGTGTACTAGTGTCATATTGCGAAACAACTCCACAGCAAGCTATTCTGCCACCCGAATTTAATCTAAATAATGCCGAACCTAAAATCATGCCACCAGTATTATCAAAATAAACATCTACTCCATTAGGAGTTGCTTCCTTTAAATTTTGTCTGAAATTAGCGTCTTTATAATTTACAGCAGCATCAAAACCTAAATCATTAATAAGTTTTTCACATTTATCATCACTTCCACAAACTCCTATGACACTGCAGCCTTTGATCTTGGCAATTTGTCCCACCATATGTCCAACTGATCCTGCAGCTGCCGAGATCATAACAGTCTCCCCTTCTTGTGGCTGTCCGATTTCAAGAAGACCGAAGTATGCAGTCAATCCATTGATACCTAAAGGGCCCAAATATAAAGAAGGTGCGACAGTATCTCTAAGAAGAGTCAAAGACTGAATATTTTGGGCCGAATACTCTTGCCAACCTGTTTGAGTAAGTACATTTTTACCGATTGGATATTCTTCTGAATTACTCTTTACAATTTCTCCAATGCCTGTGCAGTTCATAACAATTCCTGTAGTCGGGGCTCCTGCGTAACTAGCACTACCTTGGAGACCTGCACGAGTGCCAGCAGTTATCGCAAAAGATATTGTTTTAACTAAAACCTGATCAGAAGAAATTTCGGGTATTTCAGACTCAACTAGCCTGTAATTACTCTCAGTTAATTTACCTTCAGGAAGACTATTGATAATTACTTGTTTATTTTTCATATGTTCAAGTTACCTTATTTTGTTTATATTTAAAACCTTACTAATGACATAAGATATGTTGTAAAACTTGGAGAAGTTTATGGAAGTTAAAAATGCAGTTATGCCCAATGAAGAACAACTCAAAGGGTTCAATGATCAAGAAGAAGATAAACCAATTTTTATGGTGAATCTGCTTAAATTTAAAGAAAAGGCGCAATATCCAGATAAAAGAGAAACAGACCTTTCAGGTGAAGAGGCATATGCCATTTATGGCGAGGAAGTTGTTGGGCACTTAGCTAAAGTTGGCGGGAAACCAATTTTTGGAGGTAATGTTGATAGGCTAATGCTGGGCGAAGTTGAAGATTTATGGGACAAAGTAGCCATAGCTATGTACCCGTCCAGAAAGGCTATGTTGGAAATGATTTCAGATCCTGATTACATACAAAGTGCACAGCACAGAGTTGCAGGCCTAGAAGGGCAGTTAAATATCGAAACTTCTGTAGAGAATATATAAGGAATCTTAAGGTGTTATCTAAAGAAAAAGTTATCCTTATTGGTGCTCCACCATCTCCTTATACAAGAAAGATGCTTGCACTATTAAGATATAGACATATACCTTATGAAATGATCTGGGGTAATCCTGGAGAACTTTTAGAAAGTGGGGGTGCATTCGAGGAACTTGGTATAGATCCTCCCAAACCTGTTCTTCTTCCTACATTCCTAATGAGAGATGAAAAGGGTCATCTTCAGACTGTGACTGACTCAACTCCTATTATCAGAAGACTTGAAAAAGAATTTGAAGGAAGGAGTGTTATACCGGAAGATCCAGCCCTTTGTTTCCTAAATTATCTACTAGAGGATTTTGGAGATGAGTGGGTGACCAAATACATGTTTCATTACCGTTGGCACTTCGATGAGGATGCCGATAATGCTTCATCTATCCTGCCATTGAATCATAAAGTAGATCTCAAAGAAGATCTTTGGAAAATATTTAAGGAGGGAATTGGTTCAAGACAAATAGAAAGGCTTTGGGTAGTAGGTTCAAATGAAATAACTGCCCCAATCATAGAGAGCAGTTATAAACGGTTTCTAGGTATCATGGAGAATCATTTGAGTAGTTTACCTTTTCTATTTGGACAAAGGCCAAGCTCAGCAGACTTTGCAATATATGGTCAACTTACTCAATTAATAGGTTTAGATCCAACTTCTAGAAAAATTGCACACGAAGAATCTCTACGAACTGTAGCGTGGATAAATAGTATGGAAGATCTATCAGGTATCAATCTAGAAAAAAATGCATGGGAGACTTTTGACTCACTTCCAGAAAGTATGTCGTCTTTATTAAAAGAAATAGGACATGTATATGTTCCTGCACTTTTAGCAAATAATGAGGCTTTAAAAGATGGTAATGAAACTTGGGAAACAGAAATAGACGGTTCTTTCTGGAGTCAAAAAACTTTTAATTATCAAGGCAAGTGTCTCCAATGGATCAACCAAGAATTTTATTCTTTAACTGAGATTGATCAAAAAAGATTACTAGATCTTTTTGAGGGAACAGGCTGTGAAAATTTACTATTGAAAGAAAAATAAATATGAAAATATTAAGAACTCCTGATGAGAGATTTGAAAAGATAACTGATTTTCCATACAAACCGCATTACACAAATATAAAAACTAATGATGGATCAGATCTGCGAATACATCATATAGATGAAGGACCAAAAGAAGGACCTATTTTATTGGCGATGCATGGTCAGCCAGTTTGGTGCTACCTTTACTCAAAGATGATACCTTTCTTAACGGAAGCAGGAATAAGAGTTATCGCACCTGACTTACCAGGTTATGGAAAATCTGATAAACCTGCTGCTAGAGAAGACTACAGCTACCAAAATCAAGTTGATTGGATGGTGGATTGGCTGAATGCGAATAATTTTCAAAACCTAACTTTTTTTGGTCAGGACTGGGGAGGTTTGATTGGATTAAGGATAGTTGCTCGTGAACCTGATAGATTCTTGAAAGTCTCAATGGGTAATACTGGGCTTCCTTATAATCCTGAAGTATCTAAGGAAGTTATTGAGGAAATAAAAGCCTTTAGAGAAAGTAATATAAAACTCCACCCCCTTTCTATGTCAAAACAAATACGCCAAATGGATAGTGGCAAAACTCATCCAGGACTCAAATTTATGTACTGGCAAAAATTTTGTTGGGATACAGAGGATTTACCAATAGGACTTATACAATCGATGCAAATGGATAAAAGATCTGTAGTTTCTCTGGCATTAAATTATATTTTTATCTTATTAGGAAAATATAGTGCATCACCTTTCAAGTCTTACATAGCTAAGGCCTACGAAGCCCCTTTTCCAGACCCAAGTTATAAAATGGGACCAAGAGCTATGCCAAGTCATGTACCGACAATTCCTGATGAATCTTTAGAGGAGCAAAGAAAAGCGAGAGAGTTTTTCTCTTCCTGGGATAAACCTTTTCTTAGTGTCTTCGCAGGAGATGATCCTGTTACTAATGGAATTGAAAAGGATGTATTAGAAATGTGCCCAAATGCAAAAAGTGCTCCTCAAATTGGAGGTGGTCATTTTTATCAATGGACAAAGCCAAAAGAGCTTTCAGAATTATTAATCAACTTTATTAAGGAAAACTAATGAACAGAGTAACGGAACATACAGGGTCAAAATATCCAATAATTCAAGCGCCAATGGGCTGGATTGCAAGAAGCCAATTAGCTTCTGCGGTTTGCAATGCGGGAGGCTTCGGTGTAATAGAAACTTCTTCTGGTGAAGTTGATAACTGCAAAGCAGAAATAGAAAAAATGTCAGAACTCACCGATAAACCTTTTGGAGTCAATCTACCACTCCTCTTCTTAAGAGATGAGAGCA
>CABYSI010000017.1:0-29009 GCA_902521635.1 uncultured SAR86 cluster bacterium | reverse complement strand
GAATACCACGAGTTTGGTACGGAAATGCCTATTCAAGAACTGGAGCAACTGGTGACTATCGTGGATGGTTTAGTAATTGTGTCGGTGACGACAGCGTTACTAATTGCCCTGGTAATATGCCAAAAGGAGATCCAACAGCGTTCTGGTTAACTTCTCCTGATTCTAAGTATTCAATACCTGCAGCAGATAATCCTTACGGAGTTGCACAAAGCACTGATCCTAATTTTGAAGCCCCTTCCTCTTGGAGGACAAGTTTAGGATTAGATTTATTACTGGATAGTGGTTGGGATATAACTCTTGAATATAATCTTGATCAGGTAAGACAAGCAGTATTCTTTACTGATCTTGGTTTAGAAAGAGAAGGAACACTTGCTGATGGCAGAGGAATCTATGGCGGCAGGGGAGACTATAGGTTAACCAATACTGACCAAGGTACTACTGAGGCCTGGACGATCACGACAACCAAGCAGTTTGGTGAAATAGATTGGTTTGCTGGTTATACAAAGATGAGAGCTAATGACATTTTTGAATTAACAAGCGCACAAAGTGAAAGCTCCTATGGAAGATCGGTAAGAGCCGACGGTGAGAATATTAGTGCTGCTAGATCTAACTTTATGGTTGAACATAAATTAATAACTGGGCTCGATTACACTACTCAGTTCTTTGGAAATAATGACACAAGGTTTTCTCTTGTGTACGTCGCAAAATCAGGAGAACCCTATAGTGTTACTTTTGATGGTTATGATGATGCATTTTCAAATGATAGAACTGATGGTGGTTATGATGCAGCCTACATACCTACTGGAGCTTCAGATCCTAATGTTGTATTTGCAAGCTCATCAGTCGCTGATGCTGTAATGGCTCACGTAAATGGATCTGGATTAGCAGGTTACAAAGGGCAAATTGTTCCTAGAAATGCATTTAATAGCCCTTGGATAAGGACCTTAGATCTTCGAATAACACAAGATATTAATATTGCTAATGATCATAAAGTAATTGTTTATCTCGATGTGACTAATCTTCTTAATCTCATTGATGATGAGGATGGAATCATTAGGGAATATAGCAATAGAAGTAGGCAAATAATTTTGGATGAAGATAATCCATATGATTCTCAAGGTAGATACAATATAGTTGGTGTTGATCCTGACGATGGTTTATTTGTCCAAAATAGGGCCGGACAATCTTCTTATCAATGGAACCTAGGTTTTAAATATCAATTTTGATACCACTGAAATAAAAAAACGCCATTCATGTGGCGTTTTTTTTAAGTTAAAAGTCTTGGTCCATTTATCATACAAACCTTAGTTGCATAAGAAACGGCTTTACTTAGAGCTAGTCTATCTTCCAGGAAGTCAGTATAAGCCAAGAATGCTCCTATTAAAGCGTCACCGGCTCCATTGGAGTTAACCACATCTATATTGGAAGCCTCTATATTTATTTGATTATATTTGGCTCCTCTCGACCCTTTGCTAACTAGTGTGTTCTTGGCAGGATTATTGATTAATTCTTGTAACTCGATAATTTCAGCTTCATTACCGTACAGAATATCTATTTTATTAAGAAAAATTTTTTTTAGATTTTCATAATTTTCTTGAATAAGTCTAGTGTCCGATAATCCAAAACATACACGGACTTCATCTTTTATCTGAAGTGAATATTCAATAGTTTCGATTCCTTTCCTAGAAGAAAGTGAAAAGTTATCCAATACTAAGAAATCTGAGGATAATAGTTCACCGATATTAATACTTTCAGGACATAAATCTAAATTAGCCCCCAGATTTGCTGCCATTGTTCTTTCGCCGTCTGGAGTTACAAAAATTAAACAAATACCAGTTGGTAGTGAAGATCTAAAAAAAGATATCACTTTATTATTGTCTTTGAAAGATTTTAAGAAAAGTTCTCCATATTCGTCATCACCTATTGAGCATGAAAAATAGATTTCAGAGCCGTGTTGATTGGCTGCATATAAAGAATTTGCTACAGATCCTCCTGGGTAAGCTGAATATCTCTGACTTTTAAAATCTTTTAATAAGATTGAAAGTTCATCTTGAGAAATATGCTTCATAGAACCCTTGGGGATAGAAATGTTTTTTAACTGTTCCTCACTAATCCTGATTTCAATATCAATCAAAGCATTGCCAAACCCATATATTTTATTCATATGGTCTATAATCTTACTTAAATAAATCAATTACAAATATAAATAAGTTGAATATTCCTTTTTCAGTAATCTCTTTGAAAGACTTTACCAAAGATCCTAATAAGTTTTCTAAACAGCTTGGCGAAAACTTTAGAAGATCTGGGTTTTGTGGAATAAATGATCATGAAATAGATACTGATTTAGTCAAAGAGGTACAAGATTTATTCATTCAATTTTTTTCTCTACCTGAAGAAACTAAAAAATTATATTTCTATCCTGAACTTGGCGGAGCAAGGGGTTATACTCCTTTCAAAATTGAAACCGCAAAAGGTTCCAAGCACGCAGATTTAAAAGAATTTTGGCATGTTGGCAGAGACTTGGATGATGGTGATCCTTTTAGAAGATGGATGCCTGATAATATTGATGTTCCTGATTTAGAATCTTTTAAAGATAAAACTAATAAGCTTTTTTTGCAATTTGATGCATTGGGTAATCAAATACTTGAAGCGATAGCTTTAGATCTAGATATAGATTCAAATTTTTTTGATCAAGTAACAAATAAAGGTAATAGTGTAATGAGAGTGATTCATTATCCACCAGTTGCAATTCAAGAATCAGGAGAAAGAGCAGGGCCGCATGAAGATATCAATCTAATTACTTTATTAATTGGTGGGCAACAAGCCGGCTTGGAGATTTTGTCTAAAAATAATGAATGGTTAAGAGTCTCAGTCGATAGCGATGTCATAGTTTGCAACATCGGTGATATGCTCCAAAGACTAACTAACAATAATATAAAGTCTACTACGCATAGAGTTAACGCTTTGGCTGAAGATTGTAATTCTTCAAGATACTCTATACCGTTTTTTGTTCACCCTAATCCAGATTGGTATATACAAACCTTGGAAAATCAAATCACTGAGTCAAATCCCAATTACTATCCAGATGGCATACTGTCTGAAGATTTTCTGCAAGAAAGGCTAAAAGAAATTAAGCTGAAGTAATGGAGTACCTTCAACCTACCATTGGCTTATTTTCATTACTTGCTCTTGGGGCCATCTTTAGCGAAAGCATTAAATCAATAAAGATTAGATATGTTGTTGTGGCTATCTTTATTCAATTAATTTTGGCAATAATTCTCACTAAGATTGAACTGATTAATTCTTTTTTTAATATCCTCTCAGATGGTGTAATGGTCTTAAAAGCTGCAAATGATTACGGTACAGGATTTGTTTTCGGTTATTTAGCAGATGGTGCGCCTAATGCACCTTTTGATATAACTAATCCAGGAGGGACTTTTATTTTTGCCTTCGGTGGTCTGACTTTAATAATATTAATGTCCGCAATATCAGCCTTACTATGGCATTTGAGAGTTATACCATTAATAGTTAATGCTCTTTCAGTTTTATTTAAAAAACCTTTAGGTGTAGGAGGTCCTATTGGACTTGGTGCAACCGCAAATGTTTTTTTAGGGCAAGTTGAGGCACCATTATTAATTAAGCCTTATCTTTCTTCTATGACTCGTCATGAACTCTTGATAATCATGACTGTTGGAATGTCGACGATAGCTGGGTCTGTTATGGTTGTATACACAACCATGCTCTTTCCAATTTATGGATCTGGATTAATTGGACACTTTTTGTCTGCTTCCTTAATTTCCGTACCTGCTGCCATCATGTACGCAAACATGATGATACCTAGCAATGAAAAAACAGATTTTCCAGATGAGAAATCTGATGACATGTATTCCAGCATCATGGATGCTATCACTCAAGGTACAAAAAACGGTCTTGATATATTCCTAAACGTAATTGCCATGCTAATTGTTGTTATGGCCCTAGTTTTTTTAGTAAATTCAATACTTGGATTGCTACCAAATCTAAATGGCAATCCTATTACACTTGAATTAATGTTAGGTTATCTTTTTGCACCTCTAGCATGGTTTATGGGTATACCTTGGAATGAATCCATCATGGCAGGTCAGCTACTAGGTGTGAAGACTGCTTTAAATGAATTTGTAGCTTATTTATATCTATCTGATACTGAAACTTATCAGCTAGGAGATAAAAGTAGAATGATAATGCTTTATGCTCTTTGCGGTTTTGCTAACTTTAGTAGCGTAGGTATTTTACTAAGCGGATTGAGCGCAATGGTACCTGAGAGGAGGGCAGATTTAATATCGGTCTCAGGAAAGGCACTTTGGTGTGCTTTGTTAGCGTCTTGCTTAACTGGTTTTATTATCGGAATACTTTAGCCAATATTTTTTTCAATAAAATGCTTCCGGCATACTGATACATACTTTTCTTCACCACCTATCTCTATCTGAGTTCCGTCGGATACTACTTCACCTTTGGCATTTAATCTTAAGACCATAGTCGCTTTTCTTCCGCAATGACAAACGGTCTTAATTTCTTTCAAATTATCTGCCCAAGCTAGAAGATATTTACTACCTTCAAATAGATTACCCTGAAAATCTGTTCTAATACCAAAAGCTAATACTGGTATATCTAATTCATCAACAACCTTACCAAGCTGGATAACTTGATTTTGAGTTAGAAATTGAGCTTCATCAATCAGTACACAGTCTACTATTGAGTTATTGTGAAAATTTAAGACATCCTTGTATATATTTGTTTTACTTGTAAAAATATTAGATTTTGCTTTCAGGCCTATCCTTGAGACTATTTCTCCTTCTCCAAATCTATTATCCAAGTCAGAAGTATATATTCTTGGCTTCATGCCTCTTTCAATGTAGTTGTGATTGGCCTGTAAAAGCATAGTCGATTTACCTGCATTCATAGAAGAATAATTAAAGTAAAGCTTTGCCATTTTTGATTATTTTGATTGTGATACTATAGCAGCCTTTTTTATGTCCAAGGAAATTGATAAGGTCCAGATCCCAGAAGAATCTGCTGAAATTACTCATCCTGAGTCCCTCAGTGTATGGGGCTTAGCTTGGCCTTCAATTCTAAGTAACCTGTTATTTGCTTCTGTAGGACTTGTTTCTATAAAAGCAGTTGGTTCATTAGGTGCCGAAGCCGTCGCAGCAGTGGGAACTGGGCAAAGAATATTTTGGGTCTTTCAAGCTCTTTTAATGGCTATTATGGCTGGTACAACAGCCTTAGTTGCAAGAGCTATCGGATCAGGAGATACCCATGAAGCAGCTCAAGTCACAAGAGCTTCGCTGGGTATTTGCCTTTTAATTTCTTTTTTCACAGTCATACTTTTATGGATTGGTGCTGATTTTATGATCGGTTTATTCGGTCTTGATGAAGAATCAAGGAAACTATCCATAACGTACACACAGATATTAGTTGGATTCACTCCAGTATTTGCAATTTCAATGGTTCTTGGGACAGCTCAACGAGCTGCGGGAGATGCGAAAACACCTCTATACATCGGACTTGTAACAAATGTAGTTAATATCATACTTTTAATAGGTTTAGTTGAGGGTCGTTATGGAATGCCTGAAATGGGTGTTGTCGGAGCAGCCCTAGCAGCTGGCCTTGCATTCACTTTCAACTCAGTTCTTGTATTAGGATTATGGTTTGGAAAGAAACTTGCAGTTTCAATTGGTAAGGCAGGATCGATGACTTACGATCGTTTAAAACAACTTATAACCATAAGTTATCCTGCAGGATTGGAATCTTTTATTTTTCAGTTTGGTATGCTTTCTTTTTTCTGGATAGTCGCTCTTTATGGTACTGATGCAGTTGCTGCATACAACATAGGTGTGAATGTCTTAATGCTGTCATTTACTGTCGGTAATGGCTTTGCCATAGCAGGAGCTACTTTAACAGGACAGCACCTAGGTGCTTCTGATCCTGACAAAGCTTATGATTCCGGGTTTAAAGCGGCTCGATTAACTATGCTTTCTATGGGTTCTCTAGGTATTCTGCTAGCAATATTTTCAAGAGAACTTGCAGGCTTCTTCATCAATGATATTGATGTGATCAATAAAACCGTTGTATTTGTTTGGATGCTAGGAATCATGCAACCCTTTATGGCAATAGAATTTTCAATAGGCGGCGCCGTTAGAGGAGCAGGAGATACTAAATCTCCTTTAATAATAACTTTAATAGGACTTGTTTTAGTTAGAGTTCCTCTTGCATATCTTTTCTATAATTTAGGTCTTCCAATTGAATGGATTTATGCAACACTCATTGCTGATTATTTTCTAAAAGGAATTTTGCTTGCATATAGATACAAATCTAGACGATGGATGAAAGTTCTTAAAATGGATAATTGAAATGTTTTCTATTATGCGACTATTACAACTCTTTTTTATTCTGCAATTATTTGTAAGTTGTTCAGAAACAATCACTCTAGAATCTTCTGAGCCCCAAACACCAAATGATTTAATTGCACACAGCGAAGAATTTAAAAAAGAGTTAATAACAGTCACTGATGGTGTACATGTTGCTGTCGGTTATGCCTTAGCTAACTCGATTCTAATTGAAGGAGAGAAGACAAATATAATTATTGATACAACAGGGACTGAGGAAACTGCTAGAGAAGTAAAAGCTTTATTTGATGCAATAAACCCTAACCCAGTTGAATCTATAATTTATACACACAACCACGCAGACCATACTTATGGTGCTACAGTATTTGCCGAAGGTTCTAGTCCAGATATATACGCGCACTCTACAACTGAAATTTATCTTTCTAGAGTTATAGGTATTTTGAGGCCTATCATTTCGTCTAGAAGCAACAGAATGTTTGGTAATGCACTACCAAAAGAGCAAGTTGAAAATAATGGTATAGGACCTTTTTTAGAGATAGGAAGAGATGGGAGAAAACCTGGTCTTCTTTATCCAACAAAAACATTTACAGACCAAATTGAATTCGAAGCTGCTGACCATAAAATACAACTATTTCATGCGCCCGGAGAAACAAATGATCAGCTATTTGTTTGGTTACCAGAAAAGAAAGCACTGTTTCCTGGCGATAACTTTTATAAAACTTTTCCTAATCTTTACACCATCAGGGGCACTCCCTATAGAGATCTTGTAGGATGGGTCAATAGCATAGATATGATGAGGTACCTTGAGCCCGAATATTTAGTACCCAGTCACACAAGACCGGTAGTAGGTAAAGAAAAAATAAATACACTCCTAACTACTTATCGAGATGCTATTCAATTTGTTCATGATCAAACAGTGAGACTAATGAATTTAGGTTTAGATCCCAATGAGATTGCCGAGCAATTAGTCCTGCCAAAACACCTAGGAGATTCTCCTTATCTCAAAGAGTTTTATGGCACACCTTCATGGTCTGCTAAAAACGTATTTTCAGGATACCTTGGTTGGTTTGATGGTAATCCATCTACATTGAAACCTTTGCCTTTAAAAGATGAAGCTGAAAAAATGATTCAATTATCCGGTGATTGGGATAGCCTTTTCAAAGTTGCCGAAGATGCCTTTTTAACAGACGATTTTCAATGGTCTCTTCAACTCACTGATTACTTGCTAAGATCTAGGCCAGATGATCAAAAAACTAAGCTTCTCCGTCAATCCACTTTGGAAGGTTTAGGCCGTCAAGAAAGTAACCCCAATTCTAGATATTATTATCTCAGCAGTGCAGCTCAGTTAGACGAAAATTATCAAGAGAATGATATTTTATTACCAAGTTTAGAGGTTATCCAAAAGTATCCTATCGAATCAATGATGGAAACTTTAAAAGTTAATGTAATTCCAGAAAAATCTTTGAATAAAAATATTCAGCTGTTATTTACATTTACAGATTCTCCTAAATCTTTCTCATTGTTTTTAAGACGAGGAGTATTGGAAGTTCAACCTTTTATGATTACAGGTTCATCCGTCCAAATAAAATCTAGTGAAAATGATTTAAAGGCTATACTGTCTGGCATAAAAAGTTTACCTATCTCATTAGTTAATGGTAGTTTAAAAGTAGAGGGTAGTAGAGCAGATTTGCTATCTTTCTTTAGCAGTTTGAGGAACTAAATATGAAAGACTTTAAGGATATAACAGTTGAAGTAAGCGAAAACATAGCCTACGTAACCATCCAAAGACCTCCAAATAATTTCTTTGATTACCTTTTAATCGAACAGATTGCAGATGCCTATGAAGAGCTTGATCAGGTTTCTGATTGCAGGGTAATAATTTTAAAGTCAGAAGGAAAAAATTTTTGTGCGGGTGCTAACTTTGGCCAAGATGAAGACATGTTGGATAAGTCGGTTCCCTATAAAAAACTTTATGCGCAAGCAGTCAGATTATTTAAAACCAAGAAACCTGTAATAGCTGCAGTCCAAGGTGCTGCCATTGGAGGAGGTTTAGGGTTAGCTCTATCTGCAGACTTCAGAATAGCTTGCCCAGAGGCTAGATTTGCAGCAAATTTTGCAAAGCTTGGATTTCATCCTGGATTTGGAAGCTCTGTGACTTTACCAAGAGTTATCGGAATTCAAAAGGCAATGGATATGCTTTTTACTGCTCGGAGAGTAGGGGGTGAAGAAGCATTTAATATTGGGTTAGCTGATAAACTAACTTCTAAAGAAAATTTGATGCAAATAGCAAAAGAATTTGCTGAGGAAATCACAAGTTCTGCACCAATGGCAGTTGAATCAATTAGATCAACCTTACGTGGCGATTTAGCCAAACAGGTAGAGGAGATTGTAGATTGGGAACTAAGCGAGCAGGTAAGGTTGCAAAAGACCGAAGATTTTAAGGCAGGAATTGCAGCATCCCTCTCTAGAGAAATTCCTAAATTTAATCGAAACTAATCAAATCTTTATTTTTGAAGGGTCTAGAATAGTTGGTGTGGCTGTATTTGAAAGATTTGGATAATCTAGAGAGTAATGCAATCCTCTGCTTTCTTTCCTTTTTTGTGCACTTTTAATAATTAAATTAGCCACAAGAGCTAGATTCCTTAATTCAATCAAATCTGAGCTAATTAGATATTTTCCATAAAAGTAATTCACTTCTTCATCAATAACCTTCATTGCTATCTCTGCTCTTTCTAATAGATTGTTAGATCTTACAATTCCAACATAATCCCACATTAATCTTCTTATATCATCCCAATTATGACGGATGATGACGCCTTCTTGTGTCTCTGTGACCTTTGATGTATCCCATTCTTGAATTACTTCACCATGATTCTTAAAATTGTTGTAGATATGATCTGAAGCTTTTTTAGCAAATACCACGCACTCTAATAAAGAGTTACTTGCCATTCTATTTGCACCATGCAATCCAGTACTAGAAACTTCTCCAATGGCATATAAATTTTCTATATTAGTTTTACTATTTAAATCGACTTTTACTCCTCCACAGGTGTAATGCGCTGCCGGCACAACAGGTATTGGTTCTGTAGTTAGATCAAATCCAAACCTAAGGCATTCAGAATATATATTAGGAAAATGTTCTTTTATTTCATCTGAATTCTTATGGCTAATATCTAAATAGACATTATCAGCACCAGAAATCTTCATTTCTTTATCAATAGACCTAGCGACCACATCTCTTGGAGCAAGCTCTAGCCTTGAATCATACTTTTCCATGAATTTCTCTTTGTTTTCATTGACCAAAAAAGCTCCTTCACCCCTCAAAGCTTCGCTAATTAAGAAGGATTTTGCTTCTGGATGAAAAAGACATGTCGGATGAAATTGATTGAATTCTAGGTTTTCAACTTTACATCCCGCTCTCCAAGCTAAACCAATACCATCTCCTGACGAACCATCAGGATTACTGGTATATAAATAGACCTTACTCGCACCACCAGTAGCAAGAATTACAGCACCTGAACTAAAAGCTTTGACAGAGTTTGAATCTATGTCCAAAACATATGCACCTATACACTTATCCTTCCGAGTTATAAGATCCACACAAATATGATTTTCTAAGACTTCAATGTTCTTTATTCTTTTTACCATCTCTGACAGAGAGCTGGACACCTCTTTTCCGGTAGCATCTTCCGCATGAACAACTCTTCTTTTAGAGTGACCACCTTCTTGTGTAAGATGAAGATTTTCTTTTGATTTATCAGTTGTAAAATTTGTTCCAAGACTACTTAGCCATTCAATTGCTTCTTTTCCGTGACTCACACATTCTCTGACTGCATTTTCATCGCACAATCCGTCCCCAGCTATTAGTGTGTCTCTTAAATGTTCTTCAATAGAATCATTCGAATCAATGACAGCAGCAATACCGCCTTGGGCATACCATGTGGAACTATCGACTAAAGAATTTTTTGTTATAAGCGTGACATTAAATTTATTAGATAATTCAATAGCAGCTGTCATTCCTGCAGCTCCACTTCCTATAATAAGAACGTCTGTTTTAATCAATTGGTTTAAATATTAGAGAATAATCTGTAGCAGATATATTTTTTGTCAGGTCTCCTGAAGAAATATAATCAAGATCAAGTTCCTTGATAAAAGACAAATGATCAGTACTAATATTTCCTGAAACTTCTAATTTTATTTTATTGACTGCTATTTCTGCAGCAGTTATCAAATCTGTTTGTTTAAAATTATCCAACATCGCGATATCAGCTCCTGAATCAATAGCCTCTTGGAGCTCATTAAGATTTTCTACCTCAACCTCTATAATTTTTACCTCATTATTCCTGAGAGTATCCACTGCTTTTTTTATCGAACCAGAAGAAGCAATATGATTTTCTTTCACTAGTGCCGCATCATATAACCCCATCCTATGATTTTGCCCTCCACCGATGACAACAGAATATTTTTGCTCGTATCTCAAACCCGGTAATGTTTTTCTTGTATCTAATAATTTCGTATTTGAGCCTTTTAGTTCCTTTTGATAACAATAGGTTTTATAAGCTATACCTGACATCATTTGCAGAAAATTGAGACCAGTTCTCTCTGAAGCTACCATACATTTTGAATTTCCTTCTATAGTTGCTACTTCAGTATTACTTTCGATTAGTTCTCCTTCCTCTTTATTCCAGAATATATTTACATTAGGATCTATGATTTTAAAAGCAGCTTCAAACCACTTAGATCCACATAATATAGAATCCTCTCTGCATAAGAGAATAGCACTTTGGGTTTGTAAGGGGTCTATTAATTCTCCTGTAATATCTCCAATACCAATGTCTTCTTCTAAGGCAAGCTTTACAGATTCTTCTATCTTGATTGAGTTTGGTTCGTGCCTTTTAGACATTAAAGCTGATCATTTTATCTAAAGGAATTTTTGCCTGTTGAATTAGGTCTGAATCTAAATTAATTTCATTGGCAAGCGTCCTGACACACTCATCTAGGTTAGTTAAAGAATTTAAACCCATCCACGGACAATGTGCGCAACTTCTACAGGAAGAGCCAGATCCTCCTGTAGGCGCTTCAAAGAATTCTTTACCAGGTGAGAGTTGAGCCATCTTATAAAAAATTGATTTATCAGTTGCTACAATAAATTTATTAAAATCTAGATCCTGAGAAGCTTTAATAAGATGAGAAGTCGAACCAACTGCATCTGCCATAGATATGACTTCTGAAGGAGATTCAGGATGAACCAATACGCCTGCATCAGGATGAAGTTTTTTCAAATCTCTTAGCCCTGATGCCTTAAACTCCTCGTGGACAACACAGGCACTATCCCATAAAAGCATGTCAGCACCTGTTTCCTTTTGAAGATAACTACCTAAGTATTTATCAGGAGCCCATAGAATCTTTTGATCATTGAGATGGAGTTCCTCAATAATTTCTTTCGCAATACTTGAAGTAACCACCCAATCAGCCATTGCTTTAACTTCAGCTGATGTGTTGGCATAAACTACAAGTACTCTTTCGGGATATTTATCTTTCATAATTTTCAAGTCAGCTGCAGGACATCCTAAGTCCAATGAGCAAGTTGACTCATAAGTTGGCACATAAATATTTTTCTCCGGGCTTAGAATCTTTGCAGTCTCTGCCATGAACTTAACTCCACAAACTATAAGATTTTCTGTTTGGCAGTTACTGCCAAATTTAGCCATTTCAAGGGAGTCACCTATAAACCCATTGGTTTCTTCTGTTATTTGCTGGATAAGAGGGTCAACGTAATAATGGGAAATAAGAGTTGCATTGTTCACGACAAGATTTTCAGTAATGGATTTAAAAAGATTATCTCTATCTTTTGCGACAAGTTGTCCATTCAATCCGGCCTTGTGACGATCGATTAGTTCGGTGTTGAGAAATCTTGAAGAAGCTTCCATTTTACGTGCGCGATTGTATCAAAAAAAAGATCATTGATCTTTTCCTTCGCATTATTCTTTTTTGCTACAATGCGCTCCGGTTAGACAATGTTCTATAGGATAGTTGGCAGAGTCTGGTTGAATGCACCGGTCTTGAAAACCGGCAAGGGGTCAAACCCTTCGGGGGTTCGAATCCCTCACTATCCGCCATCAGCGCCCGTATTAATAAAATATATATGGATAAAATACACCACTTAGCTATTCAAGTAGAAGACATCGGCAAATCGGTGGATTGGTATAAGAAGAATTTTGATATTCAAGTTTCTTATCAAGACGAAACTTGGGCAATGATCGATTTTGAAAATACCAGTCTTGCACTGGTCATTCCAGAGCAACATCCTTTTCATTTTGCTATTGAATCTGATGAGGCATCCTCTTATGGAGAATTAACAAAACACCGAGACGGTACCGCCTCAATTTACATTAAGGATATTGATGGAAATAATATTGAGATGATTAAACTCCCCGACAATGAATGATTTTCTAATTTTCGGTTCTTCAGGTCTTACAGGCGGATATTTTCTTGATGAGGTAAAGAATAGAAACCTTAAATATCATTTATTTGTAAGGGAAGTTTCAATTACAGAGGCGACAGTGAATCAAACTCTATTTGATTCAGAAAATTTACCTGATTTACCAAACGCTAAGTCTCTTGTTATTTGTATTGGTTACCCATTAAATTTTTTAGAGCTGATTTATATGAAGCTCAATGTTAGAAAAGAATTTAAGAGTGTAGATTTGGATTTAGTTATTCAGATCTGTAAAAAGGCTTCTAAAGCAGGTATTTTGAATGTTCTTATTATCTCAGCCGTTGGTGCAAACAACTCTTCACTAAATTACTATCTAAAAATTAAGGGAATGATGGAAGATGAAGTCAAAGCAATTGGCTTTAGTTCAGTTTTTTTCGCAAGACCAGGGCATCTTCTGGGTCCTAGAGACGAAAGCAGGGTAGATGTCTTTGTATGGCTCATTGAATTTTTTGGAAATCTTTTTTCACCCTTTTATATTGGCATCTTTAGAAAGTTTAAAAATGTACCAGCCCAAGTAGTCGCTCAAGAACTACTTAATTCTTATGAATGTAATAAAAGTACATCTGACATAATTATTCATGAACAAAAGTGACATATCTCGAATTATAGAAATGGCCTGGGAAGACAGAACTCCATTCGAGGCAATTGAAGCGACTTATAATTTATCTGAAAAAGAAGTAAAAGAACTTATGAAAAAAGAGATGAAATATTCTTCATATAAACTTTGGAGGGAAAGAGTTTACGGAAGAAAAACAAAACATCTTTCAAAAAGGTCTTTTGTATTTGGAAGGCATAAGTCTCCCAATAAGCGATAAATACAATTTTAACTAAAATCTTTAAGCATTTTTCTTAATTCAAGTTGATGCTGTTCTTCCTCTCCTATTAAGCCTCTAGTGTATTCTTCTAAATATACTGATTCACCCTCTACGATTGACAATAACTCTTTGTAGAGGTTAAGAGCATGTAATTCATGCCCAAGACTTTCTTCCAAGATACCTTGTATGGAATGATCATTCGTCTCCTCAATTTTTGCAATTTTTTGACTGGGATGTCCATCTAGACCAGTAAGTAATTCACCGGCTTGCTGAGCATGCATCAAAGACTCATTAGCCTGTTCTTTTAAAAATTCCACTATAGGCAATCTATATGGTCCCGTTACCATTAAGGCAGAGTGAGAGTATCTGACAACTCCAGCTAACTCATACTCAATTATTTTGTTTAATAAAATATTAACTTCTTTTGTATTCATAATATAAATTTAACAGAAAATTTCTGTAAATTAGCCATTGGAAATGGTTTTGATTTTGATAATCATTCTGATTTAGCAAAGTTAAATAATACCTAAAGAAAATAACGATAAAAGAAGTAAACTTAAATCCTTAATTTTTTGGTAATATCACTTAGATTGTATTAAATTATTATGAAAGTTAACTAAAAAGGGGAGTTTTTATGTTCAATCTCAGATATTTTCCACTAATTATCTCGTTATCCTTTACTGCACCGATTTACGCTGAAGACGTAGAAGAAATCATTGTTACAGCATTAAAGAGAAGCTCTACAGTAGTAGATACACCTGCTGCTATTACAGCTATTAATTCAACAGAAATAGAAGACAAGGGCATAACTAGTATGCATGATCTAAAACATTTAGTTCCTAGCATGAATTTTACTAATGTCCTGGGTGCTCAAAACATAACGATAAGAGGAATCGGACAGTTTAATGGTAACCCAGGTGTGTCGGTAAGCACTGATGGTATTTTTCAATCTAGAGCACATTCATCGCAGCTGGGTGAAATGGATCTTGAGAGGGTAGAAGTATTGAGAGGTCCACAAGGTACACTCTATGGAAGAAATTCAATTGGAGGAGTCGTAAATCTTATTACAAAAAATCCTACTCAAGATACGGATGGTTATGTCAAATTAGGTTATGGAGAATATGACATTACTACTGCTGAAGCAGCCTTTGGTGGTGGAATTTCTGACAATACCAGCTTTAGATTGGTAGTACATGGAACTGAGCAAGGTGAAGGTTTTTATGATTGTCTTAATGCTGGATGTGGAGAGCAAGGGTATACAGATAAGCAAGCATTTCGATTAAAAATAAAATCAGATCTAAGTGATACGGTTTCTGCAGACCTTATGGTTGCTTCTGTTGAAACAGAAGGTACACCAGATCCCTACGGGTGGTTGACCGATAATAGAGAATTGGCTGCGGCTTTTGGCTTTCCTCAAATTGCAGCTGAACCAATATCTTTAAAACCTCATGAAATCTATCAAACACCAACTTCTGAATCAGTGAATGGTACCAATATGACAGATAGAGAATACGATGTTACATCTTTAACTCTAAAAATCGATACTGAACTGGGCACATTAACTTCAATAACAGCAAAACAAAGCTTTGATGATCAGTTTAATTTAGACCGAGATGGTTCGGCTGGTGTATATCTAGATACATTTGATATATCCGAGACAGAAACTTTCACTCAAGAAATTAATTTAAATATTGAAAGAGATACAATGAGCCTTGTATTTGGTCTTTTTTACATGGATGACGAAACGTCAAGACATACTCACTTTGATAATCCTCAACCTATATTAGGTTTTCCTGTCCCTAGTATGTTTGATTTTAAACATGACAAGATGGACACAGAATCTGAAGCATATTTTGCAGATGGCACATTCGATCTAAGTGATACAACTAGATTAAGTTTAGGAGTAAGAAGAACAACAGATGAATTTACCAGCAAACAAGATAATTTTATATCTATCCTAATGCCTATGCCTGTTATTGCGGCTCAAACTTGTGATAGAGAAGTTGTTACAGAATATTCTTCTACTACTTCTAGGGCAGTAATACAGCATGACCTGTCTTCAGATAGTAATGTTTACGCATCTCTAAGTGAAGGCTACAAAGCTGGTGGTTATGCCACTTATGAGTGTACTGAACCGTATGATCCAGAAGAAGTAACTTCTCTAGAGTTTGGATTTAAAGGCTCTCTTAGTGAAAATACTAGTTTGAATGCTTCTTTATTCAGATATGACTACACAGATTTTCAAGTTTTGCAGGTTGTTGGAATACAAACGGTAACAAGAAATGCTGGTGACGCAACTGTAAATGGATTAGAAATTGAAGCGCTATCAAATGTTAATGACTCTCTTAGTATAAATTATGGTCTGACCCTTTTAGATGCAACTTATGGAGAATTCCTGAACACAAACGGTATACAGCCACAATTAGGAGAGCAGCAATTAGACGGTAACTATTTAACTAATGCCCCTAAAGTTTCTATCAACTTGGGACTAAACTATACAAGTCCTATGGCATCAGGTGCTTCATTAACTTACCGTGCGAATGCTTCTTATAAATCAAGAATTTATTTCTCAGAGTTTAATGAGTACTCACAAGATGCGTACACTATTGTTGATTTAAATTTAATATGGGAAAGTGCCGATGAAACTATGAGATCTAGATTCTTTATAAAGAATGCTACTGATGAAGATTATATTTCGGGATATTTATCTTCTGCTACTGGTGGAGGTCGTTTTGGTCAGTGGGGTTATCCACGAACAGCAGGAATTGAAATACAAAGAAATTTTTAATTTCCTTTTTCATGGTTTTAATCTTTAGGTAAAAGTAGATGGATATACAAGGTAAATTTGACGAAAAATTTAAATCGATAGTAGATTGCTACGAAAATCAATTTGAACTCAACTTAGATATTGGCTCTTCATTAGCAATTGCATATCACGGCGAAGTGGTTGTTGATATCTGGGCTGGTACTAGAGATAAAGCTCAGTCACTTCCGTGGGAAGAAGATACTATCGTTAATGTGTTTTCGAGTACAAAAAATGCAACTTCTCTAGCTGCATATGTGCTCGCTGATCGTGGGCATTTAGATTTCAAAGCTCCTGTAGCAGAGTATTGGCCCGAATTTGCTCAGAAAGGAAAAGAGAATATCCTTGTCAGTCATATTATGAGCCACTCTTCTGGATTGGCTGGGTGGGATGCACCCGTAGCAGGAAATGATCTTTACGATCCTGATAAAGTAGCAGCCCTATTTGAAACCCAAGAGCCATGGTGGGAACCTGGAACAGCTGTTGGATATCATGCAATATCTGTTGGAAATTTAATGGGGGAAATTATTAAACGAATTTCAGGTAAAACTGTTGGTAATTTCTTCAAAGACGAAATAGCCATACCCTTGGATATTGATTTTCATATTGGGCTCGAAGATAAACATCACTCTAGAGTTGCAGAAATTCATCAGGCAGTTGAATCAAATCCCGAAGATTTGTTTGAATTAGAGGAAGGTTCGGTCATGAAGAAAGTTATGACAAACGGAATAATCACTGCACCTGATGCCAATACTCCAGAGTGGCGCAGAGCTGAGATACCTGCTGCGGGGGGTCATGGAAATGGTAGATCTATTGCTGAGTCTATGGCACTAATAGCTAACGGAGGAACTTATAAAGGAAAAAGAATTTTTTCTGAAGAGTTAATTAAATTTGCACTTGAAGAACAGGTTCGCGGGAATGATCTAGTCCTTGTGGAGCCACTTAGATGGGGTATTGGTTTTGGTCTCCCTATAGACAATGCAAGTTGGATGGGATATTTGGATGAAGGGGCTTGTTTTTGGGCAGGATGGGGCGGATCAATGTCTATTGCGGATACAAATAAAAAGGTTTCATTCGGATACACTCCATGTTTAATGGAAGAAGGAGCTATAGGAGCGGAGAGAAGTCAGAATTTAGTTCGTTCACTAAGTGATTTAATCACTAAGTTATGATGCTTAGGAAGATAATTTTTTTGGGCATATTTATAACCCTACTAGGTTGTGGCTTTGGTGATCTAAATATATCTACGATAGTCGAATTGAAGAATGGTTCTATCAAGGGAGTTCAAGAAGGAGATCTAAAAAAATATTTGGGTATTCCTTACGCAGAACCACCTGTAGGTGATTTGAGGTGGGCTCTAACTAAACCTGCAAAAAACTGGATAGGTATTAGATCTGCTGAAACTAATTCAAAGATTTGTTTTCAGCCAAAACAAATAGCTGACTTCTATGATCGAGTCCCTGATTTGAATAACATGAGCGAGGATTGCTTAACTTTGAATGTGTGGACTCGAGCAAAAGATACTCATGAAAAACTCCCCGTAATGGTTTGGTTCCATGGAGGGGCATTGGTATGGGGAAGTGGCAGTGAATACCCAGGTAATGAGCTTACAGAGCATGGAGTAATTTTAGTAACTGTGAATTATCGTTTAGGTCCGTTTGGATTCTTCTCTCATCCAGAATTATCAATGAAAAATGGTTCTTCTGGTAATCAAGGTTTCAGTGATCAAATCCAATCACTTAAATGGGTCAAAGAAAATATTCAATATTTTGGTGGAGACCCTAATAATGTAACTATTTTTGGTGAATCTGCGGGATCATGGAGCGTGAATGTACTTCAAGCAAGTCCTCTAGCAAAAGGACTATTTCATAAAGCCATCGGTCAAAGTGGTGCTAGATTAATACCATTAACTCATTTAGATAAAAATACTACTTATTCAAAAAGTGCTGAACAACTGGGCTTAGAATGGTCAAAAGTTATGACTGGAACTAACAATCCTTCAATGGAAGCATTAAAAAAGATACCTCCATTAACAATTATCAGGAACTTAGAGAATGATCCTCTTTATGCAACTCAATTTGATTCATTAACAGTAATTGATGGGAATATAATTCCTGAAGATATATCAAAAATTTTTCAAAAAGGTTCTCAAGCTGACGTTCCAGTTCTGATTGGGAGTACGGCTGATGAGGCAACGCCTTTAGATCCAAAAATGTTAAGCCCCCAATTAGAATCCATGTCTTATAAAAGACTCACTCATTTGGCTATTGCAGATATTTTACCGGAAGCTGATAGTTCTATTTATGAACTTTATCCTGTAGATACAGAGCAGATAGCAAAAAAATCATGGGTAGATTTCACTACTGACGTTATGTTTACTGCTCAAATGCAAAAGTGGGGTGATCTAATGTCAAGTGTTGAAAGTCCTGCATATTTATATTTGTGGAACTGGCACCCTTCAATAAATGGCTCTAAAGAGTACAGAGCTTTTCATGCAGCCGAAGTGCCCTATATATTTGGCAATTTCGATGTATTCAACATAGATCTATCTGAAAGAGATCGTGATTTCTCAAAGGTTATGATGGAGATATGGACAAGTTTTGCTAAAAATGGGATTCCTTCAATAGCTACCACCGAATGGCCAGAATTTGAATCAAATTATCAAAGCTATGTATTATTGGATGAGAATATAGAAGTAAAGCAAGGTCTTAGAGCTGACAAAGTTACATTGATAAATGAGGCTTATGATAGAGTTAGAGATGATTTTTAGGACTAGAACAAATGTCTCAGATAGAACAATTTAGTCAAGAATATATAGATAAGAATACTCCAGAAAAGGAAATGCTTTTTAAGTCTTTTCTTGATTCTCAAGAACCTTATACATCTATTTTTAAAAACAATCCTTGGCTAGCTCCTCCTAATTTCAAAAAACCTCTTTCCAGAAAAAAAATACATTACTGGAATACGACTGTTGGTAGAAAACATCCTTATTGGAAAACAAAAAAATTACCAACACCTACTAAAGAAATTAAACAAATAAGAAAAGATTTTAAAAGATGGGGATATGCATTGATCGAAGATGGAATGTCAAAAGATCAATGTGAAGCATTTATAGAAAGGCTATTGGAACAAGCACAAGGTGAAAAATTAGCTGGAGTGAATAGCATCACTCCATCAGGTCAATATGTTCATACTTTAATCAATAAGGGTGAAATTTTTAGAGGCTGTATTGAGCAAGATCCTTATCATGTTCAAGCTGGTTTACTCATAGAAAGCTTTTTGAATGAAACTTTAGGCAAAGGATGGATTTGTCATAGCTTTTTAGCAAACGGTTCGGAAAAGGGATACTATCCTCAAGTTCTCCATTTAGATCAAAGCCCACTCTCCCCTTGGATAACTGAAGAGGCTCCTGCATTAGTGAATACACTTTACATACCCCAAGAAGTAAATGAAGTGAATGGTGGTACCTTGATTATTCCTGGTAGTCATAAAAATATCATCAAAGCTGGAAGTAACGGCGAGGTTGGAAAATTACCACCTGCCATAAATCTTGAAGCTAAAGCTGGAACGATAATGCTTTTCGATGGAAGGCTTCTTCATGGAACCGGAGTCAACCATACCGATAAAATTAGGTTTGTAGCTGCGATGTCTAACGTAAAATCTTGGATGAGATCACAAGAGAACTGGATCGTCTCCGTTGATCCAAAGATCATTGATATTGCCAGTCCTAAGCTTCTACATAGAATGGGAATGCAAGCTGCAACATATGGCGGAACTATTGAAGGTTTTGGTATGGGCGCCTCTGGAAAAGTCAATGAAGTCCATGGGAGTACAAAATATTTCAGAGAAGCACTTGATTCAGGAAAATACATAAGAGTAGGGGAATTATCTAGCAAATCTTCCAAAAAAAGATCTCAAGAAAAATTACACCCTAAAAGGTGCTGTAAAAGAAGTAAAAAAGAAAGTTAAGGCTTCTAAATAAAGTCCAGTTCTTCCAATCTTGCAAGAATATCATTTACGCTAATTTTATTGATGTCTGAATTTGAAGATACAAAATGGTTTTGATTATTTCCGTAAGTACCTATTAAACTGATATCTGTAGGTCCATAAAGTGTTAGTGAAGGAGTATCAACAACAGCAGAAAGGTGTGCGAGGCCAGTATCTGAACATATAGCAAATTCAGAATTATCAATAAGAAAGGCTATTTCATCTAAAGGTAATATTTCTAAAGCAAAAGCCTTTTGTGAAACAGAACAGATTTCAGACGCTCGATCTAATTCTGCCTGACTTCCAGAAGGAAATAAAAACTTAAGATCTTTTTTTTCTAAAATTCTTAAAAACTCTTGCCAATATTCTATCGGCCACTGTTTGCTAGTCCAACTGGCATTTTGGACACAAATCGCATATTTACTCGAGTACATTTTCAAGGGTTTTTTAAAATTAGCTTTAGAAATTCCATAATCTCTATTATTTATATTTGTTTCATAGCCCAATGCGGTGGCTAACAGTAGCTTCTGTCTTTCTACTGCATGCATTGTTTTAGGCACTCTAATTTTAGTTTTGTAGGCTAAATGTGCAGGGTATTCTCTTGCGCTTTTGGCATCTAGACCGGTTACTGAAGATTTACACATAAAAGAAAGGAAAGCACTTTTAAGGTTACTTTGCATATCAATAATCAGATCATATTTGTTTGCATCTATTTTATTAACAACATCCCTCATCTCATCTCTAGATTTAGATGAAAATAAATTTAATTTCCATTCACGGTGATTAGTTTCAATGGTATTTTCGATATTAGGATGCCACTTAGGAACAGAACTAAAGTTTTTGTCTACAACCCAGTCAAAAGTAATATTATTTATCTGATCTTTAGCTTCTGTGATAGCAGGGAGGGCGTGCATCAAATCACCCATAGAGGTAAGCTTGATAATTAGAACCTTCAGTTGGAACTTCCTGATATAAGTTTTTTAAATGAAGCGCTAAGCTTGTGTCTGATCTTATGCATATTCAAAGATTTCGGGAGTATATAATTAAGTTGTATAGAGAGCCTTTTACCTTCAAAAGGCATAAAGCCATGCCAACAGTTGTCTGTAACTTTAAAAGCGACGAGATTTCCATATTCAGAAGAAATTTCTTGAATATAATTATCTAAATCATTGTTTTTCTTCAATAATCTTAGGTTACCTATTTCATTATCCCAATTCTTATTCAGATAAAGCAATACTGTTACAATTTTACTTTGAGAATCCGTATGAATTTTTCCATCTTTAAATCGAGAAAATCCCCTCAGGGTAGTTATAACTTCAGCATTTTTGAGATTAACTCCTAATTTATTTTCTAAAATGTCTTTAAATTCATCTCCTTCTAATTCCTCAACGAGTTTTTTTAAATCTCCTTCTTTAAGATTATCAGATGGAAAACTTCCTCCAGAGTCTATATCTGGGAAATCTTTAACTAAATCTGATGAGTTAAGGAAATTAGACAAGGCATTTTTCACATGAAAATAAGGAAAGAAATTATTATCAACCTTTGCAAGATTTAATTGATTTTTATCTAGTAGTTGCATTTTCTTTTTCTTTGATAAGAATTTTATTCAAAAAAGAAACAAAGGTCTCAGGTTCTTGACCACCCTGAATAATATATTTTTCATTTATAAAATAAGTTGGGACGGCTCCTATACTTTTCTCAATGAAATTCATTTCTTCATCAGCTGTTTCCTGACCACCTTCTTTTGAATCCAAGAATGATTTAATTGTATCTAAATCCATTCCTACCTCTACTGCTACTTCCAAAAGTATCTCTTTAGAACCAATGTCTTTTCCTTCTGTGAAATAACATTTGAAGAGAGCTTCCGAGAGTTCTGTCTGTAGTCCCATTTCTTTAGCCTTCCATAAAAGCCTATGTGCATTGAAAGTATTTGGAATACGTTCAGCTTTTGAAAAATTAAAGTCAAATCCTAGAGATTTCCCTATTTGTTCAATTTGCTTATAAGGAGAGGCTTTACCCGACAAATCACCAAATTTTTGTTGCATGTAAAGTTTTTTGTCATATCCATTTTCAGGTATTTCAGGGTGGAGTTCATATGGTTTCCAGTTAATTTCAAATTTCACTTCAGCGCTCAAATCAGACATAGCTTTTTGCAAATTTATAAAACCTATTACGCACCAGGGACAAACAACATCAGATACAATATCAATTCTCAACTTATCCATTCTTTTAATTATAAGTTATATAATTATTGTAAAGTAAGGAATTATGAAAAGTATCTGTGTTTTTGCGGGTTCAGCAAAGGGAGTGAAGGAATCCTATTCCAAGAGTGCGAAAGATTTAGGTCTTGAAATAGCTAAAAGAGAATTTTCCATGGTTTATGGTGGAGGAAGCAAAGGATTGATGGGAATTGTTGCTGATGCAGCTTTAGACGGAGGTGCGAAAGTCACAGGAGTAATAACTGAAAGACTGCATGATGTAGAAGTAGGTCATAATAATCTAACTTCTCTTGAAATTGTTCCATCAATGCATGATAGAAAAGCTAGAATGGCTGAGCTTTCAGATGCAATCATTTCTTTGCCTGGAGGAGTTGGCACATGGGAAGAATTTTTTGAAGCCTTAGCTTGGAACCAATTAGGTATTTATTCAAAACCAATAATCCTTTTCGATGTTGATGGATATTATTCAAAGCTATTTGAATTCACTCAGTTTTCAGCTGAAGAAGGTTTCTTGCCTGAGACCACCCAAGAAGAATTATTCATATCAGATTCATTGAACGAAATATTTAACTTTATAAATTCTTTTCAAGAAAGAAATACCGATGATTGGTTTAAGAGACTAGGCAGATAAATATTTAAAAAATTTACTTGCATTAAGAATTTAATTTGTTAAATTTTAATCAGGACATATTTCGGAAAGAATTGGACCTCGAGACCCAAATCAGGAAGAAAATGGACAGAAGAAGAAGGGTGAAAAAGTTAACTTGTTTAACAAATTGTGAGCTGAAATGGGTATCGGCCACACAGTGAGAAACCCGCACTGGGCCCTTCAACTTCGCCTTCTAAAATTCAAAACTTCTCAATAGTTGATAATTTGTTCTTCCCTGATCAAATTCACTTTCATAAACATCTAGTTTGCTTATACGAGATCTGATTTGAATCTCACCGAGATCTTCATAAGAATATTGAGGCCTATCTTTATCTTTGAATCTACCTAAAGTTATATGAGGTTTATACGTTTTAAGTGAAGAGCCAAATCCTATTCTTGTGACTACTTCATCGATCATCCCAAACACCTTAAGAATTTGATTTGTGGGCTTTACAATTGCTACCAATAATTGACTATCCTCGTTTGGAAAAAAATTCACATGACTTATATCAACTTGTAGATGGCTCATAAAGTTTATTTCAGTCAAACCTTTATACATTTCCTCTATTTGCTCGGGCTCCATAGAACCCACAAAATTAAGTGTCAAATGATGATCACTATTTTTTTGCCAAGATATGTCAGCATCACTTAAGACATTGTTTTTTAGATCTTTCTTAAGCTCAATTATCTGATCATTTAAGTCTTTATCTGGCGTTAGTGCCAAGAATATTCTAGCCATACCTAACAAGGATAATAATAAATAGAATACACTTATCAAGTATTTTATTATTAACTTGAGTTAGAATGTTTGTTGGAGTTTAAGTGGCAGTAAAACAAAAAGTTTTAACAGGAATTACAACAAGCGGCACGCCGCATTTAGGTAATCTAGTTGGTGCAATACTTCCTGCAATTGAAGCAAGTAAAGGTAACGACACATCTTCTTTTTTGTTCTTAGCAGATTATCATTCATTGATAAAAACCTTAGATTCTAAGCTTACACATGAATCAAGTTTTGAAGTAGCTGCATGTTGGTTAGCATGTGGACTTGATCCAGAAAAAGTAACCTTTTATCGTCAATCTGATATTCCTCATATTTTTGAATTATCTTGGATATTAGGTTGCTTAACATCAAAAGGACTCTTAAACAGGGCCCACGCTTATAAAGCTGCCATCTCGGATAATGAATTGAATGGTGCTAAAGACGTGGATAAAGGAATAACAATGGGATTGTTTAATTATCCTATTTTGATGGCTGCAGATATATTAATGTTTAGCGCAGACATAGTGCCAGTTGGACAAGATCAGAAACAGCACATCGAAATGACTAGAGACATCGCTTTAAGATTCAATCATCACTATGGAGATCTGCTAACACCTCCTGAAGCAAAGATAAGCAAAGAAACAGGGGTATTACCTGGATTAGATGGTAGAAAGATGAGTAAGTCTTATAAAAATACGATTCCAATTTTTTCTGACGAGGATTCCTTGAAAAAGACTATTATGAAGATTAAGACCAATTCTCTTGAACCAGGAGTTCCAAAAGATTCAACAGATTGCAATATTTTCGCTATCTTTAAATCTATTGCAGAAGAAGATGATATAAAAAGCTTTCAAAAAATGTATGAGGATGGCATTGGCTGGGGAGATGCAAAGACATATCTTTTTGATCACCTGTCTTTGTTTTTGTCTTCTTATAAAAGAGAATATCTAAAGATAATAAAAGATAGAGATTATGTTGAGTCGGTGCTAAAAGAAGGAGCCAATAAAGCCTTGGAGGTCTCTACACCACTTATAGAGGATATAAGGAATTCTGTAGGTATTAAAGGTTTTTAATGGATACTCTCAAAGTATCATCTTTAAGTGAAAAGTTTAAGTTAGTTAAAGAACAACACTTTAATATTCGTTTACATGACCATGGTCTGCTAAGACTAATCCCTTTATCAGTAGATCATGAATTATTTAAAGTAACAGACAAACTTTTTTTTCATACTTTGGTTAATTCGCAAGCCTACCAAGAAATGTTTTTTGATCATTTCAGTCAAAAGAGTGTTGATAGGCATGGTCCATTTTTATTGGATAGTATTAAAGATGATGATTTTACGAGCATTACAAATTCCCATTTAAGGGAGGAGATTATTCAGGTAGTAAGTACTCCAAAATGGTCTTGCCCTCCAATTGGTAAAAGAGAACTTACTAATGTAAAAAAATTATTGGATACAATAATTAATCATGAGTCTGAACCATATTTTTTAAAGAAATGTCTGACTTTCAATTCATCATCTCAAGAGGCTACTGTTTATGAGCATGAATGGTCGCATAGCCTTACAAGTTATTATGAGTATGTCCTCAAAGACATTATTAATAAAAAGATCTTTTTACTCATAATTACATATGAGTAAATCTCTTGAAAAGCTTCCTAATACTATATGGGTGCTTGCTGCAGGTTTATTATGTGTTGGAGCAGGACAATCTATAGTCTTTATAACTATTCCTCCCATTGCACGAGATCTTGGTTTAAATGAAATTCAAATAGGTTCAATTTTTGCCACTTCAGCGTTGGCTTGGATGATTTTAAGTCCTATATGGGGATCATTAAGTGATTCTATTGGACGAAAAAAAATAGTCATCGTTGGTCTTTCTGGTTTTGCAATTTCTTTGATACTTTTTAGTTTTACAATCTCATTAGGACAAAGTGGCTTATTAACCGGTACTTTTTTATTTCTATTATTGGTTTCTGCAAGATTACTTAATGGTATCTTTGGGAGTGCAACTAGACCCTCATCTGGAGGGTGGGTCGCTGATATAAGCTCTATAGAGGCAAGAAGCAGAGCCTTTGCAAGACTAGATTCAGGATTTTCAATGGGCAGAATATTAGGTCCCGCGGTAGCAGGATTACTTTTACTAGTATCCTATACTGCGCCGTTCTTCTTTTTTGCTATGGGCGCATTCATAGTAATTATTTTTGTTTCCTTACAAAAAACACCCCCATTGATCTCTCAAGAGAAAACGATCAAAAAGCTTACTTTATTCGATTCCAGAGTCTGGCCTTTTTTAATTATATCTGCGGGATTTGGTATATCCAATGCTGCCTTAGTTCAAACTTCTTCATTCTTTTTTCAAGATGTCATAACTCCCTCCTCAGAGAACTATATAGCTCTTGCTAGTATTGGTTTTATGCTTTCGGCATTAGGTGTATTAAACGGGCAGTTGCTGATAGCAGATAGACTTCAAACCTCACCTGGATCTTTAGTAAAATTAGGGGTTGTCCTTAATTTTTTTGCTCTTTTGGGATATGCATATAGCTCTACATTAGTTGAAGTTTATATTTGTCTATTTTTTTATGGTCTTGGTGGAGGTATGTTAGGACCGGGTATTTCATCTTCCTTATCGCTATCTGTTGGCAAAGAATATCAAGGAGTAGCAGGAGGTTTTTTAGGAATGGTGATTCCGATTGGACATGTTATTTCTCCATTAATTTCTATGCCTCTTTATATGCTTAATCCGTCTTTTCCTTACCTTTTAGGTGCATCATTAATGTTCTTTGCTGCTATCTTTATTTTTTTTAATAAACGCCATAAATGGATTAGAGATAAAAATTACAGGGAAGACAGAAATTTGGAAGTATTTGAAAATTCCCAATAATCCCTGATAGGGTTAATTGTGTAATATTTGTTATAGTGTAATTATTAAATGAGGAGAGTTAATGTTTAAAGAAGACTTACTAAAAGGAAAGAGAATATTGGTAACTGGGGGCGGTTCCGGATTGGGCAAGGAAATGTCTAGATATTTCTTGAAATACGGTGCCGAGGTTCTTATATGTGGCAGAAGAGTAGGAGTTTTAGAAGATACTGCAAAGGAATTAATGGATGAAAATGGTGGTAGTGTTAAGTGTTATGGTCTAGATATTAGGGGGGCTCAAGACGTAGACAACACTATAAATGAAATTTTTGAAGAAGGACCAATACATGGATTGGTAAATAATGCTGCCGGTAATTTTATTTCAAGAACACAAGATCTTTCTCACAGGGGTTTTGATGCAATAGCTAGTATAGTATTTCATGGTACTTTTTACGTTACTCACTCTGTTGGCAGAAGATGGCTTGAACTAGGCATGGGTGGAAATATTATTTCAATACTCGCAACATGGGTTTGGACGGGTTCTGCTTTTACAGTTCCATCGGCAATGTCAAAAAGCGGTATTCATGCAATGACACAATCATTAGCTACTGAATGGGGTAAAACAGGTATAAGAATTAATGCGATTGCTCCTGGTCCATTCCCAACAGAAGGTGCTTGGGCAAGACTCTCTCCAGGACAAAGTCCTGATGAAGCCTCTTCAGACTCCAGCGGAAGTTATAGCCAAAATCCAATGGGGAGAGTTGGTGAGATGGAAGAATTAGGGAACCTTGCTACTTTTTTGATGTCTGATGGTTGTAATTACCTTAACGGACAAACAATTGCTATAGATGGGGCAGAATATCTAACTGGTGGAACCTTTTATAGGGCTTTAGCTTCTATGAAAGATGAAGATTGGGAAGCAATAAGAGATAGTATTAAGACAACAAATGAGAAAGATAAGGCTAAAAGGTCTGTCTAATTAAATAAAGGAAGGGAGAAATTATGAGTACTGAAACAATAAATGAAATGCATCGTGTTTTAGAGTTGCAAAAAAGTTTAAATATCAAAGAGGGTGCACCTGAAATAAACTTAAGAAAAGATCGTCTTGATAGGGTCATAGCTATGGTTAATAAGTATGATAAAAAGATCATAGAAACTGTAAATCAAGATTTCGGTAATAGAGATTCTATGATGTCAGCGGTAACAGAAGTTGCTTCTGTGGTCGGTCCCATGGAGCATGCCAAAAAGAACTTAAAAAAATGGATGCGTACAGAAAAAAGAAAAGCTGCCATTGCTCCACTGGGGTCTGCACTTTCTTTGTTAGGGGCTAAAGCTGAAGTAAGATATCAGCCCAAAGGAGTTGTTGGAGCTATTAGCCCTTGGAATTTCCCTATGAATCTTGCACTTGCTCCACTTGCAGGAATTATTGCTGCTGGTAATCGAGTTATGCATAAACCTTCAGAATTAACTCCTGCTACTTCAGATCTCTTAAAATTGATGATTGAAGAGTACTTTGATGAAGCTGAGATGGCAGTATTTGTGGGAGATGCAGAAGTAGGAGCCGCTTTCAGTAGTCTAGCTTTTGATCATTTGATCTTTACTGGGGGGACGTCAATAGCAAAACATGTTATGAAGGCCGCTTCTGAAAATTTAGTACCTCTGACTTTAGAGCTTGGAGGAAAATCGCCAGTAGTTGTTGGTAAAGATGCAAAAATTAAAGATACAGCGCAAAGAGTCATGCAGGGTAAGACAATGAATGCAGGACAAATATGCTTAGCTCCAGATTATGCATTGGTACCAGAAGGAAAAGTAGATGAATTTGTTAAAGCTAGTGTAGAAGTCACTTCTGAGATGTTTCCTGAAATGAAAGATAATGATGACTTCACATCAATAATAAATCAACGTCACTACGATAGGATTCAAGGATATCTCGAAGATGCCAAAGAGAAAGGCGCAGATATTGTCGAAATAAATCCTTCGAATGAAGATTTTTCTCAACAACCACATCATAAAATCCCTCCAACCTTAGTTTT
>CABYSI010000016.1:0-34243 GCA_902521635.1 uncultured SAR86 cluster bacterium | reverse complement strand
TTTGTATGTATCTAGACAACAAGAGGCAATGGTCGGTGGTTTTAAAGATATTTATGGAGGTGAAACCACGGTTGCAAGATTATGGCGCTGGATAATAGATCTAGAAAAAGGGACTGTATCAGAAGAACAATTAGATGATGGGGCATGTGATTTTCCACGAATAAATGATGATCGAATTGGTCTGTATTCTGAGTTTGGTTACTGTATGCAGTTAAAAACTGACGTCAAAGACCTTACTTTTGGAGAAAATTTATATAAATATCATCTTGAAACAGGTAAGAGGATTGACCATTTTCTAGGAGACAATGTTGCAGGTGGAGAGCCAGTATTTGCTGCTAAACCTGGAGCAATTGAAGAAGATGAGGGTTGGATACTTTCATTGGTTCATGAAAGAGAATCTAGGAGATCCAAACTTATAATCATCGATGCTCAGTCGTTTGACCAACCACCAGTCGCAGAAGTTATAATTCCTCAAAGGGTTCCTTATGGTGCTCATGGAAGCTGGATTCAAAACTAATTAGGAGGTTATTTTGGAAGCACAATACGCATCCGTTTGGGAGAGAAACTCTGATGTCATACCAGATAAAATAGCACTCATCTGTGGAAATAATGAAGTCACATGGAAAGACTATGATGATAGGGCGGCAAGACTTGCTTCATTATTGTCTGAAGCAGGATTAGGAGATGATTCAAAAGTTGGACTTTATTTGCATAATTCTAATGAATATCTAGAGGCTCAGTACAGTGTTTTTAAAATTAAAGGTGTACCTATCAATGTTAACTATAGATATAAAGAAGAAGAGTTAGTTTATCTACTAGACAACTCAGATTCAGAGGCTGTTTTTTATCAAGGTTGTTACGCTGAACAAATTAAATCTATAAAAGACAAATTGCCTAAAGTTAAACTCTACATACAAGTTGATGACGGAACAAATGAAGTTTTAAGTTTTGCAAAAGATTATGAGTCAAGCATTTCGACTTGTAATCCTATGGACAGGATAGAGCGCTCAAGTAGAAACATTTATATGCTCTATACAGGTGGAACAACTGGCATGCCAAAAGGGGTTATGTATGAGCATGAAGGCCATTTAACTGGCATGTTGAATACAGCTGGGGCTTGGGGATTGATACCTGTTCAAGAAAAGATAGACATAGATTCTGTTGCGGAAGAAGTAAAGAAATTAGCTGACGAAGACAGACTTCCCGTAAGCATACCTGCATGTCCATTGATGCATGGCACAGGTATGTGGCTAGGTGCAATTATTCCACACCTTGTAGGCGGCACAGTTGTAACACTACCTCAATTGGGATTTGATCCTGATAACTTATTGAAAGAAGTTGAACGAACACATGCCAATAATGTAGTCATAGTTGGAGATGCTTTTGCCAAACCTATTATGGATGCTTTAGATAAAGCTGAAGCTGAAGGTAATCCTTATAATCTGGATTCAATAAATACAATTATTTCTAGTGGAGTAATGTGGAGTTCTGAAGTCAAACAAGGACTATTGAAACATCATGATATGGTCTTAGTTGACGCAATGGGCTCTACTGAGGGAGGTATGGGATCTTCTAGAGCTTCTAGAGATAATCCTGCTGAAACTGCAAAATTTGTTCTCAATCCTGGAGTTATTGTTATAACCGATGATGGTGAGATAGTAGAACCAGGTTCTGACAAGATGGGTAAAATTGGAACTAGCGGACTGGTACCTTTGGGATACTTTAAAGATGAGAAAAAGTCTGCAGAAACTTTCAAGGAATTCCAAGGGATTAGGTATAGCTTTCCTGGAGACTATGCAAAAGTTGAAGCTGATGGAACCATCACTCTCTTGGGACGTGGCAGTAATTGTATTAATACTGCTGGTGAAAAAGTTTATCCAGAGGAAGTAGAAGAGGCTATAAAGCGTCATGATGACATATATGATTGTCTCGTCGTTGGTCTGCAGGATGATAGATTTGGCCAGAGGGTAGTAGCTTTAGCTTCTTTTCAGGAAGGAAAAGAAATTGGAGAGCAAGATCTCATCTCTTATACTCGAGAGCACTTAGCTGGCTACAAGCTCCCAAAACAAGTTTTGTTTGTTGAAGAAGTTATGCGCGCACCAAATGGTAAAGCTAATTATAAGTGGGCAAAAGAAACAGCAGAAAAAGAATTAACATAGGAGAATTTAAATGGATGTGAGTGAAGCGGTAGATTCTAGGCTTTCTGTAAGAGAATTTTTGAATAATCCTGTTGAGGATTCTTTAATAGCTAAGTTATTAGAAAAGGCCTCTAGATCTGCTTCTGGAGGTAACTTACAGCCTTGGAAGGTTTACGTAATTAATAATGAAACTATGCAATCATTCTTGAAGTTTCAATTGGAATGGTCTGAACCTGAGACGCCAGCTTACGCAATATATCCTGAAAAATTAACTGAGCCTTATAGGACTTCACGTTTCGAGGTTGGTGAACAGATGTATTCCATTCTTGGTATAGAGCGTGATGATAAAGAAGGTAGATTTAAGCAGATGCTTAAGAATTATGAGTTTTTTGGAGCTCCAGCGGCATTCTTTTGTTACGTAGATAGACAAATGGGCACTCCTCAATGGTCAGATCTAGGAATGTTTCTTCAGACTTTTATGCTTCTTGCAAGAGAAGCTGGACTTGATACTTGTGCACAAGAAGCTTGGTCACTTAAACAGGAGAGTGTCACAGCTTTCGTAGAAGCACCAGAAGATGAAATGCTTTTTTGTGGCATGGCTATTGGTTATAGAGATACCAAAGCATCCATAAACGCATTAAGAACTAACAGGAGACCAATTGATACTTGGGCTCACTTTTTAAAGAAATAGTCTGCTAAGCTGAATGTCTGAGTACCTGACCTGCGCGTGCGCTTGTTGGTTCTCCATCAAGGACATTAACCTGGCCATTGACGATCGTTGCTTTGAAGCCACGAGATTTCTGGATATATCTAGGTGCTTCACCAGGGAAGTCATTCACTAATACAGGTTGCAACTCTGTTACCTCTTCTGGTTTAAAAACATTAATATCTGCTTTCATTCCTGTTTTTAGAGTACCTCGATCCTTTAGGCCAATCACCGCAGCTGGATCAGCTGTCATTCGTTTTATAGCTTCAGGAAGAGTGAATACACCTGTCTCACGTACATAATGAGAAAGCATGAAACTAGCCCAACCTCCGTCCATAATTTGGGAAACATGTGCACCAACATCACCAAGTCCAGGGATTAGGTTCTCGCTGGCGAAAAGGTCACCTTGCTCTTTCAGGTTGCCGGCAAACATACGCCAGTTGAAAAGGCCGCGACCATTACTATCTCTTGATAAGCGTAAGAAAGTTTCAGACCAGTGTTCTCCGGCAGATTTTGATAGTTCAATAAGATTCTGAGCAGAATTGTGTTCTGGTGCATCATCGAATCCTAGAAAGTAGACTTTCTGCAGCGGAATACCACATGATTTCGGTTCTCGAGCTTCAGTTACTAATGTCTCACAAAAAGTATCATCATTGATGGCTTTTAATCTACCCTCAAAGTCTTTTTCTCGTAATACATCCCATGTTGGCCCTTGAACAGGTAGCCCTGCCTGAAGACCAAACATATAACCAGATCCGCGCGTATGGCTGGTACCTGTAATATTACGCCCCTCTGTATTCATTTCATCAAGATGCGTTGCAGCTTTAGTTCCCGATCCTTCTTCCCCTGAACAACCATAGCTAAATAAGACCCTGCTACCCTCAGTTTCAGCTACTGACTTCATTACTTCAGCATCTGCACCAACAAGCTGCATTAAACCATCTCGAGGTCCTACAACTTTAGCAATTTCTACAAGTTCAGAGCATTCTGCGAAGGTTCCTGGAATTGAACGGCCGTCTGGAGCTTTATGTGGTTCGTAACGATTAGTAGAAAATCCAACAGCACCATCTTCTATTGCCTTTTGAACAATTTCAGCCATCTGTTGCTTTTCAGCTTCAGTTGCTTGCTCATCAAAGGATCTATCGCCCATGACGTAATAGCGAACTGCGCAATGACCCACGAGACCAGCAACATTAAGAGAAGGTTTAAGTTCTTCCAACATATCGAGGTATTGACCATAGTGTTCCCAATTCCAAGGAAGTCCGGAAAGAATAGCTTGCTTAGGAATATCTTCTACTGTTTCCATCATGCCAGCGAGAATTTCTACATCATCAGGCTTACAAGGAGCAAAAGTTAGACCACAGTTGCCAATCAAAGCCGTGGTGACACCATGCCAACATATAGGAGTCATTTGAGGATCCCAACCAATTTGGGCATCCAGATGAGTATGAATATCAACAAAGCCAGGAGAAACCGTCATGCCTTCAGCATCAATAATCTCAGCTGCCTCTCCATTTACTGCACCAATTTCAGTTATAAGTCCGTCTTTTATTGCAATGTCTCCAGAATAGGCATCTGAGCCAGTTCCATCTATGATATTTCCATTTTTTATTATTAGATCGTGTTCCATAATTTGCCCCTGAAATAATAGTATATACAAAAAGAGCAATCTCACTCCAGCAAAAAAAAGGGTAAAAAACTAACTTTTTTACTTGGTTAATTATCACTATAACTGGGCTAGACAGGATTTGAACCTGTGACCTTCTGCTCCGGAGGCAGACGCTCTATCCTAGCTGAGCTACTAGCCCAAAATAGATTATATATCTATCTGAATATCTATTTTATTAATACACCAGCCCTGATATTATGCTTCTTCTTTTAATCATGGAGTAACTATGGCCAGCAATACGTGGCAATCAATAAATTGGAAGGATCCTTTTTTGCTAGAGCAACAGCTATCTGACGACCAAAGGATGGTAAGAGATACTGCTCATCAATTTGCTCAAGAAAAGCTTTTGCCAAGAGTTAGAGAAGCCTTTAGAAGTGAGGAAACTGATCCTGCAATATTTAAAGAAATGGGATCTGTAGGTTTACTGGGTTCAACTATACAAGGCTACGATTGCCCAGGTGTTGACTACATGAGTTATGGGCTAATTGCGAGGGAGGTAGAAAGAGTTGATTCTGGTTATAGATCTATGATGAGTGTTCAATCCTCTTTAGTTATGTATCCAATTTATGCTTTTGGCTCTGAAGAACAAAGAGAGAAATATCTACCATCCTTAGCCAAAGGTGAAAAGATTGGTTGCTTTGGTTTGACAGAACCAGACTATGGATCAGATGCTGGCGGTTTAATAACAAGAGCAAAGAGTGTCGACGGTGGTTACTCTTTAAGTGGCGCAAAAATGTGGATATCAAATAGTCCTATCGCAGATGTTTTTGTTGTTTGGGCTAAAAATGATGAGGGAAAAATAAAAGGATTTATTCTTGAAAAAGGAATGGAAGGACTTAGTGCCCCAAAGATAGAAGGAAAATTGGCATTAAGGGCTTCTGTTACCGGTCAGATAGTAATGGATGAAGTATTTGTTGAAGAGAGTCAGATGCTTCCAAACATCGAAGGTCTTAAAGGACCGTTCAGTTGCTTAAATAATGCAAGATACGGAATTGCTTGGGGAGCTCTAGGCGCAGCCGAAACTTGCTGGCATACTGCTCGAGATTACGTGATGGATAGAAAACAATTTGATAGACCTCTTGGCTCTAATCAAATTATTCAATTAAAGTTAGCTGATATGCAGACTGACATAAGTATTGGATTGCAAGGATGCTATCGAGCTGGTCAATTAATGAATGACAATAATATCTCTCCAGAATTAATTTCACTTATAAAACGAAACTCAACCGGAAAAGCACTTGAAATAGCTAGAAAATCTAGAGATATGCTTGGAGGTAATGGAATATCAGATGAGTATCCAATTATGAGGCATATGGTTAATTTAGAAGTTGTAAATACTTACGAGGGAACTAGTGATATACACGCCTTGATCTTGGGACGAACACAAACAGATATACCTGCGTTTTAGTCCTATTTTTCAAGACTACCTAGTTTTATTGTTTTATAATGCAGCCCGCTCGATCTTCATAAATCTTTAACATATGAAATATTCAAAATTCTTCTTGATACTAACAATCGGTTTTGTCTTGAGCTTAAGTGCCTCAGAAGCAAAAAAAGCAATTGAAATGAGAATTGCTCCTGTAGGATCTATTTGCCTGGAAGGGCAGGATTGCGGTTCTGCTGCTCCTTCGGCGTCTCCAGCAATGGCCCCTGTAAATGATTTGCCCAAAATAGAGCTTTCAGAAGGATCTGAACATGTTGTCAAAATGTTAAATTCAGGCATTGATGGAACGATGGTTTTTGAACCTGCTGTGATTAAGGTCTCAGTAGGTGACACGATCCATTTTAAAGCTACTGATCTTTCTCATAATTCCGCGTCCATGTCGGGGATGATTCCATCTGGAGCTGATAGTTGGGCTGGCGCCTTGAGTCAGGATATTTCAGTTAAACTAGATGAAGAAGGAATTTACGTGTATCAATGCGATCCTCACGTAATGATGGCTATGGTAGGTGTTATACAAGTCGGTGAAGCTGTTAACATGGCAGAAGTAAAAGAAGCGGCTTCCAACCAAAAAGCAACTTTTATTATGAACGGTACGAGACTAGAGCAATACCTTTCTCAGCTCTAGATAGTTTTCAGTAAGGCAGGCAATTCTCTCCAATCAGAAAAACTAGGTACCTGAATATCTAGCTCTAACTCTCCTTCATTTTCATTGAACCATATAGGCTTGCAGCCGAAATCATAACTTGCCTGAACATCATTGATTGGATGGTCTCCAATGTGGCATATTTCTTTGGCTTCCAGACCTGTTGCCTCTAGTGCTGCTTCGAACATTTCTGGATTTGGTTTATGAGTATTTAGCTCAGCAGGCGAAAGAATATAGTCAAAATAATCGGATATCCCAATCATATCAAGATCAGCATTTCCATTGGTTATGACCCCTAGGGAATACTCATCTTTTAATATATCTAAAGTTGGGATCACATGATCATAGAAAGTAACATTATTTCGACCTTCAAAGAATATTTTGAATGCACCTTCAGCCATACTTTGTGACTCGTCATTGGTATATCCAGATCTAACACTGGCATCATAGAATATCTTGAGTCTAAGCTCAGATAATCTATTGATTAGACTCGGATCAGTTCTAAGAAGTTTATCTCTTATCTCTATACTCGCTTCTTTAGTCAGGGAGTTAAGCACCCCTGGATAATTATCTTGTATCCAAATTCTTGAATTTTTTTCAGCGTCCATAATTGTCGGCATAAGAGGCCAAAAAGTATCATCTAGATCAAAAGATATTGATTTAATTGTCATTCTTAGCTCCTTTTTTTGCTCGTGGGTGGGCTTTGTCATAAACCTTTGAGAGATGTTGAAAGTCCAATTTTGTATATATTTGCGTAGTACCGATATCTGAATGGCCGAGCATTTCTTGAACTGCCCTTAAGTCTCCACTTGATTCGAGTACATGACTTGCAAAAGAATGTCTTAACATATGAGGATTAATCCCTGGAAGACCCCTTTGAAGACATAATTTCTCAAGTCTAAGTTGAATAGACCTTGCAGAAATACGACTTCCCTTGTTATTTAGAAAGATTGCATTCGTCTGAGTCTCTTTAGATTCTAACAATTCGTTTCTATAAATAATCCAATCTCTTAATGACTGAATAGCTTTTGTTCCAACTGGAACAATCCGAGTTTTATTTCCTTTTCCAGTTACCACACATGTTCTTTCTTTAAGATCAATGTCTTCAAGGTCTAATTTGCAAATTTCTGACAACCGTAATCCAGAAGAATATAAAAGCTCTGCGATGGCTTTATCTCTTATCTCTATCATTCCTTTAGGTTTAAAGTCCAAAAGTCTTTGAACTAAATCAGCATCCATTGCCTTAGGAAGAAGCTGTGCCGATTTAGGTGAAACGATATTTTTTGCAGGATTCAACTTAATTTTTCCCTCGGTAAGCAAATGTTCATAAAAAGTTCTACAGGAAGATAATAATCTCTGAATACTCCTAGGGCTTAAACCTCTTCTCCTTTCGGTATTGATAAAGGTTCTTATGTCGTATTCATTTACATTTTTCCAATTTTGTACTTCATGTACGGAAAGATATTGGGATAGCTTTTCTAGATCTCTTTGATAGCCTTTAAGGGTGTGCGGTGAATATTGTTTTACCGATTCTAAGTAAGATAGAAAAACTTTTATTTCAGTAACAAGCATTTAAAAATTATTTCTATCGATAAGCTTGGACAGGGTTTCTGCTACAAACTCTAAAAACAATGAATCGTTTTCTTTTGAATATGTATCTTCATTTTTAGAACCCAATGCAACCATTCCAGGGCAGTCAGTATTTTTAATAGGTACTAAAACACAATCTTTTATTTTTGTCTTTTTATCAAAAATATAGTCCGATTCTTTTTTATCTAAGGGGCCACAAAATATATCCGAAGCATTATATTTTTTTCCTATTTGTTTATGTGCTTGTTTGGCGTCAAGAATTCTACCTTTAGGCAAGTTAGGGTTTTCTTTAAAGAACAGGACTTTACAGGCATCTGCTTGAAATTTATTTGAGAAAGAATTTTCCGTTGTTGCGATTACATCTGTTAAATTTTTGCACACAATTAAATCTAAGATAAGTTCTTTAGTTTTTTCGAAGATACCTTCATTTGTTTTAGCTATTTCAAGCAATTCAAGTAAGTTTCCAGAGGTCGATTCGTAGTTCTTTCTAAGAACTTCAACTTGTTTTTGAATCAAAGAGACTGCTCCACCAGTTTTATGAACTATTTCTATTGAATCTAATATATGGGAATTGCTCGAGAGGAAATCAGGGTTTAGGACTAGAAATTCTTCTACTTGCTTTGCATCAATGGATTTTTTTGGCATTAAATTTTGATTTCTATTTCTTCTAAAAAAGTTGCAGAACCTTCAGCGTATATTTTTCTTGATCCTATCTCGTAGTCTACCAAAATGCTTCCTTGATTGAAGTTTACCTTTACTGGAGATGACAACCCTTTGTTTGATATGCCTATTACAGCAGCGGCGCAAGCCCCACTGCCACATGCCAAGGTCTCTCCAACACCTCTTTCGTAAACTTTTAGATTGATCTCATTATCATTAACTTTATTTGCTAAGCCAAAGTTAACTCCATCAGGAAATAATTTATTAACTTGGAGCTCTTCACCTACAATAGCGAGATCTATTTTAGACTCTCTTTCAGCAAATGTTACTCCGTGAGGATTTCCAAGTTTTATGCAGTCTAGGAATAAATCTTGCCCTCCAATATCTAATGTAACCTGATTGATTTCTTCTAAAAACTCGAAAGAAGCCGAAAAAACATCTTCACTCAATGATTCTAGATACCAGATACCTCCATCAGTGTTAACTTTAACTTTTTTTGAAGCACATAAAGAGTGATCTTCTATAAATTTAGAAACGCACCTTGCGCCATTGATGCAATTTGACGCAATAGATCCATCGTTGTTATATATTTTTGCATCGAAATTATTTTCAGGCTCTTTTGGAGGCAATACCATTATGAGTTGATCAAAATCTATTTTGTGACTTTGATATATTTTAAGGACATCTTCTGAATTGATAGAAATATCATTTCTTAAAGAATCAATGATGGCAATGATATTCCCAAGCCCTGAGTAAATGTATAAATCTATTGGCATAACTGATTATGATTCCAAAGCTATGAGATCTTCAAATGTTTCTTTTCTTCTTATCACTTCAATTTCACCTCCCCTAACAAGTAACTCCATAGGCTTAAGTCTAGAGTTATAGTTTGAACTCATAACTGAACCATAGGCACCTACATCCATGAAAGCAACAAAGTCGTTAGGTAAAATTTTCAGATTCCGGTCTTTGGCAAGTATATCCCCAGTCTCACAAACTGGACCTGCTAAGTCGTAAGTATCAGATGATATTTCTCTATTTTCTAATTCTTTTACCTCATGCCAGGCCTCATATAATGAAGGCCTAATCAAATCATTCATACCTGCATCAATAATTGCAAATTTTTTCCCACCTGCATTTTTTATGTACTCTATCCTTGTGACCAGAATTCCCGCAGAACCAACGATCGATCTACCGGGTTCTAGTATTATCTTATATTCCTTACCTTCTAATTTGTTTTTCACTCCTGCCATTAAAATTTTTGGATCTCCTTCTTCTTCGTCTTTGTATTGGATGCCAAGGCCACCACCAATATCTAAAAATTTAATGGCATGCCCATTTTCTGAAAGATTATTTGCAATTTCATTTATAACATCCAAGCTTTTCAGAATTAGATTTTCGTCAGAAATCTGAGAGCCTATGTGACATGCGACAGAAGTTATATTTACGAGTTTATTCTCTCTTGCTTCGTCTGATATTTTATTGACTGCTTCACTATCTAAACCAAATTTTGAAGTCTTTGATCCTGTTTCAATATATTTATGAGAACCAATGGCTATATCGGGGTTAACTCTTAGTGCACAATTTACAGATTTGTTAAGTCGTTCAGAAATTTTTGCTATTCTCTCGAATTCACCATATGACTCTATATTGATAGAGAGGATATCGTTTTCTATTGCTAATTTTATTTCCTCATTTGACTTCGCTACGCCAGAAAACACAATTTTGTTCTTATCTGCACCGGCCGTCAGACAACGTTTGAGCTCATTTCCCGACACTACATCAAATCCAGAACCAAGTTCAGACAATAATTTCAGAATATGAAGATTAGAATTCGCTTTTACTGCATAACAAATTAGATCATTGCTGCCGAGTTCATTTTGATACTTCTCAAAGTTATTTTGAATTTGCTCTGCAGAATAGATAAATAAGGGAGAGCCATATTCTCTTGCTAAATTAATAACAGGAATATTTTCAATACAAAGACGTCCTTCAATTTTTTTCATAGTAAGAAAAAAAAGTTTCAGGATTGTCAGGTAACCTTAAAGGAACTTTATTGCCACAGGAAGACAAGTTAAAAATAAACGACAATAGTAAGATTCTCATGCAAATATTCATGATTGCTTCCTGATTAATTCTTTCTTGGCTATTTTTATTTCTTTTTTAACTTGCGAGGGCGCCGTACCACCTACCTGTTTTCTGGATAATATTGTTTTCTGAGGATTCAGGTAATTTGTAACGTCTTCGTTTATTATTTTAGAAAATTTTCTTAACTCAGAAATTTCCAATTCAAAGATTTGAACCTTCTTCTTTTCTGCATGTGCAACAATCTTACCAACTATTTTATGCGCCTTCCTAAATGCAATACCTTTTTCAACGAGATAGTCTGCTAAATCGGTTGCAGTTATTTGACCAATAAAACAATCACTCTTCATTTTTTCAATATTAGGCTCCATCCCTTCAATTATTAGTGACAGTAATTCAAGGCTATCTTTGGTGAAATCTATACTACTAAAAATGTATTCCTTATCATCTTGTAAATCCCTGTTATAAGTTAATGGAAGATTTTTCATCAATGACAGAAGCCCCATAAGATTGGCGATTGTTTTGGAGGCACCTCCTCTAATTAGTTCTGCCATATCAGGATTCTTTTTTTGAGGCATTATCGAAGAGCCCGTGCACACTTCATCAGATAAATGGATATAACTATATTGGCTTGAAGACCAAATTATTATCTCCTCACAAACTCTTGAAAGATGAATTCCTACTATTGATAAAGAAGAAGCTAACTCCAGAACAAAGTCTCTGTCACTCACTGCATCCATAGAATTTCTACTTATCTTTTCAAAGCCCAGCTTCTTAGCAAGAAATTTCCTATCTATATTGAATCTTGTCCCAGATAATGCAGCTGAACCTAATGGCATGACATCCATTCTTTTTTTTGTATCTTCTAACCTCGAATAATCTCTAGATAGCATTTCGAACCATGCCATTAGGTGATGTCCAAAAGTCACAGGCTGTGCAATTTGAAGATGAGTTAGACCAGGCATCAAAGTATCGGTATTTTCGTCAGCTTTTTTTAATAAGGATTTTTGAAGCAAGATTAATAAGTTTAGAATCTCGTCTATTTGGTCCTTTAGAAATAGCCTTAAGTCTGTAGCTACTTGATCATTTCTAGATCTGCCGGTATGAATTTTTTTTGCGGCTGTACCAGCAATTTTTACGAGCCTCGACTCAATATTCATATGAACATCCTCTAAGCCCGGATCCCAATTAAATTTATCTTGCTTTATCTCATCTAAAATCTTATTGAGACCTTTTTTTATTTTTTTTAGTTCAGAGGAATTTACTAAATTTGCCACATTTAGTATCTCGGCGTATGCAATTGATCCTTTGATATCGACTTCAAACAGTCTTTTATCTATATCAATAGATGCAGAAAATGACTGAGCAAGATCGTCAGTCCCAGATTCAAATCTACCTCCCCATAGAGGATTTATTTCTTTTTCTTTTTTTGCCATAACATTATTTTTTCAGTTTACTAACTGTGCATCACTTATGTGCAATGCTTAGTATAAAGCGGAGAAAACTCCAAAACCAAAAATTTTGGAGATTTATCTTTGAATAATCAGATTAGTATTTATATATTTCTGACTTGAAAGGCCCCTCTTCAGGTACATTGATGTATTCGGCTTGATCAGAAGATAGTTTAGTCATGACTCCGCCAAATCCTTCTACCATATAAGAAGCTACCTCTTCATCCAATTTCTTAGGTAATACTTCAACCCGGATAAGCTCTTGTTTCTTATCTTCATCATTAATTTGAGCAAATTTCTTTTCGTATAAATACATTTGAGCAAGTACTTGATTTGCAAAAGAACCATCCATGATCCTTGATGGATGACCTGTTGCATTGCCTAGATTAACAAGTCGTCCTTCTGACAGAAGAATAATATAGTCTTCGCTATCCATATCGGGCGTTTCTCCAGCTTTAGTATCTCTAAAGATCTTATGAACCTGCGGTTTTACCTCTTCCCACTGCCATTCATCACGCATATATTGTGTATCTATCTCGGTATCAAAATGACCTATATTGCAAACCACTGCTCCATTCTTCAAAGCTTTAAGCATATATTTATCACAAACTTTGTAGTTACCAGTTGTTGTGACTATAAGATCAGTATCCTCTAGTAGAGGCTTATTCATTGCTTCTTCAGAATCTTTATTAATTCCATCTATATAAGGTGAAACAACTTCATAACCGTCCATACAAGCCTGCATGGCACAAATCGGATCTATTTCAGTGACTCTAACCACCATTCCTTCTTGTTTAAGACTTTGTGCAGATCCCTTACCTACATCTCCATATCCAATTACCAGGGCTTTTCTACCAGCAAGAAACATATCTGTTCCTCTTTTTATACCGTCATTTAAGCTATGCCTTGTTCCATATTTATTATCCGCTTTAGATTTTGTGACTGAGTCATTTACATTGATAGCTGGAACTTTCAGCTCGCCTTTTTTGATCATCTCATTAAGCCTTAGGACACCTGTAGTTGTCTCTTCTGTGATGCCATGAATATTTTCTAGGATTTCTGGATATTTATCATGGGCCATCGAAGTCAGATCACCTCCATCATCAAGAATCATATTTGCATCCCAAGGTTTTCCTTCACATAAAATAGTTTGCTCTATGCACCAATTAAATTCCTCTTCGGTTTGACCTTTCCAAGCAAATACTGGTATACCTGATTCAGCTATCGCTGCTGCTGCATGATCTTGAGTAGAAAAAATGTTACATCCAGACCACCTGACTTCTGCACCCAGTGCGGTTAAAGTTTCTATCAAAACTGCCGTTTGTATAGTCATATGAATGCAACCTAAAATCTTAGCTCCCTTAAGAGGTTGTTCGTTTCCATATCTTTCTCTTAATTTCATTAAGGCAGGCATCTCAGATTGAGCTATAACTATCTCTTTTCTTCCCCAGTCTGCTAATTCCATATCAGCTACTTTGTAATCTTTGTTACTCATAATATTTATCCTTTTAATGCTTCGACTTTATCTGTTTTTTCCCAAGTAAATGCTGCTTCCTCTCTTCCAAAGTGACCATAGGCCGCTGTAGACTGATAAATCGGCCTTTTAAGATCAAGCATATTGATCAATTGCATAGGCCTCAGATCAAAATGTTCTCTGATCAGATCTGAAATTTTTCCTTCATCAATTTTAGATGTTCCAAATGTATTAACACTTATTGAGGTTGGTTCTGCAACACCGATTGCATAGGATACCTGAATCTCACATCTATCAGCTAATCCAGCAGCTACGATATTTTTTGCTACGTATCTTCCGGCATACGCAGCAGATCTATCTACTTTAGAAGGATCCTTTCCTGAAAAAGCACCTCCTCCATGTCTTGCCATTCCACCATAGGTATCAACGATGATTTTTCTACCAGTGAGTCCACAGTCTCCGACTGGACCACCTATTTCAAACCTTCCTGTCGGATTGATGAAATATTTTGTATCTTCATTTAACCAATTAGAAGGAAGAATAGGTTTGATAATTTCTTCCATAACACCTTCCTTTAGATCTTCTTGAGAAACGTCTGGATCGTGCTGAGTCGACAATACAACAGCGGAAATAGATTGAGGTTTTCCATCTTCTCCATAAACGAAACTTACTTGGCTTTTTGCATCTGGTCTTAGCCAAGGTAATTTATTACTTTTTCTAATAAATGCTTGTTGCTCAACAAGTCTATGAGAATATGTGATTGGAGCTGGCATTAATACTTCTGTTTCGTTCGTTGCATAGCCGAACATTAGACCTTGATCCCCCGCACCTTGTTCTAAATTTTCTCCTTCACCTTCGTTAACACCTTGTGCAATATCTTGAGATTGCTTACCGATAACATTAATTACTTCACATGTATTACCATCACAGCCAACATTTATGCCGTCATAGCCTATACCAAGTATAACTTTTCTTATTAGAGCTTCTAAGTCTGGTTCAGATCTACTTGTTATCTCTCCGGCGAGAACAACTAAGTTGTCTTTAATTAAGGTTTCACAAGCAACCCTTGATTCAGGATCATCTTTGAGCATTGCATCAAGTACAGCATCGGAAATTTGATCCGCCATTTTATCTGGATGACCTTCTGAAACAGATTCAGAAGTAAATATTTTATATTCAGACACATTATCTCCGATAGCAAGGACGCGTATTTTACACAAAACAATAATTTAACTGAAAAAAACTTTGTTTTTATTAGTATTTCTATATACATAAAAAAATATTTCAGCGACAATAAGTTGCCCAAAAAAATGAGTAAAATTTCAAGCTCCCAATCAGCCAACGCTCTAAGAATTTTGGCTCTAGATTCTGTAAAAGAGGCAAATTCTGGTCATTCTGGCATGCCTATGGGCATGGCAGACATTGCTGAAGTGCTCTGGCAGAAACATCTAAGTCACAATCCTGCTAATCCAGACTGGTTTAATAGAGATAGATTTGTGTTATCAAATGGTCATGGATCAATGCTTATTTACGGACTCTTGCACCTAACAGGTTATGATTTATCTATCCAAGACTTAAAAGATTTTAGACAGTTGCATTCAAAAACTGCTGGCCATCCAGAATTTGGGATTACACCAGGCGTAGAAACTACTACTGGACCATTAGGGCAAGGTATTTCTAACGCAGTTGGAATGGCCATAGCTGAAAAAACTTTAGCATCAAAATTCAATACTGATAAACATAGAGTTATTGACCATATGACTTATGTATTTACCGGAGATGGTTGTTTGATGGAAGGTATTTCTCATGAAGCTTGTTCATTGGCAGGAACACTTGGTCTTGGCAATTTAGTAGTTTTATATGACGATAATGACATCTCTATCGATGGAAATGTAGAAGGATGGTTTACAGAGGATATACCAAAAAGATTTGAATCTTATGGATGGGAAGTCATACCAGGTATTGATGGACATAATTTCAAGGAAATAGATCAGGCAATATATAAAGCAAAATCTAACAGTGATAAACCTACTTTGATATGTTGTAAGACAGTTATTGGAAAAGGATCGCCAAATATGTCAGGTACCGCGGCTGCCCATGGAGCCATTATCGATCCTGAAGAGATCGATTTAACTAGAAGGGAATTACATTGGCCTAACGACCCTTTTGACATACCACAAGAAGTTTATGAGGATTGGAACGCAATAAATGTAGGAAAACAAAAGGAAGAAGACTGGAATAAGGTGTTTGAAGAATATACGACTGAGAATCCAGACTTATCAAGTGAGTTAAAAAGATTAATCGCAGGTGACTTACCAGATGGAATTGAAGATAGTATTTATTCTTTTATCGAGGAAGTTCAGAAAGATCTTCCCAAGATGGCTACAAGAGTATCTTCTCAGAAAGTTCTAAATATTTTAGGCCCTTTAATTCCAGAATTATTGGGTGGATCAGCTGATCTAACAGGCTCTAATAATACAAATTGGGATGGTACTAAAGAAATTAGAGCAGAAGACTTTTCTGGTAACTATATTAACTATGGTGTCAGAGAGTTTGGGATGACTGGCATTATGAATGGTTTAGTTTTGCACGGTGGTGTAAAAGCCTATGGAGGAACTTTTTTAACATTCTTAGATTACGCTAGAAATGCAGTAAGAATGGCTGCTTTAATGAAGATACAGACAATTCTTGTATATTCTCATGATTCAATAGGAGTTGGAGAAGATGGCCCTACCCATCAACCAGTTGAACATTTAACAAGCTTAAGGACTACGCCTAACCTAGAGACATGGAGGCCTTGCGATACTTCTGAGACAGCTATTGCATGGCTAGCTGCTCTGGAAAATATAGATAAACCCACGGCACTCATATTATCTAGACAAGGGCTGCCGAACTTCGAAAGGAGCAAAGATCAGGTTGATTCTATTAAGAAAGGTGCCTACATCCTCTGGGAGCCTGAAGTCGAGCCAGAACTAATTTTCATAGCTACAGGTTCCGAAGTAGAGCTTGCAATGTCAGTGGCTGAGGAAGTGAAAGATAGGACTCCAGTTAGAGTTGTTTCGATGCCTTGCTCAGAAAGGTTTGATTCTCAATCAGCAGAATATAAGGAATTTATTCTTGGCAAAGGTATAAAAAGAGTAGCCATTGAGGCTTCTCAAGCTGATTGGTGGAGAAAATATGTTGGACTTGAAGGTTACATTATAGGAATGGATTCCTTCGGTGAATCAGCTCCTGGAAATGTACTTTTCGAGCATTTTGGATTTACAAAACAACAAATTATCTCAAAACTCGGCCTGTAGAAATGCAATATAAAAGGCTTAATGAGATAAACTTAAGCAACAAGACTGTTTTATTAAGATTAGATCTTAATGCCCCCATTGAGAATGGTTTAGTTATTAATAATGTGCGAATTCTAAGATCCCTCCCAACTCTAAATTTTATTATTGATGCTGGTGCAAAATTAGTGATCATGAGTCATTTAGGCAGGCCAGAAGAGAATGATATATTTCAAGAGGAATTTTCTTTATTACCGGTCGTGAATGAAATGGAGAACTTATTAAATAAAAAAGTTATGTTTTACAACTTAGATGAGTTTGAAAATTTAGAACAAATCCCAGAAATTTCAATTATTGAAAATACGCGATTTTGTATTGGTGAGAAGTCTAATGATATCGATTTATCAAAGAGATTGGCCGGATTAGGTGATTTAATTGTAATGGATGCGTTTGCCACTTCACATAGAGCTCATGCCTCTACGGCAGGTGTAATAACTTTCTCTAATGATGCTTGTGCAGGTTTATTGTTAGACGAGGAATTAAAAGCTTTATCTAAAGTAAAAGAAAATTCGAAAAACTCAGTGGCAATTCTTGGTGGTGCAAAAATATCTACCAAACTAACTCTTATCGACTCCCTTTCTAAATCCATGGATAAGATCCTCTTAGGAGGAGGAATAGCCAATACTCTCATAGCAGCAAAGGGCAAAGAAGTAGGTAAATCCTTAGTTGAAGAGTCCATGCTATCAGAGGCAGCTGAACTGTTAGAAAATCCAAAAATAATAGTTCCTAATTTCGTCATAGTTTCGGATGACCCTGACAAACCGGGCAGACTCACTTCTATCGATTCTATAGGAAAAAATGAAGCAATTTTTGATGTTTCACCTGAATCATTTACTGATTTGGAGAAAATTTTAATGAGTGCGGGAACTATTTTATGGAATGGTCCGCTTGGATTCTTTGAAAAGGAAAATTTTGATAAAGGGACAATAAAAATAGCTAAAATGATATGTTCCTCAAAGGGCTTTTCAGTTGCCGGAGGAGGCGATACCATCGCTGCAGCACAAAAGGCCGGAGTTTTAGGCAAACTGGATTATGTTTCGACTGCGGGTGGGGCATTCTTAGAATTTATGGAAGGAAGAAAACTTCCTGGAGTTGAGGCTTTGAGGGATAAAGTAAATTAAACTTGTATTTGGAGAGAAAAAATGAATTTTAATAGTTTAAGTGAGATAGCAAGCTACATAGTTTCGGAAGGAAAAGGAATATTAGCTGCCGATGAAAGCAATCCTACGTGCACTAAACGATTTGATTCAATAGGAGTAGAGTCTACCGAGGATAAAAGAAGAGACTATAGAGAGTTACTTTTTAGATCAGAAGGCATGAAAGGAAATATAGGAGGAGTAATATTATTTGATGAAACTATACGTCAGAGCGCCGCTGATGGTACTTCTTTGGTAGATGTTATAACTAGCCAAGGTTCCTTGCCAGGCATTAAGGTTGATAAAGGTTTGAAACAAATAGGTGATTCAGAGGAGAGTCTCACACAAGGTTTAGAGGGCCTTGATGAAAGATTAAAAGAATATTATGAACTTGGCGCTAAATTTACTAAGTGGAGAGCAGTTATAAATATTGGAGAAGACATGCCCTCTTCTGAAGCGATCTCAGCAAACATGGAAGCCCTTGCTGATTATGCAAAAATTGTTCAAAACAATAATATGGTTCCAATGGTTGAGCCTGAAGTATTGATGGATGGAAACCATTCAATAGATGATTGTTTTAAGGCAACTTCCCGTTGCTTAGATGCCTTATTTACTTACCTTTTAGAAAAAGGAGTTGACATAAAAGGAACTATTTTGAAACCCAATATGGTTACATCTGGATCTAATTATTCTGACCAAGCCGACGTAGAAGAGGTGGCCCGAAAGACTATTGATTGCCTGAAGACTTATGTGCCCGATGATTTACCTGGTATTACATTCTTATCAGGAGGGCAGTCTGATATAGATGCTACTGCTCACTTGGATGCTATGAATAAGATCGGGGGATTTAATTGGAAATTAAGTTTCTCTTATGGAAGGGCTTTACAGCAACCTGCATTAAAAGCTTGGATGGGCAAAATGGAAAATTCAACTCTGGCTCAGCAGGCTTTGTCTCACAGAGCGTTGATGAATAAGCTTGCTTCTGAGGGGAACTGGGATATTTCTCTAGAAAACTAATTGAAGCTTCTCATTCAAAGAGTTTCAACCGCATCAGTTGAAGTTGATCATCAGATTGTCAGTGCAATAAAACAAGGTATTTTGGCATTTGTAGGATTTGACAAACATGACTCAATAGAGAATTTAGAATCAATGGCAGAAAAGTTACTGAACTTTAAAACTTTTAACGATGAAAAGGGAAAGATATCTAAAAGTCTGTTTGAAACTAACCATCAATTACTAATTGTTCCTCAGGTGACTTTATCTGTAGGAACAAAAAGAGGCACAAAACCTAGTTTTTCTGATGCTGCTGAACCTCAAGTTGGCTTAGAGCTGTTTCAAGAATTTACTCAAATATTTAAAGAAAAAAAATTTAAGTATGAAATTGGTAGTTTTGGCTCAGACATGTCAGTACATATTGTAAACGACGGACCGGTTACATTTTGGTTTGAAAATTAACTCTATAATTAACTTATTTTATCTAGGACCCTTGGTAACGCTTTAATATATTGTTTTACATCGGCTATTTTCCCAGTACTGACCCTTGACCAATTTACATAGTCTTGATAAATGCCTCTAACTAGAACTTTCTCTTTCTCCATTTCTTTTCTGAACTCTTCTGCATTTAGGGATCCAAGGTCTACAAACATGAAGTTAGTGCTTGTTGGTAAGGGCTTCAAGCCATTTTCTTTGACTCCATCTCGCAACATATCTCTCGCCTCTACAATTTTCTCTTTGGAATATCTTAAGAATTTCTCATCATTATAAGATGCAATCGCAGCAGCTACTCCAGCCTGATTCAAGGAGTAATCTCCAAGGCCAAAAGACGAAATTTTAGAAATTAATTCTGGGTCTGCAATCATGTAACCTACTCTCATACCTGCAAGACCATAGATCTTGGAGAAGGTTCTAGCAACCACTACGTTATAACCCTCATTAATAAGTGGGATCATAGTATTTTCATCAGGATTAGATGTGAGCTCATTATAAGCTTCATCAATCAAGACAATTGCTTTCTTAGAAGCTTTTTTACAGAATAATCTTAGTTCTTTTGGAGATAAAGTAAGTCCCGTCGGATTATTAGGATTTGTTACCTGAACCATTTCAATATCCGATGACATTTTGTTATACATGCTAGTTAGATCAATAGATAGATCTTTCGTTTTAGCTAATCTTTTAATGCCATAATCATTGTTAGCACTACCCATTTTTGTGGTCGTATCCCAGAATAGGTCTGGTCCTAGTATATGGCCTTTCCTTGTAACTTTTGTTGCTAGCCACTGCAAAGGAGCGCTTGAACCAGAACCAATTAAAATGTGTTCAGGAGTAACATTATTTCTCTCGGCTATTATTGCCTTAAGCTTTGGAACTGCAGACACATAATAAGATCCACTTTTTATTGCTTCTTCCATGGCCCTTAAGGCCATTGGGCTTGGTCCATAGGGATTTTCATTAGCATTTAGCTTGGCAATACCCATTGAAGGTCCATAACTTACTTTTTGGAATGCACCTGTCACCACTCTTGGAATAGCACCAACAGTAGACTGAGTTCTGTGAGTTTGACCCAGTATGGGAGCTGCAGCAACAGAACCAGCTGTTATCAAGGCTCCCTTAAGTAGCGCTCTTCTTGTAAGTTTATTATTTTTCATATTATTCTCCTTCTAAATTATTGATGCTGAAAGGTTTGCTTTCCAAAACATTCCAGATGAAACCAGCAGTAGGTAAAGTCCAAATAGCCTTTTTAATTTTTGTTCTTCAAGACTATGCGCCCACTTAACGCCTATTGGTGCGGTCAAAATTGAGATCAAACTAATAATTATTGTTGCTGGTAGATTTACGAAACCTACAGAACCATAAGGAAGATCTGGTTCATTCATTCCTAAAATGAAAAATCCTACAGTTCCGACTAAGCCAATGATGACTCCAACTCCAGATGCTGTAGCAACAGCTTGATAAATTGGTCTCTTACACACCGACATTGTTATGACTGTGATCGTTCCTCCGGCAATACCTAACAACGAAGAGAATCCACCTAAGAAAGAAACGAGACCTGCTCTAGCAATTCCGCTTGGCATCTCTCTTTGTTTCATTGCCACCTGATCTAATATTTGAGGAAATAGAAAATAGAAACCATAAAATAGTACTCCCCAAGCAAAAATCAGATATAGCTCGTTAGCCTGAGTATATGAAGCGATAATAACCCCAACCATTACTCCAATAATTAGCCAAGGTGCCCAGGCTTTTAATATATCAAAGTCAACGGCCCCTCTTTTATTGTGTGCAACAAGTGCTCTTGTTGAAGAGAATATTATGCATGCAAGTGATGTTCCTATCGCCACAAAAATTAGGTTTTCAGATTGAAATTCTAGAACTGAGAAAAGTAATACAAGCGCAGGTACGATAGCAAAGCCTCCACCATTTCCAAACAGACCAGCTGTGAGTCCTGCAATTGCACCTGCAGTTATAAGTAACACTAGTAAGCTGAAAATTTCCAATTTTGACTCCAAACACAACACTTAGATTATGCAATTTGTATGCCAAATTTATGTACCAAAACATGCAATTAAGGTTTAAAAGAGTCCATTTTCGAAAAATATGACCTTTTAGGAGGCTATTTCTCTGTATCTATAAGTCTTTTGTATCTGTCTCTTGTTTTTTAGTTTTCTCAAGTATCAATTTTGATGAGAATAAACCTAATTCGAATAACAGCCAGGCAGGTATTGCAAGTAAAGTTTGAGAGATTACATCGGGAGGAGTAATCAGCATGCCAACTACAAAGCATCCCACTATTATGTAAGGCCTTTTTTTAGATAAGCTTTCTGATGAGGATACGCCACTCCATATTAAGAGAAATATTAAAATAGGAATTTCGAATGCAATGGCAAAAGCAAACATCATTCCTAGCACGAAACCTAGGTAACTATTAATATCTGTCATAACCAAAACGCCTTCTGGAGCTGACGAAGTAAAGAAGCTGAAAACAATTGGTAAAATTAAAAAATAGGTAAAGATAATACCTAAATAGAAAAGTACAACACTTGAAAATAACAAAGAGAAGCTCAGATTCTTTTCTTGTTTGTACAGAGCTGGTGCTACGAATCCCCATATTTGAGAAAAAAAATAAGGCATGGAGATCATAAGTGAAACAAATAGAGTTAATTTTAGGGGTGCAAGGAATGGAGATGCTACTTCAGTTGCAATCATGGAAGAATTAGAAGGTAAGAATTTTTGCAAAGGCTCTGCTAAGAACTGATAAATGTCATTTGAAAAATAAATGAGTAGAATAAAACAACTACCTATAACTACTATTGATTTAACAAGTCTAACTCTTAGTTCTGTTAAATGATCAACAAGAGAGGCTTCTTCCATAAGATTATCTTTCTTTAAGATCTTCTAATATTTCTTTATTTTTTTCATCAAGAACGGCTTCTTCAAGGTTAAGTGTTTTTGATACTTCTTCCTTAGCATCATTGAATTGATCTTTTATTTTTCTTACTGTAAGAAATATATATTTTAAGACTTCAGGTAATTTTTCTGGTCCTATTAAAATAATTCCAACTACAAAAATTATTAAAATTTCAAAAAAACCAACGTCGAACATTATTTTTTATCGTCTTCTTCATCAAGAGTTTTCCTAAAGCTTTTAATTGTATTGGCTAAGTCTGAACCCAAATTTTTAATTCTTTTAGTGCCTCCAAACAGAAGCAATACGATTACTAAAATTATCAGTATTTGCCATATGCTAATTCCGCCTATACCCATTTATTTCTCCTTATTTTTCTTTCTGGAACTCTTTTCTTTGTGCCCTGATATGCCAAGCCTATTATTTAGTTCCTCTAGAACATCATCTATGTGAATACCTTCATTCAAAAGTAAGACCATGATATGAAACCATAAATCTGCGGTTTCATGAATTATTTTTTTATTCTTGTCGACCGACACATCATTTGTTGCTTCTAGCAGCTCGAGCGCCTCTTCGAGTACCTTTTCATTAATTTTTACCTTTCCTTGATCCAAAAGAGATTTTACATACGAATCTTTAGATGTTGAGCTAACCCTTTTTTCCATTAAATTAAAGAGCTTTTTGAGTAAGTCTTGTTCGGTCATTTTAGGTAGCTATGAATAAGAATAAACAAATGATTAAAACTACAAGGATAATGCCATTATTTCTTCCTTGTATATAGATTTTTTGCATAAGCTGATTATGTCGTTCTTCATTAGCATTTTGATATTCTTCTAATCTTGAAACCTGTTCTATAGCTGTATCTGCTATTTCAGGAAATTTTCTAGCCTTTTCAAACCAACTTAAGGAATTTCTCTTAGCCCACTCAGTTAATTTCTTAGGGTTATACCTCTCTGAAATCCAATTTTTTAAGAAAGGATTTGCTATAGACCAGAAATCTAAGGCTGGATAAAGTTGTTTACCTAAACCTTCAATATTCACTAATGTTTTCTGGAGAAGCATCAAGGATGGTTGCATCCTTAAATCAAATCTTCTGGCTGAATCAAATATAAATAGAAGCATCTCACCAAAGTTTATTTTTTCCATCGGCTGATCAAAAATAGGTTCACATGCTGCCCTGATAGTGTTTTCTAGGTCACTTAACCTTGTGTTTGGATTCACCCATTTTGATTCAATTAATATGTTTGCGACTTCTTTAAAATCTCTTCCTATAACAGCAATTAACATTCTACCTATCTGATATTGCTCTTCTTCGCTTAGTGAACCAACAATTGCATAGTCAACAGCAACATATGCGGGGTCGGACGGATTTTTGGCGTCAATGAATATATTGCCAGGATGCATGTCAGCATGGAAAAAGTTATCAATAAACACTTGTTTTAGAAAGATCTCAACACCTCTTTCTGCTACTAATCTTAAATCTACTCCAAGATCATTAAGGTTCTCTATGCGATCAACTGGAATACCCTCAATTTTTTCCATGACCAGTAAATTTTCAGTACAGTAATCAAGATACACTTCAGGCACATAAAGGAGATTATTGCCCTCAAAGTTTCTTCTGGTTTGTTTTATATTCGATGACTCTAATCTCATGTCTAGCTCTGCTAGAATTACAGCTTCGTATTCGTCCACTAATCTTGAAAGTTGCAATCTTTTCGCATCTTTAAATCGCCGCTCTGAAAATGCAGCAATTCTTTTCATAAGAGATACATCTGTTTGGATGATTTTTTTTATTCCCGGTCTAACAACTTTAATCACAACTTCTTTATTATTTTCTTTAAGTGTTGCCGAATAAACCTGTGCTATCGATGCAGCTGCTAAAGGTGTGGGGTTAAAGTCTTTAAAGATTGAAATAATTTCACAATCCATCTCTTTTTCAATAATCTCAATAGCCTGCTTATCAGAGAAGTGAGGCAGATCGTCTTGAAGAACTTTTAGACTTTTTGCAATTTCTCCTGGAACTACATCTGGTCTTGTAGATAAAAGTTGACCGAACTTTATAAAGATTGGGCCTAAATCTTCTAATGCAAAACGCAGTCTTTCACCGGGCTCTTTTTTGGATTGATAAAGACGCCAGGGAGATATAAAAAGAAGAAATGATACGATTTTTGGTTTTGAAAATGTATCAACTTCCTTGTCTAGGCGAGCTTTTAACAAAGTATGAATGATTTTAAGGAGCCTGAGAGAATCTCTAAACATCCACCATCCCTTTTTGGCCAGAATGAATTGCCACTATTCCATTGGTTAAATTTTCATATCTACATTTTGAAAAACCAGTCTCTTCTAACATTTTTTTTAATTCTTCTTGAGTAGGATGCATCCTTATTGATTCGGCTAGATATCTATAGCTTTCTTCAGTTTGTGCAATAATTTCCCCAATTTTTGGTATAACTTCGAAAGAGAAAAGATCGTAAATTTCTCTAAAAACTTCATTTTGTGGTTTTGAGAATTCTAAGATAATTAGTTTCCCACCTGGTTTTAATGCTTTGTAAATAGATCCCAGAGCAGTTTCTTTGTCAGTAACATTTCTCAGCCCAAATGCTATTGTGATTAGATCAAATGTATTATCTTTAAAGGGAAGAAATTGAGCATCTATTTGAGCAGGATGTACATCCTCTATCCCTTCATCAATTAATCGGTTTCTTCCTTCATTTAGCATTGAAGCATTGATATCACTAAGAATTAAAGTCCCTTTCTCAGAAATCTTATCTCGCATTAGCTTAACCATATCCCCCGTACCGCCTGCAAGATCTAGCACTATAAAGTCATCTTTAATTCCAGATGTCTCAATAGTTACTTTCTTCCAAAGTCTGTGTATCCCAAAGGACATAAGATCATTCATTAGGTCATAATTCTTTGAAACCGTATCAAAGACACTGCCTACAAGATCTGCCTTCTTATCAGCATCTACTTCTTTAAAACCAAAGCTCGTTTTATTTTTATTCTCTTCTTTCATAAAAATGCTTGTGCATTTTATCTCATGCCGAACTAATTAACCTGTCTCTTAGATAATATTCTGTTTATAGACTTTAAATAAACTTCTAAGCTTCTATTGAAACTATCTATTTGTTTTTCATTGCTTGATTTAAAGACAAAGCTAATAATTTCTTGTGCAAGTAATTCATTCTTATCAATCTTTTCTCTAAACTTTTCTTCTCCTAGTTCTTCAAGAGAATCTAGGTATGTCGACATTTTTGCTTCGTAATCCGAAGACTTATTATTTTTTAGAAGTTGAATAAACTCTTCTATCCATTGTTCTTGAAGATTAGACCATTCTTCTCTTACTTCAATGTGACTCTCTAATTTCAAGTTTATTTCATCAATCTGATCATCTCTAAGTTTGATACCTACTCGATCAAATCCAGAAATATAGTTATCAATTAAGCTATAACCATTCTCTAATCTCTCTTTTTTCCTTTTCTCTCTAAGTTCTCTAAAATGGGATCCTATTTCGTCTATTTGCACTTCATTTATTTCCTTAGTGAAGCTTATTATGGGTGATTTGAAATAGAAATTTGATCTTGTAAAAATTCCCTCTGCATCCCTATAAATAGAACTAATTTCTTTCTGAGGATTTTGTAAATTTATATTTTTTAATTTTTCTAGAATAACTTTTACTTTAATAAGTTCATTTTCACTAAACCAATTTATAAATTCTGTTGAAATAATTTCTATTTCTTCATCTTGCTCTTGTGAGAAATTGGCAAATTCCTTGAAATAATCAGCCAAATAATTATCTAATCTCTCGTAGACCCATGATCCTGCAATTGAGCATGAACTCATTGAAAAGATCATTAGGGAAAGTAAACAAAATTTATAAATATTTCGAACCATCACTAGGGGTTATTGTAAATTGCAGTTAAAATTCTGTCGGAAATGTCAGATAAAAAGAAATATCCTACCCTAGTTTGGCTAGATTTAGAAATGACGGGTTTAGACCCAGATTCGGAAAGAGTTATTGAAATTGCTACAGCGATTACTAATCATGACCTATCAGAAATAATTGAAGGACCAAACCTCGTGATTCAGCAACCAATGGAGTTCATTGACAATATGGATGACTGGAACACTAATCAGCATACAAAATCTGGACTAGTTGAAAGCTTAAAAGTCACAAATATAACTATCGAAGAGGCACAGAAACAAACACTTGAATTTTTGTCTATGCATGCCGAGAAAGGAAGATCACCATTATGTGGCAACTCTATTTCTCATGATAGGCGTTTTCTAAGAAGATATATGCCAGAGCTAGATGCTTTTTTTCATTACAGAAACGTTGACGTTAGCTCTATAAAAGAACTCATTAAAAGATGGAATCCCGAGTTACTTAATGGTTTTAGAAAAAGTGGGGGACATAGAGCAATGGAAGATGTGCTTGAGTCCATTCAAGAGTTGAAGTTTTACCGAGATAAATTCTTTGTTCAATAAATCTATTTATCAGGTCCTTGAAAAACAGGATTGGAAATAGGCATCACTTTTGCCGAATCACTCGAAGTTATTTTTGCTGTGCCCTTCTTATCCACTTCATCAATTCTCATAATGCAATTTATGGGTATATAACTTCTTTGAACACCTTTGAATTCGTTTTTTAATTTTTCTTCACTAGTATCTACAACTATTTGAGAGTTTTGATCGAATATATATTCCTCGACTTCTATAAATCCATACATGTCACTTTGATAAATGGCCTCAGCATAAACCTCATAGATTTCACCCAATTGAACAAATACTACTTTGTAGATTCCTTTTTTTGCCATTACAATCCCTGCCTTTTATAGATTTTAACTAGAGTACACTTTAAAGATATTAGATATATATGGCCAAGAAACTTTTTATCAAGACCCACGGATGTCAAATGAATGAATATGACTCCGCAAGGATGCAAGACTTGCTTGGTGATAGTCATGGGTTTGAAACTACACAAAACGAGGATGAAGCAGACCTGATACTTTTAAATACTTGTTCAATTCGTGAAAAAGCCCAAGAAAAAGTTTTTCATCAGTTGGGCAGATGGAAAAAATTGAAAGAAAAAAATCCTAATTTAAAAATAGGAGTTGGAGGTTGCGTAGCAAGCCAGGAAGGAGAGAATATAATAAAGAGAGCGCCTCAAGTTGATTTAGTTTTCGGTCCTCAAACAATCCATAGAGTTCCTGATCTTTATAAAAACATTACTGAATCTAAGCCTGCTTCCGTGGATATAACCTTTCCAAAGACAGAAAAATTTGATTATCTTCCAGAACAAAATATTGATGGGCCAACTGCATTTGTTTCAATCATGGAAGGTTGCAATAAGTATTGCTCATTTTGTGTAGTACCTCACACAAGAGGTCATGAAATAAGCAGACCTATAGACGACATCCTCAAGGAAATTAAAGGATTGTCCTTGCAAGGTGTCAAAGAAATTAACTTGCTTGGCCAAAATGTTAATTCGTATCGAGATTCAAAGCTAAAGACAAAAGGACTTGGATTAACAAATTTAATAAGAGCCTCAGCTCAAATAGAAGGTATTCAAAGGATTCAATTTACAACCTCTCATCCTTTTGAGTTTGGTCAAGATCTAATTGATATATATTTAGAAGTGCCAGAGTTAATTAGTTATGTTCATCTGCCGGTCCAGAGTGGTTCCAATTCTATTTTAGAAAAGATGAGACGCAGACACACCAGAGACGAATACTTGGAGATAATAGATAAATTAAAAACCGTAAGAGAAGGCATTAGCATATCTTCTGACTTCATAGTTGGATTTCCTGGAGAAACTGAAGATGACTTCTTGGATACCTTGGATCTAGTTGATCGGGTTGGCTATGATGAATCTTTTAGTTTTATTTACAGCCCACGTCCTAATACAACTGCAAAAGATTTGGATGATGATGTGCCTCTTGAAGAAAAGAAGAATAGGCTTTCAGTTCTTCAGCATAAATTAGAAAACTCAGCATTAAATATAAGTAGAAAAATGGTTGGTGAGACAAGGAAATGTCTCGTCACGGGAGTTTCTAAGAAGAATCCTGGAGAGTTTCAGGCTCGTACTGAAAATAATAAAGTGGTTATCTTTTCATGCTCAGATCAATCATTGATTGGTAAAATAGTTGATATAGAAATTGTAGAAGCGAAAAATAAATCTTTACGAGGTGTAGCTGCATAGCTCGATTAAACCATTTAATGAAATTTCACTTAGAACCTGTAAATCACGACAAAATAAGTGATTTATGTGGGCCTACTAATTCAATTCTGAAGCAAATAGAAGAAGAGTTAGGAATAAAAATCTTAAATAGAGGTGCTAGCTTTAGAATTAAAGGAGAAACCTCAAGCGCGCAGATTGCTAAGAACATCATTCTAAGAATTTATGATGATCTTGAAGAAAATAAAACTATTAGTTCAGAAGAAGTTCACTTATATTTAAGAAAAGGAATGAATGATTTAAAAAATATTAAAAAAGAAACTTCAGCTAGACAGATAATTAAAACACCTAACCTGATAGTTGCAGCTAACTATGGCAGCCAAGAGAATTATGTTGAAACTATTAGAAAAAAGGTCTTAACTTTTGGTATAGGACCAGCCGGGACAGGGAAAACATTTTTAGCCGTAGCTCTGGCAGTAGAGCAGTTTACCAGAGGGGAAGTTGAGAAGATCTTGTTAGTGCGTCCTGCAGTTGAGGCTGGAGAAAAGCTTGGTTTTTTACCCGGTGACTTAAGTCAAAAAGTTGATCCTTACTTGAGACCCCTTTACGATGCGTTATTTCAGATGATGGGCTACAAGGAAACTACTCAGCTTATAGAGCGGAACATTATTGAAGTTGTACCTTTGGCTTTTATGAGAGGTAGAACATTAAACAATTCGTTCATCATTCTTGATGAGAGTCAAAACGCAACAGTAGAGCAAATGAAAATGTTTCTTACTAGATTCGGTTTTGGTTCGAGAGTCGTTATTACGGGAGACATCACCCAAATAGACTTACCTAAAAACACACTTTCTGGCTTGGTCCATTCTTTAGAAGTATTAAAATCTGTTGATGATATTGGATTAGTAGAATTTGATTCGAAAGATGTTGTGCGTCATGGTCTGGTTCAAAAAATTGTTGAGGCTTACGCTAAGTTTGTTAATTAAGTGATACCTTCCAGTTCTAATATTTTTATTTCTGGCGATCTTGAGGGACTGTCTTGCACTGAAGAAGATATATCAGGTTTAATTCGACTTTTAATCGTCACAGAACCAAGCTTAGAAGGCTTATTTTTAAAAAAATCTGTAAATATTAGATTTATATCCAAACCTGAGATCAAGGAATTAAATTTTAGATTTCTTAATAAGGACATGCCAACAAATGTTCTATCTTTCCCCCCTAAAGAATCTACTCACGATGAAGAATTATTAGGAGATATTGCCATATGTCCTGAAATTATAAAAAGTGAAGCTAATGATCAAAATAAAGAAAAACAAAGTCATCTATTCCACATCATTCTTCACTCTTTACTGCATCTAACAGGACATAATCACTTAGATGATAGCTCAGCTGAGATTATGGAAAATATTGAAGTAGAAGCTTTAAAAAAAATAGGTATTGCGAATCCCTATTGAAACAAATTAAGATGTGCGTGTGTTTATGAAGTGAGGCGTTGATGAACGACGAGCCCCCAAGTATTTTAGCTGAGTCTAGTGAACTCGGCCTTAGGAAAAGAATAAAAGACAGAATAAAAGAAATTTATCAAAATTTCTCCTATAAACCCCAGAATAAACAAGAACTTGCCGGATCCATAAGAGATTCAAGCGAGAGAGGTGTGCTTGAGAAAGGTACTCTGAATATGATTGAAGGAGCCCTTAGAGTTTCTACAGATCAAGTAAGGGATGTAATGATCCCAAGGCCACAAGTGGTCTTTGTTGAAAGAAATGAGAAACCCCAAGATTTTTTACCTAGAATTATTAAATCAAGCCATTCTAGATTTCCAGTTATAAACTCAGAGAATGACAAAATTGAAGGTATTTTATTAGCAAAAGACCTCCTGCCCTTCTTATCTTCTGAAAATTTAGATAATTTTGAACTTTCCAAGCTTATCAGACCTGCAATATTGATCCCTGAGAGCAAAAAATTGAATATATTACTTGATGAATTAAGAGCGGGAAGAAATCACATGGCCATAGTGCTTGACGAATATGGAGATATTACTGGAATTGTAACAATCGAAGATGTTTTAGAAGAAATAGTTGGTGAAATAGAAGATGAACATGATAAAGATGCCGGCACTTTGATAAAAGAAATTGCTAAAGATGAATATCTTGTATCTGCACTCACTCCAATAGATGTTTTCAATGAAAATTTTGGTTCTTCTCTAAGTGACAAAGATTTTGATACTTTAGGCGGTATCGTAATGCATCATTTTGCGAGGTTTCCAAAGCCAAACGATGCTATCAATATAGAAGGTTGGCGGTTTGTAATAAATTCACTGGAAAGAAGAAGGATCAAGAGAATTAAAGTTTCCAAAATAACTTAAATCTTCTTTCGTAAAAATTTCTCTGTATTAAAATATCGAAGATGTTCAAGAAGAGACTTCTTGCCCTTATTTGCGGAGTAATTTTTTCACTTGGTTTTGCACCATTTGACCTCTGGTTACTATCTATTCTTTCAGTTGCGGTACTAGTTGGATTATTAAATAAATCTACAAATAAAGAAGCATTCCTTATTGGATATGCATTTGGATTTGGCATGTGGTTATCTGGAATTTCCTGGTTGTATGTAAGTATTCACTATCATGGAAATATAGGTATTATAGTCTCATTTTTAATTATTCTTATTTTTATTTCTATCTTATCTTTATACTCAGGTTTTTTGTTTCTTCTCAATAATGTATTTGAATCATTAAGTCCAAAAAAAATAATTTTTCTTACTCTACCAGTCGCATGGACTCTAATGGAGTTCCTCAGATCTTACCTTTTCACTGGCTTTCCATGGTTGATTACTGGCACAATGTTGGCTGATACTTTTATAGATGGTTTTACACCAATTATTGGTGCCCAAGGTAATAGCTTCATTCTTATACTCCTCTCCGTTTTGGTTTATAAACTTTACAAAAATATAATAGAAAATAGATCTGCCCTGCTCCTTTCTCTATTTGTGTTATTGATTCTCATGCCCTCTTATTTTCTTAAATCAGTTGATTGGACTTCAGCTGATAATGAGATTCAGGTAACTCTTTATCAACCAAATTTAACCTTAGAGGATAAGTGGAGTCAGTTCGGAATCATTAAATCTCAAGGAATGATGGAAAAGGCTATAGAAGATGCAATTGACGGTGATCTGATAGTCTTTCCTGAAACAGCATTGATATTATCTGAAAAAGACAACAAACCTTTTATGAATCTTATTAGAAGCAAAAGTTTTGAAAAGAATATAACACTAATAACTGGGATCATTGAAAGAGAGGACGATTATAGAATTAGAAATAGGTTACAAACACTTGGAGCTATGGAAGACGTCTACGACAAGGTAAAACTAGTACCATTTGGCGAATTTATACCTCTAGAAAGGTATTTGGGAAGTTTTTTAGATATTATTGGCTTAAATTTAACAAATACATTACCTGGAGAAGCTGTTAAATCAATAAGAACTGGAAAATTAAAGATTTCCCCTAGCATATGTTACGAAATAGCTTTTGACGAACACATAAGAAAAACCGCTAAAGATAGTAACATTTTGTTGACAGTCAGCAATGATACTTGGTTTGGCAGGTCAATTGGCCCTATTCAGCATCTAGAAATAGCTCAAAATAGAGCTTTAGAACATAAAAAACCATTAATTAGGGCTACAAACAGCGGAATTAGTGCTTTTGTATCAAAAAATGGAGAAATTATTGAAAGACAAACTTATTTTGAAGATAAAACTTTGACCAGAAACATAATCCTTTACTCCGGAAATACTTTTTACTCTAAGTATGGTAATTTACCTTTGTTAATATTTTTAATTTTATATGTAAGTTTTTTGTCATTAAGGAAACTTTTTCATATTAATATTAATTAAAAAGAACATATGTCACATAATATTGTAATAAATCCTTTTAAAATCATCTTATTATTGTTCTTAATAGCATCATGTTCAACATTAGTGGAAGATAAAAATTCCAATAAAAACAATGTCATGTACAAAATACAATCCATAGATTCTAATTTTTCTAATTTAGAGACTTTACTATTTGTTGATATAGGTACGCAATCTCTTCTACATATAAAAAAAGGTAAAGTTTTGAAATATTACAGTATATCTTCCTCTTATTATGGTACAGGTAGCAAAGAAAACAGTTTAAAAACCCCTCTTGGAAGGCATGAAATATATAAGAAGATAGGAAATGGTCTGCCAAATAATGCTATTTTAAAGGGAAGGGTCTGGAATGGAGCAATTGCAGATATTATTGTAGAGCCTATAGATACTGATTTTGACCATGTTACATCTAGAATTTTGTGGTTAGATGGCCTAGAAGTAGGCAAAAATAAAGGAAAAGGTATAGATTCTAGAAATAGGTATATTTACATACATGGAACAGCTGAAGAAGGATTAATAGGAAAACCTGCTTCTGATGGCTGCATAAGGATGTATAATAAAGATGTTATAGAGCTTTTTGATCTTGTTGATGAAAAGGCACAAGTCTGGATTTATTAGATATTTTATTATGAAGAAAATTTTATTGTTCTCTGTCATCTTTTTTGGCTCTTATGCATTTTCATGCCCCAAAGTTTTGGATCATGAGGTACGGGTTTTAGATTCAACCGAAACCTTGAATCTATGCCAATATGAAAATAAGGTAGTTCTTGCTGTCAATGTTGCTAGTCGATGTGGCTTTACTTACCAATACGAAGCTCTTCAAAATCTATATTCAAAATACGGAAAGGAAGAGTTTGTAATACTGGGATTTCCATCAAGAGATTTCATGTACCAAGAATATAGCGATGAGTCCAAGGTAAAAGAATTTTGTAGTACTGAATATGGCGTTACCTTTCCGATGTTTGCAACGACCCCCGTTAAAGGAAAAAAAGCAAATTCTTTTTTCAAATCTTTAACTGAGATTACAGGACAAACTCCCGGTTGGAATTTTCACAAGTATCTTATTTCAAAAGAGGGTGAAGTGTTAAGCTTTGATACGAAGGTAGAGCCTAATAGTAAGGAACTCACCTCTCAGATCTCTAAGCTCCTATAAATATAGTTAGCACTTACTATCATTAAAATGCAATAATCTATTGAATTATTTCGATAGAGGAATCTGTCGAGCAAATAATTATATCTGCCTTTCTGTTTGCAAATATACCGTTCTCCACAACTCCAGGAATATTATTTAATTTCGCCTCAAGATCATAAGGTATGTCTATAGGCAAGTTGTGGATATCTATTATTTGATTTCCATTATCTGAAATAAAACCATTTCTAAAAATAGGCTTTCCACCCATTTTCATTAGCTCTCTTGAAATAGCACTTC
>CABYSI010000015.1:0-35592 GCA_902521635.1 uncultured SAR86 cluster bacterium | reverse complement strand
GATCATTCAACTGGTATTAAGTTTGCTAGGAATGACTATGCGGCTAAACAGGACAATAATCTTTTAAAGATTGGGAAGAGTATTGTCGTCATTGAACCTGAAGGTTTTTGCCCATATTGCCAAAAATTTCGTGAAGATGTTTCTAATGAATATGCAGGGACGATACCCTTAGTTTACAGAGTTGCATCTAACTTAGAGGGTTTGAATATAAAGACTCAAACATGGGCTACGCCCACCATACTATTTTTAGAGAGAGGTTCTGAAGTTTTTGGACATCAGGGTTACTTATCTCCCAAAGAATTTTATCAAGCTCTGGGGCTATTTAAATTAGGAAATACTGAGGCATATCGAGTGGCATTTAACGAAGGTACCGATGCAAGATATTGCAAGGAATATGAAATCTTTAAAAATACACCCGACGGAGTTTTCATTGATAAATTAAGCGGAGCCCCTTTATTTGATACAAAATATAGATTTAATTCTAGAACAGGCTGGTTATCTTTTACGAGACCTGTTGAAGGTTCAGTATATAGACTTGCAGATAATAGCTATGGAATGAGAAGGATTGAAATAAGATCGGTCACCTCGGATATACATTTAGGTCACGTATTTCCAGATGGGCCAAATGGTTTACCGAGATACTGTATTAATGCTACAGTTTTAGAATTCAAAACAAGGGACGAATTTAACAAATTAAAAATTAAGGAGAAGGTATGAAGGGAAAAATAGCCAAATACGTGACAGTTGGAACTAATGATTTAGATAGAGCAAAAGGTTTTTATGATGCCTTGTTTGAGGACATGGGAGCTACTAGCTTCGGACCCAATGAAAGAAGCTTTTTTTGGACCATCCCTGGAGACGATACAAATTTTGCTGTATTTGTTCCTTATGATGGTGAAGAGGCCACTGTAGGTAATGGAAGTATGATAGGTTTTACTATGGAAACCGAAGAAGATGTTAATGCTCTGTATGAAAAAGCTTTATCTCTTGGCGCTGCCGACGAGGGAGCTCCAGGTCAAAGGGCACCTATCTTTTATGGTGGATATGTCAGAGATTTAGACGGCAATAAACTTACTATTTGTAAGTTTGGTTAATTTTATAGAAGATCGGCTATAGTATCGAGTATCACATAAGCTAGTAATATTCTTATTATGAGTGTGGTTCTTAATGAATCACTCATTTCAATACCCCATTTTTTTTTGGTATTGTTGGGTGTTATTTCTGCAGACATAATTCTAAGTCCAGCTTACAAAGCTTGCTACGAAATAAACTCCCATTACCAAAGGAATGAAGTAACTGATCTCTTTTCCTATCTTGCCGAGAGTTTTTAGTTTGAAAGTTTTTTTAGTTTCCATACACAATAGTATGCAATTTCTATGCCAAGACTTTAAGCTCTCATTATCGTTATTCGGGCAAATTTAGTGCAAATCTAATTTCTTCTGTATAAAAAACGAACAATTACTTCTTTGTTGCGGTAACTATCCAGGTTGCACTTGGAAACAAAAGCCCTTCACCATTATGAAACTCTGAAAATTTAAGAATCAATGCCTGAAGAATCTCATCCTTCAGTTCATCTTTTGAATGTTTAAGCATTTCAGTTACAACAGGATTTATAGTTAAGTAGTCTTCACAGGCTTCTTCAATTGATTTTCCTGAAAACATAACTATATCTTCTTGATTGTCATCTATCTCTATATCCTTAAAGTTCGACTGATCTAAAATATCTTTTATGTAATTTTTATCTTCAAATGCAAAAGGGCCAGGACTTTTTGGTGGAGGAGAAGGGAGATCGAGGAATTCCTTTATAACTTGTATAGATAAATTCTGCCAGGGGTTCAATGACGGGTTTTGCCAGCACACAAAACAAAGCTGACCATTTTCTTTTAATGAATTGTTTATGTTAGAAAATGCCTGATAAGGATCTTCAAAAAACATAACACCAAATCTAGAAAAGGCAATTTCATAATCTGAAGGCATATCATCCACTTGGACATCTAAAACTTGAAAACTAGCATTTGATAAAGATTGGTCAAAAGCATTTTGAGTTGCCCTGTCTAGCATAGGCTCTGATATATCTACTCCTATGATTTCTCCACTTTCTAGTTGTTGTGCTATTTCTAAAGTCGTCGCGCCACAACCGCAACCTATATCTATTATTTTCGTTACTCCACTCAGATCTAGTTTACTTATTGCTCTAGTTCCTAATGGATTAAGCATGATGTCCATTTCACTCTGTTTATCTACCCAAACATAACCACCTGAACCGGACCAGAATTCTTTCTGTTTTGAATTTATATCTTCCATAGTCATATCCTTATATTGATCCGTATCATTTTATAAGAATTAATGTAAGAATTGCACCCTATGAATATGGACGTGAATGACTCTCTTTTAGATCTTATAGGCAATACACCTATGATGAAATTAAAATCGCTTGATACAGGCCCTTGCGATCTATATGTGAAATTAGAATTGAATAATCCTGGGGGTTCTATAAAGGACAGAGTCGGTCTATCTATTATCGAAGAAGCAGAGAAGTCGGGTGAGCTTAAACCCGGTGGCACAATTATAGAAGCAACGGCAGGTAATACGGGAATTGGCCTTGCATTAATAGCCGTATTAAAAGGTTATAAAATTATTTTGGTAATTCCCGATAAGATGAGTAGAGAAAAGATTCTTCACCTCGAAGGCCTTGGTGCAGAGATAATTTTAACTAGGTCCGATGTTCCGGAAGGCCATCCTGAATATTATCAAGATATAGCTAGAAAGTTAGCTCAAGAAACACCAGGAGCATTTCTTGCAAATCAATTTGGCAACCCTGCTAATCCAACTGCCCATAGAACTACTACAGGACCTGAAATGTGGGAACAGATGCAAGGGAATATTGATGCAGTAGTTGCAGGAGTTGGCTCTGGAGGAACACTTACAGGACTCGCAGAGTTCTTTAAGTCTAAAGATCCGTCTATTTGCATGGTTGCCGCTGATCCTGAAGGTTCCATAATTTCAGATGCAGTTCTCAAAGGTGAATATAATTATGATGGTGGAAGCTGGCTTGTAGAGGGAGTAGGAGAAGACTTCATTCCAGATACATTCGAGGTCTCTCTTATGGATGATGCTGAAACAGTCTCTGATAAAGAAGCATTTGAAGTCTTACAAATTATTTTAAAAGAAGAAGGTATCTTAGGCGGATCTTCAACAGGCACTTTGGTTGCTGCTGCAGCAAAGTGGTGTCGTAAGCAAAAGGAACACAAAAATGTGGTGACCTTTATATGTGACACAGGCAATAAATATTTATCAAAAGCTTTCAATAAGGCTTGGTTGCAGGACAACAATCTCCTTGATTTAGAGACCTATGGAGATTTACGAGATTTAATAAACAGAAGAGCTGATAAAGGAGAAATGATAAGTGTTAACGAAACTGATTCTCTGCTTGTTGCATATAATAGAATGAGAGCATCAGACGTATCTCAAATCCCAGTAATGAATAATGACAAGTTAATGGGTATTCTTGATGAGGAAGATTTGCTTTTTACTGTCAGCAAAGATCAATCTTCTTTCTCTAATAATGTTTCTGATTACATGATGGATAAATTAGATACATTACAATTTGATGCATCCAAAGATGAATTACTTTCAATTCTTTCTGAGGGAAAAGTAGCCATAATTTATGATGAAGAAATTTTTATTGGTTTTGTAACTAAAGTAGATTTAATTAATTACTATCGTAATAAATTTAAGTAGTTTTTATGTCTGTAAAAAAGAATAAACAAGGGTTTGAAACAAGAGCTATTCATGCTGGACAGGAACCTGATCCAACTACTGGCGCAATAATGACTCCTATTTATACAAGCTCCACTTATGTGCAAGAAAGTCCAGGTGTTCACAAAGGTTATGATTATTCAAGAAGCACTAACCCAACCCGTAAAGCACTTGAATCCTGTATAGCAGATTTAGAGGGAAGTACTTTTGGATATGCTTTTGCATCCGGTATGGCAGCAAGTGCAACTGTATTAGAATTACTAGATGCTGGCGATCATGTGATTGCAATGGATGATTTGTATGGGGGAACTTATAGACTTTTTGAGAATGTAAGAAAACGTTCTGCTGGTCTAGAGTTTACATTTTGTGATTTAAGCGATCTAAGCAACCTTGAAGCATCAATTAATGAGAAGACGAAAATGATTTGGGTTGAAAGTCCTACAAATCCTCTTCTTAAAATTGCTGATTTATCTGCCATCTCTACTTTTGCAAAAAAACATAACTTAATCTCAGTTTGCGACAATACTTTCTGCTCTCCTTTCGTTCAGAACCCAATAGAACTAGGTTTTGATATTGTCGTTCATTCTGCTACTAAGTACTTGAATGGTCATTCGGACTTAATAGGAGGAGTTGTAGTTTGTTCACCAGATAAAGAAAAAATGGCTAATGAAATTCTCTATCTGCAAAATGCTGTAGGTTCAATTATGAATCCATTTGATTCATTTTTGTTATTGAGAAGTTTGAAGACCCTGCCGGTTAGAATGGAGAGACATTGTAAAAATGCGCAGGAAATTTCTGTTTTTTTAGAGTCCCATCCTTCAATCGAGAAGGTAATTTACCCTGGTTTAGAAAGTCATCCACAACATAATATTGCTAAGAAACAAATGAATGGGTTTGGAGGCATGATATCAGTGGTAATTAAAGGCGGTTTAGAAAGTGCTACCAACTTCCTAGAAAAAACAAAATTATTTTCTTTAGCAGAAAGTTTAGGGGGAGTAGAGAGTCTCATTGAGCACCCAGCAATTATGACTCATGCATCAATTCCACCAGAAGTTCGAGAAGAAATTGGAATAAGTGATGGTCTAGTGAGGCTTTCAGTTGGTATAGAGTCTATCGACGATTTATTGGAAGATATAGAAAGTTCTTTAACCTAACTATCTAGACCCACCTTCCAGTTGACTAATTTTGAAGATTCTTCAATTTTGTCCTCTACTCCCAGAACTAAAGCAAACATGGCCATCCTAATTACAACTCCATTATCTGCCTGTCTAAAAATTGCTAGATTGGGATTTTCGTACAGGTCTCTATCTAATTCATTTGCATCACTTCTAGAGTCTCTTGGTAAGGGATGCATAATTACAGTATTAGGTTCACAATTAGCTGTGTAAATAGACTGGTTAAGGCTAAGTAGTCCTCTGTATTTATTAGCATCTGATTTACTCTTAAATCTTTCTTCTTGAATTCTGGTCACATAGATAATATCAACTTCAGATATACCATCTTCAAGATTCTCAGTCTCAGATAGATTTAGACCAGCTTCATTTAGCTGATTTAATAACTCTGGAGGGAGTTTTAGCTCTTTTGGAGAAATAAGATTTAATTTTACATTAGAGTAAAAAGAGAGAATTTTACATAATGAGTGAACTGCTCTACCGTACTTTAAATCTCCCACTAAGGCAATTCTAAGGCCGTCTAAAGATTTGTTATTCTCTGACAGTTCTTTTTGAATAGTATAAAGATCCAGTAGAGCTTGAGAGGGGTGCTCATTTGATCCATCTCCAGCATTTATCACCGGAACTCTACTTGAATCTGCAAACCGTTTTACAGATCCATTTTCAGGATGTCGCATAACTATAATATCGCTATATCCACTGAGAACTTGAGCTGTATCTGCAAGAGATTCACCTTTAGCTAAGGAAGAGCTTCCTACTTCTGTGATTTCTCTAACATTTCCTCCGAGTAGATTGAATGAGGCTCCGAAGCTTATCCTAGTTCTTGTACTAGGTTCAAAGAACATATTCCCTAGGATTGCCCCTTCGAGGACTCTTGTTATTTTTTCTTTGGAAGCGAAAGGTTCTAATTTGTCTGCAACAGAGAATAATTTTTCTATGCCCTTACGATCGAATTGATCAATAGAAAGGATGTGGTTGCCTCTAAAATCCATCTACTTTTAACTTTTGAGGTGGCATCTTATACCTTTAGCTTTAATTTAGATAGTTTAAGAAAATTGGAGATGACCAAGCCCTTTCTCCAATAGGAGCTAAACAATCATCAGAAGGTTCAAATTCAGGTCCACTTGCATAACAGGGTTTAATTTTTATACATTCTCCGTTTTCGTTATATTCGCAACGAAGAGGATCTCCCCCTACAGCAAGGCTTTCTTCTTGAATGGCTCTTATGTAGTAAACCGAACTTACTTTGTCTTTGGTAAATTGTTTGTCTTCGAAAGAAATCAAACAACCTTGGCCTGTATCATTGCAGTCAAATATTAACCATGGATCTTGAATAGCATTGTCCAAAGCATCTAACTTATCGGTAGGTGTAATTTTAATAACCTCAATTCTATCTATTAAATTTCTTTCATTAGTTGGGTTATAGCACTCATTTAAACATAGACGTTCTATCTCTCCTTTTGACATAGAATTATTTACATAATCAGGACACCCAGGAAGCTGTTTATAGGATCCTACAGCTCTCACTTCAAAAAAAGGGTTTTCAGAAAGAGCTAATTCACTTCCCATAGGAATTTCTTCTTGACCATTAATTAAATTAAACCAAAGTAAGATTCTTTCACCCGATGTTGCATATACTTCTCTCTCATACAAAGAATCATAAATTTTGTTTCTATCTAGTCTATCGGCATGAACTGCAACTAAGCCTCCTGTTGAATAAAAAGATGCACCCCGTTCAGGAGGTAATATCCAAGTTAAATTATCTTTAGCTCCCCAAGAATCTCCCATCGATTTTCTTGCAAATTCTTTATATCCAGCTCCAGCCCTAGCCTTATGATTATCTGTTGATCCTATAAGACCTAATTTAAAGGAATTTAAGACTCCACCCGTATTAATTTGCGATGCTAAGGCAGCTTGAGAGCTCATAGCAGGTCGGTAGGTATAAGCCGGAAGAAAAGAATCTTTTAATTGTCCACATTGATTCCAGTCTTCTTCTGTTGCATTTTCAACTAGACCAAATCTTAATAATCCTGAGGCATTATTAGCAAACTGTTCTTTAATATCATTTGCTTTATCTGCACATGCAACACCAGTTTCTTTTTTACATTGCTCATTCACTATTATTCCTGCCCTCCAGCAGCAAGGCTCAAAGTTATCTGTTGGAGGAGGGCATTTGAATATCCCTGGAGAAATTTCTTCAGTATGAAGAAATTTTTGATAGATTTCCGAATTTCCATGACCCGAATATACTTCCATAAGTCTTTGTTTATCAGGATCATGATTACTATTATAAAGTTGTGAACTCATACTAGAATTCGCTGGAGAGTGTATTCCCCATGTTGTCCCATGCGGTATCACAATTGCCTCTAAACCAAGCTCATCAAGTCTACTAAATAGTTCTTTCGGAGTTTCAGCCCTTTCCTTACATTCTTCATTTAAATTCCTCTCTTGATCACAAAAAGGAATTGAATAGGATTCTTCTCTGAATTTAAGGAAATCAAAATCAATTGCTTCAGGAGGAAAATCAGCCACTAAGGGTAAAAAAGGTGTTAGACCATTTTCAATCAACAGATCAAGACCGGTTAGGCCTGCTCCAATAGGTACATCAGGAACATTATTTAAATCTCTAAGGATTACATTTTTATGAGCAAAGTGTGTTTCTGGATTAGCCCCCATTTGTGTCCATTCCCAACCGGCAAAAACAACAAGATCCTTACTGTTTTCATCCGAAATAGAATCACAGTTCCTCATAGATTCTAAGGAATCTTGCCACATCTTCCTAGTCATACCTTCTGCATGGTCAGTAATTGAAAAAAAGTCCAAAGAGGAGCAAAAACGAGCAAAATTACATGCATCAGCTGGAGGATGAACTCCTTCTCCCTGCAGCATGGGTAAGCTGAAGAGAAAAGCATCTTGTGAAAAGGTAGTGTGGACATGCAAATCACCAAAGAATATTTGCTTTTCACTTAATGGAATATTGTCAACTGGTCTAGGGGAATAGACTAATTCTCCATCTTCAGGAAGATTGCCCACTAGTCCCGAAGAGGAAATAAAGACATAGATAAATATTAAAAGAAAAGGACTTAAAACTAATCCTATTAATTTTAAGACTCTAAGCATTTAGTCCACGACCTCTAATAGAGATCCATTCATTGGTTGGACTATCAATAGCTCCATAATCAGTTCCAGTTTCAGCAAAATGATAAACCATTGCTGTTCTTCTAGAATCAGACTTATTGTCATAGGATTTATGCATTAGAAAGCTATGAAACAATAATAAATCCCCTTTATTTAAGGTCATAGGTATTTCATCACTGAAATCATGATCCTTTATTTCGGTGTATCCATAATTTGATTCTTTTCTATCATCCGGAAGGTGTTCATGAAGATGTTCTTGATGTGAACCAGGTAGAACTACCAGACATCCATTATCCAGTGTCGCCTCGCTTGTTGCTAACCAAGCGGCAACTTGCGGTTCTCTGTCGAAAGGAAAATAAGAAGAATCTTGATGCCAAGGCTGTCCCCATGCGCCTGGATTCTTGAATATAAATTGGCTTAAAAAACAATCTACATCAGGTCCAATTATATCTTCCAGTAGATTGCACAAAGTTTCATCTTTGATAAATGAATTAAAAATACCTTTTGAGTGAATTCTAAATAGCTTGGATATTTCATCTTCGATGTTAGACGCATTTTTACTGGGTTTCATTTCTCTTATCGCTATGTGACCATCTCCCGCATAGGCATGACTAAAAGCACTATCCTCTGGAACAATAGATTTTATAATACTAATTACTTCATCATTCATCTCATTACAGAAGTTCTCATCAACAAAATTGGGTATTAAAATATAGCCTGAATTATTCCAACTTTTTTTCTGTTCTTGAGTCATATACTTTGTGAGAGTTAACTCTCTGTTAGAAGTTCTTCCAACTTGCTCGTTAATCTTACTTGAGAAATCATTTTTAGATTGTTGATCTATATCTTTTCTTTCCATGACAAAAATTTTATCAATTTATTTCCACATAGGGTGGTTTAAGTTCACTTAATTTGAGAAGATAAGTTCACAAAATAATGAAATGGAGTAAATATGGCAACTTTTGAAGAATTAAAAACTGGGCTTGAAACTGCCTTTGATGCCGAAGGTGCTAAAGGAATAGAAGCAACAATTCAAATTAATATTGAAGATCTAACAAATTTCTATGTGGATATAAATGATGGAACGTTATCTGTAGTAGAGTCTGAGCATGAAGATCCAGGTTTAACTTTAACTTTTGATAGCCAAGAGACTATGGAAAAAGTATTTTCTGGAGATCAGCAAGCTGCAATGGGGGCTTTTATGCAAGGAAAAGTAAAGTTTTCAGGAGATATGGGATTAGGACAAAAGCTAGGATCAGTATTTAAAGCCCCGGAATAATTCTCTTAAGAGGCATATTTTACAGAACACCCATAAGGCTTTGTAACTGGTGAAGATATTTCTTCGCCGGTTCCCATCTGTTGCAAGCTCTCTTTTACATAGTTCTTTGCTTTAAGAAGATCTCTACTCATAAAACCTCTACCACCAGCATCATCAATAGCTCCCTGGTATTTCATTAGGCCTTCCTCGTTGATGATATACATATGAGGAGTAGTCTTGGCATCATAAATTCGACCTACTTTGCCTGTTGGATCGAATAGAACATGCGATGGAGAAGCCTTCCTTGTTATGGTTAGCGCATTGGCATCATCAGATGAAACGTATCCTTGAGTACCTGGAGCTGAGGAAATAATACTCAACCATATGATTTCTTCTTCCTTAGCAAATTCTTGAGTAGACTGCATATTTCCTGTTTCATAATGTTTTGCAACATAAGGACATCCATGATTTGTCCACTCCAATACAACTTTTTTACCAATGAATGAACTTAAAGATATCTCGTTTCCATAGCTATTAAGTAATTTGAATTCGGGCGCGCTATTCTCATTTTCAACATAGCTAGATAAGAATTGTGAAAAATAAAAAATCAGGAAAGTAAGAGTAATAAATTTTTTCATCAGCTTAACTCGTTTAGATACCTTAGTAGAATATCTTCTGTAAGAATTTCTGGCAAGATAATGGGTTCGCCCTCTGAAGGATAGAGTAAATATAGAGGTACACCAGTTCTACCAAATTGTTCTAACTTTTCGGCAATGGCTCCATCTTTCCTAGTCCAATCCGCCTCTAAGTAGATAATATTGCGTTTGCTCATTAATTCAGTCACTTTCTTTGAACTCAAAGCAACTCTTTCATTTACCTTACAAGTAATACACCAGTCAGCTGTGAAATTTAAAAAGACAAGTTCTTTAGCTTCTCTGTATTCATTCAATATTTCTTCACTAAAAACTATCTCTTCTTGAGTATCTTTAGTGCTGTATTCAGTAGGAATAATTGATATTGAACCTACAACCAAAATCAAAACAATAAATCTTACCAACCACCTCAACCACTTTCGAGGTGAGGTATTCTTTTCTAATATCCATAATGAAAGGCTGATAACTAGACCACCAACTAAGACCAATAATACTGTATTGCTATCTACCTGACCGCTTAATACCCACAAAAGCCAAAGTGCGGATGCCCACATAGGAAATGCCATAAATTGTTTGAATGTCTCCATCCATGCACCAGGTTTTGGTAAGAAAGATAATAATGAAGGTTTTACGCTGAGCACTAAGTACGGAAGTGCGAATCCAAGTCCTAAGCTAAGAAAAATAAGAAATGAATTTCCACTAGGCTGTAACAATGCAAAACCAATTGCAGAACCCATGAAAGGAGCTGTGCAAGGCGAGGCCACTACTACCGCTAAGATGCCTGTAAGGAAAGATTCAAGAGATTCATTCTTTACTTGGGCTATAGAGCTCAATTGCCCCATTTGACTTCCAAAGACTAAATTACTCATAAACATGAAGCCTAGTGCGACAAATAAATAAAAAAGAATACTTATAACTAAGGGGTACTGTAGCTGAAATCCCCAACCTATATTTTCACCACTTGATTTTAATAAGATTAAAAGTAGGGCAATTAACAAGAAACTAAGGATTACACCCAAGGTATAAAATAATCCAAATTTATAAGCTTGTGATGATGAATTTTCACCATGCTCCATAAATCTCAATATTTTGATACTGAGTATAGGAAATACACACGGCATGATGTTTAGGATCAATCCGCCGAGGAAAGCAAACACAATCAATAGCAATATTCCTTGTTCGTTTTTAGGTAAATCTACAGTCAGCGGGAATGATATTTGATAATAGGATTTACCTTCTTTGTTTGACGCCTCTATTACACCTTCAAATTTACTTAAATTAAGATCAGCTTTAGAAGCTTTAATTTCTAAAATGAAACTATTCTTATTCTTTTCATAAATTTGTTCTTCAGCATAACTGGTTAAGCCGTATTCTTTGGGAAAGAAATAGATGTCATCGAAATGTTCTCCATCACTTATATTAGTCTGAAGGAAGAAGCTATCATCTAATTTCTCAATACGATAATCTTGGCTAAAATCGCCAGGTACAGTAACTAAATAGTCATTTATTTCTTCTCGAAAAGATGAAGATACGAAAAGACCCTCATTTATTTGAATGTCTACGATTCCTTCTTGAGGAATACATATATCTTTGCACGTAAACCAACCAACTTTCGCTTCGATATTTACAGGGAACTCTATGTCATTTGTAGAGGATATCTTTGTTAACAAGATAACTTCATTGTTGTAACCAAAAGTCATTAAGGGCTCAACGGGAATCCTTTCTGGTCCTGGCCAAAAAATAGATGAAGCTTCTAAACCTTTTGGTAATATCCAATCTATAGTAGCCCCTTCACCAGCATCACCTGGATTCTCCCAGTAAGTATGCCAATCTTTTGCAAGTTTAAATTTAACACCCAGCACAAAACTGTCTCCAGGTTGAATGGAGTATGTTTCTGAAATTAGTTCGATACTTGAGTCGCTTTCATAGAACTTCGCATCTGAAAATATATGGTGATTCGTAAAGATAACTCCACAGAGAATTAAGAACTTTATGATATTCTTATTAAGTTTGTAATTAATCTCTTTAAGCATGTTTGAAGATTTAAAAAAAAGTTTTAACGAAGACGGTTTCGTAGTCGTAAGAGACTTATTTGATAGCTCTGAAATTAAATTTTACAGAGAAGTAATAAAAGAAGCTATTAAAGAGAGAAAACACTTTGATGAAAGGGTTTTAAAAGATCGATCAGATTACGAACAGTCATTCACTCAATGTCAAAATTTATGGGAAGATTACGTAGATATTAGAAAGCTAACTTTCGATCATAGGGTTTGCAAAATAGCATCAAAGCTTTTAGATACTGAGGCAATCAGATTATGGCATGATCAAGCTTTAGTGAAGGAATCAGGCGGTAGGGAAACTGATCCTCATCATGATCAGCCTTATTGGCCTATAAAGGAAACCAAAACAATAACAGCCTGGATTCCTTTATGCGATATTGATGAGACTAACGGTCAATTAGGATTTTATTCAGGCTCTCATAAGATTAAGGACAAAAAATTTATCAATATTTTCTCAGGCAAAGTTGATGAAAATAATTTTTTGGAAACCGCCAATGTAAGTCCAGATCAGATAAGTTATCAAGTTATGAAAGAGGGTGATGTTTCCTTTCACCATGGCTTGACATTTCATAGAGCTAAATCAAATATTTCAAATTATGACAGAATAGTTCATACCGCAATTTTTTTTGCTGATGGATGCACTAGAGGTGATGACAAATTTCATTTTAGTGTCGATAGATCTAACATAAAAGTAGGAGAAAAAATTGATAGTGACGTAACTCCTATTGCTTTTCCTATTGCTACCCTTCCTGAGAGACCAAAAAATGGTATTTCAGATGATTTTATCGGTTATAAAATGTTTGGTTTATTACCTAAAGAGTAAACATTGTTTTTAAATGCTCTCTGACTAGTTTCGTCCAAATCTCGTACCCTTTAGCATTTATATGTAGGCCATCTTCAACAAAAAGGTCAGGAATACGTTCCCCCTCAGCTGATAACATAGCATCCCAGATATCAATAAAAGTTACCGAATCATCTCTTGATGCTATTTCGGCAACCATCTCATTGTAAGCTATCTCTTCTTTTTCTAAATAAAGTCTAGCTGGAGATGGTTTTATACCTATTACGAATACATGAACACCAGGTAAAGCTTGATGAACCTTTTCTTTGAGGATTTCGAAATCTTGAATAGTTTCTTCAGGTGTTTTTAGAGCGGTTAAGTCATTTGTTCCACAAAAGAAAACAATAGCTTTAGGAGAATAACGTTGAATGACATCTTCGAAATGATAATTAACATGGGCGATATGAGCACCACCAAAACCTCTGTTTAAAACTTTGAGGGGTTGCATATCATCTTCCAAAGAATTCCAAAATCTTATACTAGAACTACCTGTAAAAAGAACTTCAATTTCTTTAGGAAAATCTAACTTATCTTCTTCTAAGAATCCCTCTATGGCGTCCTCATAAAAATCTTTTTTACTCCAAGCATAGAGATATAGTGCAGTTTTTTTTATCTCTACAGAAGAAATTTCTGTATTATTTAACTCTGCTTGAGTTTTAATTCTCTCTTCCAAAATTTGAATATCATCAGAGCACCCAAAAAAGGTTAGGGCTAATATTATTGATACTAATCTGCTTATTTTCATGCGTTACCAAAATTGGGACTTATCATTCGGATATCATAACCAACAATTTTTGATATTTCATTGATTTGGTCACTTGGATTTATTTCAAATATTAAATTACTATTTTCATCAAAACTAATCCAAGCATTATCTGAGATTTCAGTATTGAGCTGTCCGGGACCCCAGCCTGTATAACCTAGTGCTAACCTATAATTTTCTGGACCATCCCCTCTAGCAATATCCTCTATAGCCTCAAAATCTGTACTCATGTAGACATTTTCACTAACTTTTAAGGTTCCCTTCCAGTATTTATCTGAACTATGAAGTATAAATATTGCTCCAGGATTTACTGGTCCTCCTAAAAATACATTCCCTTTAGCATTATCAACTTCACTTATCTTTAAGCCTTTTAGAAGCTCCTTAAAATCAAGCTCTAAAGGTCTATTAAAAATTAAGCCAAGCGAACCTTGTTCATTATGATCACAAATATATATTAATGAGTCAGTAAAATAAGATGTTCCTTCTTCATTCGGAGAAAAGAAAAGAATTTTTCCTTTTATTTTGTCTTCGTCAGTCCACATTACATATCTTCACTTAGCCTATACAAGTTATAAAAATAAAAGGCACTTATAACCAAAGCATGTTCAATCTCCCGATTTTTTATCAAAGAAGGTATGTCGTCAATTTTTTTTCTGATAATCTCAATGTCCTCTGTTCCATCCAGACTCTGATCAGCAGATTTTTCGCAATTTAGAGCAAGGTATGTGTAAGTATGGTTAGCCATAATTGCAGGATTAGATTCTACTCTTCCTATTTCAACAACTTTGCTTCCTTCAAAGCCTGTTTCTTCTTTCAATTCTCGAATGGCTGCATGTTTTGGGTCCTCTCCATAATCAGCCATTCCTCCAGGTATTTCTAAGGACGTCTTTTCAAGACCAAATCTATATTGATTTACTAAAATTACCTCTCCAGAAGAAGTAATAGGAATAATATTTACCCATGTGGGTACTTCCATCACCCATACTTTATGTTCTGTACCAAGCTTTGGAGATGTGACTAAATCTTCCCTCATTTTAAAGATTTTATTTTCTAATAAATATTTAGAAGAATTTTTTTCCCATTTCTTTATCATGTACTTACCTTAAAATTAAAGTTTCTTAATAATTATCCTAACTCAAATGAATTCAGAACAGTTCTTAAATTGGATTATAAGCAATCCTGAGTATGCTGGCCTTGCAATGTTCATTATAGGTTTTCTTGAATCTTTTTTTATTTCAGGTGCCGTATGGCCTAGTATAATTCTTTTATTATTTGCAGTTGGCCTAAGTGAATCTGATATTAAGCTTGCCTATATTTGCATAGGAGCTGGATTAGGTTCTTGGATAGGAGATACTCTAAGCTTTTACTCTGGTTTATTTTTTGGACCGAGATTAAAGAAGCTTAATTTTTTACAAAAAAGACAAGCTGTTTTTATAAGAGGGGAAGATTTCTTTAAAAAATACGGTTGGGGTGGAATCCTTATCGGAAGATTGATACCAGCTATAAGACCTTTTATTCCTTTCATAGCAGGCATTTCATCGATGACATCAGTTGTCTTTTTTATCAGCTCAATACTTGCCTGTTTAATATGGTCTATTGCACTGGCAATTTTAATAATAGGCATAGATAATATAATTAACTTTTTTTAATAACTAATAAAATTATGTCAAGACATCAAGCTTTAGATACTTTTGGTAGATCAGGTAATCCAATAATCAGGTCATCAGCTTTTCAGGAAACTTCAATAAGTGGAGAAAAGATGACGTTAGAAGGTGCAGTCAATAAAACTGGTATTTTATTATTTTTAACAGTTTTATCTGCGGCCATCAGCTGGAATTTTCAAGGACCTTTTATGTCTCTAGTTTCAACTATTGGAGTTGCTTCCGGTGTAATAGCCGCTATTTCAACTTTTGGTTTTTACTTCTTTTTTATTGGGTGGATAATTAATCCCAGACCACATCTGGCACCTAAAACTGGCCCAATATATGCGGTAGGAATGGGATTTATGATTGGAATCATTTCTCAACAAGCTGAAGCAATGTTTCCTGGAATCGTTATACAGGCAGTTTCTCTAACTTTCTTCGTTGCAGCTTCCTTATTACTGGCTTACAAGACCGGAATAATTAGACCTACACAGAATTTTGTATTGATGATATTTGCAGCAACTCTGGGTATTTTTCTTACTTACTTTTCTAGTTTTATTTTTAGTCTTTTCACTGGAAGCTCCTTCTCAATTTTTTCCGATACTGGTTGGATGGGTATTGGTATCAGCCTTTTCGTCGTTGCTATTGCGGCACTCAATTTGGTCTTGGACTTTGATATTATTGAACAAGCGGATGAGCAAGGAGCCCCAAAATATATGGAGTGGTTTGGTGCTATGGCTTTAGTTGCAACTTTAATATGGCTATACATAGAGATCCTGAGACTTCTGATGAAGCTCAGATCAAGGTAACAAAATTTGAATACTCTTATTGCAATTCTAGGAATATTATCTTTCCTTACTTTTTTTTATCTTCTCAAATTTAAGGCTTCAAAAAAACAAACTGAAAGAGAGAATAGACCAAAATGGTCTAAATATATTCCTTATAGGGATCAAGAAAAAAAAGTTCAATCTGATGATGCCGATTTCCCAGATAAATAAGAAACTACATAGAGTCTAAAAATAATTTTTCCCATTCATCTCGGTTAGGAAGCCTGGGTGTAGTGGCATTACTTGGATCTGTTTCTGAGTGTTCAACAAGTGAAGGTATCATATTTTCAGTTACTCCCATTTCTTTTAAGCCAACTGGTAACCCGATTTCTATATTAAGTAACTCAATTATCTCAGATAGATCTGAAGAATCCTTTTTCCCCATTGCTCTGGATATATTGGAATATTTATTTCCAACATGATCTTTATTGAACCTGAGCACTGTAGGTAAAATTACTGCATTAAGAGTCCCATGATGAAGTCTCAATTCTTGGTTAGCACCAATGGCATGACTCATAGAATGAACTGCACCGAGGCCTTTAGAAAAAGCCATAGCTCCCTCAGTTGAAGCCATCATCATATTCCATCTCGCTTCTTTATCTTGCCCATCTTTTACTGCTCTGATTAAGCTCTTTTCTCTTATAACTTTCTTAATTCCATCAAGCCCAACCGCTTCAGCAGGTGGATCTATTCTTGGCGATAGGATAGCTTCAATGCAATGGGTAAGGGCATCCATACCCGCACCGGCAGTAATTAGCGGAGGTAATCCTAAAGTAAGTTCTGGATCGCATATTGCCGCTTTAGGTCTAAGGAATTCACTTATCAGTAATAACTTTCTTCCGTCGTTCATAATTATTACAGATCCAGACGAAACTTCACTTCCAGTTCCTGATGTTGTTGGAATAGCGATTACTGGAACTGTCTCACTAATTTTTTTTATTCCTCCTTCATTCACAGAATAATCACTAACATTTCCTGGATGGTTAGCCATTAAAGCTACTGCTTTAGCAAGATCCATGCTAGATCCTCCACCAAACCCTATAACACTATCGCACTCACCCGATCTATATAAAGATAAAGCATCACTTACAGCTTTCTCATTAGGGTTTGCAGGAGTTTCTTCATACAATGATACAGAAACTTCATTTGAAATGAGATCTACAATTTTATTTGTCATTCCTACTTCAGATAGACCAGGATCACTACAAATTAAAGGACTCTTGAGTTTTAAATTTTTAATAATCATAGGAAGACTATCTATTGAGCCGTTTCCAAAATAAGGTTTATTTAGATAGTTTAGTTGCATAAAGTAATTATATTGTATTTAGGTACTTTAAAATTTAAAGATACAGAATATACTCTATATAAATGAAAATTCTAGATGATTCAAAGGCTATAAGAATAAAAATCATGGATTTTCTTTCAAGAAGAGAGCACTCCGCAAAAGAGATTTTTCAAAAACTTTCATACAGGGTTGAATCTCAAGATATGTTGCTTCAAGCAATTGATGATTTAATAGAAGATGGCTTATTAAGTGACGAAAGATTTGCCGAAAGCTATTTTCAAAGCAGAAAAAATAAAGGTTTTGGCCCTCTTAGAATCAAAAATGAACTTAGTCAACGAGGCATAAAAGAAAGTATTTTCGATTCTATTCAAAGAGATACTGATTGGACAGCATGTGCTCTGAAAGCTTTAAAAAAGAAAACGAATGGAAAAGATCTTATGGAAACAAAGGAGATTCTTAAATTAAAAAAATTCTTAAATTACCGAGGTTACGAATTTCAAGATATAGACAAGGCTTTTTCAGAATTCAATAGGGAAAATTTATAAAACTTCTTCTTACTTAAACTATACTAATGAAGACAACATGAGTTACCAAGTTTTAGCTAGAAAATGGAGACCCAATGACTTTTCAGAAGTCGTCGGGCAAGAACATGTGGTCCAGGCCCTATCTAATAGTTTAGATAATCAAAAGGTTCATCAGGCATTTGTTTTAAGCGGCACCAGAGGTGTTGGAAAAACTACCATTGCAAGGATATTAGCTAAGAGTCTCAATTGTGAAGAGGGACTAGATTCTAAACCTTGCGGAAAATGTCCAACATGCATGTCAATTTCTGATGGAAGTTTTATGGATTTCCAGGAAATAGATGCTGCATCAAGCAGAGGAGTTGATGACACGAAACAACTTCTAGAAACAGTTATGCATATGCCTAGTTCTTCAAGATATAAAGTATACCTGTTAGACGAAGTGCATATGCTTTCAACCCAAAGTTTTAACATGCTACTAAAAACTTTAGAAGAGCCACCTGAGCACGTTATTTTTATTTTAGCCACTACCTTACCTGAGAAAATTCCTGCTACTGTTCTTTCAAGATGTTTGCAATTCAATCTTAAAAATCTCACTAACAAACAATTAATAGATCGACTCTCTTATATTTTGAAAGAAGAGGACATCGATTTTGATATGAATTCTATAGAGCAAATAGCCAGAGCAGGAAGAGGAAGCTTGAGAGATTCTCTTACAATTACCGATCAAGCCATTGCCTTTTGTGAAGGTAAGCTTTCTGATCAAGCTGTAGCTAATATGCTAGGTACACTTCCTACAGACAATGTACTTAAATTGATCAAAAATATTGCTCAAAGGGATCCAAAGTCTTTATTGAATAATTTAAATGAAATCAACCAATTAAGTATTGATTATTTTAGGTTGATGGACTTAATTCTAGAAAATCTTCAATTACTATCTTTCGCCAAAGTTTCTGAAGAGATTCTTGATGAAATTGATCTCAATAAAGGGGAAGCATTGAAATTAATGGAGCTTCTTTCTGAAGAAGATCTCCAAATGTTATATCAAATAGGACTAATTGCTAAACGTGATATGGAATTAGCACCAAGCTTGTCTGGTGGTTTCGATATGGCTCTTCTCAGAATGGTTTCTTTTATTCCTAATGAAATGGAAGAAGTTAAAAAAAAAGTTGAGTCTTTAGAATTAGAAAATAAAACTGACACTTTTACAAAGATAACTAAGACTGAAAATTCAACTGAAGATTTAAAAGAAGAAAAAGAAGAAATAAATGAAGATATTGAGGTAAAGAATGATCAAAAACTAGATATCAGTTCAACGAATTGGAAGGGAGTATTTGACCAATTAAAACTCGATCCGGGCACAAAGCAATTAGCTTCTCATTGTTCCTTCATTAAATCTGATGAATCAGTAATTTATTTATCTATGCCTAGCGAAAAACTAAATGTTTTTAGCGGAAAGCATAGAAAACAACTTCAAGATGCTCTTTCTTCTCACTTAAATACTCAATGTAACTTATTTTTAGAGGAGGGAGGATACTCGGAGGAATCTCCAAATCAGATCAAGGAAGAAGAAAAAAGAAAAGAATTGAAACAGGCTCAAAGAGCAATTGAGGCAGATCCCAATGTTCAAAGTTTAGTTGAAGCTTTTGGAGCTAAGGTTGTTGAGTCGTCAATTGAACCTAGAACAGAAAAGTGAGTAAAGTTAGCCCTCTAGTAGATAGCTTAATAGAAGCATTTCAGTGCTTGCCCGGCGTTGGCCCTAAGTCAGCACAGAGGATGGTTCTTCATCTTCTTGAAAGAAATAAGAATGCTGGCTTAATATTAGCTAATACCCTTAGTAATGCCTTGGAAAGTGTGGATAAATGTTCTAATTGCAGAATATTTACTGAAGATGAGTTATGCCAAATTTGTTCAAATGAAAAACGTAATAATAAACAGATATGTGTTGTTGAATCTGTTTCAGATGTATTTGCAATAGAGTTGAGTAACCAATTTACAGGTCAATATTTTATATTGCATGGTCATCTCTCACCGATTGACGATATTGGTCCTGAAGAGCTGGGACTTGAAAAACTATTTGCGAGAGCTAGAGAAGAGGGAATAGATGAAATTATTTTAGCAACCAATTCAACGCTAGAGGGAGAAACGACATCTCATTTCATTTATGACAAAATCAAGACCATAGAGAATCTTAAGGTGACAAAATTAGCTAGGGGCGTTCCTTTAGGAGGTGAATTGGAATACGTTGATAGAGGTACGATAATGCATGCATTTAGTGGAAGACAGAACATAGGGATTGAAGACTAAATGAAGGTTTTCTTTGGTCTTCTTTTTACAACACTAGTAAATTTTACTTCTGGATTTGTAGGTTTTTACCTAGCTAGTTTATTCCTGATTTCTTTTATTCCTCAACAGCAAAATGCCATTACCACATATGACTATTTATGGAGTTTCCTTTTAAAATTTATGGTCATTCTGATTTTAACTTGGATAATGCACATAGTAATGTCTATGTTAGACACACCAAAAAAAAGAATATTATTTATTTTTCTTTTAGGAAGTTCTTTCTCTATTTATAACGAAGTTGATATTTTTTGGTCTGATAATTCGCTAACTTGGAGTTTGGTAATAATTACTGGTGAATCAATAAATTGGTTAATAACAGGTTATTTGTTATCAAAGTTTATAAAACCAAAACATTTAGGTGCTCTTTAAAAGAAATGGCTAAGTCATTTCATTCTTCAAATAAATATTTATGTTTTTTATTTACTCAGCAGTATTATACGTATCAATAATCTATAAAAAACATGAGTATTAAATCTGATAGGTGGATCAAGAAAATGGCAATTGACCATGAAATGATCAATCCTTTTGAACTTGAACAAGTACGGCTTGGAAAAAATGAAGAGAAATTAATCTCTTACGGCACCTCTTCATATGGCTATGACGTTAGATGTTCAAATGAATTTAAAGTCTTTACCAATATCAATTCTGCAACCGTTGATCCGAAGAGGTTTGATGAGGATAGTTTTGTTGATATTCAAAGTGAGGTTTGTGTAATTCCACCTAATTCTTTTGCGCTTGCTAGTACCATTGAATATTTCAAAATCCCTAGAAATGTTTTAACTATTTGCTTGGGTAAATCTACCTATGCACGGTGCGGAATTATAGTGAACGTAACTCCTTTAGAACCAGAATGGGAAGGCCATGTTACCTTAGAGTTTTCCAATACCACTAGTCTGCCTGCTAAGATTTATGCCAATGAAGGCGTGGCTCAGATGCTATTTTTAGAATCTGATGAAGAATGCGAAGTCAGTTACAAAGATAGAGGTGGTAAATATCAAGGTCAAAGAGGCGTAACTCTTCCTAAGGCCTAACCAATCTCCTGAAAGTCTTTAATCTTTATTTCGACTTCTCTATCATTCTTGTCATAAATTTTAATGACTGAGTAATCTAAATCAGGTGCCAACCAAAATACTTGTGATCGATCACTTTCGTCATTAAATATTCTAGAAACTTTATAAGCCTCATAGGTGCCAAAAGCAGTTTCAACAGATTCTTTATCTTTTTTTACACTATAAACTCTATTTTTGATGACACCTTTCCAATATACAATGTAAGAAATCTCATCAGGAATATTTTCTTCACCAAACTCTCTAAAGTCTAAACGTAATTGCAACGATGCCGAACTAGGACCTAATACATTATCTTGGAGTGCAATAATTCCTTGATCTTTATTTTCAATAAATGAAACTTCATCTTTAATCCAATCAAATTCAGCCGAAGCCTTATAACTTCTGAATAATATTCTTTGATTATATTTATAGTTTAAAGGTTTAATTTGATTATCAATAAGTTCAAAAACCTCAGATTCCTCCCTTCTGACTATTGAACCCCCGTCCAATAAAGATTTTAACTTCCAAGAGCCATTATCTAGCCTGATCATTTCAACCTGCATTTCTCCCACATTACTTTCTAATATAGCGCGAGAAGGTTTGATTTCTTCTGCAGCTGTTAATATTTGGATTGATGCAGCAATTGTTAATGCCAAGGCGTGTATTATTTTCATTATCTATGCTTGTTTAATTATTTCCCCGTCAGACAAATAGATTTTTTTATTTGCTATTTGATTTATAACCCATGGATAAAGCTTATGCTCTAATTCATGGATAGCTTTCTGCAGTTCATCTATATCTTTTGTTTCTACTTTTAAACTCGATTGGGCACATATTGGCCCTCCATCTAACGTATTGTCAACAAAATGAACCGTAACGCCATGATATTCTTCATTATTATCTAATACTCTTTTATGAGTATCTAGGCCTTTGTATTTAGGCAATAAAGAAGGATGAATATTTATTAACTTCCCTGAGTATTTATTTACAAATAGGGGACTAAGAATTCTCATGAATCCTGCCAAAACAACTAAATCAGGTTTATATTTTTCCAGAGTTCCTATTAATTCTCTATCAAAGTCTTCCCTAGAAAGGAAATTAGTATGGTCTACAAAGAAATTATCAATATTTGCTTTCGAAGCTCTCTTTAATCCATATGCCTCTTTTTTGTTACTTAAAACGCAAGATAGTTCAACCGTTTCGTCTGATTGGAATTTATCGATTATTGCCTGTAAATTAGAACCACCACCCGATATAAGGACAGCTACTTTAAACTTACTCATTAAATTTAGACATATGAGACTTGTGATTCGTTCGGTTCTTTTTCTTGAATTTTCCCTATGGTTTTTGCAAACAAAGATTGGTTCAAGGCAGCTAAAACGTCCTCTTCATATGATTTATTTACAGAGATTATCAAACCTACACCACAATTGAATGTATTAACAAGATTTTCTTTAGGTATACCGGTCGTTTCCATTAGCCATCTGAAATATTTCCCGGAAGGCCAATCCTCAAAGTCATGTTCAATGATAGCCTTTTGATTTTCTCCAAGCATCCGCGGAATATTTTCATCGAATCCACCACCTGTTATGTGTGAAATGGCATTGATGCTTATTATTTTTTTTAAAGCTAAGATTTCATTTACGTACACATGAGTTGGTTTTAATAGAATGTCTCCAAGTTTTTCACCATCAATTTTTTCTTCAAGATCAATATCGAAGTCATTTATAACCTTACGGATTAAGGAAAACCCATTAGAGTGAAAACCAGAAGATTCTATCCCAATTAAGATATCCTCATTTTTAGAACCTTCTATGCCAAGAATTTCGCCTTCCTCTACGACACCTAGTGCAAACCCTGCAAGGTCAAAACTATTTTCAGGAAAGGCACCAGGGTGCTCCGCTGTTTCACCACCAACCAAGGAACAATTTGCTAACTCACAACCTTTTGCAATCCCTTTAATAACATTTGCAGCTGTTTCTACTTTCAGCTTATCAGTTACATAGTAATCTAAAAATACAAGTGGCTCGGCACCACAAACTATTAAATCATTGACACACATGGCCACAAGATCGATCCCAATAGTATCAAAGTTATTTAATTCCTTTGCTATCTCAATCTTTGTTCCAACACCATCTGTGCAGGTCACTAAGATAGGGTTCTTTATATGTTTTGGTATTCTACTTAGAGCCGAAAATGAACCAAGTCCGCTCAAGATTTCTGGTCTTTTTGTTTTTTCTACAAAAGGCTTTATCTTGTCTACAAGAGCGTAACCAGCTTCAACATCAACACCAGATTGTCTATAGTTCAATTCTTTATGATTTTGTTCTTTATCTTCTGTAGTCATCGACTTAGATTAAATTTTGTTTTATTTTATCAACCTTGGGTAAATACTTCTGAATTAATTAAAGATGTTACAAAAATTTATTTTCTGCATTGCGCTTCTGCACTTAACAGGCTTTGTCACTTCTCAGGAAATATTCAGCTTAAAAAAGCTATATGATTCAAAAATTTTTATAGAAGGAACAGATCAGGTTTCAATTAAACAAGGAATGCAACTTGCTCTATCATCATTATTAGTGAACCTCAGCGGAAATTCACAAATAGTAAATCAAAAATCTATAAGCATAATGATGGATGCTCCAGAAAAATACGTGTCTCAATATAAATTAGGCTTGGAAGATAAAAAAATTTATGCAAGTTTTATTTTTGAAGGAGACCTAATTAGAACCTTTCTGTCAGAAAATGAATTACCCCTTTGGTTGTCTAATGACAACTTAATTTTGTCTTATCTTCCGTGCAAAGAAGAAAGCGATACCATTAAATCAGAAGAAGAAAATGAGAAATGTAATAAATTAGAAGAAACATTGAATGATTTATCTAATAAGAGAAATTCTATAATTGCAAATCCATTAATGGATTTAAAAGATATCAATTATTTTGAATCTTTAGGATCAATTTCAGTAGAAAGATTCATGAAAAGAATATCCAGAAGATACGAAGTAGGCTCCTGGTTATTGTGTTTGATAAAAGATGAATTTGGTCTTTTGTTAGATAATCCTAAATGCCTCTCGTCATTGGGGAAACAGTCCTCTCCCTCTGAAGCTCTCAATGATTTATTGGATAGAGTTAATTCAAAAAAATCTCTTGTAGTAGACAAAAATATTAAAAATAAAACCTCTATTAGGGTAATTGGTATAACTAATCTTGAAAATTTAGAAAATGTATTGAATGACTTGAAATCGCAAGTGCTTGTATACGAAGCTACTTTAAAAAAAGTTGAAGGAGATACGTTAGATATTTTACTTTCACATTTTGGTAAAACAGAGGATCTCAAAAACTTACTAAATATCAATAATGATTTTAAAGGAATAGATAATAGTTCTGTGAAAGTGATCTCTTACAAATATAATAATAGCTAAATCATGTTATCTGCTATCCCAAACATCATTACATCTTTACGATTTATTTTGGTAGTACCAATAAGCTTTTATATTTATCAAGGCAATGATCTCTTGGCTTTGATTCTTTTCATTATTGCCGGACTATCTGATGGCTTAGATGGATATTTAGCTCGTAAATTTAATTGGCAAAGTGACTTTGGTCAATTTGCTGATCCATTAGCTGATAAATGTCTGATTATGGCAACCTTATTAGCTTTGGCTTTTTCAGACAAACTTCCTTTATGGTTTGTATACATAATTATTTCAAGAGATGGAATTGTGTTGATAGGTGCCATGCTTCATCTTCTTCTTTTTAATAATAAACAAGCTCTTTCCAACAGATGGGGGAAACATTACACAGGATGGACAATAGCATTATTTATTATTCTTCTAATACAATCTGCTCTTCAAATTTTACCTTTTTACTTTGAATGGGTAGCTATGACTGGGGTGATAATTTTTACATTCTTAAGTCTTTTTAATTACTTTAAGAGTGAAGGAAAATTAATTTTTGAACAATTTTTATGAGCGAATCACCGGATCAGCTTAGTTTAAATATAAAACTTGATGACTCTGTAAGCTTGGATAAGTTTATTGAATGCGATAGTAATTTAAATTGTTTAAACTTCCTCAGAAATACACTTAAAGAAGACTCTGTCTCAAATTTATTTTATATATGGGGTAGAGAAGGTGTGGGAAAATCTTACATTATGCAGGCCCTAAACAGAGAGTTTATCAATCTAGAAAAAAGGACCTTTCATTTATCTCTTAATGACAAGAGAGTTTCATCTTACAAAATTTTACAAAACTTAGAGTCCTTAGATGTGATACTGATAGAGAATATTGATAGTCTCCCAAAAGACGAGGAATGGGAAACTCAAATTTTTTCACTCATCAACAATGCCCTTACAAGCAAAATCAAGATCTATCTTTCTTCATGTAAAGTTTCGAAAGAACTGCAAATAGGCCTCAAAGATTTACAGTCAAGATTGTCCTATTTTACCGCGATCGAAATACCTGAAATTAGCAATGAAGAAAAATTAGAAGCTTTATCTCAGTCTTCAGCCAGAAAGGGCTTTGATTTGGATACAAAAACAAAAGAATTTATTATCAATAATACCTCTAGAGGCTTATCCGATTTGTTACAGCTCTTAAATGATTTAGATGTGTATTCACTTAAGAAGAAGAAAAAAGTTACCCCATCACTTATAAGACAACTATTGAAAGTTAGATCGGACAATCCTCACAAATAACATAGATTCCTTTTGGATCATTGAGTTTATCTATGTCTTTGAGGGCATTTATTACATTTTTTAGTACGAAGTTATCTTTTATGTATGGGGGGATCATCCAACCAACATAACCTGAAAATCTTTTTACTAATTGAGCTCTCCAATCAACAGTTTGAATAGGATAGTAGGTTGAATATTCAGTAATTTCTGCAAGTTCAGCCGCTCTTTTAATGGCCATTTTCAGATTTCCAATTTCATCAACTAAGCCTAGATCTTTTGCCGAAGACCCGGCCCATACTCTACCTTGAGCAATTTGATCAACTTGATCTATTGGAATATCTCTTGCTTCGCTTACTAATCCTATAAATCTTTTATAGCCATACTCTATTTCACTTTGGATTATCTTAGACAAACCTTCACTTAGAGGTTGAGTTATGTCTCCTGATAGATCGATCTTTGAGGTTTTGACACCATCACTGTTTATACCAATTTCATTCAGTGCTCTATCAAATGTAGGAAGCAAACCAAAGATTCCTATTGATCCAGTTATAGTATTATGAGAAGCCCAAATCTCGTGCGCATTAGCTGAAATCCAATATCCACCGGAAGCAGCAACATTGCCCATGGAAGCAATTATTTTTAAACCCTTTTCTTTCGCTTCTAAGAGCTCTTGTCTAATTTGCTCTGAAGCAAATACTCCACCTCCACCAGAATCAACTCTAAGAACAATTGCTTTAACATTTTCATCTTCATGTGCTTCCCTAATAAGTCTTGATGTTGAATCCCCTCCAATTGTCCCTGGTGGTTGCACTCCATCAACTATGGTTCCTTTAGCAACTATGACCGCAATCTTGTCTTTACCTTGCTGGTCTATTTTTTCTGAGCGAATAAGTTGAAAATACTCGAAGCCAGAAATTCTAGCAAAAGACTTCTTATCTTCAGATTCACCAAATAATTCTTTAAGATAAGATCTTGTCTTTGTCCTAGGCAATAATTTATCTACCAAGCCATAATCAAGAAAAGCTTCAGATATTGAACCACTTTTATCAGTTAAAACTTTATCTGCATTATCAACTAGGTACTGAATTTCATTAGATGTCATTTCTCGATTTTTAGAAACTTTATCTTTATAAGAATCCCAAAGAACATTTAAGTAAGCCATATTAGCTTCTTTAGCTTCATTAGACATTTTGTTATCTAGATAAGGCTCTACAGCAGATTTATATGTACCTACTCTGAAAATATTAAAATCCACTTTGATCTTATCAAGAAAAGATTTAAAGAATAATCTACTTCGTCCGAACCCATCTATGCCTACTACTCCATCATTATTCATAATTATCTCATCGGCATATGAAGCAAGATAATAGCCACTTCTAGAGTAATAATCACCGACAGCAATTATGGTCTTATCTGCATCTTGAATTTTTTGTAGAGCAACTCCTACATCATATAAAACAGCCTGCCCGGTCCCATCTATGTTATCTAGTCTCAAAAGGACATTCTGTACTCTCTCATCTTGGGCGGCAGATTCAAGAACTTCTAGCAAGTCTCCAACATATAATTCCCTTGGCAGATCACCACTCAGTTGATCAAAGGGATCATTTGAACCTGTAATTTGTTCAACAATCGGCCCCATTGGGCTTATTACAAGTGCTTTATTAGTTGGGTCTTTAAATTCATTTACAAACAAAGAGCTGATAAAAGAAAAAATTGAAATGATTATGACGATCGAAAAAATTATATTTAGTGATAAAAAAAATAATTTTCCTGAAAAAAGCCAAAAAAGTGGATTACTTTTAAATTTTTCAAAGAGAGTTTTTTGTTCCATATTCTTTTTAGTTTATTAATTTTAAGACATTTTCTGGAGGTCTACCAATGATAGCTCGATTGCTTGAAACAACAATTGGTCTTTCAATTAATTTTGGATTTTCTGACATAAGTTTGATAATTTCTGAATCATCTAGAGCTCTGTCTTTTAAATTTAACTCTTTATATTCAACTTCACCTGTTCGAAGTAATTCTCTGGGTTCAATTCCTAAGAAATCCAATATTTTCGTTAAATCAGATTCTGAAGGTGGCTCTTCAAGATATAGGACGATTTTTGGATTGATACCTTCCTGCTTTAATAAATCTAATGTTTGTCTGGATTTACTACACCTAGGATTATGGTAAATGGTAAAATGCTTCATAGGATAAAAAATTAAATGACATTACAAAATCTATATTACAAGACAAAATATATTTTACTTATAAATCTTATATTTATTTTAAGTGCTTGCTCAGAACCAGATTACAGGCTTGTTGATGGTGGCTCTGGGAAAGTGGATGACTTTTTAGGAAAGTGGTTAATCGTAAATTATTGGGCAGACTGGTGCCCACCCTGTATTAAAGAGATGCCTGAACTTGAAAGTTTTTATGAGGATAATAAGGGACAGGCTCTAGTATTAACTTATAACTTCGATAGACTTGAAGGCGAAGAATTAGAAAATCAAATTATCAGATTTGGTGTTAATGTCCCAAGTATTTTAAATGATCCTGGAGTATTGTTTGGATGGGAGTCTCCACCAAGCTTACCAGCTACCTATGTTCTTGATCCCGAAGGTAAGCTCATCCACACATTAATAGGGCCTCAAACACAGGAGAGCCTCGAAACTCTAATAGAGGTTTCAAAATAACTAATTAATAAATATTTCTGGATTTATAGGTATACCTAGGAAATATACCTCCCAATGTAAATGAGGTCCCGTAACTCTTCCTGTGCTTCCAACATATCCAAGGACTTCTCCTGCAATCAACGATTGGTTCATAACGACAGCCTCCTCACTCATATGAGAATAACTACTTACTAAGCCATTTCCATGATCTAGGTAAACGACATTTCCTTTATAAAAGAAATTACCGATGAGAATTACTTTACCATCTAAAGGAGCTCTAATAGGTTCGCCTTCATTGGCAGCAATATCCAAACCGATGTGTCTATTCCTGGGCTCCCCATTTATAAACCTTCTAACACCAAATTCACTGCTAGTTATACCTGTTACGGGAATATCCATCTTTGTTTGCTTGAAATCTGAAGACGATAAAGTATTTTTCGCGGTCAAACCTTCTAGGTACTCTCTTTCTATTCTTTCCTGCATTGAACTTGGAGGATTGACTAAGTCTTTATTCTGTATCTGTATCCTAGATTCCCTATAAAATTTATTCTCAATACTTAGAGTGTCTATAAGTTCATCATTGAGAATTACTTCAATTTTATTCTTACTATAGGTAAGTGGAATTGGAGCAAGAATGTTTGCATTAAAATCATCATCTCTACAAATCATAAATTTGAGATTACCCATTTGTAATTTATTCTTTAAATCTGAATCATTCGACTTCAGAAAGTAGTTAACTAATCCTCCTGGGTAATTTTTATCTATAGGAAAAGAACAGCTTTCTTTTTTATTAAGAGTAGGAAGGTTTGCACAAGATGATAATAAACATATCAATAAAACTAAAGACCTACTCTTCATCAATCTTATTAAGAATTTGAGCAAGAATTTCTCCTTTTTGAAATCTTGCTTTAATCTTTTGATTTACCTTTAACTCTTCAGAAGAGGTAATAACTTTATTAGTATCATCTGTAACAATTGAGTAGCCTCTGCTCAATACAGCTAAAGGACTTACCGCCTCTAAAGTATTGATATTTTTAAGATAGCTTTTTTTAGTTTTCTCAATATTTAATTTTATTGAGTTAATAAGGTTTAAATAACTTTCGTTTATTTTAGTTTGTTTAAATTTGATTTCTGTTACTGGAGAAGAGGCCTTCAGTTGTGAGGTATTTCTCTCTAATTTATTTTTCTTATCTAAGGCTATATTTAATAAGAGGTCTTTCATTCTTGTCTCAAAATTATCTAATTTTTGTGATGTCTCTCTCAATTTTTCGCCAGGATGTCTGATGAGAGCCATTTTAAAATCGAGAACTTCTTTTAAAGCTTCAATTTTATTTAGTAATCCCTTTTCAATTGAGTCTTTATTCCTTGAGAAGGATTCCAATAAATTAGTATGATTCTGACTTATTATTTCAGCGGCTGCAGACGGTGTTGGAGCTCTTAAATCTGAGACAAAATCGCTAATTGTGAAGTCAGTCTCATGACCAATGGCACTAATTATTGGTAGTTGTGACTTTGAGATCTCTCTTGCAACAGATTCCATATTAAAACACCACAAGTCTTCTATTGATCCGCCACCTCTAGCTAAAATAATCACATCAAAATCTTCTACTTCATTAGCTTTCCTTATTGCTCTAACAATTTCTTTATCTGCCGTTCTTCCTTGAACTTGCGATTCCACTAAAGTGAGCTTTATAAATGGTGATCTTCTTCTAAGCACATTTATGATATCTTGAAATACTGCTCCAGTTTCCGATGTGATTACAGCAACTGATAAAGGAAGTTTAGGAATTGATTTTTTTCTACTTTGATCAAAGAGACCGTCATTTTCTAGCTTTATTTTTAGATCTTCAAATGCTTTTAGTAATGCTCCTTCACCAAAAACCTCGATATGTTTAACATTAAATTGATATCTTCCTGAAGGTGCGTAAATACTAATATTGCCATTTAGAATTAATTCATCTCCAATCTTCGGATCAAATAAAACATTTTGGTTTTCAAATTTAAACATCACACAACTCAAAGAGGACTTCTTATCTTTTATGGTAAAGTACCAATGACCCGATCCATGAGCTGTAAAGCTGGAAATTTCGCCTTGTATCCAAACATTAGATAAATCCTTTTCTAATAAACCTTTAGCAAGGTTATTAATGTCAGATACCGAAACAATTTCTTGATTATTTGAAGCAATTTGGCTCATGTATCAAAAGTATAACTGAAGATTTTGAACGAAGAAAAAAATATGTCGAGAGATCTTATAAAAGGTATTTTCTTATTATTAGTTGGTGCTTTAATGTTGGGAGGTTCAGGAATTTTTGTAAAAATCAGTGAATCCTCACCTTCTTTGATTGCATTTTATAGATCTCTTTTTGCATTACCTTTTTTATATGTATGGATGAAATTTGAAGAAAGAAAAAAGTCTCCGGACATAACTTGGGACAAAAAAACATTTTTCTTTCTGGTATTAGGTGGATTATGTTTCGCCTTGGATATGTCAATTTGGAATTGGTCTTTGTCCTTTACCTCTGTTGCAAATGCAACTCTAATGGCAAATATAGCACCAGTCTTTGTTGTTATCTTCGGGGTCTTATTTCTTGGCTACAAAGTAGAAGTCTCTTTTGTAATTATTTTATTGCTTGCCTTATCCGGAGTATTTCTTGTTGTTTTGCCAGGCGAACAAATAATGGTCTTCGGAGACTCATTGGGAATTCTAGCTGCAGTTTTTTATGCAGGATATATATTATCTATAAAAGATCTGACCAATGTTCTTCAACCAGCAAAGACTCTCTTTTTGGTGACAATAATAACTACTTTTTGTTTGCTTCCCATTAGCTTGATGGAAGTGGAAAGCTTGAGTCTAAGTAAATCAGAGTTTTTTATACTCATTTCTTATGCTATTTTTTCTCAAACTTTTGCACAAGGATTGATTACTTCAGGAATTTCAAGAGTTTCCGCTCATCTATCTTCGCTAGTACTCTTGATGCAACCTGTTGCGGCTGCATTTTATGGATGGTTTTTTCTAAAAGAGTTATTAAGCCCTATGCAAATGGGTGGGGGATTAATAGTTTTGGCGGCTATTTATTTAGCTTCTAGAAAATAAGCTAATCCCATTTAGGTTCTCTTTTCTCAAGAAAAGCTGCTATACCTTCTTGGGCATCAGGACCTGCGAATGTTTCAGCACTCTTCTTGCCGAGATACGGAAGGGCTTCATCAAAATTCATAGCATCTTGATTAACATAAGCTTCTAAGCCGAACTGCATTGTTCCAGGTGCCAAGTTTGCCAGATCAGATGCTAGTTTCTCAACGGTCTCATCTAACTGATCGCTAGGTACTGATTGATTAATCAAACCCCATTCCTCAGCCTTCTTAGAATCAATTGCTTGACCTCTCATGCAAAAATCTAATCCAGCTCTTTTTGGCATAACTCTAAATAATCCAGCCATAACCATATGAGGCCACACACCTCTTAGAATCTCTGGAGCTGAGAACGCAGCCTCTTCAGTTGCAATAGCATGTGTGCAATTTGTAACCATTAAAAGGGCGCCTGCATGAACTGAGCCTTGTATCTTACAAATTACAGGTTTGTATAAATGTCTAATGAGAAGACTAATATCATCAGATCCCTCTATTATGGGCACGTTTGATTCAGCTTTTTCTCTTCTAAGATCTGCACCTGCACAAAACACATCTCCTTCAGCATCTATTATCACAACTCTGATTTCCCTCTCTTGTTTTGCATAAGATAATGCGTAACAAATTTCATTCATCATTACGTTATTAAGCGCATTTTTCTTTTCAGGCCTATTAAGGGTGATGGTGAGAACATTATTTTCTACATTTATTTTGGTAGCTTGAAATATTAATCCTTCAAGAGATAATTTATTTTCCATAGTCATGTTAATTTTTTAAATAATCGGGAATTTCAATATCCTTAGCTCTTAAGTATTCGCCCAAAGATTTTGCTTGGCCATCTAAACGAGTCGAAGAGGAAACTCCATCTTGTAAGATGTCATGAACATAGAAGTTCAGAGAGAGTATATTGGGTAGTTCGTACCTATCAATTTCGTATTGGTTTAGATCTGGCAACAGCTCCTTAAGCTTTTCTACTGAAAGAAATTCATACAGATATGAATAAGCCTCTTGATTTTTGGCCCAAATACCTAAATTTGCGCATCCCCCTTTATCTCCAGATCTGGTTCCATAAAGGCTTCCAAATTTTGCCTTAGAAACATGTTCATAAGATGGCAATTCATTTTCATAAGGTTCCTTTTGATAATAGGTTTCTTCAAAATCCATCTGACTAGTTGGTTCAACTTCTATTGTTTTACCTTCAAAATGAACATTTTCTTTTATAAATTTACTATCGATTAAAGCAGGCCAATATTGAATATAAGGACCTGAAGGCATCCCGGATCTTCCTGTGTAACCAGGGATGCTCGCCAAACCTAATTCAACTATCTTTGCACTAAAAAGTCGTCCAACAAGATCTGGATTTTGTGACATTACGGAAATTCTTAGAGATGCTTGTGCCTCTTCATTAGATATCGGATTATCATGATCTGTCCTTATGAGTTGAATATCAACATGATCAAATTGATCTTTCCCTCCAACATTATCAAATATTAGATCTGTCACTAGTTTAGCTTTATCTTCTATATCAATCCCTGTTAAGAGGATTTCTGTTCCATTTCTAAAACCACCGGCAAGGTTAACGCAAACTTTATGGGTTTTTGGAGCACTTGAACCTCTGCATCCGCTTACAAAAACTCTATCTTCTGCTTCTTGTTCCATCTTCAGGGTATCAAAGTGTCCTATAACATCAGGATTCATATAAGCAGGTGAACCAATTTCATATAAAAGTTGGGCAGTTACAGTGCCCACTGATACTAACCCACCAGTTCCAGGATGTTTTGTTACAGTAAAACTTCCATCCTCATATATTTCAGCAATTGGATAACCTATATTGAAGAAAGAGGGGACTTCATGAAAAAAAGAGTAATTACCACCAGTTGCTTGGGCTCCACATTCTATTATGTGACCAGCAGCTAAAGCACCTGCCAGAGCGTCAAAATTATCCCTAGACCAATTATATTTCCAAGCCGCAGGACCAATTACTACTGCAGCATCGGTCACTCTAGGGCAAACAACTACGTCAGCGCCATTATCTAAGGCTTCTTTTATACCCCAGGCACCGAAATATGCATTTGCTGTCAGAGGTGGTTTTGGGTAATCATGCAATGAAGTACCCTTTTCCATATTTGCTAGAGGCTCATTAGCTTTCTTTAACTCCTCAAACCTTGGAATAAGATCATCTCCATCAATATAAGCAACCTTTAGATCTAAATTTAATTCTTGAATAATTCCCTCAATTTTATTTGCCATAGAGGAGGGATTTAGGCCTCCTGCATTGGTGACTATTTTTATATTTTTTTCTTGGCAAGTCTCAGCTACATCTTTGAATTGTTTTAAGAAGGTTCCTACATATCCTTGATCTTCTCCTCTGTTCATCTTTTGGTTGTAGAGGATTGTCATAGTTAGTTCAGCCAGATAGTCACCTGTTAAGACATCTATAGGTCCGCCCTCAACCATATCCTTTGCAGCTGAAAGTCTATCTCCATAAAAACCACTACAGTTTCCTATAATTATTTTATCTTTAGAGTTTGTCATATATTTAGTTATCTACGACCATTAATAGAGCACCATTCTCTAATTGATCGTCCTTTTTAATTAAAACTTTGGTAACCTTGCCATCTTCAGAAGCTTTGACCTGATGTTCCATTTTCATAGCTTCTAGTATCACGAGGGTATCTCCCTTTTTCACTTTCGAGCCTACCTTAACTTTTAAATCAATAACTTTTCCTGGCATGGGTGCAATCAATCCACCGGCCTGAATCTCTGAACCAGGCAGGGTAAATCTAGGCAATATTTTAAAGAGAGCATCACCCCATGGCCCATGCACAACGATGTTGTCATCAGCTTGAGTAATTTTTGAATAGAATCTTGAGTTGTTAATTTCGATTTCTATACCAGATGGTGTCCAGTCTATAACTTTTGCAGTTGATTCCTCATTAACCACAAAAGACCCATCTCTATTAGACTTATAAGTTACTTCAACTTCATTATCTAAATAACTTAGAGTTATTTTTTGTCTTGGAAGACGCGAGTTTCTCCAACCAGTTGGTATTTCTTTTAGGATATTGGCATTTTCCCTATTTTGACCTTGAATCCACAAAGCTGCGGCTGAGGTTGCATTTTCTAGAGCAGATCCTTTAAGAATAACTGCTCTTTGAGGATTACTTTTTTCAATGAAGTCTGAAGTTGTTTTACCTTTTAAAAAGTCTTCTGACCTCAATGAAGCTACTAAAAAATCTCTGTTAGTAGTTACTCCCCCAATGTGTAAGCTTTCTAGGGCCAAGGCAAGTTTATTTGCTGCATCCACTCTAGTTTTGCCTTTAGTTATAACCTTTGCAAGCATCGGATCGAAATCTGTACCTACCACTGATCCTTGCTCTATTCCTGTATCCCATCTTGCATCTATATTTGTGTCGCTTTCATAAGCAATAAGAGTTCCTGTCGCAGGTAAAAAGTCATTAGAAGGATCTTCTGCATACAATCTGGCTTCTATAGATGAACCTTTCCAAGTAATATCATCTTGAGAATAGCCAAGCTCTTCTCCTCTAGCAATACGCAATTGTTCATAGACTAAGTCTTTTCCTGTAACTTCTTCGGTGACCGGATGCTCAACTTGTAATCTGGTATTAACTTCTAAAAACCAGAACTCTCCTGTCTTATCATCTACTAAAAATTCAACAGTACCTGCGGACTCATATTTCAGTTTTTTAGCAAGCTTAATTGCTGCATCACCCATTGCAGTTCTCATCTCCGAATCAACTCTTGGAGAAGGAGATTCTTCTATGATCTTTTGATGTCTTCTTTGTATAGAGCATT
>CABYSI010000014.1:0-35656 GCA_902521635.1 uncultured SAR86 cluster bacterium | reverse complement strand
ACAACTTCACCTTTGAAACATTCGTAGAGGGAAAGTCTAACCATATTGCACTGGCCGCTTCTAAACAAATAGGTGATGGTCTTAAAAATTCTTATAACCCTCTTTTTATATATGGAGGGGTTGGTCTGGGCAAAACTCACTTGATGCATGCTGTAGGAAATGAGATTTTGAAAAAAGATCCTAGCAAGAAAATAGCTTATGTTCATTCAGAGAAGTTTGTGAGTGATATGGTAAAATCACTACAATTAGGCGCGATTAATGAATTTAAGCAACACTATAGATCTTTAGATGCGCTATTGATTGATGATATTCAGTTTTTTGCTAAAAAGGAGCAATCACAAGAAGAATTATTTCACACTTTCAATTCTTTACTGGAAAAAGGAAGCCAGATGATTCTAACTTGTGATAAGTATCCTAAAGAAATTGATGGATTAGAGGATAGATTGAAGTCAAGACTGGGCTGGGGGTTGCCTGTTGTAATAGAGCCACCTGAATTAGAAACAAGGGTTGCAATACTCTTAAGCAAGGCCATTAGTATGGATCATGAGCTTAGTGAAGAATCTGCCTTCTTTATAGCCCAAAAAGTAAGATCGAATGTAAGGGAACTTGAGGGAGCTTTAAAAAGAGTAATCGCGAATGCGAATTTTACCGGAAGACCAATAACTATTGACTTAATCAAAGACTCTTTAAAAGATCTTTTGGCTATTCAGGCAAGACAAGTAAGTGTAGAAAATATACAAAAAACTACAGCTGAGTATTACAACATAAAAATGAGTGATATTCTCTCTAAAAGACGCAGTAGGTCAGTAGCAAGACCAAGACAGATGGCGATGTTTTTGGCTAAAGAGCTGACAAATTACAGTTTGCCAGAAATAGGGGAGTCTTTTGGTGGAAGAGACCACACAACAGTTATACATGCTTGTAAAAAAATCAATGAACTCAGATCTTTTAACCTCGATATAGAGGAAGATTATCGAAAGCTTTTAAGAGTATTAACTATATAATATAAGAATGAAATTCATCACAGAAAAGGCGCAAATAGTTGACTCTCTTCAAAACGCTGCAGCAGTAGCTGAAAGGCGCCAGACAATACCTATTTTAGCAAATTTAAGACTAAAAACAGTTAATGGAAAATTAGAAGTAACTGCAACTGATCTAGAAATACAAATAAAAACTTATTCTGATTTAATTGAAATTCAAGAGGAGGGCGAAACTACTGTTTCTGCCAGAAAGATGTCTGAATTATGCAGGTCATTGCCAGAGGGAGAAAATGTTAACTTTTCTCTATCAAATGGCAAATTGACCGTAAGCTCTAGTAATTTCCATGCCGATTTTGCAACAATTTCTCCTGATGATTTTCCTGAAATAGAAATTAATGAGGAGCAAACTCCAATTACTGTTGAGTCCAGTGTTTTAAAGAGACTATTATCTAAAACATCATTTTCTATGGCTTCACAGGACGTAAGATATTATTTAAATGGGATGCTTTTAGAGATAGAAGGCAATAAGATAAATGGAGTTGCAACCGATGGCCACAGATTGGCCTTTTCTTCAGCAACAACTAATGCGGCAGATTTAGATGTGAGAAACATTCTTCCTAGAAAAGCAGTTCTTGAACTTTCAAAACTTCTTTCTCCGAATGAGGGCACTGTAGAGCTTCTTATCGGTGCTTCTTATGTTGATGTTCGGTCTGAAAAACTTAGTTTTTCGAGTAAATTAATAGATGGAAAGTATCCAGACTATAATAAAGTTTTTCCAACAGGGGAGCCTTTACCCTTAGAAATTAGCAAAGAGATTCTTCAATCAGCACTTTCTAGAGCTTCTGTTTTATCAAATGAAAAGTATAGAGGAGTTAGATTTCAGTTATCTGAGAATAAGCTTAAACTTACAGCTAACAATCCGGAACAAGAATCAGCTGAAGAAGAAGTGGATGTCATTTACAAAGGTTCTGAACTTGAAGTTGGATTTAATATAGGATATCTCTTAGATGTTCTTAACTCTGTAGAAAGTGAAACCGTTTCCTTTGAATTCTACGGCGAAGATTCTAGTTGTATTATCAAGGAACAAAATTCTGAAGATGACGTTTATGTCATTATGCCAATGAGGCTGTAATGCCTCTTCAGAGGCTTCACCTAAAGAATTTTAGGCTTTTTCAAGATAAAATCTTCACGTTCTCCGATGGCATAAATCTCATATTAGGTGAAAATGGTTCAGGCAAAACAACGGTTTTAGAGTCATTAAATGTGCTGTTAACTGGAAATTCTTTCAGGGCAAAGGAAACCAAAGAATGTATTCATTCTGATAAAGAATCTTATAATGTGTCAGCAAAAGGCATTATTAAGGGCAAAAACCTTAGTCTCTTTATTGAAAATAGTCATAATAAAAGGCTTTTTTCAAAACGAATGCTTGATGAACGGCCTGTAAAAAAAGACGAGCTATATTTTTTGCAAGTTGTCCTCGCTAAAAATCTTAAAATGATAGACGGTGAGCCAGATATTAGAAGGGAATTCTTTAATGATCTTATGTTCCACGTGAAACCTGAGATTAAACAATTGAGTAATGCCTATCAAAAAGTACTTAAACAAAGGAACAGATCATTAAAGAACAAGCTTTCAAGTTCTGAAGTCGCCTTATGGAGTAAGGAGTTGGCAGTATTAGGCTTAAAACTCAGCCTGGAGCAATACAATTTTTTTAAGGTTTTTAAAGAACATACCTTAGAGTCAATGGAAAAAAATATTGCTAATGGCTCTTTTGATTACCTTGATAAATTAAGTTTAACTTTCTCTAAAGGATGGGAGCGCTCAAAAAAATTAGAAGAGTCTTTATTGGAAAGTCTCGATAGAGATATGGCTTTGGGTTACACGTCAAAAGGCCCTCACAGAATGGACTTTACATTTACTGTAGAAAATAAAAAAGCTTCCTCGAATCTTTCCCGAGGTCAAATTAAGATATTGATTTTGTTAGTTTTTTTAACAAGCACAAAGCTTTTGGAAGACTTAGTAGATACTGAAATTCTTCTTATGATAGATGATCTAGGATCTGAATTAGATTTGAACAATCTCACATCCATAGTAATGAAGATACTTGAATCAGAGAATCAAGTAATTTTAACAGGGATTGAGGGCGAAGAGATGCATAAATCCTTAAAAAAAATGACAAACTTTACACAGATTAATATCTAATTATGTATTAAAATACATATATGCCTACCAAGAAAAAACCTTCCGCATCAAAATCACCTAAAGCCACTACAAAACCGCAAAAAAAAGCCACAAAAAAAACTGAAGCTGAGTCTTATGATTCTTCAAGCATAACAGTTCTGAAGGGATTGGAGGCCGTCAAAAAAAGGCCAGGAATGTATATTGGAGACACCGATGATGGAACGGGTTTGCATCATATGGTTTATGAGATCGTTGATAATTCAATTGACGAGGCACTGGCCGGTCATTGTGATGAAATAACCGTAAAAATATTGTCAGATGATTGTGTCTCTGTCTCGGATAATGGAAGAGGCATTCCAACTGACATGCACGAGGAAGGCATGTCTGCGGCAGAGGTAATCATGACAAAGCTTCATGCTGGTGGAAAGTTTGATGATAATTCCTATAAAGTTTCAGGAGGATTACATGGGGTAGGTGTCTCGGTTGTTAATGCTTTATCTGAAGACTTGAAACTTACTATCTATAGAAATGGCAAAGTACATGAGCAAGAGTATGCAGATGGTGCTCCAAAAGGAAAACTAAAGGTAACAGGAAAAACTGATAAAACAGGAACAGAAGTTATGTTCGTGCCATCACCTACTACTTTTTCAGATATTGTTTTTCAGTACGATGTTTTAGAGACAAAACTCAGAGAACTATCCTACCTCAATGCAGGACTTAAAATTATCTTAATTGACGAGAGAAACTCCAAGAAAAAGGAATTTTTTCACAAAGGCGGATTAGCGGAATTCGTATCATTTTTGAATACAAAAAGAACAACAGTCAATTCTGTATTTCATTTCGTGAAAGAAGCATCAGACGGGATAACTATCGAAGTATCCCTTCAGTGGAATGATGGCTACCAAGAAAACATTCAATGTTATACAAATAACATTAAACAAAGAGATGGTGGAACCCACTTAGTAGGATTCAGGACAGCTTTAACAAGGACACTGAATAACTACATGGAAAAGGAGGGTATGAACAAAGAAAAGGTATCTACGTCAGGTGATGATGCCAGAGAGGGTTTGGTTGCAGTCGTCTCTGTTAAAGTCCCTGATCCAAAGTTTTCCTCACAAACTAAAGATAAATTAGTTTCTTCAGAAGTAAGACCAGTAGTCGAGCAAGAAACATATAAAGCCCTAACTGAATATCTATTGGAAAATCCTGCAGAGGCAAAGTTAATTGCTACAAAAATAATAGAAGCAGCAAGAGCTAGAGAAGCTGCCAGAAAAGCAAGAGAACTTACACGACGTAAAGGCGTATTTGAAGGTGGCGGTCTTCCTGGAAAGCTTTCTGATTGCCAAGAAAAAGACCCTGCAAAAAGCGAGATCTATTTGGTTGAGGGAGAATCAGCGGGAGGTTCTGCGAAGCAAGGACGTGACAGACATTTTCAAGCTATTCTTCCTTTAAAAGGAAAAATTCTCAATGTAGAAAAAGCAAGACTAGATAAGGTTCTATCGTCAGAAGAAATTATTATTTTGATTTCTGCCTTAGGTTGCGGGATAAAAGGAGAAGATTGGCAAGAAGAGAAATTGAGATACCATAGGATAATAATCATGACTGATGCTGATGTAGATGGCTCTCACATCAGGACTTTGATATTAACTTTATTTTACCGCCAAATGCCCGAACTTATCGAAAAAGGCTATATCTATATAGCTCAGCCACCTCTCTATAAACTTAAAAAAGGCAAGCAAGAGACTTACGTCAAGGATGATTCGGAGCTAAGAGAACTTCTGGTTGCTGAAATCTTGGACGATGCAAAGCTTGTATTAAACAAGAAAGGAGAATCAATAACAGGCCAGGCGCTTGGTAAATTTATTTCGCAACACGAAAAAATACAAAGCACTCTGCGGGGGTTGACTCACATATATCCTATAGAGTTACTTGAAGGAGTTAAGCATACGACTCAGCTTGAAGGCTTAGATGATAAAAAGGCATTAAAAAAATGGACGTCCAGTATAGAAGAGTACTTAAACAAAAAGGCGGAGCAAGGCTCATCATGGAAAGTTGAAGTTCTTTCTCCAGAAGGATCAGACGAAATGGAACCTAGAATCTCTTTATTAAAGCACGGCACTGAGTCAGATTGGCAGTTGAATAAAAGTTTCTTTAAATCCAAAGCATATAAAGATATTTCAAGTCATGGAGCAGACATGACAGACATGTTTAGTAAAGAAGCTCATTTTGAAATTAACGGTAAGCAGATATTTATTGATAACTTTGAACATGCCCTAGAAGAGGTTTTACAAATTTCTGAGAGGTCTTTCACAAAATCAAGATATAAAGGGTTGGGCGAAATGAATGCTGAGCAACTATGGGACACCACCATGAACCCTGATATGAGAATTCTTGGTCAAGTCACAATAGACGATGCTGCAACTGCTAGTTCACTTTTTGAAGCATTAATGGGTGATGAAGTTCAACCTCGCAAAGAGTTCATAGATGAAAATGCTAAACTCGTTGTCAATCTTGATGTTTAGTTTGGTCTAAGAATTTAGCTTCTGCTCTACCCACTCTTTTACATCGCTCGCTGATTTTCGTGAGTCTTCAACATAAAAAGGCTTTCCAATATTTAATGTAATTTTTCCAGGTTTTTTAATAAATTTATGAGCCGGCCAGCAATCTCCTGAGTTGTGACATAGTGGCAATACCATTACGCCATTTCTTTTGGCCAATTCAAAACTACTCCTTGCATATTGCCCGACCCTTCCAGCCTTGACTCTTGTTCCTTCTGGGAATAACAAAACATACATTCCCTTTTTCAATCTATCCGAACCTTCCTCAAGTGTTTGTAAAATAGCTTCTTTAGGTTTGTTTCTATTAATTGCAATTGGATTTAACATTTTCATTGCCCAGCCCCAAAGAGGAATGTATAGCAATTCTTTTTTCAATAAAGTACACATAGGATGAAAAAGGTATTGCATCGAATAGGTTTCCCACTGACCCTGATGGTTAGAAACAATGACACATGGTTCGTTGGGTAAGTTCTCTTTTCCAATAATCTCCACTTTTATCCCACAAGATAAATGTAATAACCAGTTTGCAAACTTTGGCCATTGTGAAAAAAGTCTTAATCTATTTTCGAGTCCTAAAAATGGACCGACGACACATGCTAGTAAGCTCGCTATTACTCCTGAGCTTAAATAGCCGAGGTAAAAAATAGCTGATCTAACTACAATCACTTTTAGGGCTTAAAATAAATTCTGCTGCTTCAAGCAGGTTGTTAAAGCAGTGCTCATCCGGAGGGCTTATCTCAGTACCAAATACCTTCTCTCCGTAACCTCCCGTTTTAATGAGAATAGGAACACAGCCATGCCTTCTTCCTGCTAAAATATCTGAACCCTTGTCCCCTATAAAATATTTCCCTTTTAGATCAATTTTCATAGACTTCTCAATATCCTCAAGAAGTCCAGTTTCAGGTTTTCTACATTTACAATTAGTTTCAGGCGCATGAGGACAGTAAGCGATGTGAGCAATTTCTCCTCCAACTTCTTTTAACAGATCTTTCATATAGTCATGAATTCCTAATAAATCTGCATCTGTAATAATTTTTTTCTCTATACACGCCTGATTTGTTGCAATCGCAACCTTAAAGCCATTTTTGTTAAGGAGCGCAATAGCTTCTAAGCTTCCTTGTATCGGTTCAAAATCTTCAGGTCTTGTAACATATGTCATAAGGTCAACATTAATAACCCCGTCTCTGTCTAAGACCAAAAAGTCATCCATCAATCTCTAAATATTATAATTTTGTGCTAAAAAGGGTCTAACTTCGTCTATTTTCATTCTTTTTTGATCCATCGTATCTCTATCTCTTATAGTGACACTATTATCATCAAGAGTTTGAAAATCGACGGTGATACAAGCGGGTGTACCAATTTCGTCATGTTTTCTGTAATTTTTGCCGATGTTACCCGTATTTTCTAGAAGTATTCTACCTTCAATTGATCTCTGTAATTCATTTTTTAGGTCTACTGATGTCTCTACTATTGAACTTTCATTCCTCTTCAGCGGAATAACAGCTATTTTTATTGGTGCAAGGTGTGGTTTCAGGGATAAAACGGTCCTTTCTTTGTTGTTTTCAAGACTTTCAATCTTGTATGCTTCGTTGAGAATAGCTAAAAAGCCTCTATCTACCCCAGCAGAAGGCTCAATTACATATGGAACAACCCATTTCTTAGTTTCCAGATCTTGAATAGCTAGTTTGGCGTTAGATTGTGTATTTTCTGCAACATTTGCATCTATATCAAGCTCCTTTTGGCTTCTAGTATGTGATCCTAGATCAAAATCTGTCCTATTTGCTATCCCTTCAAGCTCTTCTAGACCATGCGGAAAATTATACATTATGTCCACAGTAGCTTTAGAGTAATGTGCTAACTCGTCAGTGGGTACATGATATAACTCTAGGCTTTCCTTGCTAACACCTTGATCTTCCCACCATTGCATTCTTAGATCTGTCCACTTTTTATGCCATTCCTCGTCTTCACCTGGTTTTACAAAAAATTCCAATTCCATTTGTTCGAATTCGCGAACTCTGAATATAAAGTTTCTAGGCGTAATTTCGTTTCTAAATGCTTTACCCATCTGAGCTATACCAAACGGAAGAGGGTGAGGATTAGAATCTAAAACATTTTTAAAATTGGTAAAGATATTTTGTGCTGTCTCAGGCCTTAAATAGGCAAATGAATTTCCATCTTCAATAGGCCCAACATTTGTTTTGAACATTAAGTTAAACTGCCTTGGTTCAGTTAAATCTTCTTCTTTACAATAATCTGGTACTTGATCTGCTCTAAATCTTTCACCACAAGACTTACAGTCAACTAAGGGATCAGTAAACGTATTTTCATGTCCAGAATATTTAAGAACTAGAGGGTTAGTTAAAATGGATGAGTCTATTCCCTCTACATCATCTCTTTCGTATATCATGGATTTCCACCAAGATTTTTTGAGATTATTTTTTAACTCAACTCCTAAAGGACCGTAATCATAAAGCCCCTGTAGACCCCCATAAATTTCATTAGATTGAAATATGAAACCTCGTCTTTTACATAAAGATACTAAGTCTTCCATTGAGGTATTTTTCATAATGTTAGTGAGTACTTACTATGGTTTAATTGTTATTTATATATGGAATCAAGCTTTGTCCTCTTGAATTTCTTATATTCCCAAGAATATTGTCCAGGTAACTTCATTATACATTTTTCAAACTCGTTATTCATTTTATCTACACCTTCTTGAATATTTGAAGATAGATCAATTTTTCTATCGAAATGAATAACAAAACCTTCGCCTTTTTCTTTTCTTTCACAGTACATCAAGTAAGCAATGCACCCAGTTCTTTGTTGTAATTTCGGTAAAAGAGTCATGGAATAGATTTCGTTATTGAAAAACTTTGAGATTATGCCACCCCCTTTCTTTGGGACTTGGTCTGATGCTACAGCTACCAATTTTTTATTCTTTAAAGCCAAAAGCATTTCTTTAATTCCACTTATACTTGTATCGACCATCTTTACACCAGATTTATTTCTTGAATTAGTGATGACTTTATCCAATGCTTTATTTTTTGGTTGTGTATATGGAACCGTACAATTTGTATGCTGACCAAGAAAATTAATGATAATTTCTATATTACCGATGTGGGGAGTAAAAAGAAGAACACCTTTATCAGATGACAAAGCAGTTTCTATCTCTGAAAAATTTTTTATATTTATAAAGCCCGGTTTTTTTTTATAACCTTGTTTACCCCAAACAAGTCCTGCTTCAAGGATATTCATTACGCTGTGAAACAAGCTATCTCTTAATATTGAATTAATTTGTAAAGAAGTTTTGTGAGGAAAGACTAATTCAAGATTAGCTTTAGAAATTCTTTTATGCTTATTTGGAAGTATATGAAGCAAAAGAGCCAAAACTTTACCTATATAGAATATCCCTTTATAAGGAATTGCCTCTAAGCTTTTGATGATTAATATATATAACACATCATAAAGTGACATATGTCACTTAATTTCTCCAAAAGGCTGGAGTAAATATCAAAAGCAATGTGAATATTTCTAATCTCCCCAATAACATTGCCATACAAAGTGCAAGTTTTGATCCATCGGAGATATCTTTATAATTCTCGGCAACAACACCTAGTCCAGGACCTAAATTATTCAAAGTAGCTCCTACTGCCGAAAATGCGCTTAGAAAATCTATGTTTTGAGACAAGAGAAACAATAATATAATTAGAAAAGTAGCAACATAGACTGCAAAAAATCCCCATACAGATTCTGAAACTCTTGGATCTAATGATCTTTTACCAAACTTTATTGTCACAACTGCATTAGGGTGTATAAGCTTTGTTATTTCACTTGATCCCTGCCTTATAAGAATAAGGGCTCTTATGACCTTTATTCCGCCACCAGTAGAACCAGCACAAGCTCCTATAAAAGCCACTATGAGAAGCATAATTGGAACAAATAAGGGCCAACTTGAATAGTTAGAAGTCAGGAAACCAGAAGTTGTTCCAATAGAGACTGCTTGAAACACACTATCAACTATCATTTCATCGTATATATTATTGCTAAAGTAAAGAGTAAGATAGGTTATGAATGCTGTGCTAGTTAATAGAGACAGGTAAAGCTTTACTTCAGAGTCATAAAAATAGTGAAACAACCTTTTTTTAGTCCATGCTAAGTAATGGAGGGCAAAATTTACTCCTGAAATGACCATAAATACAATTGCTGTCCACCTCAAACTGCTATTCTCAAAATAAGCAAAGTTCTCATCATGGGTTGAGAAGCCTCCGATAGATATAGTTGAAAATGCATGACATATGGCGTCAAACCAACTCATTCCGAAATACTTGTATAAAAATGAGCAAGATATTGTCATAAATACATAAACAAACCACAAAGCCTTTGCTGTCTGAGTTATTCTAGGTGTTAGTTTAGAGTCTTTAAGAGGTCCAGGAGTTTCTGCCTTGTATAGCTGCATGCCTCCAACTCCCAATAAGGGAAGAACTGCCACAGCCAGGACAATAATACCCATACCTCCCAGCCATTGAAGTAAATGTCGGTAGAAAAGCAAGGATCTTGGCATGTCATCTAAACCTACCAAAACTGTGGCACCCGTAGTCGTTAAACCTGAGATCGACTCAAATAGTGAGTCTATGTATGAAACTCCTTCTAACTCCGCTAAAAAGAATGGAATGGATCCAAAAAATCCAAGAACAGTCCAAAAATAAATAGTTATTATGAAACCATCTTTAGTCCTTAGATCCCCATCCTTTTCTGAAGATAGGAAGAAAAGAAAACAACCAATAATGAAAGTTATAAAGCCTGTTAAACCAAAGTTATAAATAAATCCAGTCTCTTGCATGAAGTAAGCCAGAAATGCTGGTACAAAAAGTGCTACTCCACTGAATAACATCAAAAGTGCGCCTAGAATGCTGGTTGTATAGGGAAACTTCATTTTTATTGGGGAGAGAAGGTTTCTTTAACTTGCTTTATAACACCTTTATCTGTTAAAAATACTATAACATGGTCGTTCTCCCTTAAATGAACGTGATCATGCGCTATCTTCCCTTTATTATCTCTTATTAGAGCACCAATGGTAGCTCCTTCTGGTAAAGATATCTCGCCTAACTCTTTACCAATACTACTTTTCTTTCCAGAGGGCGATTCTTTTGCAATAGCTTCAATTGCCTCTGCCGCACCTCTTCTCAATGAATGGACTTTTACCACATCCTTTCCCTCTATTTCTGCAATGAAAGTTCCAATTGTTATCTGGGAGGGTGCAATAGCTATATCTATGCCTTTATCTTGAACAAGATCGACATAAGCAGGATTATTAATAAGCGCTACAACTTTATGGGCTCCCATATCTTTTGCTAACAGGCATGACATGACATTTGCTTCATCGTCATTTGTAACAGCAGCGAATACGTCAGTCCCTTCAATATTCTCTTCATGAAGTAAATGTTTGTCACAAACATTGCCTTCTAGCACTATAGATTGTTCCAACTTTTCCGATAATCTTTTCGCTCTGTCGTGATCAGAATCAATGATCTTTACTCTATGATTTTTTTCAATTCTTTTCGCCAATCTACTTCCTATCTTGCCTCCGCCGGCTATTATTACGTTTTTATAGGGTTCCTCTTTTTTACGCATTTCATTTACAACCTTAGAAGCTTCACCTTTCTTTGATATGAAAAACACTTCATCGCCAGCACTTATAGTTGTTTGCCCTGTGGGAATAATTGATTGACCGTCTCTAAAAATAGCCGCAACTCGGGAGTCAACTTTTGGCATATGTTTTTTTAGATCTCCTATTTCGTGTCCTATCATCGGACCTCCATCTACAGCCTTTACGGCCACTAGATTTAGTTGACCTTGACCAAACTCCATAACCTGCAAGGACCCAGGAACTTCAATCAGTCCTTCAATATGATCTGTAATGAGTTGCTCTGGGCTTATATGAATATCCACTGGAATTTGTCCTGATTCCATTGCTTCTTTTGTTTTGCCTTTTAGGTAAGAAATTTCCCTAACCCTGGCAATGGTTTTAACAGAATTATTTAATACTTTAGATATCATGCAAGACACTAAATTAATTTCATCACTTCCTGTTACAGCTACAACCATGTCGGCATCTTTAATGCCAGCTGTAACTTGGATATTTGGATAAGACGCACTGCCAAGAACTGTTCTTATATCAGCTTCCTCTTCTAATTTATGCAGTTTGACAGGATCATTGTCTACAATGGTTAGATCATTTTCTTCAGACAATAGATCAGCTAGCGTGCTACCTACAGCTCCGGCCCCCAAAATGACTATTTTCACAAGTTTATTTAAGACAACTTTTCTTTGATTATAATCCTATTTTTTCAATAGAGAATAATTATTGGATAGTAACTTCGAAATTTTCATTTTCTCTAATGAGGCTTATATAGCCAGCAATAAAATCTTTACCGGAAACTTTATTTTTTCCTTCCATTTGAACTTGCTCTATCAATATCGCAGATGCATCCTTACAAAACACAACCAACTGATCATCTTTAGTACTGATGTAACCTGGATCAAGATTGATATCTGATTCAAAGCTTTGGGCTTTGTGTATCTTAATTCTTTTTCCTCCTAAAAAAGTATGCGTACCGTATTTTGAGCTTAAAGCATTTATTGTTCTAACTATTTCTGCGGAAGAATTACCTTGCCAATCGATCTGTAATAATTTTTTATCAATTTTTGGCGAAAATGTAGCTTTATTTTCATCTTGTGCTTGATGTTTGATAGTTCCAGATTCGAGGTTATCTAGAAAGGGAATTAATTTTTTTTCACTGAGCTGGATAAATTTTTTTTCAACTGAAGAAAGAGTATCATTTTGTTCAAGTGGACATTCATGCATCTCATAAACCGGTCCTTCATCCAAACCCTGTGACATTTCCATATAACTTATCCCAATATTGTTGTCTCCTGACATGATTGCGTGCTCCATTGGTGACGCGCCTCTCCACCTAGGCAGAAGGGAAGCATGAATATTGACGCAACCAAATTTGGGTAACTCCAATATATCCTTTGGTACAAGGAGTCCATATGCAACAACCAGTATAAGATCCGGATCTGTATTCTTTAATTTATCAAATACCCCTTCTATTTTAAGAGATTCTGGTTGGAACACATGTATGTCATTGTCTAATGCGGTTTGTTTTACTGGACTCAAATTGATCTTTTTCCCTCGACCAGATTCTCTATCTGGTTGTGTTAGTACACTCAAGACCTCATGCTTTGATTGCAAGATAATCTCTAAATGTTTGGCAGCAAAATCAGGAGTTCCTGCAAAAATAATTTTCATTTTTTACCCTCCTTTTACCTTTAAGAGTTTTTTTCTAATCATTTCCCTTTTGATGTTAGAGATAAAATCAACCATCATTTTTCCATCAAGGTGATCCATTTCATGTTGAATCACAACTGCCAAAAGGTCATTTGCTAGAAGCGATTTTCTCTCTCCATCAATGTCGAGATATGAAATTTCAACTGAACCAGGCCTTTTTAGTTCTTCATAAAATCCGGGTACAGAAAGGCATCCTTCAGAAAATGTTTTTTTATTAGGATCAATAATGTTATTTACTTTGGGATTTATTAATATCAATGGCTCGTCTTTAGTCTCACTTACATCCAAAACAATAACTCTTTTGTGAACATTTACCTGAGTAGCTGCTAAACCTATGCCTGATCCTTGATACATAGTTTCTAGCATATCTTGAGTAAGTTTTTTGATGGAGTCGTCAACTACTTCTACAGATTTTGCAACTGTGCGTAAACGAGGATCAGGGAATATTAGAATTTTTAATAATGCCATTATTTAATTTTAAGTATATTAGTATACAATTTTTGTTTTGGAGAAAATTGTGACTGAAACCGTATCAATAGTAATAGGATCTGAATCAGATTTGGACTTAGCGAATAAGTGTTCTGAGACTCTAGATTCACTTTCAATTTCAAATTCAATTCAAGTTCTTTCGGCCCATAGAACCCCAACTCTTCTTGAAGCTCATGTAAGAGAATGTGAAGCAGGCGGCACGAAAGTTTTTGTTGCCATGGCTGGATTGGCGGCGCACCTAGCAGGTGCTGTAGCTTCTAAAACAGTTCTTCCTGTTATAGGAGTACCCGGCGATGGGGGTCCTTTAAGTGGTATAGATGCTCTTTTATCGACCGTACAAATGCCAAAGGGTATTCCAGTGGCAACGGTTGCAATAGGCTCTGCCGGAGCAATTAACTCAGCTTATTTAGCGGCACAAATGTTAGGTATGGAGTCTGCTGAAATTCAGGCAGCACTATTAAAAGTAAGAGAAGACGGAATAGAAGCAATAATAGAATCCAATAAGAAGTTAGAAAGCTCTTAGAAAGATGAGCTCTCTTGGCTCTGTTCTGGAACACTTAAAGTCTGGAAAAACTATAGCCTACCCGACCGAGGGAGTGTGGGGTCTAGGATGTGATCCTAGAAATCCAAATGCAATTGAAAACCTTTTAAGTCTTAAGGCTCGCTCATCTGAAAAAGGTTTAATTTTAATAGCTTCAAAGTTCGAGCATTTCCTTGAGTTCTCTCATGTGGAAGATTACAAAGATAAACTATTATCGAAATGGCCAGGACCCCACACCTGGTTAGTTCCCTCAAAAGAAAAGTTGAGTCCTCTTATAAAGGGTAACAATGAAAAAGTTGCATTAAGACTCAGCAATCATCAGACCGTATGCAATCTATGTGATGCTTTTGGAGATCCAATTGTTTCTACTTCGGCTAATAAAGAAGGGCAACCGACGTTAAGTGGACCAAAAGAGATACTAGAATGTTTTCCCGAAGTTAAAGTATTAGATGGCAAATTAGGTGGTCTTGAAAAACCTTCTACCATTCAAGATGTAGTCACAGATATAATTCTCAGATAGTTATGTCAGTATTTAAAAAGTTCGCAGTAATAGGCAGTCCTATTGACCATTCTCTTTCTCCCAAGATACATTCAATTTTTGCAAAAGAATTAGGTATAGAAATTACTTACGAAGCAATAAAAGTAGAGCCGATGCATTTCGATACCTCGGTAAATCGGCTTTTTGATGAAGGGTATGCAGGACTGAATGTTACCTTGCCATTAAAAGAATTAGCTTTTAACTTTGCTGACGAATTAACTGAAGATTCTAATTTATCTGGATCAGTTAATACGCTCTGGAAAGAAGACGGCATTATTCATGGTGATAGTACAGACGGAAGAGGTTTGGTTAGAGATCTACAGGAAAAGAAAATCAATCTTAAAAATAAGGAAATAGTTATTTTGGGAGCTGGTGGATCGGCAAAAGCGATTATTCCAAGCTTGTTAAGTGAAGATCCAAAAAGAATAAGCATTGGTAATAGAACGCCTGTAAAAGCAGAGCAACTCGTAGAAAGCTTTTCTTCTTCGAAAAGTAAAATGAACCTTTTTGAAATGTCTGAAAATTTAAATTTCAAGCCAGACATTATTGTTAATAGCACTTCTGCGGGTATTAAGAATGAAAATATTGAATTGCCTAGAGATCTGCTATCAAAAGACGTATACGTTTATGACTTGTCTTATTCTCAAGAAGATACTCCTTTTCTAGAGTTGGTAAAGTCTAGAGGCATAGAAAATTATCACGATGGTCTAGGGATGTTGATCCACCAAGCAGCTCTGAGTTTTAAAATCTGGAATAATCAAATACCTAATACCAGCATAAGTAAAGTCGAGCTTTCATAGTAATTTTTATTATTAATTCAACTTAAAATAAGTTTGGTTTTTGCTATTGTTTGAGGTATCTGATTGGTTTAAAATACGCGCGCTGATCCTTACGCCCACCTAAAAAATAAATATATAAAATTTAATGTCTTATATTAAAAAAGTTTATACAAGGTTCTGCCTTGTAGTCCCTTTCCTTTTTTCTTCGTTAATTTTTACCGAAGATTCTGACTACAATATGAAAGTCGGCGTAACAGATGTTAGCCAAAGTATCTTTGATCTCCACATGCTCATATTTTGGATATGCGTAGGCATTGGAGTAATAGTTTTTTCAATAATGTTTTGGTCTCTGTGGAAGTATAGAAAATCTAAAGGCGCAGTAGCAGCAGATTTTGATGATAACCTCGGTCTGGAAATAGGCTGGACTGTGGCCGCAACTCTTGTACTTATATGGATGGCTGTCCCAGCTACACAGGTCATGGTAGAGGCTTATGATGATGCCGAGGGAGAAATTAATATACTCATTACCGGACATCAGTGGAAATGGCACTATGAATATTTAGAGGATGAAGTTGGCTTTTTTAGTAATTTATCTACGAGCCAAGAGCAAATAGATGGGGAAGTGCCTAAAGGTGAGTTTTACTTAAGAGAAGTCGATGAACCTCTAGTTATTCCTACAAATACGAGAGTAAGATTTTTAATTACTGGAAATGATGTCATTCATTCATGGTGGGTACCAGATTTTGCAGTAAAACAAGACGCAATCCCTGGTTTCATTAATACAGCATGGACAAATGTTCCAGAACCAGGAATCTTTAGAGGTGCATGCACAGAACTTTGCGGAATCAAACATGCATTCATGCCTGTTGTAGTAAGAGCGGTAGAAAGAGAAGAGTTTGATGCTTTTATAGCCCAGAAAGTTACTTTGGCTGAAGCCGAAAGACTTCTTACTTCAAAAAATTGGACTAAGGAAGAATTAATGGAAAGAGGTGAGGCCTTCTACGCAACCAATTGTGCAGCATGTCATCAGGCTGGCGGACAAGGTATCCCTCCTGTTTTTCCAGCATTACAAGGCAGCCAGGTGGCTATGAATGATAGCGCAAGACATATAGAAATATTAATGGAAGGAGTCCAAGGATCTGCCATGGCAGCATTTGGAGAATCTTATAGTGAGATAGATATTGCTTCAGTCATTACTTATACAAGACAAGCTTGGGACAATGATACGAATGGTGACGGAGTGATAGTTACTCCTCAAGACATTGTTGCCTACAAAAATAGAATAGATTTATAGAGGAAATAAAACATGAGTACAGTAGTAGAATCACATGATCACGGACATCATGGACCAGCAAAAGGCCTTTCTAGATGGCTTTTTACAACAAATCACAAGGATATAGGTACTTTATACCTTTGGTTTAGTTTCATTATGCTATTCATAGGTGGCGCTATGGCAATGGTAATAAGAGCCGAGCTCTTTCAACCGGGCCTCCAGATAGTTCAACCAGAATTCTTTAATCAGATGACCACAAATCACGGTTTGATAATGGTATTCGGGGTAATAATGCCTGCCTTTGTGGGACTTGCCAATTGGATGTTACCTATTCAAATAGGGGCTCCAGATATGGCACTCCCAAGGCTAAATAATCTTAGTTTTTGGTTGTTGCCAATGGCCTTTGGAATACTCATATCCACTTTGTTTATGCCAGAAGGAGGACCAAACTTTGGTTGGACTTTCTATGCACCGTTATCCACGACTTATGCGCCTTCTACAGTCAATTTCTTTATATTTTCTGTCCACGTAATGGGAGTCTCTTCGATTTTAGGATCCATAAATATCATTACTACCATATTTAATATGAGAGCTCCTGGCATGACATTAATGAAAATGCCATTGTTTGTATGGAGCTGGCTAATCACTGCATATTTGTTAATAGCAGTTATGCCTGTCTTGGCAGGTGTTGTGACTATGATGTTAATGGACATAAACTTTGGAACAAGCTTTTTTAATGCAGCTGGTGGCGGTGATCCAGTTTTATTCCAGCATGTTTTTTGGTTTTTTGGTCACCCAGAGGTTTACATAATGATTTTACCGGCATTTGGAATTGTCTCCCATATTATTGAGACTTTCTCTCGAAAGCCTATTTTTGGATATTCTTCGATGGTTTACGCAATGGCATCAATCGCCATTCTATCTTTCGTGGTTTGGGCTCATCATATGTTTACAGTAGGAATGCCTTTGGCAGGAGAGCTATTTTTTATGTACTCAACAATGTTGATTGCTATACCTACTGGTGTGAAGGTCTTTAATTGGGTTGCAACAATGTTTAGAGGTTCAATTACATTTGAAACACCTATGTTGTTTTCAATTGCTTTCGTTGCACTGTTTACTATTGGTGGATTCTCAGGAATCATGCTTGCAATCGTGCCTGCTGATTTCCAATATCATGATACTTATTTTGTGGTTGCTCATTTTCATTATGTATTAGTCCCTGGAGCTCTATTTGGAATAATTGCTGCTGTATATTACTGGATCCCAAAATGGACTGGATATATGTACGACGAAACACTAGGTAAGTTGCATTTCTGGCTAACTTTCATATCAGTTAATGTGACTTTCTTCCCGATGCATTTCGTTGGATTGGCAGGGATGCCCAGGAGATATCCTGATTACGCACTTCAATTTGCCGACTTCAATGCTTTGATAAGTGTTGGTGCTTTCACGTTTGGACTTACACAGCTTTTATTCTTATACATAGTGATTAAGACAATTAGATCAGGTAAGTTAGCAAAACCTGAGGTGTGGGAAGGTGCAGGAGAATTAGGTCTCGAATGGACTTTAAGTTCACCTCCGCCTTATCATTCATTCACTGTTCCACCACAAGTAAAGTAGTTTGGAAGCAAAGCGTACATTAAGAAATTTAGTTGGCATCGTGATAGGCATGTTTGCTTTTGGCTGGCTTCTTGTTCCTATATATGATGTTTTTTGTGAAATTACTGGATTAAACGGCAAAGTGACTGGGCCAAGCTCTCTTAGTCAAGAGTCATTAGCAATACAAGATCAAAGAGAACTACTTGTTCAATTTATGACCCATAATAATGAGTCTATGCCTTGGATATTTGATTCTGAAAAATCTCAAATGAGGGTTTTGACCGGAAATCAGTACGAAGCTACATTTGTTTTCCACAATCCAACTAGAAACGAGATGGTCGGGCAAGTGATTCCTAGTGTTTCTCCGGGAAGAGGAGCAGAATATTTTCACAAAACTGAATGTTTTTGTTTTGAAAGGCAGGTTCTTGCTGCAGGAGAAAGAATTGAACTACCTGTTAGATTTATAGTAGATCCTGCATTGCCTAAGGAGATTGGCTCCTTGAGTCTCGGATATACTTTATTTGACATCACTGATAGAGTGCAATCAGAATCAGAATTAGCTAAGTTATAAGGGAGAGAGTATGTCGCAGCAAGCTTATTACGTACCTGAATCAAGTAAATTGCCTTTCGCAATGGCTGTTAGCCTTTTGGTTTTTATCATAGGCGCTGCAAATACTGTCATAGATGCCGGTTCGGGAATTGAATCTAATTCTTATATGCTTTTACTACTTTCTTTTGTAATGATTTGGATAACAATGTACTTTTGGTTTAAGCAGACCATCCAAGAAAATCATGCAGGCTTGAATAATCCAATGCTAAAAGACTCTTATGTTTATGGCATGGCTTGGTTCATTTTTTCAGAGGTTATGTTCTTCTTCGCTTTCTTTTTTGCACTTGCATACATAAGAAATTTCGCTGTTCCCTGGTTGGGGGGTGAAGGCGAAAAAGGTTTGGCTAATATGTTATGGCCTGGTTTTGAAGCAACTTGGCCTTTAATGATAACTCCTGATCAGGCAGTATTCGCTGGACCTGAAAAAGATATGTCTTTAGCTACTGCATACTCTTCTGGTGGCTTAGGAGGCGTTTTAGGATGGTTACCACTATGGAATACAATCCTCTTATTAACTTCAAGTTTGACAGTTCACATAGCCCATTTAGGACTCAAAAACGGAAATAGGAAACAATTCAATCTTTGGCTGGGTGCTACTTTAGTTCTTGGCTATGCTTTCGTTGTGGTTCAGGGTGTTGAATATTATGAGGCTTATACGCATTACGGTTTGACACTTAATACAGGTATTTATGGAACCACGTTTTTTATGCTCACAGGCTTTCACGGTTTCCATGTATGTCTTGGAGCAATAATCTTGACGATAATGCTCTTCAGGAGTTTAAAGGGACATTTTTCAACGGATGATCATTTTGGCTTTGAGGCCGGATCGTGGTACTGGCATTTTGTAGATGTTGTCTGGGTTTGCTTAGTCGCTTTTGTATACGTAATGTAAAACGCTAAACACCTGGGCCAATTTGCCCGGTAATAAAACCATAAACTAGAGTTATAAATAGAACGACAGCAATAGAAACTCTGACGCCCAAGCTGTGAACAGTCCTCTTGGAAGAGCCCCCGTCTTTTATAAGAAAGAAGGCACCTCTAAATAGACTAATAAACATAGCTACAATTAGAAATAATATAAAGTATTTGATCATCTGAAAGGACATGAATTATACACTTAGGATGATAAAAAAAATATGAGTAAATTTAGCCCAGGAAAATTAATGACTGCTTTTGTAGTATTTTTTTTCCCTATCTTAATCTACCTGGGCTCATGGCAAGTTATTAGAGGACTAGAAAAAGAAGACATAGTTAATAAGCATTATGAAAACAAATCTCTTCCTGTTATTAACGAAAAAGAAATGACCACTTTAGATTTAGAAAACCTTATATACAGAACGGTAAACCTTGAAGGCGAATACCGACCAGAGTCTTATATATTGGACAACAGATTGTATAGGCAAGAAGCAGGCTATGAAGTGTTTACAGCTTTCGAGACTTCTGAAAAAAACATTTTTCTTGTTAATAGGGGATGGGTTGCAAAAAAAAATTTTAATTATGATGAGGATATTAAATCTAGTAAAGGTACAGTTTCGATTCAAGGGATTTTGTCACCCTTCAAAAGATTTGGATTAAATTTAATCAATCAAAAATATCTTGATGGATGGCCAAAGATAGTTCAGCAGGTAGATTATGAAGCTACAAGAAACGATTTAGGTGCCGCCATTAACATTTCTGTCGTTCAATTGTCTGCTGCATCTATCGGGGCACTTGAACCTATCTGGAAACCGGTTGATTTAAAGCCGTCAAGACATTATGGATATGCTCTTCAATGGTTTGGGCTGGCATTAGTCTTAATCTGCTCGTACTTTTATTACGGATTTAAAAAGGATTAAATATGATAATTAGTAAACAGAATTCTGGAAGATTAGTAGCATCTCTAATTTTTCTAACCCCAATCATTGTCCTCTTTGCTAGTTCTGCAATGTTTTATAGTGGATATTCTCCGCAAGGAACGGTCAATAAGGGTACATTACTGTCTGAACCCATACAACTAAGCGAACTTCAGCTTGATGTTGTATCAGGACCTTTAAAAGACGAATTTCCGGGTAAATGGTCTATCGTTCAGTTCGTATCAGGGGACTGCACAGAAAAATGTTGGGAAACTTTATACTCTTCCAGGCAAATCAACATAAGGCTTGCTAAGAATAGCGATAGAGTAGTCAGATATCTCATAAATGTTGGGGCAAATAATCTATCTAATCAATCTATTAAAAAAATTAGCGAACAGTATCCCCTGCTAAATACTGGTATAATAAAAGGAGATTTACTGCCTTTATCAGTTACAAAAAAATTACAAGACTCTCCTTATATCTTATTTGACCCTTTGGGCAATGGAATACTAATTTATGACTCCACTTTGCCTAGTGGTGAATTATTAGAAGATATAAAGAAAGTCCTTCAAAACTCAAAAATAGGATAATGATGGAACGGATTAAAACATTTTCGCCTTGGTCAGGGATTCAAGGGATTAAAGTACCTTCACGTATTTCAGGGATGCAAGGGATTAAAATACTTTCGCTCTGGTCGGGTATGCTGGGTTTCGTTGTAGTGGCACTCGGTGCCTGGACCAGGCTTGCTGATGCAGGTCTAGGATGTCCCGATTGGCCTGGGTGTTATGGCTTCGTAACAATACCAGTCAGCCCTGAAGAAATCGACATAGCAAATTCTAAATATCCTGATACTCCTTATGAGGTAGCAAAAGCTATTCCTGAAGTAGTGCATAGATATTTTGCAGCAGCTCTTGGCTTCATGATTCTCTGCATAGCATTTTTAGCTTTTCGATATAAAGATTTACCTTCAGATGTAAGAAAATTAAGTTTCTTTTTAATTGCATGGGTAATTATGCAAGGAACCTTTGGTTACTGGACGGTTAGCTTAAAGCTATGGCCACAAGTAGTAACTACTCATCTTATGTCTGGCTTTTTGACTACTGGCCTTCTCTGGTTATTATATTTTAAAACAAAGGACCGTTTGCAAAACAGAACAACCTGGAACTTTGGAGTAAAAACAAAAAAGTTATTTAATATATCTATTGTACTTGTAGCAATTCAGATATTTTTAGGCGCTTGGACTAGTACAAACTATGCTTCTTATTCATGTGTAGACTTTCCTTTATGTCAAGGACAGATCCTACCTGAATCAAACTTCAAAGAAGGTTTTGATTTTTTTCAAAGCATCGGTCCCAATTATCTCGGAGGACAACTAGATCACGAGTCTAGGGTGGCAATTCATATCACTCACAGATTTGGAGCAGTTATAGTTACAGCTTTCCTCTTATTTCTAAGTTATCACTTATATATACGGAGGTTTGCTCTTTTATCAGTTGGTGTAATGAGCTTCTTAACCCTCCAAGTATTACTTGGAATCTCAAATGTTATTTTTGCTTTACCGCTATTAATTGCTGTAGGCCATAACTTAGGTGGGTTACTATTGATAACTTATCTGGGAGTTCTACGACTTAGAGAAACATAATATATGGCGGGAGTTTTATCAAATTGGAGAGGCTACTTAGAGCTGACTAAGCCCGGTGTACAGGCGCTTTTATTTGTATCTTGTGCTAGTGGAATGCTCATTGGATCGGATTTTAGTCCCCCAATAGAAGTGTTTTTTTTTGGATTGATTGGAATAAGCTTCTTGGCAGCATCATCAGCTGTAATTAATCACTTTTTTGATAAGCAAATTGATTCAAAAATGATCCGAACTTCTGAAAGACCCTTAGTAATGGGTGATATTACGGATAAGGCAGCCATAAGCTTTTCTATTCTTTTATACGTAGTAGGTGCCTTAATGCTTTTGTATTTCACCAACTTTCTTACATGGATTTTAACCACTTTGACTTTTATATTTTATGGGTTTATTTATACAAAATATCTCAAATTCATGACAAGCCAAAACATTGTTATAGGAGGCCTTGCAGGGGCGATGCCACCACTTCTCGGATGGACGGCGATTTCTAACACTATAGAACCAAATGCGTTGTTGTTAGTTCTCATAATAATGGTTTGGACTCCTCCGCATTTCTGGGCTTTAGCCGTCTATAGAGTTGACGATTATGCCGATGCAGAGGTACCTATGTTGCCGGTACAAAAAGGAGTTCCTTTCACTAAACAACACATACTTCTTTATACCGTACTTCTTATCGTTGCCACCATGCTTCCCTACGTTGTTCAGATGTTTGGTGAAATATATTTAATTTCGGCACTTATATTGGGACTAATTTTTTTAGCTTATTCCTTTAGGCTATATAGAGATGATACGAATGCTATAGCCATGCCTACTTTTGCCTATTCAATAATTTATTTGGCTGCTTTATTTGCAGCAATGCTAATCGATCATTACATCTACTTATGAGTAGAGGAATATATATAACAGTAGCCAGTTGTCTTGGGTTTATTGCCTTAATATTAGCTCTATTCCTATCTAGGTTTTATACTCCAAGAGAACTTACACAGGATGAATATAAAATGCTAGGTGCATACTTTATCGATCCGCCAAGACAGCTAGCAGAATTTCAGCTAATTGATGACAAAGGAGAGACTTTTCTTCCAAATCAATTCAAGGATAAATGGAATATTTTATTTTTTGGGTTTACTTATTGTCCTGATATTTGCCCACTAACTATGAAACAAATGTCCGATGTTAAAGAATCATTAGGAGACAAAGCAGAAAAAATAAGGATTTATCTTGTTTCGGTCGATCCCGATAGAGATAAACCTGAGAATCTCAGAGTCTACTTGGATAATTTTGATGAGACATTTATAGGCCTTACAGGAGAAATTGACCAGATATATAAATTTTCAACACAAGTTAACGCGCCATTTTTCCCAGTTATAAATAACCCTGATCCTAATTACACTGTAGATCATTCTGGAAGCCTTGTTTTGATTAGTCCAGAAGCTCGATATGCTGGTTTTTTTAGAGCTCCACATGATACAGATAAGATAATAAAAGCCCTTGCTTCTGCTTTAAATTAACCTTATATTGCGCTCTCAGTTATGATCTCAAAGCAAAAACTTGCACTCATCCTAGGATTTCTTTTTGTAATCAGCTTATCAGCTGATCCAATCATCCATTCCTTTGAAGAAGAAGATGAACATCATCATGGAGTTCATGAGTCTACTGACTGCCAAGTTTGCGAGACAGAATCTTTCAAAGCATATGCTCTTACTGTTAATGAAGAATATGCTTTAGTTACAAACATTTCTATCAACTCAGAAGAAGATCAAATTATTCCTTTTTCTGCAGATTTTAGTGCGAGGGCACCACCAAACTTTTAAATTTATATAAAAAATATTTTTTAATTAAATTTAGGAGAAAACATGAAAGTTTCCTTTTACATGCTCATGGCGATGAGCTTAATTGTTACGCAAATAAATGCTGATGAACCTACTGCTACAGAGGAAGTGGATGAGGTTGTGGTTACATCTTCAATTCTGAATACAAGCAGGATTCTTAACCCGATATATGTCATAGACGGCGATGAAATAGAAGATAACCCTACTACTTCTTTAGGTGAAGCAGTAGATAGTTATTTAGGTGTTTCTATAGCTGATTATGGTGCTGCTGTAGGACAACCTATTATTAGAGGAATGTCCGGACCAAGGGTAAAAATACTCAAAAATGGACTGGTAAACAGGGACGTGTCCGGTCTTGGAGCTGATCATTTAAACGATATTGATTTAAACGATCTGCAGCAAATAGAGATAGTAAAAGGCCCTTCGTCTCTACTTTATGCCAACGGCACAAGTGGTGGAATTATTAATGTTGTCGATAATTGCATAGCCCCAGAAGATTTTAAAACACAAGAATTTATTGCAGGGCTCGAAACACAATCTGTTAATGATGGCGATTCTCAGTACTTTAACTTCAAAGACAACTTAAACGGCTTCAATGTTAATGTTGGTTATAAGAAATCTGAATTTGGCAATTTTGATATTCCTGATGATGCGGTAATGCATGATGAAGATCATGAAGGGCATGATGAGCATGAAGGAGAAGAAGAGCTTTCTTACCTAGAAAATTCAGACTATGAAATAGAATCTACTAAATTCGGTATTTCTAGATCTGGAGAATGGGGATACTTTGGAATTTCTAGTGATAATCATGAAAGTATGTACGGAATTCCTTACCATGGCGAGCATTCAGATGAGGAAGGGCATGATGATCATGACGACGACCATGGAGATGAGCATGGAGATGATGATCACGATGAGCATGAAGGCGAAAGAATCTTTTCAACAACTGATCAAGAAAGTTTCACGATTCAAGGTCTATACAACTTAAATGGTAACTTAATTAATTCAGTTACTTATAATTACAGAGACACAGAATATTCGTTGACAGAAGCTCACGCAGAAGAAGAAGGTCATGATGAGCACGAAGGAGAAGAACATGAAGAACATGCTCCTACAGTATTCTCAAATGATGCAACAGAATACGGTGCAATATTTGACTTATCTAATGATAATTTCATACAAAAAATATCTTTAAATTTTGTAGATGAAGATTCTTCTATCGTAGGAGAAGAAGCATTTATGAATCCAGCTAATAATGAAGAATTCACATTAGGTTACTTTGTTAGCGCAGACCTAGATATGTTCTATTTAGATGCAGGATTTAGATTGGATCAAATAGATCGAACAGGTAGTGTTACAGATGAAGACCATGGGGACATCGATAACTATAGTATAGATGGCACCACAAATAGCTTTGCTCTTAGCCTAGGGAGAGACCTAAGCGATACTTTAGATGTAAATCTTGGTTTCGCTAGCGTTGAAAGGCTACCTTCAGTTATTGAACTCTTTATGAATGGTCCTCATTTGGCTACAGGAAGGCTTGAGACTGGAAATCCAAACCTTCAGAGCGAAACCTCAAATAATATCGACATTACATTTAATTATGAAAGTGGAGATTTCTTTGCTTACGCGAGCTTCTATGTAAATGATGTTGATAACTACATCACTCTTCAAGATGAGCTTGATGGTCATGACGACCATGACGACGACCATGGAGATGATGATCACGACGACGACCATGGAGATGAGCATGGAGACGATGATCATGATGATCATGGTGAATTTGAAAATCTTATACATGCTGATTATGTGCAAGAAGATGCAGAATTCAGAGGTTATGAGTTTGAGTTTGGAAGAACTTTTACACTAGGATCTGGCGACTTAAGGTTATCTTTTGGAAGAGATGATGTTAATGCAGAGTTTTCTGACGGACATAATGTTCCAAGAATAAATCCTGCTAGAAATATTTACTCTCTATCTTATGTCGAAAATGATTGGGTATTTAAAATTGATTTGAAGGATGTCGAGAAGCAAAATGATATTGCAGAGGGTGAGACTATGACCGAATCATATCAAATGCTGAATACCAGATTAACAAAAACTTTTAATATCAGTGGAGCGGGAGAGTTAAAAGTTTCTATATTCGGTAGCAATTTGCTTGATGAAACAGCAAGAAATCATTCTTCGTTTGTGAAGAAGCAGGTTCCTTTGGCTGGAAGAAACTATGGAGCTAAATTCAGTTATAAGTTCTAGTCTTTCCGTGGCTTGTTATCAGGTAATTTCCAAGGCCTGATTATCAAGTAAGAAGCACTTACCCCAATCAAATTGCGGGAAAAAGGAATGGGAAAGGAAAGGAATCCTTTCCCTTTTTTTTGCAAAAAATAATATAATATTTATCAAGATATTTATAAATGGAGTTGGTATATGGAAAATTTAATTCAATTTGATGAGTCTGAGATAGACTGGAAACCTGCACCCGGACCAGATGGAGAACCCTTGGATCATGTGTCCTTATCTTTTTTGAATGTAGATGAGAATGCCAAAATTGTTGACCTCTTATTTAAATTTTCTGCCAATGAAAAAATACAAATGCATAGACACTGCTCGAACTATAGTACTTTTACTGTACAAGGCGAGTTAAAAACTTACTATCCTGACGGAAGCTTGAAAAGTGTTCGCCCAGCAGGAGTATTCAAGGCAGGCACTCCTGGAGAACCTCACACGGAAGGTGGTGGAGATGAAGATGTTATTGTTTATTTCAGCCTACGTCCTTATACAACTACCGATCCAATATATGAACTTTTGGATGAAAATATGGAAGTTGTTCAGATGATGAATTTCGAGGCTTTACAAGAACTAAATGAGGAATACTCACAGTAGTTTTATTTATTCGGGGTATTTAGTTATTACCTTTAATGGCGTAATAAGTTCCTAACAATAAAAGAAATAATTGTTCGCTCGCAAAGAGAACAGATCCTCTTTCCCCAAAAAATATTCCCCAATCTGAGTGTGCAATTAACAAAGCGAATATCATTATTACCCCAATTGCACCACCTGACATTCTAGTCACCAAGTGACCTAGCTGGACCATTGGTTTCGCCAAGATACCACCTACTATTATTCCTAATCCAGCCAATATTTCTCCCCACGCAACTAAGTAAGCAGCTGCCTCTGCCAGAGGAACTCCCTGAGAGTCTAGATAACCTATAAAACCATCAGAAATAGGTAATTTTCCATATCCATGTAAAAAGAAAGCTATGCCAAGGCCTAGTCTTAAAAGCCAATCAGCAATACCACTCAAAGGTGCCGCGATTCGGTCAAAAAAGTTATTTATTTTTTCCATTTGTTCACTCTACATTCATTATATTTAATTACCAACTTCTAAATAAATTAACCATTTCAGGACCATTTGTATTAATTTCCTTGTCAGAAGGCAAGGCATCACTCATTCCATTAAGTTCTTTAAAAAAATCATATGGATTTATGGCTCCTTCAGGAGCGAAAACTCCCTTTTTTTGAATTTTTCCGTCTATCAGAAGTTTTAAGCCACAAGCAAGTGGAATACCAGTAGCTTCACCCATACTTATCAAGCCGGAAGTTTTAAATGTTGCGGTGCAAGCTGCTTGTTGACCCTCTTTCTTTCCTGAGGCTACCGCATATAGAGGGGGAGGATCTTCAGAATTTGTACTACTAAGATCAATTCCATTTTCAATTCCTGCCTCCTCCAGTTCTTTCCTTATATCTGAAGAGAGGTTTTGAACAATACTTGCAGCTTTTTCTACAGAGATAATTTTCCAATCTACAAGCCTCATAATCCATTTGAGTAAACCAAAACCACTTCCGTGAGCTAAATTAATGCTATTTTTAATGGTATCGAAGTGATGAGGAAAAGTAATCGCTTCTGGATGCCCAAAAATACGAGGTTTAAATTTAGTAAAACCAGGTAAATTAACTTCAATCTCTTTCAGGGGCTTAACCATCTTTGCCTCCCCGTTATCTTGTATTCTCACCTTTCCAGTCATTTGCTGAACGGCATGAATCATGGCAGCATTCACTCCAGATTGGGATGATTCCTCCTCTGGTGCAGCACCATCCATAGTCCAGCCCGTATATAGTGTCTCTACTTCATCTAATTCTTGTATCGCAGCAGCCCCAAGCATATTTGTAAGGCCGGGACTCGCCCCCATACCTAGAATTGCTGTTATGGAGTTATTTTCTGCCTTTTCGTGTAAGGAAAGCATTTCTAAGGTTGGTTCCCAGTCATCATTTATATCAAGATAGTGGCAGGATTTATCAATAGCAGCTTGGAGGATCGGAGGTCCATATTTATAAAAAGGGCCTACGGTATTTATCACTACATCTACTTCCTCCATTTGAGCTTTTAGTGCATCAGTATCTGTAACATCCAAACCAATACCTGAGACTTTTCCATTCATAGAGTTTGCAAATGCTATTGCAGCATCAGCATTTATGTCAGCAACAATTACCTCGCTAATATTGTCAAAATCCATACAGGTTTCTACGGCAAATCTACCCATTCCTCCACTTCCGCCTAAAGCCAATACTTTCATTGCTTAAAATTATGTTGAAATTATGTCAAAAATTCTTATTGATGGTGCTGCTTCGCATAGCGAAGCGACAGCTTCTAAAGTACCGTCCTCTGTTCTGAATTGAAGATACTTTTCGTAATGTTCTTTGCTGTCCCATAATTCAGTAAAGACCCAGTTATTTGGATTTTCTGTGTTGTAGGTTAGGTCAATTCCCTGGCACCCGTCATAAGCCCTAGTAACTTTAAAGGCTTCAGTACAAATACCTGTAAAGTTTTCCTTTTCGCCTTCTTTTAGGGTTCCTTCTAGCAAGACACTAACTGTCATATTGATCTCCTTATAATTAAGGTACTTATATTATCAGACCTTTAGCCATGACTAACATAAACCTAAAAGGAAAGATGATATCCTGCCTGCAATCCCCATTTCATTCCCATTTGAGGACCATGTAAATCTTGAGTGATAGGTTTATAGAATTCTAATCCCACACTACCTTTCGGCAGCATAATATTTAAACCTATCCCAGATGTTAAAATTTTACCGCCGTAGTTTAAAGGGTTAGCGGTTTGAACAGGGGCATTTATATTTTGATTGTTCCCTTTTATTGACTCAATATCCTGAAATTTCAATCTTAATGACCAAGCAGCAATCTGATTTAGATCTCTTTGTACCCAGAGGCTAGTTTCATAAGAATCTCCAAAATTCCATTGATCATTCTTTACATTAATTCTAGATTTTATTTGACCGCCAAATTTCCAAATCTCGAAAGTTTTTGAATAAGTAAGTGCACTTAATAGGGTGTAAGACTTATCTCCCAATTGCATCCCGTAAGGCAGTATCATCTCATTGATAGTTCCCATAGGTGTAAGCACATTATCTTTCAAATTATTTTTCCCAATACTACTTTGCAAACCTAGTTGAGCATGAAATTTAGATCCATCTCTATCTAATATTTTGAATAGTAGTGACATATTAATAGAAGACAATCCAGAGGATCTTGTTGAGAAGTCTCCAACTTTATCTCTTGCCATCATCGGTTTATAAGACCTTAGATCCATAGATTTCTGTTCGAGCATAATCATGCCCATTAAGGTAATGTAATCAGAAGGGGCATACATCCCACCAAGCATGACCATATCCATATACATATCCTGTGGTACTACGCTTAGATTTTTAGGCATACCAGTGGGGTTTGGAAGCTCCAAGATATTCTGATCAAATAGTTTATTAGTACCAAGATAATTATGGTTCATATGCATTTTCATATACCTAATAGATACCATTGATTCACCCTTACGATGAAAATGATCCCCCATTAACCCTATTGGTCCATGCATTTTAGCGCTATGATTTTTCATATGATCCATATGATCCATATGATCCATATGATCCATATGATCCATAGGTTCAGTAGAAATATTTATTGAGAAAATTAGTAATAGAGAGAAATAAAAGGATTTGAACATAATAGATATTATCTAATATCTTTTTTCCTTAATCTAATTGATTTTGGCGTTACTTCTACAAGCTCATCATCTTCTACAAACTCCAAGGCCTGCTCTAAGGTATGTTCAATATGAGGCGTAAGAATAAGGTTTTCATCCGTACCGGCAGCCCTTATGTTAGTTAGCTGTTTAGCTTTAGTTGGATTTACTGGCAAGTCATTATCTCTTGAATGAAGGCCTACTATTTGACCTATATAAACTTCGGTTCCATGACCAAGAAACATCCTGCCTCTCTCTTGCAAATTGAACAGTGAATAAGCAAGCGTTTTGCCAGCCGCCATAGAGACAAGCACTCCATTTTGTCTTTTGGCCAACTCTCCATCCTTTGCTTTTCCGTAATGATCAAAAACACTTGTCATAATGCCTGTTCCGCTGGTCATTGTTAAAAAACTAGATCTAAAACCGATCATTCCTCTTGATGGTGCCAAGAACTCTAGCTTAATTCTACCTTTTCCATCTGGTTCCATATTCTGTAAGTCAGCTTTCCTCTGACCCATTTCTTCCATTACTGCGCCTTGGTGCTGATCTTCTATATCTATTACTATTTGTTCGTAAGGTTCGTGTACTTCACCATTCACCTCTTTTTGAATAACCTCTGGCTTAGATACACCTAGTTCATAATCCTCACGTCTCATATTTTCTATTAAGACCGATAAATGAAGTTCACCACGTCCAGAGACTTTAAATTTATCGGGAGAATCACCTTGTTCTACTCTTAGGGCCACATTATGAATTAACTCTTGCTCAAGACGCTCTTTCAAGTTTCTTGAGGAAATATATTTCCCCTCCTTCCCTGCAAAAGGAGAATTATTTACTTGAAAGGTCATACTTACAGTAGGCTCATCAACACTAAGAGGAGGTAGAGCTTCAATTTTTTCTGGGCTACATAAGGTGTCCGAAATATTAAGCTTATCTATTCCTGTGATACAAATAATATCGCCAGCTTGGGCTTCAGGTACTTCGACTCTTTCAAGTCCGTTATAACCCATAACTTGTAACACTTTTCCTCTTCGCTCAGAATTATTGGAATCTATTACAGTAACCTGTTCATTGGGTTTGATTTTCCCTCTTTTAATTCTACCGATTCCTATCACACCAACATAACTGTTGTAATCCAGAGCACTAATCTGCATTTGAAGAGGACCCTCATCATTTACCTCTGGAGGATTGACTTTCTCAAGAATCAAATCCATCAATGGAGACATATCTTCAGACATCTCATCTTCATCTAATCCAGCAACACCATTAAGTGCGGAGGCATAAATAACAGGAAAATCTAATTGCTCATCATTACCGCCAAGCCTATCAAACAGATCAAATACTTGATCTAATACCCAGTCAGGTCTGGCTCCCGGCCTATCCACTTTATTGATAACTAAAATAGGATTTAATCCTTGGTCAAAAGCTTTCTGAGTTACAAATCGGGTTTGAGGCATAGGTCCATCCACTGCATCGACAAGCAGCAAGACAGAATCAACCATGGAAAGTACCCTTTCAACTTCACCTCCAAAATCAGCATGACCAGGAGTATCTACTATATTTATTCTGTGGTCTTTCCACTCAATAGCCGTATTTTTTGCAAGGATAGTAATCCCTCTTTCTTTTTCTTGATCGTCGGAATCCATAATTCTCTCAGAATCCATATTTTTCCTATCAAGAGTTCCTGACTGCTGAAGTAACTTATCAACAAGAGTAGTTTTCCCATGATCTACATGGGCAATAATGGCTACATTTCTGAGTTTTTTAGTCGACATCGCTTTTAAGAAAGCCGCGATTATAAGCTTTTATCAAGAATCTTCTATTAGTTTTTTGAGATCATTGAATGACTCAAAGGCTCTGGGCAACAATATTTTATAAGAGCTTCCTTTAGGTCAAGGCTATCAACTTTTCTTAGCTTATCCAAATATTCTTTTGCTTTCGAATTACCCCTTTCTTCTGCTATAAGAAAATACTCTAAAGCAAGGTCAGGATCGGTGTCGGTATTAATTCCATCAACATAAAATATAGCTATATTAAAAGGAGCCTTAGAATGACCCTGTTCACTTGCACGTTGGTACCAATAAACTGCTTTCTCAACATCTTTTTCTATTCCTCTTCCAATTGAGTAATTCACACCTGTGTTGTATTGGGAGACAGAAATGCCTTGAGTTGCAAGAGAAAGGTCGTAAACAAAATCATCTTTCTCATTTACTGCTCCTAGCTGAAGACAACAGGAAGTTAAGAGGAAAAAAAATATTTTTAAATGGAACCCTTTTTCGATCAAAAGTCTTTATTCCATAGAGACAACAACTTTTCCGAGAACCTTTCTATCTTCTAAGGTTTTTATAGCTGCAGCAGATTCATCAAGAGTATAGGTCTCTGTTACAAAGGGTTTAATTTTACCTTCTGCATGAAGGTCAAAGAGTTCCTTGAAGTTTTGCTGATTCTCAGCCTGATCAACTCCGGCAAATTGCCCCCAAAAAACACCAACTATTTGACATTCTTTCAATAGAGTAAGATTTAAAGGCATTTTTGGAATTCCAGCTGTGAAACCGATGACAAGATATTTACCATGTCTTGCAATTGCTCTCAATGCAGGCTCTGCATAATCTCCACCGACAAGATCATAAATCATATCAACTCCGCCACCTGTTACTTCTTTAATTTGATCAGAGAATTTCTTTTGAAGATCTCTATCCATATCCCTTTCATAAATGATTCCTTCATCCGCACCTTCTTTTTTGCAAAGATCTATTTTTTCTTGTGAAGAAGCTGCGGCTATAACTTTAGCACCCATTGCTTTTGCAATATGAATAGCAGTAATACCGAGACCACCTCCAGCTCCCAGAACTAGAACTGACTGGCCAGCTTTAAGCTCTCCTCTCTGCTTGAAAGCATGGTAAGTTGTTCCATAATTTAAGGGAAATCCGGCTGCAGTATTGAAGTCCATTGATTCTGGTAAGGGCATTAATTGTTGTTCGAGATAAACTCCTTTTTCCCGTAAACCTCCTGATCCTATGCTGCCCATTACTCTATCTCCTTCCTTATGCATAGTTACACCCTCGCCAACAGAAGACACCACGCCTGATATTTCACTTCCCGGACTAAATGGAAAGGGCGGTTTAAACTGATATAAACCTTGGACTATAAGGACATCTGGAAAGCTGATACCTGTTGCTTTGATATCAACAACTACCTGTCCAGGCCCGGCAACTGGCTCATCAACCTCTTCAACTTGATGTGAGTCTACTGGTCCGAATTCTTTACATAGAAATGCTTTCATAAAATGGTCCTTATTAAATATTTAGATGGTTAAATTAACGCCAAAATAAAAAACGTCAAGAAATCTTATTTAAAAAATCTTTTAAGTAATCTTCGAAGTTTTCCTGTTTACTCTCTTCAATTTTTTTAGCTGTTTCAAGAGAATCTTGAGAGGATGTCGTGAAAAAGTACTCATCGTCTGTTGCAAGATTATCCATATGTTCTTTATGAATAAGTGACATCTTCATTCCATATTCCTGTAAATTTAGATTCTTGCTTTTGATTTCCTCTAAAAGGGATCCACTTAGAGATTTATCAAGACTATTTATAACTTCTTTTTGATGAGCAAGAGTATCAGTCCACTTTCTATCACCTTGAGATACTTCCTCACTCATGAATTCAGCTATTTCTTGCATTCCATCGAGTATTCTCACAGCCTCTTCTCTGACGCTTATTTTACCTTTAAGTGTTGTAATAGATGCCTCTGAACTTCTTCCTTCATTTACAATTATTTTGTGAGTCTTAAAAAGTTCATTTGATTCAGATTCTTCTATATCTGGGCTATCAGAAAGTAAGCAAAACAATATTAATAAATCTAAGAAATATATTTGTTCTTCAGATATACCTACAAAGGCTTTTGGGTTGAGGTCTATGCATCTTAGTTCGAGATAATCTATTCCTTCATTATTTAAAACATTTATAGGTCTTTCCCCAGTTGGGCAAACCCTTTTTGGCCTTATCGTACTGTAATATTCATTTTCAATTTGAATAATAGAATCATTCAATTGAATTCTTTGGTTGTCCTTAAATTCTCCCAGTTTTTTATAGTCTTTGTAGGAGGTTTTCAAAGCATTTTTTAAATCTAAAGTATATTGATCTATAGAGTTGTACGAAATGTTAAGACTATCCTGAGCATGGCTTATATACCCTAGGTCTCCCATTCTTAATGAAGTGGCATAAGGTTTGAAAAGATCTTCAGAATTAAGTTCATCCATATTATGACTTCTATCTTTTGCAAAAGATTTATTCGTTATAGGAGAAGATCCAAATAACAGAAGATATAGCCATCCATATCTTCGGAAGTTTCTTGCAATTCCTAAATAGACCTCATTCTTGAAATTTTTTAAATCAATGGAGTTTCTATCAGCAAAGGTTTGCAGAAATTTATCTGAAAATGAAAAGTTATAATGAATCCCCGCTATAGCTTGCATCATACTTCCATATCTATTAGATAAACCTCTTCTGTATATGGTTTTCATCATACCTTGATTAGAAGTGCCATAGTTGCCTATAGGTATATCGTCCTCAGAATCTATAAAACAAGGCATACTTAGAGGCCAAAGGGATTCACCTTCTAGATTTTGATTCACAAAAATATGTAAATCACTTAAAAATTTTAAACATTCTGACGCACTATTGAATGTCGGTGTCACTAATTCCAGCAAAGATTCTGAAAAATCAGTAGTTATGTAAGGGTTTGTTAAAGCTGATCCTAATCCTGAAGGATGAGGGGTTTGAGAGATTTTTCCTGATGAGTCAACCCTTAGGCTCTCCCTCTCTATGCCTCTATTGATGAAATTGAGTTCTGAGGATGCTTTTGATTTCTTTATTTCATCTAAAGAAAATCTGATCATTGATCTTACCTTGGTCCAGCATCAACTATAGATTTGGATACGTCAAACTTCTTAAAGTTTTCCTTAAATTGATTCACTAGTTTATTTTCGTATTCGGCATAAGATGATGGATCTTTCCAATTTTTTATCGGATTGAGAAGCGCGCTATCAACTCCTTCTACTCTTAATGGGACGTCTAAATTCATTCCTTCTATAGTTTCAGTATCAGCACCAATTAGTTCACCTGATTGGATTGCAGAAATAATTGATCGAGTAACAGGTATATCGAATCGATCTCCTACTCCATAGGGCCCTCCAGTCCATCCTGTGTTGACCAAATAAACTTTACTATCGAATTCTTCTATTCTTTTCATTAAAAGATCAGCATAAACACCTGCAGCTCTTGGAAAAAAAGGAGCTCCATAGCAAGTCGAGAAAGTGGTCTTGAATGCCTCTGTAGAACCTATTTCTGTTGATCCAATTGCAGCTGTATATCCGCTTAAAAAGTGATAAGCGGCTGCCTCTTTACTTAAAATTGAAACGGGAGGGATTACT
>CABYSI010000013.1:0-35855 GCA_902521635.1 uncultured SAR86 cluster bacterium | reverse complement strand
CTGGTTTTGATGTAAATGGAGATAAGGTTATAGCAGGTAATCCTGGACCTGGCGTTAACCCAATTACATTTTCTGATGATGACAGATTATTTGTTGCTCAATGTTTCTTTGATAATGGTTTGTTTGAAATGGATCCCTCGGGACAAACTGCTCCTAGAATTATCAAAGAGGAGATTGGAGAATTCTGTGGATTAAATGGTATGGATTGGGGTCCTGATGGAAGACTTTATGGACCTAGATGGTTCAATAATGAAATAGTTAGTGTAAACGTAGATACAGGCGAGATCAGAAAGGAAGTAGGGGGGTTAAATGTCCCTGCTGCAGTTAATTTTAACTCTAAAGGTGAACTTTTTATTCTGGATACCGGTGATGGAAAAGTCGTAAAATTTGCCGAAGGCGTCAAATCTGATTATGCACTTGTGGAACTCGGCCTAGATAATCTTGCTATTGATGCCAATGATGACGTATTTGTCTCAAGTTACTCGGAGGGTAGTATTTTGAAAGTGTCTCCTGAAGGCATTGAAGAAGTTTTACCTGGAGGCATCTCGCATGCAGGTGGCATAGCTGTAGCAGGTAATGATCTTATTGTTGCTGACATACAGTCTGTTAAAGCATATAGCTTAATAGATGGCTCTGAATCTTGGAATTATAAAAATGTATTTAGAATTTCTCCTCATGGTGCAAATACATCAGTCTCAACTTTCGATGATTATGTAATATTATCTAGCTGGTTAGATAACCACGTAAAAATTATGAGGCCAGATACCGGTGAAATTTTAGAAAGTCTTGATGGACTGAATATACCAGTTTCAGCAACCAAATATGGAGACCGAGTAGCAGTAGCTTTACAAGGTGATAAATCAATTACTTTATTTAATGTCCAAAATGGAGAAGGGGAAATATTAGCAGATGGATTCATGGCCCCCACTCATGTAATAAACTATGAAGAAGACTTGCTTGTTTCGGACAGGTCAAAGGGGCAAATAATACGTGTTAATGAAGAAGGGGCTCAAGAGGTAATAGTTGATGGTCTAGATTCTCCTGAAGGAATTGCAATCAAAGATAATTCCATCTATATTTTTGAAGGCAATACCGGTCAAATAAAAAAATTTACTGAAGGCCAGATTGTAGTCATAGCTGAAGTCATGCCTGGGAGTCCTGTTCAATCAGAACTTCAACCTCCTTCAATGGTATTCAATGGCCTAGCTATTAAGGATAACTATCTATATATTTCGGGTGAACTAGAGAGGTCCTTATTCCGTGTGGCTATTAAGAAATGGCACAAATAAGTAACATAAAAATTTGTGACAAAAAGAATAAAATAAACTATCTTAGTTATAAGGAGAATTATATGAAAACAATAAAAATACTTTTACTAACAATTATTATGTTTCAATCGTCAGCTAATTTTGCTGATGTAGGCGAGGTTTATCAATGGAAAGCATTTCCTGGTAAAACTCAGCAGATGTTAGAAAATATGCAGGAAGCTGCAAAAATTCATGAAGCTGAAGGTGCTAGTGTTGCTATTGATTTATTGAATATTGGTTCCGAACCATTGGTAAATTATGTTCTTAGATGGGATAACTCTAAAGACTATGCTGTATTTAAAGACCAAGCGAATCAATCAGAAGAGTGGCTTGAATATTGGGCAAGGGTGAATCAAGACCCCACAGGAGAAATGGTTGCCAGTTTTGCAGCAAATAATTTAGATCAAACAAAAAAGGCTTCAGATTTCGAGGGTTCTTATGTTTATTCAGTAACAACTTGGAAAGTTGACCCAGGTAAAGATCTCGAATTGATAGAAAGATTTATGGAGTCGAAATCTATATTAGAATCTACTGGTGCGAGAGTTGAAATCTATGCTGGAAATTGGGGCGCACCTAATGAGTATCATTATTTACTTATGTACGATAGCTGGGCTGACCTCGAAAAGAGTTTTTCAGAATTAACTACACCTGGTGGAGAATGGATGAGCATGATGCAAAGACGTGCTAATGATGAGCAAATAGCTGAACAATTGGGCTTCTTTACAGGTACAACTTTTAATTAAGAATATTAAAAATATTAAAAATAAAAGGCCCCTTAAAGGGGCCTTTTTTTATTGAAATGAATAAGACTATCTTACATAAATGACGTTTAAAATTTAATAAACACGTTTAAGTTCAGCAATGTTAGTCGTTGGCGATCCGTTCAACATTACTGTGTTTTCGAAAGTAATAGAGTTATCACTATTCATCATCCATTTCATCCCAGTAACGAAACTTTCATGTTCAGCATGCAAATCTACTTTATCTTTATCTAGCCTTATCACCATACTATCTGATGTTAATTTAGTAACTTGAAATACAGGTTCGGTACCAAGACCACAGTAGTGTCTTACAACTAGCTCACCATCATCATCGCTATAAGTTGTGAGCATTTGAACTCCATCTTCTAATAGAGTCTCTGTAATTGTATTACCTCCAGAAGTGAGTGCGAATACGTAGGAAACATCAATGACATTACCATCTATTCCTTGCACCATCTTTCCTTCCCATTTTCCTATCTTTTTTCTTACTTGTTCAAAAGCGCTGCTTTTCTTTTCATTTGCCATTTCAACACTACCAATACTCACAGTTTCATTTGAAAATATGTTTAAAGATACAAATAGAGCGATGATTAAAGACATTATCCTTACTAAGTTCATAGTTTCTTCTCCTTTAAAAATAACATACTAATATACCTCAAATTGAATGGAGAGTGTTGAAGAGGAGACTAATTATGAACAAAAATACAACCATTGCTACATTTAGTTGTTTAAATCTAAATAACTACTACATGAAGTTATTATATATTCGTATAATATATATTATGTTAAATTGAAGATTTATCCACAGATTTATCAAAAGGTATTATCACAAGTAAGGTTTATTATGCTCTACCCTAAATACGTCTGGTTCTAGTACTTCATAATCAACTGATTTAACAGTAGAAACATATTTGAATTGGACCTGTACATTTAATTCTGTAATGTTCAATGTAACGTATCCTTGATTTCTTCCATTCAACCACACTAAATCCTTATTATCCTTTATAAATTCATCCTCAATGATTCTAGTTTTATCTTTAAGGGTGTCACCAAAACTTGGCGATGATATTGCGGGTGCCCCTATCTCTATCCCAACAAACTCATTATTCTCATCATATAAATTTGAAAACCAGGAATTATGAGAATCGCCAGCTAATATCAAGTTAGATTCAGAATCTGATATAGTTTTATAGAAATCTTCCCTTTCCTTTGGATATCCATCCCACTGGTCAGTATTAAAAGGTAGTTCTTCTCCTGCTAATTCACTTGTGTAATAAGAGCTATCATTTGAGATTTCTTTATTTTTAAATATTTTAGGCAAATATTTTGGTCCAATTAGAAGTTGTTGTCCGAATATTGACCATCTATATTTTCTATCAATTTTATTTCTAACCCATTTCATCTGCTCCTTGCCAAGTAAAGCTCTCGGCTTTTGAAGATCTTTTTTAAACTCCTCTTTATTTAATTTATTATCATTAAAATATTGTCCAATCTCTAATTGCTTTTCTCTTCCATAAAGCCTCGTATCTAGCATCATTAAATTTATTAAATTACCTACTGAAAAACTACGCCATATTTTTTCTCTTTCCTTAACTTCACGTATAGGCATCCATTCATAATATGCACGTATTGCATTATTTTTTCTGTCATAAAATGAGCCTTCGTCTGGCGAATGGTTTTGTGCTCCTAACTTCCATGTATCATTAGTTATCTCATGATCGTCCCATACAACAATCATGGGTTTTGATTTATGCAGAAGTTGAAGATCCTTATCGCTTCTGTAGGTAGCATATCTTTTGCGGTAATCCTCTAATGAAACGATTTCATTTGACGGATTAACTTCTCTTCCCATTCTCTTGGCGTCAGATGATGCATAGCCCTCTCTACTATATTCATATATGTAATCGCCCAAATGAAGCACTAGATCTATGTCTTTATCATTTGCCATTTCCTTGTATGCGTTAAAGTATCCCGCCGGATAGTTCGAACAACTGCAAAAAGCAATATTAAAGTTTTGGGGATTTTCAGTAGGTAATGTCGATGTAATTCCAATATCTGAAAAGATACCTTCAGATATAAATCTATAGTAGATTTTTTTTCCATTAAATTTACTTGGGATTTTTGCATCAATCTTTACAGTAAAATCATCCTCTGGCTTTGCATAAAAAATACCGGAATTGATTGTAGATTCAAAGTTCTTATTTAAAGACACCTCCCAAAGAACTTCAATTTTATTTTTCTTCTTTTTGGTCAATTTTGTCCACAAAATAACATGACTATTTGTAGGATCACCGCTTGCAACTCCGTGATTAAAAGATAAAAGTTCCTTTACTTGTTCAGAGAACAATCTAAAGGTTAATGAACCTATTAACAAACTTAATGTTTTGATAAATAGCCTTCTATTCACGTATAAACTTCTTCAATTTTTAGTTATTTGCTTGAAAAACTAAATTATTAGTTGTTTCGGCTGCTACATTTACGCTTGAAAATCCAGCTTCTGAAAGTAGTTCCATAAGTTTTTTTGGTCCTGCTTGAGGGCCAAGACCCAAGCCAACAGGTTGAGCTTTAGACGCAGGAACACATATTAATGTTCCAAAACCATAGAACATAGACGCTCCAGGATTATTATCGATATTATTTTTTAAACCATCAAACGCCATGGGTTCTACAACCATGAAAGTTCCATCATCAGCTAATGTTCCTCTGATAGATTTTGCTATCCCAACTGGATCACCCATATCGTGCCAAGCATCGAATATACAAGCCAAATCATAGGATTGATTTGGAATTGCTGCAGCATCTGAAACAAAAAATTCTAGATTGGATAACCCTTTTTCCTTTGCTCTTTTTTTGGCCTCTTCTATTGAAGGTTCATGAAAATCAAAAGCATGAATTGTAGAATTTGGATATTGTTCTGCCATTAACATAGAAGAAGTACCCAAACCACAACCTATATCTGCAACTTTAGCTCCCATTTTTAATTTCTCCTCAACTCCAGTCATTGCCGGTATCCATTCATCCAATAAATGTCCTGCGTATGCTGGGCGGAAAAATCTTTCAGTTCCACAAAAACAACATTCATGATGTTCTCCCCAAGGTCTGCCACGTCCGGTTTTAAAAACATCTATTGCAACATCTTCTTTTACAAATTGTCCTACAACCCCTTGCATTAAACCTTGAATGCACGTTGGTTCACTTTCTCTAGCAAACACAGCTGCTTGCTCTGGGCTTAGACTGAATTTATCACTATCTTCATGATAGGTTACATACCCTCTTCCGGCATTTGACGAAAGCCATTCTAATAAATATCTTTCATTAACATTTGATTCTTTTGCAATATCTTGGACTGAGGATGGTCCGAGTTTATCCATTGCTTTGTAGACACCAGTTTGATCTCCAAGATAAGACATCATTACTGCTATTGACCCAGCTACATCATTAAATACATCTCCGAATAGCTCCATTAGTTTATCGTGATTTACTTCAGTATTTGCGCTCATAAATTTCTCCTTATTATCAATTTAATATAACAGAATGGCGTTATGGTGTATCAAGTTCTCATATGAATTTTTGTGACAAGTAAGGGGCAAGGCAGGTGTATGTAACTATGTAGTACAATTGCAGAATGAAGCCATTGAATGGAATTAAAGTTATTGATTTGACCCATATGCTGGCGGGACCATATGCCGGTATGGTAATCGCTGATTTAGGAGCAGAAGTGGTTAAAATTGAACCTCTAGTAACAGGAGAAATGACACGAGGTTTGCTTAAAACTGATGCAAATTACTCATATAAAGAATTTGGAGCATATTTTCTTACATTGAATAGAAATAAGAAAAGTGTTTCTTTAGATCTTAAATCTCAAGAAGGTCTTCAGGTTTTTTATGAATTAGTTAAATCTGCAGACGTTGTTTTAAACAACTTTAGTGCAGGGGTTGTAAAAAAATTAAAGGTAGATTTTGCAACCCTCAAAAAGATAAATCCAAGAATTATAACTTGCTCTATAACAGGATTTGGTGAGACAGGTCCACACTCCTCGAGACCAGCTTACGATCAAATTGTTCAAGCATATAGTGGTGGTATGTCTGTCACTGGACCGGATGTGAATACTCCTACTAGAGCAGGTATACCAATAGGTGATTTAGGATCAGGACTATATGGTGTTATTGGAATTTTATCCGCCCTACTCTCACGCGAACAAACAAATGTTGGTCAACATATAGATATGTCGCTCTTAGATGTTCAGATTTCTCTTTTAAATTACATGGCAACTATGCAAACACTTTCAGGTATTGATCCTGAGCCAATTGGTAATGCACATTTTGTGCATGTACCTTATAACAGTTTCACTACTCAAAATGGTTTTGTTGTTATAGCGGTTATAACTGATGCCTTTTGGGAAGCTTTCCTTGATGTAATTGACGTTGAAACCCTAAGAGATCCTAAATTTAGTAAATCAGTAGATAGATTAAAAAACCAAGAATTCATAGAGACAGAAATAAATAAAGTCTTATCAACTAAACCCTCGAATTATTGGATAAAAGCATTCAATGATGCAAAAGTTCCATGTGGCCCTATCAATACTTTTAGTCAAGCCTTATCAGATGAACAAGTGTTGCACAGGAATATGCTTGTAGAGGTAGAGCATCCTGATGGAGGCAAAGTTAAAATGCCAGGAAATCCAGTTAAACTCTCATATACAGACGAAGTTTCTTACAGCCCTGCTCCGCATTTAGGTGCTCATACAAAGAAAATTTTAAAAGAATGGGGAGGTTATGATGAAAGTAGCATCCAAAATCTAATAGTTAATAATATTGTCCAATCAGTAGACTAATATATATCTGTCTAGAACAAACGCTGCTAATGCTATAAAAATGGTTATCAACGCCAAACAAAGTAATAGTGTCTTAAATTTAAATTCTTTTTCTTTCATCTTTTGCTTTAGTAATTAAGCTATCTGTTAGAAAATGTATTATATATGGCAAAACAAGATTTAATAGAAATGGATGGAGAGGTTATAGAGACTCTTCCAAATACAACCTTTAGAGTTAAATTACATAATGATCATGTCGTTACCGCTCACATATCTGGGAAAATGCGTAAACACTATATTCGAATTCTTACAGGTGATAAGGTAAAAGTGGAAATAACCCCTTACGATCTATCCAAAGGAAGAATTATTTTTAGAGAAAGATAAATTATTTATTTATTTCTTCTATCAGAGAAATTAGGAAATTAAGTCTATGCCCTCCAGAGTATCTATCCAGGGCTGCTATTTCTCTTGCACTGTGCATTGCTATAACAGTTCTTGAATCTGGATCTACCCAAATAAACTGTCCAAAAATACCATCAGCATAATATGATTTATATCCAAATCCGGCTAGCCACCACTGGTATCCATAGTAACTGAAACCTGGAGATGGTTTAGTAGATTGAATCATCCAATCATTAGGTAATGTATTTCTACCATCAGGTAGGACACCATTTTTTAATGCAAAAACTCCTATACGGACATAATCTCTTAATGTCGCGTTTATACAACAGCCCCCAAGCTCTTGTGAATAATAACTATCTAATACCCAATAAGCATCAAACTCCATTCCAAAAGGCTGCCATATTTTCTCTTCTAAGTAATTAGAAAGATTTTGTCCAGTTGCTTCTCTTACAATTCCCCCTATGACATTGGATTCAGCAGTATTATAGTTAAATTTAGTTCCAGGTCTGCTTGATACTTCAAGTTTATTTAGATAACCATAAAGCTTAGCGTCATTAAATCCGGAAGCTATGTTGACGTCTGAATTAGCATCAGCATAATCTTCATTCCAATCTATTCCTGAAGACATTTGTAATACGTCTTCTATGGACACATTTGAATAATTTCCTAGATTTAAATCAGTTACATAAGAAGATATTGGATCATTAACTGATTTAATAAATCCATCTTTTATTGCCGCACCAATCAGCATAGAAGTAACAGACTTAGTTACTGAAAAAGACATCCACTTAGTTGTTTCATCATTACCAAAATGATAATTTTCATAAAGAATTTTATCGTCCTTAACAACAATTAGGCCGGCTACCTTAAATGTATTTATATAATCATTTATAGTAAATTTCTTACCTCCATATCTATAGGTTAAAGAATCGAGATTTATAAGTTGGTAAGCAAGAGGATAAGGATCAGAACTTTTATTTATAAGTCTTGTTGGAAGAATATGTTGTATGTTTTTGAATCCAAGAAGTTTCTCTTCTGTATTCCAAAATAAGATGGACTTTGGAGCTTCATCACTGCTCAACTCATTTTCAGATCCAAAGAAAAGAAATGAAAGACAAATTAAATATGCAGCTAAGATAAACCTCATCAAGAGACTTTTTCTTTTTTCTTAGAGGTTTCTTTAAAATCTACTTTTATTTTATTATCTTCCAGAGACACATAGGCAATACCACCAGATTTTGATAATTTCCCAAATAGAATCTCTTCGGCCAAGACTGTCTTTATGCTGTCTTGTATAAGTCTCTGCATCGGTCTAGCACCCATATTCTTATCATATCCGTTCTCTAGCAACCAATCTCTAACTTCGTCAGAGACTTCGAGTTGAACTTTTTGAACCTCTAATTGAACTTGTAGTTCAACTAAAAATTTATCCACTACCGTACGAATAACTTCTGTTGGTAAAGGATTAAATTGTATGATTCCATCAAGTCTATTTCTAAACTCAGGAGAAAAGGTCTTCTTAATCATTTCTGTAGCATCACTTGTATGATCTTGTGACTGAAAACCCATACTAGCCCTGCTCATATCTTGAGCACCAGTATTTGTTGTCATTATCACAATAGTATTTCTAAAATCAGCCTTTCTACCGTTATTATCCGTTAAAGTTCCATGATCCATTACTTGAAGTAGAATATTGAAAACCTCTGGGTGTGCTTTCTCTATTTCATCCAATAGTATTACTGAATGCGGGTGTTTATTAACTGACTCAGTAAGCAAACCACCTTGATCATAGCCAACATAACCAGGAGGAGCTCCAATCAATCTTGAGACAGTATGTCTTTCCATGTACTCAGACATATCAAATCTTACAAATTCAATACCCATTATTTTAGCAAGTTGTTTGCTAACTTCTGTTTTACCTACTCCAGTAGGACCAGAAAATAAAAACGATCCAACGGGCTTTTCATCAACCCTCAGTCCCGCTCTAGCAAGTTTTATTGCAGAAGAAAGACTCTCTACAGCTACATCCTGACCAAATATGACTCTTTTGAGATTTTCTTCTAATTTTTCTAAAGATTTTTTATCGGATGTTGATACTGTCTTTTCCGGTATTCTAGCTATAGACGCTACGATCTTCTCAATGTCTAGTTCATTAATAGTTTTTTTTCTTTTGGAAATAGGAACTAATTTCTGTCTAGCTCCAGCTTCATCGACTACATCGATTGCCTTATCGGGAAGAAATCTATCATTGATATGCTTTGAAGCCAGAGAAGCAGCAGCTCTCAATGAACCTTCTGTATATTTAATTTCGTGATGTTCTTCAAAACGATCTTTAAGCCCTTTTAATATATTGAAAGTCTCATCAACACTAGGTTCAGTCACTTCTACTTTCTGAAACCTTCTTGATAAAGCTCTATCTTTCTCAAAAATTCCTCTAAATTCTTTGTATGTAGTTGATCCGACAAATTGAAGTCCGCGTTTTGCTAATGCAGGTTTAAGAAGATTGGAGGCATCCATTACGCCGCCAGAAGTAGCTCCAGCACCAATGATGGTATGAATCTCGTCAATAAATAATATTGCAGAACTATCATCTTCTAACTCTTTTAAGACTGCTTTTAATCTTTCTTCAAAATCTCCACGATATTTTGTACCTGCAAGTAGCGCACCCATGTCTAATGAATAGATAACACTATCTTTAATCAAATCTGGAACCTTATTTTCGGTAATTAATTTAGCTAATCCTTCAGCAATTGCTGTTTTACCAACTCCTGATTCACCAACTAGTAAGGGATTATTTTTGCTTCTGCGTGCTAATATTTGTACAACTCTCTCTACTTCAGAGGTTCTACCTATTAAAGGATCTATTCTCCCTTCTAATGCTTCTTTATTTAAGTTAGTGGTAAATTGTTCAAGGGCATTATTGGATTCGGGTTCGTTAGATTCACCAGCTTCTATATTATCAGGATCAGTATTTTCGCTTCTTCCGTGACTTAAATACGATACGGCATCTAGTCGAGTTAAACCTAGTTGCTCTAAAAGGAAGACGCTTTGTGACTCTTTTTCGCTGAAGATAGCTACAAGTATATTGCTGCCTTTAACTTCGTCCTTACCTGAGGACTGAACATGAAAGACGGCTCTTTGTATTACTCTTTGAAAGCCTAAAGTTGGCTGAATATCAATTTCAGTTTCATTTGATATCTTAGGTGTTGTTGAACCTATAAATTCTTGGAGATCTACACGAAGTTGTTCAATATTTACTTTGTTAGAAGTTAATAATGCAATAGCATCAGAATTTTCTAGAAGCGAAAGCAAAAGATGCTCAACAGTAACAAATTCATGTTTTTGATCTTGTGCTAGTTTAAAAGCTTTATTTAAATTTTGTTCTAATTCTTGATTAATCATCTTCGTCAACTTCCTCTATATCGCTTAAAAGGGGGTGACCATTTTCTTTTGCGAAATTATTTACTTGAGCGCTCTTAGTTTCTGCCACCTCTTTAGTAAAGATACCACAAACTCCCTTACCATGTGTATGAACAGCCAACATTATTTGCTGAGCCTTGTCACCGTCAAAACCAAAAAATATTTGTAACACATAGACTACAAATTCCATAGGAGTGTAATCATCATTGAGGAGAATAACTCTGTAAAGTGAGGGTTTCTTTACTTTAGGTTTTTCTAAAGTTGCTACTGAAGAAGTGTCTTGATTTTTGTCTTCGTGATTTTTATTATTTTTAACTAAAAGCATTAATCCATATTTGAAATTATTGCCTCTCCAAATTCAGAACACTTTAATAGGCTCGCCCCACTCATAAGCCTTTCGAAATCATAAGTCACAGTTTTTTTACTAATCGTTCTAGCTAAGCCTTCAATTATTAAATCTGCAGCTTCCATCCAACCCATATATCTCAACATCATTTCAGCGGAGAGAATTAATGAGCCGGGGTTAACTTTATCTAAACCAGCATATTTTGGTGCAGTTCCATGAGTCGCCTCGAACAATGCAATTTTGTCACCTAAGTTTGCACCTGGAGCTATTCCTATCCCCCCTACTTCGGCTGCTAAAGCATCAGAAATATAGTCGCCATTTAAATTTAAAGTAGCTATAACGCTATACTCATCTGGTCTTGTGAGTATCTGCTGAAGAAAGGCATCAGCTATTACATCTTTTATGACTATTTCTCTCCCTGTAATTGGGTTAGTCAATGTATGCCATGGTCCTCCATCTAATTCTTTGGCACCGTACTTTGAGACTGAAAATTGGTAACCCCAATCTTTGAAAGAGCCTTCAGTAAATTTCATTATGTTACCTTTATGAACCAAGGTGACAGAATCTCTATCATTATTAATAGCATACTGAATGGCTTTATCTACTAATCTTTCTGTGCCCTGCTTAGAAACTGGTTTGACACCAATTCCACAATTTTCCATAAATCGTATTTTTGTTACACCCATTTCTTCAGTAAAAAACTTTATTACTTTTTCAGCTTCTTCAGTACCTGCTTCCCATTCAATACCTGCATAAATATCTTCAGAATTTTCTCTAAAAATTACCATATCTGTTTTCTCAGGAGAAACTACTGGGCTAGGTACTCCGTTAAAATATCTAACTGGTCTCTGACATACGTAAAGATCTAATTCTTGTCTCAAAGCAACATTTAAAGATCTAATTCCGCCCCCAACTGGAGTGGTTAATGGGCCCTTAATTCCTACCAGATAAATTTCTAAAGCTCTAAGTGTTTCTGGTGGAAGCCAATTGTCTTCTCCATAAACCACTGTAGACTTCTCACCGCAGTATATTTCCATCCATTCAATTTTCTTCTTACCACCATAAGATTTCTCTACTGCACTATCTACAACACTAATCATAGCAGGTGTAATATCGGAACCTATGCCATCTCCTTCGATGAAGGGAATTATAGGATTGTCAGGCACTATTAGTTTTCCTGATGAATCCATTGATATTTTAGAACCAGCTTTAGGTTCTTTTATGTGCTCAAATTCCATGATTGCTCTGTATAATTAAATTGGTGGTGCATTATATATTATTTAGGTAAATAGGTTAATTGGGCTAAATGAGTAAAGGAAAAGTATTAGTTGGATTATCTGGAGGTGTCGATTCCTCTGTTACAGCTTTATTGTTAAAAGAACAAGGTTATGAAGTACATGCTCTTTTTATGAAAAATTGGGATGATGATGATGGATCTCCATATTGCAGTGCAAAAGAAGATTTTATGGATGCAGTGTTTGTGTCTGATCAATTAAAAATTCCTTTAGAACAAATAAGTTTTTCAAAAGAATATAAAGAATCAGTTTTTTCTTATTTTCTATCTGAATTAGAAACTGGGAATACACCTAATCCAGATATTTTATGCAACAAAGAGATTAAATTTAAAGAATTTTATAATTACGCAATGTCTAATAATTATGACTTTATAGCTACCGGGCATTATGCGATAACTGATAATCAAAGCTTATATAAAGGTATAGATAATTCGAAAGATCAATCTTATTTTTTGCACGCAATAGATAGGGAAGTTTTGCAAAAAACCATATTTCCATTGGGGGAGCTAAAAAAAGAGAATGTAAGACAAATAGCAAAAGAAAATAGTCTTGTAACAAGTAATAAAAAGGACAGTACAGGTATTTGTTTTATAGGTGAAAGACCTTTCCCTGAGTTTGTAGGGAGCTATCTATCAGGCCAGGAAGGTAACATAATAAATGAGAATGATGATGTGATAGGAATTCATCAGGGATTAGTTTTTTATACTTTAGGGCAAAGACAAGGTTTAGGAATTGGCGGTGTTCAAGGATTACCTGATCTTCCTTGGTATGTGGCTAAGAAGAATCTTAAAACTAATGAACTCTTATGTGTCCAGGGCAATGACCATCCTCTATTATTTTCTAGAGAGTTGTCTACAAAGAATCTTTTTAAGCTCGAAGCTTCACTGCCGATAAGCTTCGAAGGAACTGCCAAGGTAAGATACAGACAGGAAGATCAGAAATGTGAAATCAATGTTGAAGATAATACTTTGAATATAAAATTTCATAACCCACAAAGATCAGTCACTCCGGGTCAATCAGTAGTGATTTATAAAAATGATAAATGTTTAGGCGGTGGAGAGATTTGCACCATTAATTAAATCTATTTTCCTAGACCTAGTAAGCTTCTTAATCTCAATCTCCCTTTTTAGGGATCTACTTTTGTCATTAGTATATTCTTTATAAACAAGAGTAACTGGAAGTCGACTTTTAGTATATTTTGCACCTTTACCAGAGTTATGGGTATTAATTCTTTCACAAAGACTATTGCTAATTCCAGTGTATAAACTACCGTCAGAACATTTCAAAATATACACGCACCATTTCATTCAAACAAAAGCAGATACGATCCATAGAGTTAGCACAATAAAGACTACCAAAGTGCAAAGCCATGCCCTTATTCTGTCCTCTTTATCCATCAGGCCGAAGCTGAATCCAATTCATTTAATCTAGAATAAAGATTAGAAATGTTTTTATTTTCCTCATTAATCGCTTGACCCACAGAAGCACCAAAATTTAAAAAGCAATAAAGCATAATGTCAGCTAGAGTATATCTGTCACCACAAATATATTGTTTTCCCTCAAGTTGTTTATCTAGCCACTGTAATCTTTCTTGTGCAATCATCTTTAAATCATCTGCTGCTTGAGGTATGAGATGTAATCTTTCTTTGAAGAGTTCATACCCTTCAGCAGATCTAAAGCCATTTGTTAAAGGCTCAATTATTTGTAGGTCAATTCTTCTAACCCACATTTTTGTCTCAGCTCTTTCTTCAGGCGTTTTTCCAATAAGATCACTATGGCCATTAATTTCATCTAAAAATTCACAAATTGCTGTTATTTCTGCTATGAAATCACCATTATCAAGCTCTAAAGCTGGCATTTGACCAGAGGGATTTCTTTTTAGATGTTCTTCTTGTCTATTTTCACCAGCCATTAAATCAACTTCAATTGTTTCAATATCAAGGCCAAGTTCAGCTATAAACATTCTAACTACATGTGGGTTTGGACCCATTGAATTAAATAATTTCATCTTTTCTTAAGGTTGTTTTACCACCTTACCTCCTTTCATTACAAAATCTACTGTTTCAAGAATTGATATATCCTCTAAAGGATTTCTTGAAACTCCTATTAAATCAGCATATTTATCTTTTACTATGCTTCCTAAGTTTTCTTTTTCATCCAGTAAATCAGCTGCATATATAGTAGCGCTCATTATTGCTTCTTTTGCAGGCATGCCCCCTTTCACCATCAAAGAGAATTCTTTGGCATTTTCTCCATGTGGTGAAACTCCACTGTCTGTTCCAAAGGCAATTTTAACGCCTGCTTGAAAAGCCATTGAAAAGGTAGACTGCAGCTTTGGACCTATTTCTAATGCTTTCTTTTCTACAAAGGGAGGATAATAACCCTCTAATAGAGCTTTGTCAGAAACCCATTTCCCTGCTAAAAGAGTTGGAACATAATATATTCCATTATCTCTCATTAAAGCCGCCCCTTGGTTGTCCATTAAAGTTCCATGCTCTATTGAATCTACTCCAGCTAATACTGCTCTTTTAATTCCTTCAGCTCCATGAGCATGAGCAGCTACCTTAAATCCATAATCTTTTGCAGTAGAAACAATTGCTTTCATCTCCTTTAATGTCATTTGGGGATTTTGTCCATCTTTAGCATTACTCAGGACCCCTCCTGTAGCAGTAAATTTAATAAGATCTGCATTTTCTTTATAACGAAACCTTACTGCCTCCATAGCTTCTTTCTCACCATTCATAACACCATCTTTAGGACCTAAATCAGTAGTTAATCTCTGACTGAGAGAGTTTGAAGAATCACCATGACCTCCTGTTGAGGATATAGTCTTACCTGAAGAAAAGATTCTAGGTCCAATAACGATTCCATCATCAATTGCATTTCTTAGTGAAATAGTCACTGTATCCGAATCTCCTAAATTTCTAACGGTTGTAAAGCCTGCAATAAGTGTATTTTCAGCATTTTTTGTAGCCCGTATAGCGTAGTCTGCAGCATTCCAAGTCACTCTCTCTAAATAAGCATTTCTAGAGCTTTCATTTGAAAGATGTACATGCATGTCAATTAGTCCAGGTAAAATATAATAACCAGTAAGGTCAATATAAATATCATCAAGTTCAGGATTAACATACCCCTCAAGAACATTTGCTATTCTATCTTCAACAATGACAATCGACATTTGCGGTTCAATAGTTCCATTTTCAGCGTTAAATAAGTAACCAGCATGGATTAGTGTCTTTGCACTTATTGTCATGCCAACGCAAAGAAAAACTAATGTTAAAAATGTTTTCACCATATCAATAGTTTGTATCTAGTTTATCTTCAAGGCAAGGATTAAAAACATTAAGTTATAATAGAATTATGAAATCTGAAAATCTATTATCTATTTCGCCTTTGGACGGCAGATACAATAAATCTGCTTCAGATTTAAGGGCTATTACCAGTGAATTCGGGTTAATAAAGTACAGGGTAATCATCGAAATAAAGTGGTTCCTGCACCTCTCAAGCAATTCAAAGATTAAAGAACTTCCTAAATTAAATATCAAAGAAATTACGTATCTCAATGATTTAATTAGTAATTTTGATATTACTGATGCTAAACGTGTCAAAGCTATCGAGAAAAAAACTAATCATGATGTCAAGGCAGTTGAATATTTCTTAAAAGAAAAATTTAAGAAACACAAAAAACTAGACAAATATTCTGAATTTATACATTTTGCTTGTACCTCAGAAGACATAAATAATCTCTCGTACGCATTAATGATTAAAGACGCTTCAGCAGTCGTTAATATATTAATCAATAAATTAGAAAAAAAACTTAAAGCTTTGTCAAAAAGATATTCAGGAAAATCAATGCTTTCAAGGACTCATGGTCAAAATGCCTCTCCTACTACTATGGGTAAAGAATTCTCAAATTACTTCCACAGAATTAATAAAGTTTCCAATGAAATAAAGCGACATGAAATGACAGGGAAAATTAATGGAGCAGTAGGTAACTATAATGCTCATCATGTTGCTTATCCGAATATTGATTGGGAGAAGGTTGCAAAAGATTTTGTGAAAAGTTTAAAGCTCAATTTCAATAGTCACACCACTCAAGTAGAACCTAAAGACTCTATTGCTTTGTTATTAGGCGATTACGTAAAACTAAATAATATCCTTATAGACTTAAGTAGAGATATATGGGGATATATATCATTAGGTTACTTCAAACAAAAATTAAGAGATGGTGAGGTTGGCTCTTCAACAATGCCTCATAAGGTCAATCCTATAGATTTTGAAAATGCAGAGGGTAATTTCGGAATGGCTAATGCAAACCTAAGTCATATCAGTAATACAGTTACCATATCAAGATGGCAAAGGGACCTGACAGACTCTACTGTCATGAGGAATATAGGTACATGTTTCGGATACATAAACATCGCTCTGAATTCCTTACTAAGAGGTTTAGATAAACTTGAATTAAATAATGAAAAATTAATTGAGGATTTAAATGATTCCTGGGAAGTTCTTACTGAAGCAATCCAAACTATTATCAGAAAAAATAACATACCCAATGGTTATGAATCAATGAAGAAACTATCTAGAGGTAAAAACTTAAATAGATCTGATTTAACAAAATTTATAGAAAATATGGAAGTTCCAGAGGACGAAAAACAACGTCTTTTAGAACTTACACCTATCTCATATATAGGCTATGCAGAGAAGCTTTCTAAGAACTAAAAGTTAGTTGATTTATAACGATATCTCGTTAAACTGACGCCTCCCTAAAACTAGATTACATTTTATTTTGCTGAAATAGTTTTAGAGAATAATAGTGAATTCTAATAACAAAAAGGGAGAAAAATGGCCTCTTACAAAGATTTAATAAAAGAACTTACCGATCTAAAAAATAAAGGTAATGCTTCCAATGTAAATATTCAACCTGAAAGTGCAGCAAGAATGAAACTTCAAAATCAGTTTCAATCAGGTCTTGATATAGCTAGGTATACAGCAGCCATAATGAGAAAAGATATGGATGAGTATGATGCTAATCCAGAAGCTTATACGCAATCTTTAGGTTGTTGGCATGGATTTATTGGACAGCAAAAACTTATTTCAATTAAAAAACATTTTGGTAATACCGATAAAAAATATTTATATCTATCTGGATGGATGGTCGCTGCCTTAAGATCTGAGTTTGGACCCCTACCGGACCAGTCAATGCACGAAAAAACAACAGTCGCATCTTTGATAAATGAACTTTATACTTTTTTAAAACAAGCTGATGCCAGAGAGCTTGGAGACTTATTTAGACAATTGGATGAGGCTGATGAAGGCGCTAAAGCAGAAATACAAGATAAAATAGACAATTTCCAAACTCACATTGTCCCAATTATTGCTGATATAGATGCTGGTTTTGGAAATGAAGAAGCTACTTATCTCATGGCAAAACAAATGATCGAAGCTGGTGCATGCTGTATTCAAATTGAAAATCAAGTTTCTGATGAAAAACAATGTGGGCACCAAGATGGCAAGGTGACCGTACCCCATTCAGATTTCTTAGCTAAAATAAATGCAGTACGTTATGCATTTTTGGAGTTGGGAGTCGATGATGGAGTAATAGTTGCTAGAACAGACTCGTTGGGGGCTGGTTTAACCAAGCAGATAGCAATCACACATGAAGTTGGAGATCTTGGAGATCAATATAATTCTTTTTTAGATTTAGAAGTAGTTTCAGAAGATCAAATGGAACACGGAGATGTTCTAATTAATTATCATGGAAAAGTCGTAAGACCTAGAAGATTGCCAAGTAATCTATATAGATTTATGGAAGGAACTGGAGAAGCACGATGCATATTAGATTCAGTTACAAGCCTTCAAAATGGTGCAGATCTTATCTGGATAGAGACAGAAAAGCCTCATATTGGTCAAATTGGTGCCATGATGGATGAAATTAGAAAAGTCGTTCCAAATGCAAAGCTTGTTTATAACAATAGCCCATCTTTCAATTGGACACTGAATTTCAGACAGCAAGTTTTTGATGCAATGGAAGAATCTGGAAAAGATACTTCTGACTATGATAGAGCGAATCTTATGGATGAAAAATATGATGCAACTGACCTTGGAATAGAAGCTGATGAAAAAATAAGAACATTTCAAGCAGATGCCGCTAAGCAAGCAGGAATATTTCATCATCTAATCACTCTTCCAACTTACCATACTGCCGCTTTATCAACAGATAATCTTGCGAAAGAATATTTTGGTGATAAGGGTATGTTAGGTTACGTAGAAGGTGTGCAAAGAAAAGAAATACGTGAAGGTATAGCATGCGTTAAGCATCAGAATATGGCCGGATCAGATATGGGAGATGATCATAAAGAATATTTTGCCGGAGAGGCAGCTCTTAAAGCTTCTGGTGAAGATAATACCATGAATCAGTTCTAGTTAACTTCCTCAAAAAAAAGGGAGCTTAAAGCTCCCTTTTTTATTGTTCTATGCATTTTGATGGATTACCACCACACAGTTCACATTCGCGACCTGGCTCTAAATTAGATAGTCCACCACACGACCCAGCTATAGGCTTTTTACCGAAAAATAAACCTACAGACATGAGAGTTATTATCGAAAGAAGAACTAAAAAAATTAAGAAAGTTTCAAACATATTTACATTTTAACCTTTTGGAGCTCTTTAGAAAATAGTAAATTAGGTTTGCTATCTTGCTCATAAATAAATAAGGCCTTAATCTCATATTCGTTGGCATAATCCATAGCAGCCTCTAATTCCATTACATTCAAAGCAGTGGCTAAAGCATCTGCGATCATGGCATTATCAGAAATTACCGAAACAGATTTCCTGGACAAATTATTGGGCGAACCCACTATAGGATTGATAGTATGACTGTATTCTTCCTCATTGAAAATTCTTATATTCCTATAATCGCCTGAAGTAGCCATGGCAAAGGAGTCATGATTGTTAGAAATAAATGAATAAATAATTTTGTCAGGCTTTGAAGGACTCACGACTCCTATTTTCCATGGTGTTTTATCAGTTTTGTGCTTAGTGGTCCTAATCTCACCTCCGAGCTCAATAAAAATATTTTCAATGTTCAATTCACTATAGAGGTGTTTATATACCTTATCAATCGCGAAACCTTTAGCAATAGATGAGAAGTCTAATGCAACGTCTCTTTTTCTTTTGACAGCTGATGCCTCATCATTTATCTCTATAGAATCACAACCAACTTGAGTTTTTAGATATTGAATATCCTTCTGTGATGGTTTTTGATTCTTTTCAAGGGGTCCAAAACCCCAAGAATCTACCAATTTACCTATCGAAACATCATAAAAACCTTTGGATTTAATACATGTATCTACTGCATATCTTAGGACTTCAATAAAGTCATGTGAAACATTTACCCATTCATTTATGTCAGAGTAATTAACTTTATTTATCAGTGAATCATTTAGATAAGTTGACATTGATAAATTTACAGAGTTAAAAGAATCATATATTGATTGCTCTAAATTATCATAATCAGAGAATACGATTACATTATAGGTAGTCCCCATAATACTACCTTCGATTCTTTGAGGTTCATCATCGTCTAAAAAGAAACTTAGAACCAGAACGGATATTAAGATTAATGAAATCAGTATTGGAAAAGTTTTTTGGATCAAACTTTAACTGCCAAAATCATCAAATTTTATGGCCTCAGGTTCAACTCCTAGACTATCTAGCATATCAAAACATGCAGCCATCATTGGAGGAGGACCGCACATATAATACTCACAATCTTCTGGAGCAGGATGGTCTTTTAGATATTGATCATGAATGACTTGGTGGATGAAGCCTGTATGCCCTTCCCAATTGTCTTCAGGTAAAGGATCAGACAAAGCTACATGCCATTCAAAATTGTCATGCTCTTCTGCTAATTTGTCATATTCGTCTGTGTAGAACATTTCTGTTAAGCTTCTAGCTCCATAAAAGAAAGTGATTTTGCGTTTAGAATCTAATCTCAGTAATTGATCAAAAATATGAGATCTCATTGGCGCCATACCTGCACCGCCTCCAATGAATACCATCTCTGCATTAGTCTCTTCAGCAAAAAATTCTCCAAAAGGTCCAAAAATAGTGAGAGTATCGCCTTCTTTTAAATTAAAAATGTAAGAACTCATTTCACCTGCTGGAAGATCTGTACCAGGAGGGGGTGAGGCAATTCTGATATTGAATTTCATAATTCCTTTTTCATTTGGATAATTGGCCATAGAGTAAGCTCTAATAACTGGCTCAAGTGTCTTAGAGGAATTTTCCCAAACACCAAATCTATCCCAATCTCCGTGATATTCTTCTTCGATATCAAAAGACTTGTAATCCAATTCATATGGGGGAATTTCCATTTGAACATAGCCGCCAGCTTTAAAAGCAACCTCTTCTCCTTCAGGCAATTTAAGAACAAGTTCTTTAATAAAAGTCGCAACATTTTTATTTGAAACAACTTCACATTCCCATTTCCTAGCACCAAAGACTTCATCTGGCACTACTATTTCCATATCGTCTTTGACAGGAACTTGGCAAGATAGTCTCCAACCTTCCTTCTTTTCTTTGTTAGTAAAATGAGATTCTTCAGTTGGAAGAATAGATCCTCCACCACTTATAACCTTGCATTTACATTGAGCACAAGTTCCACCTCCACCACAGGCAGATGATAAGAATAAATTCTGAGCAGCCAAAGTTTGCAGTAATTTTCCTCCTGCCTCTACATCAATAGATTTAGCAGCATCGTTCATAGATATACTGATATTACCTGAAGAAACTAAAAGCTTCCTTGCGCCAAGAATTATAAAAACCATCAAATTAACTGCAATTGTGAAAACTAGAACACCTAGTACGATTTCATTTTGAATAAAGTTCATTTTATAAAGATATTCCTCCGAATGATAAAAAACCAAAACACATTAGTCCTACTGTTATGAAAGTTATACCTAGACCTTGAAGGCCCTCAGGTATATCGGCATATTTTAGCCTTTCTGTTATTCCTGCTAAAGCGACAATAGCAAGAGCCCAACCAGTTCCTGCTCCCAGTCCATATACTATGCTTTCAGTGAATTCTAGGTTTCTTTCAATAGAAAAAAGTACTCCGCCTAGAATTGCACAGTTAACTGTGATCAACGGCAAAAATACACCAAGTGCATTATAAAGAGCTGGTATGTAACGATCTAGAAACATTTCTAGTATTTGCACTAAAGCCGCAATAATTCCTATGTAACATATGAGTCCTACGAAATGTAAATCTGAACCAGGAAAGAGTGCATCTGCTTTTAAGAAATAATTGAAAATTAAATTATTTATTGGCACTGCAAGTCCTAATACGACAATAACAGCAATTCCTAAACCAATCGCAGGTTGGATTCTTTTAGAAATAGCAAGAAAAGTACACATGCCAAGAAAAAAGTTGATTGCTATATTCTCAATGAAGACAGCTTTAATAAAAATACTAAGATATGCTTCTAGCATTAAGCCGCTCCCTTTTCACCTTCAAGACTATTTTTAGATATCTTAAATTCTGGCTCTTCTATTTGTTCTGTTTTCCATTGTCTGAGTGCCCATATAGTAAATCCTATGATGAAAAAAGAACTTGCTGGAGTTAAGAAAAAGTTATTTGCAAGATACCATCCACCATTGGTTGTTAGAGGCATTATTTCGATTCCATAGAAGGTTCCCGCACCCACGAATTCTCTGATGATAGCAATAACAATCAAGATAACGCTATAACCAAGTCCATTACCAAAACCATCAATTGCACTCATCAATGGTCCATTCTTCATAGCAAAGGCTTCTGCTCTACCCATGACTATACAATTAGTAACAATTAAACCGACAAATACTGACAATGTCTTACTGCTCTCATAATCGAAAGCTTGAAGGACTTCATCTACAAGCATGACAAGTGTGGCTATTATAGATATCTGAACGATGATTCTAATATTTGTTGGGATATGATTTCTAATCAGAGATACAGAAAGATTAGATAAGGTTACAACAGTTGTTAGAGCAACACACATTATTAATGTTATGTAGAGGTTACCCGTTACAGCTAGAGCAGAACAAATGCCTAAGATCTGCAATGCAATAGGATTATCATTAAAGATAGGATTGAGTAAAACTTCTTTAGCTTTAGACATCTTTAACCTCACTTTGCTTAAGTTGGTCTATTAGAGGCCCGTAACCCATATCGCCAAGCCAAAAAGAAAGTAAATTTGTAACTCCATTACTTGTAATAGTTGCTCCAGATAAGCCATCTACTTGATATTTCGCAAGAGTACTACTTTTATCAACGGAACCTTTAATCACGGAAATAAGGATATCTCCAGAATCAGAATATACTTCTTTTCCTTTCCATATAGATTTCCACTTAGGATTATCTATCTCACCACCAAGACCAGGTGTTTCTTTGTGATCAAAGAACTCTAATCCAATAATTGTTTTAAGATCTGGTTCAAGAGCCAGGTAACCTTTCATTGTTCCCCATAATCCATAACCTCTTACAGGCAAAATAACTGCGTTCAAAGAATCAACATCATAGTGCAGGTAAACTGTTTGGAAATTCTCCCGTCTTTTTAGCAGTGCGATATCATTTTCAGAGGTCAGTTCGATAGAAGTAGCTGGATCTCTAGAAAAAGCACTTTCTTCATAATCAGTTAAACTAATTTCAGAATCAAACTCACCAGTTTCTAGATTAACTATTCGTGCTTCTATAGACTGAAAGAGTTCTGTTACGTCAGTATCTTCGTCAAGCAAACCAGCAGCAGATAGAATCTTGCTTTGTTTATCGAGTGTTTTATTAGCCTCTTGAAGGTCTCTAAGTTCAACAGCTGAAAAAGATATTAAAGCAGAGCAAACGAGGCATAGTGAGACAGCTACAATAAGAGTTTTTCGAATTGTATCGTTATTGTTCATTAGCTTGCCCTCCTTAATCTTTGTTTGATGTTTCTTTCTTGAACAAAATGGTCGATAAGTGGAGCAAATAAATTTGCAAATAAAATTGCAAGCATCATCCCCTCTGGATAAGCCGGATTAACGACCCTGATCAACACCACCATCACTCCAATTAAGATCCCATAATACCATCTACCTAAATTTGTATGAGATCCAGAAACTGGCTCGACTGCCATAAATGTAAGACCGAAAGCAAAACCACCAATTACTAAATGCCAGTGAAAAGGCAACGAAAACATTGGATTAGTGTCTGAACCTATTAAATTAAATAATTCTGATGTTAAGAATGTTCCTAATAAGACTCCTGCAATTATTCGCCATGAAGCAATCCTTGTATACAGTAGTATTATCAACCCTAAAAGGATAAACAAAGTTGAAGTTTCACCTATTGAACCTGGTATGGAACCTAAAAATGCGTCACTCCATGAATATTGAGCCTGTATTCCATTAAGACCTTCTTGAGCCCCTATTCCTAATATTGTTGGTGAGCTATAACCGTCGGCTGCAACCCAAACAGAATCTCCAGACCAATCTACTGGGTAGGCAAAATAAAGAAATGCTCTTCCAGCTAAAGCGGGATTTAAAAAGTTTTTTCCTGTGCCTCCAAATATTTCTTTGGCAACAACGATACCGAAACTTATTCCAACTGCCACTTGCCACAGTGGAGCATCGGGAGGACAACATAATGCAAATAAAACAGTTGTTACGAAAGCACCTTCGTTGATTTCATGCCCTCTTACAATAGCAAATACTACTTCCCATGCTATTCCTACTATAAAAGTAACAAGGTATATGGGTATGAAATAACATGCACCAAACCAAATACAATCCGTGATGCTTTTTGGATCATAATTACAAAATATATCTATAAATAAGAAGTGCCAGTCATCTTTATTTACAGTTCCTAGTTCTTCAAAGGCAGCAAGTGACTGATATCCTAAGTTGTACATACCATAAAACATGGCAGGAAATGTAGCCATCCAAACCACAACCATAACTTTTTGAAGATCTACGCTATCTCTGACATGCACAGAACCAAAAGTTCTTTTATCAGAAGAGTAAAAAAGATTCTCAACAACATCATATATGGGGAAGTATTTTTCCAAAGAGCCACCACTAGTGAACCTAGGTTTTAAACCATCTAGAAATTTTCTTAACGGTTTCATCTATCCTTCAACCTCAATTTTAGTAAGTCCAGCTCTTAATAACGATCCAAAATCATATTTTCCTGGGCAGATATAACTACACAAGGAAAGATCTTCTTCATCTAACTCCAATCCCCCTAAAGCTTGAAGTTTTTCTGTATCTAACAAAACAATGTTTCTAAGGAGCATTATTGGCAACATGTTGAATGGTAGAACTTCTTCGTAAGAGCCAATTGGCACTATTGGTCGGTCTGAACCATGCATCAAAGCTTTAAATTTAAAAACTTTCTTTGGGAATAAGGAAGAGAGAAATAATGGCATCTTTGAAAATTTTCTAGGTCCAGGAGTGAGCCAGTTCATAAACTCTCTATCTTTAGAATTAGGCTCAGCTATTACTGAAATTTGATTATGGTATCTCCCCAAATAAGCATAAGGACCGATAGCTTCTCTTCCGGATATGATTGATCCTGAAATGATTCTATTTTCTCTTTGTGTCAGTTCTCCTGCAGTTATTTCATCTGTACAGGCTCCAAGTCTTGTTTTGATGTAGCTCGGACTATTAACTTGTGGTCCAGCCAAAGTAACTATTCTTTCGTTATTAATGTGACCAGACTTAAATAACCTTCCTATCGCAATAATATCTTGATAACCAATAGTCCAATTAACATTAGTTAAAGAAGCAGGAGAAATGAAGTGCATATGAGTACCTACGAGACCAGCAGGATGGGGGCCAGAGAATGTGTGTCTTTTAAGTTGGTCATCTTCTTGTATTTCCAGTAAAGAATTATTAGAAACAGAGATATGAATCGGACACTCAACCAATTTCTTAAGAACCAAAAGGCCAAAGTCAAAATCTTCTTTGCTCAAGTTAATAATTGTTTCAGGGTTGGGGCTTAAAGGTTGTGTATCAATAGCTGAGATGAATATGTTGGCAGGCAATGATTTTACAGTTGGGACCTTGCTGTAGGGTCTAGTTCTAAAAGATGTCCACATTCCAGACTGTATAAGAAGATCTCTAATAGAATCTGGAGAACAGTTTATTAAAGTATCGAGTGTAAAATTATCAAATTGAATAGAATCTTCATCTTGAGAAATTTCTATGACAATTGACTGTAAGACCCTTCTATCTCCTCGGTTTATTGCTTCTACCTTACCTCCTGCTGGTGATGTAATAATAACTCCTGGATTTTTTTTATCTTCAAAGAGAGGTTGCCCTATTTTTACGATATCACCTTCTTCAACCAACATGGTGGGTTTCATGCCAATATAGTCGCTCCCCAAAATAGCAACAGATCTGTTTTTTTTGGAGTCAACTATATCTTCGGCGGGTGAGCCGTATATGGGTATATCTAAACCTTTCTTTATTCTAATCATTCCCTATTTGATGTATGGGAAAAGTACCCTAGAGCGCGGGAGTATTATAATGATCTGAGGTCTAATTTACTAGGATGTTTCACTAAAATTTGGATATCTTTGATAAGTTAATCCAACCATCTCTTTTGCCAATCCTAAAAGTTGTGCGGTATATCCATACTCATTGTCATACCAAACGTAAAGAACACATTTATCTCCATTTACGATTGTCGCAGCTGAATCAATTATGCCTGCATGCCTATCCCCTACAAAATCGGTAGAAACAACTTCTGGAGAATTTGTAAAACCTATCTGTTCTTTTAAATCTGAATGAAAAGCCTGCTGTCTAAGGAAGTTGTTGAGTTCTTCTAATGAAATTTCTTTACCTAGTTGAAGATTCATTATTGCAAGAGAGACATTTGGAGTAGGAACTCTTACAGCATTTGCTGTCAATTTACCTATGAGTTCTGGGAGTACCTGACCTACTGCTTTTCCAGCTCCAGTTTCAGTTATCACCATGTTAAGAGCTGCACTTCTTCCTCTGCGAGCTTTTTTGTGGAAATTATCTATTAGATTCTGATCATTTGTGTAGGAATGTACGCTCTCGATATGCCCTGAGATAATATTAAACTCGTCATTTAAGACCTTTAAAGTTGGAACTATAGCATTCGTTGTGCAAGAAGCAGCTCCTAAGATTTCATCATTCTCTATGATTTCATTGTTGATACCATGAACAATATTTTTTATGCCTTCTTTTGCTGGGGCAGTAAGTAGTACCTTAGAAATTCCATTGCAATTTAAATGAGTACTCAAACCCTCTTTTGTTCTCCAGACTCCGGTATTATCAATCAATAAAGCATCTTTTATGCCATGGTCAGTATAGTCAATCTTTGAAGGATCATTGGCATAAATTATTTTTACTTCATTACCGTTTATGATCAGTTTGTTCTCTTCTTCTATAACACGTATTGTTCCTTTGAAGGGACCATGAACGGAATCAGTTCTCATAAGATTTGCTCTTTTAATGATGTCGTCGTCGACAGCTTTTCTAACGACTATTGCTCGCAACCTTAGATTATCTCCTCCACCTGAATCTTGAATTAACATTCTAGTTAACAGTCTTCCTATTCTTCCAAAACCATAAAGGACTACATCCTGCGCCTGTTCCAGTATCGATCCTTTAGTTCCAATTAAGTCATTTACCGATTCTTTTACAAAATCTTCGATAGAGAGACCCTTGTCATCAAAAAGGTAAGCGGCCGCTATAATTCCTATGTCAACTTCAGCCGGTCCTAACTCTAGATCACTTAGAGCAAGAATAACTTGATAGGTTTCGAATTCACTCATCTCATTATTTTCGGTTTCTCTTACAAATCTATGAGCATTCATAATTTCTGAAACAGATAAGTTCACTAGTGGTTTTCCATATAAAAGAAGATGGACATTGTCTCTATAAATTCTTCCAATCATAGGAAGCATCTCTTCTGCTAATGCTTGTCTATATTGAAAATCGCCAAAGGGATCTTTTGGAAGCTCAGGACGATTCCTTTGATCGGGCTGATTTTTTTTCATTTAAAGAGAGGTATATTTTTTGAGGTGGTAATCTGTATTACCAAAAATCGTCCCTACCGTTGTAAGCCTTTTAAAATAATGTCCCACATTTAACTCATCAGTTACACCCATACCGCCATGAAGTTGAACAGCCTGTTGACCTATAAATTTACCAGCCTTACCGACTTGATATTTTAAGCCTGATATCGCTTTTTTTGCATCAGGAGCTCCTTCTTCATGTTTCATGGTTGCCATGTAGAGGAGAGACTTACATTGCTCATACTCCATGAACATATCAACCATTCTATGTTGCAAGACTTGAAATTTACCTATAGAAGTACCAAATTGTTCTCTGGTTTTTGTGTATTCCACTGTTGTTTTATACAAAACCTCCATTGCACCTACGGCTTCTGCTGAGATTGCAAGAATCGCTTTATCAATTGCAGAATCTAAAATTTCAAAACCAGAATCTAAACTGCCTATAATATTGTCTTTTAAAACGGAAACATTTTCTAAAGTTAGATCTGATGCTCTTCTTCCATCTACAGTTTTGTAATTTGTTTTCGCCAATCCATTAGAATCAGAATCTACTATAAACAAAGTTATACCATTTTCATCTAATTGAGAGCTTGAAGTTCTTGCTGAAATAATGATTTTGCCAGCTGAAGGACCGTTCATGACAACTGACTTGTAGCCGTTCAAAATATAATTTTCACCATCAGCTTTAGCTTCTGTGACCACATCTGATAAATTAAATCTGCTTTGCGGTTCTGCATAAGCAAGTGCAAGATGCATTTCTCCTGAAATAGCAGGCTCAAGAACTGATGATTTTTGTTCATCGGAACCATGATCATCAATGAGGCTTCCAGCCATGATCATAGTCTCTAAAAACGGTTCGACTACAAGTCCTTTTCCAAAAGCCTCCATGATTAACATGGACTCAATCGCAGAGCCTCCAAAGCCTCCATTATCTTCAGATACACTTATGCCTAGCCAACCTAATTCAGCGAACTTTTGCCAGTTAGATTCACCAAAACCTAGATCAGAATTAGATAAAGACTGTCTAGTTTCCCAGTCGTATTCTTTTTGAACGAACTGATCAACTTGATCTTGAATTAATGTTTGCTCTTCATTAAAAGTAAAATCCATAGTTATAACCCCAATATTGCCTTAGAAATAACATTTCGTTGAATTTCATTACTTCCGCCATAGATAGTAACTTTTCTATAGTTTAAATAATGAGGCATTACAGGTGCTGCATAGTCCGGTCCAACAGTTTCATTTGTACCAATCTCATTCTCTAAGTAGAAGGGATGCGCATAGTAAGCTAACATTTCCACGAAAAGTTCCGAAATCGTTTGTTGTAGTTCAGTTCCTTTAATTTTTAATATAGAGGATTCGGCACCAGGAGAACCACCTTGAGACATTGCGGCAAGTGTTCGAAGCTCGGTAAACTCAGTAGCAGTTAGTTCAATTTCTGTCTCTTCAATTTTATTTCTAAACTGAACATCTTCAAGCAATGTTCCTTCGCCTAGAGGTATATCTGATGACAGGTCTTTAAGTCTAGATAGCTCCCTTTTCAAGGCTGCAATACCAGCTATTCCACTTCTTTCATGAGCTAATAAAAATTTTGCTATGTTCCATCCTTGGCCTTGCTCACCTACTAGATTTTCTGCAGGCACCTCAACATTATCAAAGTACACCATATTTACTTCATGCGAACCATCGATGGTTATTATTGGCTTAACCTCTATTCCAGCTGTTTTCATATCAATGAGTAGAAAACTTATTCCTTCTTGCTTGATGTCAGTAGTCTCTGTTCGCACAAGGCAAAAAATCCAATCTGCATGTTGAGCTAAAGTCGTCCAGGTTTTAGCTCCATTAACAATATATTTATCTCCTTTCAGTTCTGCTTTGGTTTTTAAAGAAGCGAGATCTGATCCTGAACCTGGTTCAGAATAGCCTTGGCACCACCATACTTCACTATTTAATATTGAAGGTAGAAACTTTTCTTTCTGTTCATCAGTACCGAATGTATAAACAACAGGTGCGCACATACCAACTCCAAAAGGAATATTCGTTGGAGTATTTGCATTAGCTAACTCTTCTTGAAGAATATATTTCTGAGTGACAGAAAGCTCTTCATGATTTGTATATTCAGTTGGCCAATTTATGGCAAACCAACCTTTTTTATTTAGAATTTGTTGCCACCTTACAATTTCATCTTTCTCTAGAGGAATCCTTTTATCTTGTTTCGCTTTGATATCTTCTGGATATTCAGTCTCTAAAAAACTAATAACCTCTTCTCTAAAAGTGACATCTGCATCTGAAAATTTTAAGTCCATATTGTTCCTGTGTAATAAAAAAAAAATAATTATACACTTCCATATATAATTTTCTTTTTTTTTAGGAAAAAACCAGTAAATAAGTGGTAGAAAAGATCACATCATCTACAGATATTTTAAATCTGGGCCTAGACCTGTCTAAAAAAAATTTAGTTATAACAAAAGATTCTCAATCAGCAGTCCAATTTGCCAATTTTTTAAATCATTCCAATGTTCTTATTCTAGAAAACTCTGAATTGCTTCCTTATGACTTCTTCTCTATGGCACCTATAACAAGAGCAAGAAGAATATCGACTTTATCTGCTTATCTAAAAGAGAAAGAAATAACATTAATCTCCTCAATAGCTACATTATTGTCACCGGTACCAAAACCAATTCATATCTCCCCTCTTAATAATTTGTCAGTCGGAGATCCTTTCGATCCGGAATCAGTAATAAACGAAATAATCCTAAACGGATATACAAGAGAAGATTTTGTATCATTGCCCGGTCACTACGCTTTAAGAGGATCTGTTATGGATATATTTCTTACTAGTGGGAAAGAACCTATTAGGATTGAATTCTTTAATAGTCAAATTGAAAGTCTAAGAACATTCAATCCTGAATCGCAAATTACTACTGAGAAAATTAACCATATTAATTTTTTACCCTCATATGAATATCCATTGAATAGGAATTCTGCTGAAATTTTCAAAAAAGAGTGGAGAAAAAGATTTGAACTCTTTGAAGAAGATTCAGAGTTATTCACAAGGATAATGAACTTGAGACATCCAGAAGGAGCAGAAATTTACTTTCCTCTATTCTATGGTGCAAGATCGGATTTTATTCCATTTCTGCAATATGCCGATCAAATTTATATACAAGATAATGTAAACGACAAAGCTCATGACTTTGAAGAACTTGTAAATCAGAGATATGAAGAATACAGATACGATCAAAAGCGACCATTACTTGCACCTGAAGATTTATTTTTGAGTATGAATGAGCTAAGTGTAAATATAAAAGATAGCCTCACTTTTGATATAGAGACAGATTATTCAGAAACAAATGAAAATAATATTCCTAAAAATGAAAGGAAAGAAAAGGCTGATATTTCTTCTTCGAAAATGCCTGATAAAGGTGATTTAGTTGTTCATCTAACACACGGTATTGGTAAATTTCTGGGACTTAAACAATTGAAAACATTTGTTGGTGTCAGTGATTGCTTAGAAATCCTTTATAAAGACGAAAGTAAAGTATTTGTTCCTATAGAACATATGAATTTGATTTCGAAATACTTTGGTCCAGTTGATAGAGATATTGACTCACTTAATTCAAAAAAATGGCAAAAAAGAAAAGATAAAGCCCTCAAGCAAACTTTTGATACTGCAGCAGAATTACTCGAAGTCCAGGCCAAAAGATATAGCTCAAATGGATATTCATTTGATTTATATGAAAATGAGTACCTAAATTTTATTAAAAAGTTTCCTTATGAAGAAACTTATGACCAAAAAAGAACTATCGATGAAGTATTACAAGATATGCATTCCTCAAGACCGATGGATAGATTAATTTGTGGAGAAGTGGGATTTGGGAAAACTGAAGTTGCAATGAGGGCAGCATTTATATCTGCATTGAACAGCAAACAAACTTGTATCTTGGTTCCGACAACACTACTGACATCTCAACATTTAGATAGCTTCGAGCAAAGATTCAAAGATACAGGTATTAATATAGCCTCATTATCTAGAAATATAACTTCAAAAGAGAAAGATAAGTTAGTTCAAAGGCTCGCTTCAGGTGAAATTGATATCGTAATTGGGACTCATGCACTTATTCAAGGAAACATAAGGTTCAAAGATCTTGGTCTTCTAATAATCGATGAAGAGCATCGATTTGGAGTTCGTCAAAAAGAAAAAATTAAATCGCTTAAGGAAGAATTAGATATTTTGAGCTTATCTGCTACGCCTATTCCAAGATCATTGAATTTTGCTCTCACAGAACTTAAAGATCTATCAATTATTGCAACCGCACCTGATGATCGTTTACCAGTAAAGACTTTTACTTATAGTTTCAATGAAAATTTAATTTATGAAGCTATCCAAAGAGAAAATCTTCGAGGCGGTCAAGTCTATTACCTTTGTAATGATCTTTCATTAATTGAGGACAGAAGATTAAGACTTCAAGAAAAGTTTAATGATCTTATTATCGAGGTTGTTCACGGCCAATTAAAAGCAAATACCATTGAGGAAATTATGTTGAAATTTAATACAGGGGAAATAGATATCCTTGTGTGTTCGACTATTATAGAGAGTGGTATTGATGTCTCAAATGCAAACACATTGATTGTGGAAGATGCTGATAAATTTGGTCTATCTCAGCTTCATCAACTCAGAGGTCGTGTTGGAAGAGCGGAGAGACAAGCTTATGCATACTTTTTAAGGTCTAGAAATATTATAAATAAGAAGAATGCTGACAAAAGATTCGATGCTCTGATGAGTGCAGACTCTTTGTCAGCGGGATTCCTTTTAGCTCTAAAAGATCTAGAAATTAGAGGGGCAGGAGAAATCCTTGGATCAAATCAAAGCGGAGTTTTTGAATCAATAGGTCTTGAGTTATATACAAGGATGATAAAGAAAGCGTCAGAATTCATTAAGAACGGAGACCTGGATTTTCAATCACTAGATGAATTGCCAGAGATTAATCTAAATAAGAATTGTTTCATTCCCGAAAATTACCTACCAGATATAAATGTAAGATTACTAATGTACAACAAGGTTTCATTAGCTGAGTCTTCTATTGATTTAAAGAATATACAAATAGAGATGATCAATAGATTTGGATTATTGCCAGAAGAGTTAAAAAACTTTTTCTTACAAGCTGAATTGAGAATAATTGCTGAAGAGTACTCAATCAAAAAGATAAACTTCCAAGATAGCAAAATAAACATTTCTTTTAAGAATAAAGATCTTGATACTTCTTTTTTTAATGACGATACTTTAGAAGAGAAAATAAAAATGACTTCGGATGTGATTAAGACAATTTGCGCAAATGCACCTTAAGCTAGCGATTATAGTTCTATTTATTTCACAGAATCTTTATTCAGTTGATTTCAATGAATATCTAGAAAAGTACCTTGTCGATAAGCAGAAGCATGATCATGTTAAGGTTGATCTTTTCATCATACAAAATTTGTCAATCGAAGATGAAGATCTTGATGAAAAGTGGAAAGAATTAGACGAACTTGAGCTTTCTAATCATCTCATCAATATCAAAACCGAACCTACGACATTTGTGACCTTTCCTCAAGGAAAACTCTTAGATGAGATACCTTTGCCCCCTTTAAAAATTAAAGTACAACCTCAACAACAGGATCTTAGATATGAAGTTGCGCAGGATACGAAACCCGATCCATTTTTATATGAAAAAATACCATTTCAAAAAGAAATGCTAGAAATTGAGAACAATTTAAATAGAAGTAGAGACTATAGAGTCATCTACTATAACTCATGGTACCAACCTGTTTTTAATGAGAATGAAACCATACCAATATTTATAGATGCTCAAAAAAAAGACAAAAAGGTTCATGGTGAAATAAAGATTTATAAAGAAAGATTTATTCACCTTGTATCAAAGTTAAGGTTCTCTCAGAAAACTGAAGAAATTGATAATTCATCAAGAACTCAAGAAATTAAAACATTTCAAACACTTATTAAAGATAAGAATGAGACAGAGAATAAAGACTTTCTGAATGATAATTATTGGGTAGAAACTATCTTTAATTCAGTAAAAGTTAATCTGAAGTATATTGGAGATTTTGTTTATTCAGATAATGAAATTAACACTGAAGAAATGCTAGATCTCCCTAGATTTAAATTTGTAGATTTGTATGAAATAGATAAGGATGTGAAGCTTGAAATTGATGAATTAAACTTCATAGATCACCCCTACTTCTCAATACTAATTAAAGTTACCGAACAAACTAAATAAATTCAGATTTTTCAACTAGATTCTTTTCTAAGCTTTGAAGGATTTCTTTCTTTTCACCAGTTGCGTCAATTAGCATAGAACGTGTCTTATCCAATGCTTTTTCAAGAGACAACCAAGGTCCCTTATCATAAAGCCTTTGGTTTACAAAGTTCCTATATCTTTCCAAGGTATCAGGCATTACAGAGTCAGGCTGATTTACACAAACGAGTCTCTCAGCTAATTCTTTATAACGTGAATCCTCAAAGCCATCTAAAACTTTAGAGCGCTCTTCCCAGGGAAGGGTATGGAATCTTTCCATCCATAAATCATCAGCATCAGAAGGAAATCCTGAATAAACAGTTTGTTCTAGATGTTTGGGAGGAGGATAGTTGATTTGGTTACTTGCCAAAAGTTCACTCACTCTAGTTTGCAATTTGATATTTTCCTTTATCTTTCTTGCCCTCTCAATCAGTTGGTCGTGTGATATGTCTAAATGATTAGCAATATTAGGGATATGATCTGAAGGCATAACAGGTAGACTCTTGTTAATTCTCACTTTTCTAATGGCTGTTCCGCTATTTCCTATCTGCTCTAGCAATTCAGTATCAGTTAAATCATTTAGTTGATCGGGATCAAAGTATAAATCTGCAACAGCAACTTCATTATTCATTTTAGGGTTCTGACCACAAAACGTTACAGGATAGGTGAATTTCTTCCTGCGTATCACTTCCCCCATCATCGCAAATGGTTCTGTTTGCAGGATTTCTAAATTACCTATCTTTGTCGATCCTTTTATTGAGGCTTGCCAAACAGGTTTAGCCTTTTCTAAAATTAACTTAGCGAGTTCATGCATTTGGACACAGTCAGCCAAGGCATCATGAGCATTTTCAATTTCTATAGAGTTGGCGTCAGACCAATCTGTTAATTTCATGCTCACATCTCCTTCATCGAAGATAGGGAGACTGAGGCTATCAGGAAAAAAATTGGCAACTAGTTGCAGTGTACTAAGCATATCTAGGCGCGACGCACCAAGAGTATTAGTTATGTATAAAGGAAGTAAGTTCCAAAAAAATTGACGCCGGAAAAGTTCCTCATCAAAGCGATGGCCATTGTAAGTTATATATACTGGGTCTCTTCCTTTCGACCAATCCAACCAAGTTGATCTCAAAAGCTTCATCATGTCGTAGTGAGACATAGACTTATCATTTAGTGATTCAACTTTCTTATGTACTAAATAGGCTTCAGGAGTTGGGACAATCCAAGGTAATACTTTACATCCTATATCTTGAGAATTTTCTTGATGAAGAGATTCGTCTGTAAGAATTGATCCAATTTGGATGATTTGAGAGAAGTTAATGTCAAGCCCAGTTGTTTCAGTATCTGTAAATACATAACATTTATCAGCATTTAATTGAGACATGTATTATTTATAATAAGCGTTTTCTCTGTAACTATGGTCAGTAACATCTTTTACGCCCTTTAAGCCTTCTACTTGTTCTAGTAAAGTCTTTTCAACACCATCTTTTAAAGTAAGATCTACCATTCCACATCCCTGGCACCCTCCTCCAAATTGAAGTATAGCCGTAGCATCATCTACAACTTCAATCAAAGATACTTCTCCTCCATGAGCTGCCAAACCAGGATTCACTTCTGAGTAGAGTACATAATTAATTTTGTCTTCTATCGATGCATCTTTACCTAATTGTGGAAGTTTTGCGTTTGGAGCTTTTATAGTAAGTGTTCCACCAAATTTATCGGGTGAATAGTCAACCTCAGCATCTTTCAAAAAATCAATGGATTTTTCTTCAAGATACAGATCAAACTTGAATTCATTAATGATTCTATAATCTGAGAACTCCTCGTCTTGTTTTGCATAAGCAATACAAGTCTCCGCTCTGGGTGTTCCGGGTTCAGAAACGAATATTTTTATTCCACAAGTGTCATCGTCTTGACTCGACAGAAGATCATTCAAATAATCTTGCGCTGAAGGTGTAATAGTCATCTCTTCCATATTGTCATTCTATCAAATATATCGACTGTTATAATATTAATAGATTGAAAGATAAACTAGGCGCAGCGATAGGTGCTTCGAGAGCTGCTGTAGATTCAGGATTCGTTCCCAATGACATGCAAGTTGGACAAACAGGTAAGATTGTCGCACCTGATTTGTACATAGCTGTTGGAATATCCG
>CABYSI010000012.1:0-42350 GCA_902521635.1 uncultured SAR86 cluster bacterium | reverse complement strand
GAAGAGGTAGATATACCTCAAAGAGCGCAATTGGAATCAATGACAAAGGCTGAGATTAAAGAATGGGCAAATGCATTTGAATTCAGTGTGCCCTCATCTTTAAGTAAAGCGGATATGATTGATAGATTTATCCAAGAGACAGAGGCATATGTTGAGTCTTCAGAGGATTCTGATTATTGGTCTTGGATTATTGTTTTAGGAGCTGGTTTGTTTGGTTGGTTTGCTTTAGCACCCTTGTTGTCTTATTTATTAGAACTTTGAAACCTAATCTAACCATAGTTTCAAAACCTAAGTCATTTAAACAAGACTCAATAGACCTATTACTTACAACTCAATCAGAACTCCTTGCTTTAAAGCTCCGTGTAGACGAGGCAAGAATCAACCCAATTACAGACAGAGAACTTGAAACTGCTATAGCCTTAACAGGACTCAAGGTTATAAAGTTTGAGCAAAGATTAGAGATTTATGTTTCTCATAATGGAGAAACTCAAGATTATTTAGACATGCAGGATGCTCTAGACGATTTTAAATTAGAACATGAAGAATTGATGGAAGAGTTTCACGAATGGTTTGAAGCACTTAAAATAGAAGTTATATGATGGAATTCTTTATAAACTTGGGTTACCTATTCTTAGGCTGGATAATATTTGTATTAATAACTGAGTACTTGCCTGAAACACTCTTTGACGAGAAGCAGTTATTCCCTATAGATGAAGAACCATATCTCAATACCTCGATACTCTACGTAATTTTTTTAACACAAGCATGGCAAACCTGGGGTACTTTTCAGTATTTATCTTGGGGTACTTTTATAGGGTGGTGGATAGGAGTTGGCGTGACTGCTTTTATAATAGAGCTTGTTGTAGAGCAAATAAGATGGAATATTTGGTATAAAGATTAAGAGAACAGACATGAAACACCTACTCCTCTCACTAGCCCTAATACTCTCTGGTAATGCTTGGGCTGATATGGATGATGTTTGCTCTTTTACTTACGATGTAATGGAAGTTCAAAATCTTGTTGGGGAAAATTGTGAAAGAAATAATATTCTAGAAATTGAATTAGTACCTCTTCACTTACTAGCAGTTACAGTTAGTCAGTACTGTAGGTTTGATAGGCAAATTATTATCTTTAAAGGATACACATACGCTGGAGCACAGGAAGAACCTAATTTTAGAGAATTAATCTGCGTTCTTTATGACGATAAACCTAGAGAACACATAAAAGAAGGTCTTCTGTTCAAATAGTAAACTTCCCCACTACCTCACAGTCTTCAAAATCTTCCTTGGTTTGGATAAGATTCTTGGTAAAAACTGAGTTGACAAACCTAAAAAATATCATTACGCTAATCGTTTAACGAACTAGTCATTTAAACGATTTAGTAAGCTATCCCTAGTACCTAATCCAAATATAACTTATCGTTCAATGTGAAGTACTTATGAAGCTCCTAGACCCCTTCTCATGCTAGTATCTAATGACGATTTCAGTATTCAAATGTTATATTGCTTTAATGTTAGGAAGATTAGTTTTTTTGATTCATTGGTTAGTGTTTATTTGGACTGTCTTTATCAACATTAGAGGTTTCTATTACGGGTTCTTTTTTAGATCTATGGATAATGTGTCTGTAGATCTTCTGTTTAGCTCATATGCATGGGGTACTTTTGCGTTTTATCTTGGACCGTTTATATTGCTTTGCTTATGTGATTACTTATATAAAGGTAAAGTAATCCTATTACCGTGGAGAAGAGAAAGATGAAATTCATTAAAGAACATCAATTAATAATAGGTTTAGTGATATTGGCCATAGCCTTATATTTTGGCTTAACTTATGAAGGTCCACCAACTCGAAGACTCTACTAATTCAAAAGATTTAGTTCTAGCCAGAGAGGAAATGGTTATAAGAATATTTGAATATAAGCAATGAAACATCTACTACTCTCAACAGCTCTAATAATCTCTGCTAAAATCCTTTACTGCTATGGGTGATAATATTTTTGTTGATGGTATCTTGGGGTTGTTAATGATGGCACCAATCTATGGATTCATTTTTTGGTTTTTAGTTGTTAAACAATATTCTTGGGGTGCTTATTTAGCAGTATTGACTGTAAGTACGCTTTCGATCATGTATTTTATTGCTTAAGACTTAACTTAATTACTCTGTTTGAGTATTCCTAAAGACTGTCTTAAATCTATACCTATTTAAAACTAAATAAACTTGACTTTTCTAGACTAAAAATGGTACGCTATTTCTATAACGACTAGCTGATATAGAAATTAATTCTTGACAAATCCTAATTTCGACTGTATACTATATCTAGTAAGCCCCCCGGTTATATACATACCTAACAGACCCTCCCAAGCCCCGCTTAGTTCAAGATATATATCCTTTATTAAGTTTTATAAGCCCCTTTTAAGTAATTATTTATTACTTTCTTTACCTCTTTATTTATATCCATATAAACCTCTTATAAAGAAGAACAATATATATGCCCTATTAAGGTTATATAGGTCTTAAAGTATTGATTTATAAGTATTTATATAATACTAAGTTATTGATTTTATTAGTTATTTTAATATATAGAAGAATATAACTAATAAGTAGTTGTGTTTACTAGATATTGAGAGTGTCCGAATACGCCTTGTGCTTCTCAAGAATGCTTTCTTTTTCAAGGAGATGTAGATATTGCTGAGTAGTTTTTAAGTCTGCATGTCCTGCCCATCTAGCTACTTGGTGAACATCCTTTGTAGCATCTAAACTCCTTGTTATGAAAGTATGACGCAATGAATGGAATGTAATATCTGAAGGTAATCCTGCTCGTTTAACTAATGTTGCAAATGAAGTTCTGATGTCTTTCATATGAAAGATTTTTAGTTTCTTATGTTCTTCTCGTATTTGAACTGCATATAATTTGTTTCCTACTACTCTATTATTTGACCATTCAAGAAACTCTTCATCGGACATACTTGGATAAAGGACATGCTGTTGATAGTAACTCGTAAGCTTAGTTGCGAGATTCATCCCTGTAGGCACTAAACGGGTTTGTCTGGTTTTATTTTTATTACCTTCGAATTGAAGCATGTAAGCTCCTTCATTCGTAGATTCAACTAGCATTGTGTAGTCCTCTTTGAGTCTGTGAACACTCTCCTCGTCTTCTTCACCAAGAGGTACAGTAGTAATTTCTTTCCATGTAGTTTCTGTATCTTTTATATCTCCCCAAGTAAGTTCCATAATTTCACTTTTTCTAGCTCCTGTATATAAAGCTATAGATATATATAAAGGCACATGCTTACGTTTATTGGCATGGTATTCGGATAATTCATCATCAGCAGATAGAGCTTCGATAAGTCTTTTTTCTTCCTGCTTAGTTAAGATTCTTTTTTCTATTCCTTTATCTATTTTTAAATGAGGAAACTCTAACTCATGATTTATAAGTTTGTATTTTCTTGCTAAAGACATAACAGACTGAATACTTGTTAAGTTTCTTTGAATGGTTGAATTAGCTAAAGGTCTATTGTGATTCTTGCTTCTTCTCCAGTTCACATATCTATCAAGTACCTTCTCGTCTATTTTTGATAATTTAATATTCCCTAAGAAAGGTACGACAACTCCATATAAAGACTTCATCTCTGAATCGTGAGAAGGTCTGTCTCCCTTTGACCAATTTAGGAAGTCTTGATGTTCAATGAACTCTTTGAAGGTGAGTTTAGTTGGAGCAGTAAAACCCTGCCTAGAGTTAAAGAGGAAATCGTCTTTAATCCTTTTAGCTTCCTTTAAGGTTACAACTCTGGCATCACCAATCTTTGTTCTTTTCCTGTCTACATAAGCGAACCAAGTTACTTTTCCATCTGATTTAGCAGAACGAATGATAAGTAAATTATTCTCAGTTTTCTCAACAGCTTTAGGTGTAGCTATGATTGAATCAATTGTTGCCTGTGTCCATGCCATATATAACCTAGTATATACTTTACGGGGCAATTACGGGGCATTTATAATCAACTATCAGAACATTATTAGATAACTAATACCTTTTAAAAGCTATCAAATCAATATTTTAAATGCCTATAAGCGATAGTAAGAGGTAAACACAAGACCATGTCAAGGTGGTGCTCTAACCAGACTGAGCTACGTGTCTATATTTGAGCTTGATAATTATATAGAGAAATTTAAGAGTGTGATGACAAATTTTAAGTAATATGTGCTGGGCAAAATCAATAATATTTTCTGTATATTAATCTTGCTAAAACCACTATCAAAAGAGGTAAATTCCAATAAAGAAATGAAATAAAAAAGTAAGTACCCGGAATCCTGTCTAAGATTTCTATCTCAAGCCCTATCAGTTCCAATGGAAGGCCTTTAATAAAAAGATAATTAGTAAAAATCAAAAAAAAGCCTATCAGAGACAAACTGATCGTTATAAAGAAAAAGAATTTAAAGTTTAAAAATTTTAGAATTTTCTCGAATTTCATTTACTAAAGACTTATACAATTCTTTTCCTTTTTACACTTCTTCTTATATTTCCTCTCGATACTTTTTCCTTTTTTCTTGTCTAGCTTTGATGCAATGGCACCTCTTTGGATCTCTCCTTCCATGATGGTGCCAATAGAAAATTTTGACTTGACGTCTGTAATTTTAATAGCGCCTATATAAGTTTCATCTTGTCCAAGCATCTCTCCAGTGTCCGGATCCATGAATCCTTCACCCAACTCAATGATTTGGAGGTACATACCCTTATCAACTGAAGGAGGTCCGTAATTAACATATGCCTGTCCTTTAGATACATTTATAACTTTTATAGGAAATATTTCCATCGCAAGAAGAGAAGCAATAGCATTCGCAGTTAGTCGTTGTACCTCCCCCAAAGGGTCAGCCTCTTCACCACCTAATGCAAATCCCTGCATTGCTATAGCTGAACCAGAACTTGCTTGCTTTTGTACGGTCTTCGAAATTCTTATAGACCCTGTACTTGTATCAACAATCCTGATGTCAACTGACATTTCTGCTTTTTGGCCACCACCAGCAAAACCACCGATTGCAACTGCATCAGATTTTGTGCCAAGTTTTGTTATAGATCCATAAACTAGGTAGTCTATGCCACTTAACCCTCCAATTTGTCCATTGCCTTGGGTCAAACCTCCAGCACTCAGGGCTTGCTCACCTAGAAGGTCATCCATACGCGACCTTTCCATCAACTCAAATTTATTTGTTTGAGATATAGCCGTCTCGAGCATAGTTTGAAACGACTGTGGATTACCACCTACATTGGATGTTATTTCTCCAATTCCTACGAATGGTTTGTTAGCAAATATATTACTGGACAATAATACACATATAGATACCACACAGAGATGTATAGTTTTATTAAAAATCATATTTTTCTCCCAATTTTTTGTCTTTGTTGTTGATCATTATTTGATCCCATTCCTGTTTTATCTTTCAAAATTCTTGCAATTTGGCCCTTTCTTGGTGTTTCACCACTAACAATTTTGGCTTTGGAAAACTTATCAAGAGCTTCAGTAACTTGAACTACTCCAATAGTTTTTTCTGTTGAACCAAGATCAAGTCCGGTTGTTTCGTCAATTAGAGATTCGCCAAGAGTTACTACCTTCAATTTATCTCCTACTGATAGAAGTGCGGAGCCATAATTAAGATAAGCACAACAGCTTTGATTTGCATCTTCCCTAAAGGTGACTACCTCTATGGGAAATATACTCTCCGAAATAGTTGCAGCTACCTGCTTAGCAGCCCTTCTTTGAACATCAGCTAGTGGATCTGCAAGAGTATCTCCAGTTTGAATACCGCTTGTTGCCATCCCAGAGCCAGTTTCTAAGCTCACATCGATTGTTTCAGCTCTTCTTATTTCTCCAGTGGTTGCATCAACTACTTTCAAGTCAATGCCAAATTCAGCTATCACCTTTACCGTTGCGAAACTCTTTGTAGAAATTTCTTTTTTTTTGGTTCCAAATTTTGTTATAGAACCATAAACAAGATAGTCAACGGCGCCTATATTCATTGTTGTACCCGCGTCTGAGAATTCACCTTGAAGTCCTTGTTCCCCCAAAACTTCGCCTAGTCTATTACGCTCCATTATCTTGAATCTTCCAACTTTTACCATTTGGGTTTCAAGCATGGTTTGAAAGTTACCTGCTTTAGAATTTTTGTATTCTCTATAATTTCTTACATCTACACCAGATGTAATTTCTGTTATACCTATAACGGGTAGATCTGCACTAGATATTTTTCCTGCAGCCATAAACAGCAGGATAAAATAAAAGATTAAGCTAAAATGTGGGCGCATCAGCATTCCTTGTTTACTAACAATCACTTTACAGAAATTACAAAATTTTCCAACTTTTGTTTTTATTTTTTCCAAATAAATGTCTATTGAGATTAAATTACTTGCTGTCTCTATTCTTGCCATATCTAATCAAAATGAAAATTCATGTGATTAATATAGAGTACCTATTAATATCCATTAGCATTTGGAAAAGTAGATAATAGCTCTCAGAATATGTTAAAAATTGTAAGGAGCGTAATTCTTATAAATGCCTTAAAATCGATTGTTACTGATGTTGATAATCTTATTAATTATCTTAGCTTGTTGGGAAGTATATTGGACTTACCACGCGTGTTGGATTGCATCCAAACTTAATGATAAAAAGTCTTTTTTGTTTTTCCTAATTTTTAACCTTTTAGGTATTCCTGAAATCATCTACATTTATAGAAAGAAAAAAGAATATACTAATTTCAATGAATAATTGGGTGAATTGGGTAATAAGTATTTGTCTTGTAATTGTAGCTGTACTTGAACTCTTTTTTTAAAGAAATATGATTGAACTGATTTTATTAGCTATATTAATTTTTATCGGAATATTATGGTTTAGAAATTTATCCGATAACTCTAACAAAGAAGAAAATCCCGATGTTGAAAAAATAAGAAAACAAATGACAAATAAATGGAGCGTCTATATGTCTATACTCGTTGTGAGTGGTTTTTTTGTATGGTTACTTATAACAAATGGAAACTTTAATTAATGATCTAAAGTAGATGCCAAAGAAACTTTATAAAATTGGTGATACAAAAAAAGATAGGAAAGGTAGGACAATTTTCTTTAAAGGTTACTCAACTGAATGCTCAAAGAAAGGCCTTCCTATAGAACTTTGGGAGCCTTTTGAATAATGATAAAAAAATTGATTAAGTTATTTTGGAGAGCCGGTGTTGAAGAAATTGTGCCACCTATGCGTCAACCGATGTCGGAGGACGAATTTAGTAAAAAGTCTCTCATAGGAGATGAACAGGAATATGATGATATGTCACAGCTAATTGATGAATTTGGTGAAAACCTCGCAGAAGAAGAAGTTGATTCAGTATTCAACACCCTCGAGGAGAACCAGCGAAATTAAATTATTTCTATGAAGAAATTGATGTTTTTACTATGCTTTCTGTCTTCTTATAGTCTGTCTTCTTTTTCTTTTGAAGATCAACACAAGAATACTATAAATACTGATGATTCTAGATTGAGCAAAGTTGAGGAGATAAGAAAGAAAAAGTGTGATAGAACTTTTCCGAATTATGGAAATAAGCTCAGAAAGAAATGGGTAAGTTGTAAAAAGGATAAATGAGAATTATCCCTAAACACTCAATTCTTAGTGCTATTATTAGTTAAATTATTTTAGGAGTTTATATGAGATATATTTTAGGAACCTTTTTGTTAATGAGTTCAATTAATATTTTTGCAATGCATCATGCATCAAGTGAAATGTTAATGCCCGTTGCGAAACCTGGTCAAGTCATCGTTATTTATAAAGGAGAATGTCCTTCAGGAAAAGTTAATGAATCGATTGAGATTATAAAAAAGACAATCGCTTATGAAAGAGTTAATAGTCCTATCTCCTATTCTTCTTCTCCTGGAGTTTGGTCAGATGGCACCGTAGGAGCAGTTGACCTTCATGACTCAATTGAGGCTATGGAAAAAGCATTTGATTGGCAAGCAAATGATAAGACATGGTCGGATCTTTATGACCAAGTTGCTAAGAAGTGCGGAACTACAGTTGAAGAATTTGCTGTTGTGTTCTTGGTAGCTAGATAAATTCGAGGATATGACAGTAATCAAAAATGTTAGTATAGAAACAAAGGCTAACTTTTATTTCGATGGAAAGGTAACAAGTAGAAATGTATTTTTTGACGATGGAAGTAAAAAGACCCTCGGAATTATGCTTCCCGGAGAATATGAATTTAATACTAGTCAGAAAGAATTAATGGAAATTACCTCTGGAGAAGTTGAAGTATTGATATCCGGAGAAGAAATTTGGAAAGAATTGAAAACCGGTATGTCTTTTGAGGTGCCAAAAGACTCTTCTTTTAAACTAAAAGTACAAACTATATTTGATTACTGTTGCTCCTATTTTGAGGACTAAGGGTTACTTTTTCTTTTTTCTATTTTGAATATGAATAGCCTTTTGATTCATCGCAAGTGTCGCCTCGTGAAGAGCCTCTGAAACAGTGGGGTGACTGAATATAGTTGAACTGAATTTTTCTGAAGTTATTTTATTGTCCATTGCAATCAAGCCTTGATGCATGATTTCAGATGCTGAAGGTCCAAAAACCTGAATCCCTAAAATTTGATCTGTTTTGTTATCAGCATGGATGGTAACAGAGCCAGTTGACTCACCAGATGCAAGCGCTCTACCGCTAGCGGCAAAAGGGAAAGATCCAGATTTGTAATCTACCTCTAGACTCTTAAGTTCTTTTTCATTTTTACCTACCCAAGCAACCTCAGGATGGGTATATATTACATTAGGAATATGTGCGTAATTTATTAGGAAATTCTCTCCGGCTATTCTTTCCGAAACCATAATTCCTTCTTCTGAAGCTTTATGAGCTAGCATTGGTCCTCTCACGGCATCTCCAATTGCCCATATGCTCTTAGTCTTAGTCTGGCAATATTCATCGACTTCGATAAAGCCTTTATCATCTAAGGAAACTAAATCATTATTGAATAAATCTTGAGTATTAGGCTTTCTTCCAATTGCTATAATCATTTTTTCAGCCCTCAGATTAATATCTTCTCCATTTTCTTGGAACCTAACTTCCACACCAATCGTTGTATCTGAAATATCTAAAATGTTAGACCCAAATCTTATATCTAACCCTTGTCTTTTAAATTCTCTAAGAATTTGTCTAGACATCCTTGCATCCAACATCGGCAAGAACTCTTGTTGAGCTTCCAAAATTGTTACTTTGGACCCTAATCTGGCCCAAACACTTCCTAATTCCAGCCCGATTATTCCTGCTCCAATGACTATTATTCGTTTGGGTATTCTTTCAAACTTCAAAGCACCCTCACTATCGACGATAGTACTTGTGAAGTTAACGCTATTTAATTCTGCAGGGCTAGAACCAGTAGCAATAATGATATTCTTAGTTTCATAAATATAACTTTCACTATCTTTAGATACTTCAACTGATGTATCAGATATGACTTTTGCTCTGCCTTCGATCAGATCAATCTTATTAGACTTAAATAATGCACTCACTCCATTAGTAAGCTGCTCTACGACTCCATCTTTCCTAGACATCATCCTTTTCAAATCAATACTTACATTCTTTATTTCTATACCATGTTTTGAATATTGATCTTCCAATTGATAATGCTTATATGAAGAATCTAGTAACGATTTTGATGGAATACAGCCAATATTTAAGCAAGTTCCACCAATAGATGATTGCTCAACACACCCTACTTTCAGTCCGAGTTGCGCAGCTCTTATTGCAGCGACATATCCTGCCGGTCCGCTTCCAATTATTAAAATATCGTACATACTAAAAAGGTTCTAATCATATCATCTATAAATTCTCCTTATTAATTCTTTATTCTTAAGAGATAAAACTTTAAGGTATATTTATAAAGTGAAAAGAAGCTTATTTTGGGGCTTTTAAATAATCATGATAAGACTAATACTGATGCTGCCAGATTTTATCCTTCTATGGTTATCGGGCAAAAAACAAATCACACTAGGAGAAAGAAAATTACTTCCTGCGTTTCAACTTATTTGTGAGCAAAACGAAAAGTTAGGAATCCAATACAAAGATATCTCTCCAGCAGATTTACGAGCGAATTATATATCTCAGAATAGTTCAAGCATTGGCCTTGAAGAGATCATTACTTCAAGCCACAAAGTGCCAGTTGACGGTGATACTATAGAGGTAAGGGAATATTCTTCTGAAAAAATTAACAAATCTGGTTCTTCATTAGTTTACTTTCATGGAGGCGGTTGGGTAATTGGTGATACTGATACTCATGACAATGTCTGCAGATATGTCTGCAAAAAATTAAATATAAAAATATTTTCAGTAAATTATAGACTCTCACCAGAGTATAAATTTCCAATTCCTTTTAATGATTGTTTTGATGCCTATGAATGGATAACAAATAATGCAGAGCTCTTAGAGATTGATTCTGAGATGATTTCAGTTGGTGGAGACAGTGCTGGTGGAAACTTAGCTACTTCAATATGTATAGAGAGAAAGAAAAAAGAAAAACCTTTACCGAAGGCTCAACTTCTTATCTATCCAGCAACAGATCTTAGATTAGTAACCAATTCAATGGTAAAAGATTGTAATGCAGGATTTGTGCTTACTGAGGAGTTAATGAAGTGGTTTGTTAATCATTATCTGGATTCAGATGAGCTAAAAAATGATCCACGAGTTTCGCCTTTGCTAGCAGAGAATTTTGACAGCCTTCCCCCGGCTTTGATTATCACTGCCGGTTTTGATCCATTAAGAGATGAAGGACTACAATATTCAGAAAAGTTGAAACAAGACAATGTTACTGTTGTTTATAAAGAATATCCGTCTTATATCCATGGTTTCTTTAATATGCTACAAATTCCAGGTATAAAAAAATCAATTGATGAGATATGTGAGGAGTTTAAAGAGCTTACAAAATAAAAGGTCCCAAAGGACCTTTTATTAATTATTGAGATGAAGCTCTAATCTCTTGTGACAATGGTCTCTTCAGATTGGTCGGCATATTTAGAAAGTTCTTCCCTTGCAATTACTCTTCTATGAACTTCATCAGGTCCATCAGCTAATCTGAGTGTTCTCATGTGAGCGTACATGCTTGCTAATGGAAAGTCTTGACTGACTCCTCCGCCACCGTGCATTTGTATTGCTCTATCAATTAATCTACAAGCTACAATAGGTACATGTACCTTTATTTGAGCTATTTCACTTCTAGCTACCTTATTTCCAACTGTATCCATCATATGCGAAGCATTTAAAGTTAGTAATCTTGACGTTTCGATATCTATTCTACTTTCAGCTATATAGTCATAGTTAGCGCCTAAGGTCGAAATTTTCTTTCCAAATGCAACTCTTTCTTCAGATCGTTTGATCATGAATTCAAGCGCCCTTTCCATCACTCCGATGGTTCTCATGCAGTGGTGGATTCTTCCAGGTCCTAATCTTCCTTGAGATATTTCAAAACCTCTCCCTTCACCGAGAAGTAAATTCTCTTTTGGTACTCTTACGTCTTTAAACGAAACACGACCGTGTCCGTGAGGTGCATCGTCATAGCCAAATACATGCATCATTTGTTCAATTTTTATTCCAGGAGTATCCATTGGAACAATAATCTGTGATTGTCTTTGATGTTTGGGATTGTCAGGGTTTGTCATGCACATAAAAATGAGAACTTTACATCGTGGATCGCCTGCTCCGGAAGTCCACCATTTCTCCCCATTAATCACATACTCATCTCCGTCTAACACAGCGGATGAACAAATATTTGTAGCATCAGAAGAGGCGACTGCAGGTTCGGTCATTGCAAAGGCAGATCTAATCTCTCCATTTAATAATGGTTTTAACCATCTTTCTTGTTGCTCTTCATTTGCATATCTTGCCAAAACTTCCATATTTCCAGTATCTGGAGCTGAACAATTAAATATTTCCGAAGCTAAACCTGATCTTCCCATAATCTCAGCTAAAGGCGCATAATCCAAGTTACTCATGCTTTCACCCATAGGATTCTCGGGAAGAAATAAATTCCAAAGACCTTCAGATTTTGCTATTTCTTTTTTATCTTCAATTATTTGTGGAATTTGCCATCTATCTCCTTGCTGTGTAAATTCTTCCATTTGTTGGGCATATATAGCTTCCGCCGGATAAACATGATCGTCTAAAAATTTAGAGATACGCAATTGCAAATCTTTGGATCTATCAGAAAATTCAAAACTCATTTTTTTTCCCTTATCATTTATATAAATACTGTTTTGGTATATTATAAATCTTAGTTATAACGTTTTATTATCAATTTTGTAAATCATAGAGATATATAACTAGTTAGTCTATAAGTCTCAGTTAATTCTGCAAAAAAAATTCAATCCAATATGAAAATCAAAGATACAGACCTAAATTTATTCATAGCATTTGATGTGATCTATACAGAAAAAAACTTGACCAAATCTGGGCAGGTTCTTGGGATAACACAACCGGCTGTAAGTAATGCGTTGGCAAGGTTAAGAGACCTTTTTAACGATGAGTTATTCATAAGAACGTCAAGAGGAATGATTCCAACTCCTGTTGCAAATCAATTGATTGGAGATATAAGAAATGCTTTGTCCCTTATACAGAATACAATTTCTGTTAGTGAAAAGTTTGATCCCTCAACTGCAGAAATGACTTTTAAAATTTCAATTGGTGATACCTCAGAATATAGACTTCTTCCTTTATTGATCAAAGAACTTGCTGAGATAGCTCCTAAGGTAAAAGTTGAGACCTACCTCACTGCAAGGAAAGATGCTCCTAGAGAACTGGCTTCAGGTGCAATAGATTTTAGCATTGACCCTCCCCTTCAAAGTGATCAACACCTCAAACATGAAAAAATATATCAAGAAGATTATGTGATGATCGTAAGAGAAGATCATCCGATTCTAAAAAAACAAAAAATAACTATAGAAGATTATTTAGACCTCTCACATATCCATATTTCAAATAGAAAAACTGGAATGGGTCATGTTGATATGACTCTGTACAAGTTGGGTTTAACTAGGGATATATATTTAAGAGCTCAGCATTTCCTAGTGGCACCTTACATAGTTGAACAATCAGATATGGCCATAACAACCACAAAAGGATTTGCCGTTGATAGAAATCTAGCTTGGAGAGAATTACCTTTTGATATTGATCCACTGGTTTTGCATCTGTATTGGCACGAGAATAATGACAACGAGTCCTCATCAAAATGGATGCGAGATTTAATGCTAAAAACTTACGGAAAACTGCAACAAGTAAGTTAATTATTGGTGCGGATGAGAGGACTCGAACCTCCACACCTTGCGGCACCAGAACCTAAATCTGGCGTGTCTACCAATTCCACCACATCCGCGAGAGCGATCATTATAGGCATACAATTGAAGAATGTAACCTATTCGTTTTCAGCTTGCGATAGGGCTAATTCCAAATCATTAAGCTGCTCTCTTAGATTAAGTAATGATTGATTTACCTGAACGCGATATGCATTGAAAGAATCAATACTTTCCTGAATATCTGCCAATTTATCGGATGCAGTTTCATTAGGAGCACTCTCATCAAAGTTATCTAGCTGACTGTAAATATTATCTTGAATATTTTTCATCCTGGCTAACTCAAGTGTAAGAGCTCTTTGTTGAGCAGATAAAACTTCGTCTTTTTTGTCTATGCTTTCAATTTTCTCATTCAAGTTCTCAATTGAATTTAGATTTTTAGAGATATTTTTTCTATTTCTCTTATTGCTAAGATCCCATAATTTTCTTACTTCTTTATTGACAAATTTCAAGTCTGCCTCGACTTCTTCAGATAAGATTTTAATTTGTTGATCCTTTTGATCGAGTCTTTCTTCCAAGCCGCTAATTCTTTCGACAAAATTTTGCCCAGCTTGTTGTTGATTCCCTGAGGTATTAAAAAACCATAAGAACAAAATTATTAAACCTATTGAATTCAAAATAAGAACCAAAGAGGAGAATAAAAAACCTCCACCACCCATTTTTCTTGCTCTTCTATTTGAAGACAAATCTGGTCTTTCAGGTTTTATATCCTTTTTTTCTACACTAAGATTTTGATTCATAGTTTCTCAATTTGCTCTTTCATTCTATTTGATCGCATATACAATAGATTCTAAAATAGAGTTTAACAATTAATATAAAATAGAATTAGATTTAAATAGAGGAATATTATGAATTTTGAATTTTCTGCTGATCAAATGCAATTAAAAGATATTGCTAGAAAATTTCTTGAAAAAGAAGAATCAGTTAAAAGAGCTAGAAATGTGTTAGAAGGAGAAGCGTCTTATGATGAAGATCTCTGGTCCCAAATCATAGAAATGGGTTTCACCGCTACTGCAATTCCTGAAGAATATGGTGGACTAGGATTAGGCTACTTGGAGTTATGTGTTATCGCTGAAGAGCTAGGAAGAAGCTTGGCTCCAACTCCCTTTTCATCAAGTGTGTACTTGGCATCTGAAGCGATAATAAATTTTGGGGATGAGACACAGAAAGAATCTTTTCTTCCAGGCCTTGCATCCGGAGAAAAAATAGGCGCTTTTGCACATAGTGAAACCAATACATCACCTACAGAAGCTAATATCAGCTGCTCTTTTTCTGGTGGGACTTTATCAGGTACAAAAATTGCTGTAGCTGATGGAGATGTGGCAAATACTTTTATAGTGACAGCTAATAACGGTTCAGGTGTAAGCCTTTATTTGGTTGACGGCACAGCTGATGGCATACATATAGAACCTCAAACTACTTTAGATCCTTCAAGATCTCATGCCTCTATCACTTTTAGTAATACTCCAGCGACTGAACTTAAATCAGAGTGGTCAGATGTTCTAAGTTTACTTGATAGGGCAGCTGTTTTATTTTCCTTTGAGCAACTAGGAGGTGCAGAGGCTTGTATGGATATGGCGAAGGAATATGCTATGGGAAGATATGCGTTTGGAAGATCTATTGCATCCTTCCAGGCAATAAAACATAAACTGGCAGACATGTTTATAGCAGTTGAACTTGCTCGTTCAAATTGCTATTACGGAGCTTGGGCCTTAAGTACCGATGCTCCAGAATTACCCACTGCTGCTGCCACTTGTCGCGTAAGTGCAAGTCAGGCCTTTCATGAGTGTTCGAAAGAAAATATTCAAACTCATGGGGGTATGGGTTTTACTTGGGAATTTGACTGTCATCTATACTATAGAAGATGTCGTCAACTTGCTGCCAATATAGGTAGCCAATCAATTTGGAAAGATAAACTAATCGGTTCTTTAGAAAGAGCCAATCAAATATAGGAGAAAGATATGGATTTTAATGATACTCCCGAAGAAGCTAAATTTAGAAAAGAAGCTTACGAGTGGCTTGCATCAAATGCTGAGCTTAAAGAAGGACCAAAAGATAGCTGGAGAGCCTCATCTGAAGAAGAAGGCCTAAACCAAGTCAAAGTATGGCAAAAGAAGCTTCATGAAGGTGGTTGGGCATGTCTTCATTGGCCTAAAACATATGGTGGCAGAGAATCAACTCCTATAGAGAGAGTAATTTGGGGCCAAGAAGTCTCAAAATTCAAAGTGCCTGGAGGCTATCTTGAAATTGGTCAAGGAATGGCTGGACCAGTAATGATGATGTATGCAACTGAGGAACAAAAAGAGAGATATCTTCCTCCTCTAGCGACCGGAGAAGAAATTTGGTGTCAACTTTTCAGCGAGCCGGCTGCTGGATCAGATGTTGCAGGCATCAAAACTAAAGCTGAACTGGATGGGGATACCTGGACTATCAACGGTCAAAAGGTTTGGACTTCCGGTGCTCACTTTAGTGATTACGGAATACTTGTGACCAGAAGTGATCCTTCTGCACCTAAGCACAAAGGTTTAACCTTCTTTTTTGTAGATATGAAATCTCCAGGAATAGAAGTGAAACCAATAAAACAAATTTCCGGTGGTGCTAATTTTAATGAAGTCTATTTCACAGATGTGAAAATACCTGACAGTCAAAGACTCGGGGCTGTAGGAGATGGATGGAAAGTATCTCTAACTACTTTAATGAATGAAAGATTAGCTGTTGGCGATGCTTCGGGACCCGATTTCGAAGAAGCTTTTTCTCTAGCCAGAGGACAAGATCTGAATGGCAAATTAGCTATCGAGAATGATTCTGTCAGAGAAAAACTTGCTGATTGGTATTGTCAACAGAGTGGATTGAAATATGCAAAGTACAGAAATATTTCAGCTCTATCCAGAGGTGAAACACCTGGACCACAATCATCTATAACTAAAATAGTAAGTGGTAATAAACTTCAGGAAATTGCTAATTTTGGTTTAGACATGCTCGATTCTGCAGGAATTTTGAGAACGGATGAAGAAGGTGCTGAACAATCTATGTATCAATATGGATTTTATGGAGCCGCTGGAATAAGAATTGCAGGTGGCACAGATGAGATTCTTAAAAATATTATTTCAGAACAGGTACTTGGCATGCCTCAAGACATGAGGGCAGACAAAGGACTACCTTTCAACGAAATACCTACAGGAAATAAGTAGAGAAAAAAATATCAAAAAAGGCGCAAACTCATTTTTGTATAGTGAGTTCGCGCCTTTTTCTTTAAAAAATAATACCCTCTTTTCAGAAGAATTTGATGATTTTTACTCTTCTGCAAAGGGTGCAGTTGCCGAGTGTAATCATGTATTTATAAAAGGCAATAATCTCAATAAAAGGTTTGAAAACCTTGGAGAAAATTCAAAGTTTTATATTGGTGAGATAGGTTTTGGTATCGGAATTAATTTTTTAACCACATGTAAAAGTTGGTTAAATAATACAAAGCAAAATCAGGTTTTAGAGTTTTACTCGTTTGATAAATACTTATTCAGATTAAGTGATTTTAAAAAATTAGATGTTTCTTGTCCTGATCTTTCAGAATATATTTCAGAATTAGAACGTAATTATCCAAGAAATATTCAAGGTGCTCAAAAAATATTATTATTTGATGGGAGGATTATTCTTAATCTAATAATTGGAGAAATTGATAATACTCAGGAATATATTAAGTTAATGGATAAAGTAGATGCATGGTATCTTGATGGATTCTCTCCTTCAAAAAATCCTGATCTTTGGTCAATAAAGCTTTTTGAGTGTATTCATAAATCCTGTCATGAAAACACTACATTTTCTACCTATACATCATCTGGGTTAGTTAAGAATAATTTAAGCGAATCTGGTTTTAATCACAGTAGAGCAACGGGATTTTCAGATAAAAGACATATGCTTAAAGGTACTGTCGATACACAACTAAAGAAGAATACTTCTAACACTAAAGTGGCAGTTATAGGATCTGGAATAGCAGGATGTGTATTGAGTTACACACTCGCTAAGAAAGGCATAGAGGTTGATTTATACGAAAAGTCTGACAATATTTGTTCAGGAGCGTCTTCACATGAGCTACTTGTTACCTATCCTAGACTTTCAGCTCATGATACTGCTTTTGGTTCTTTCACCCTCCATTCATATATCTTTGCAACAAATTTTTATAAACGGTTAAAAACAGATGCATGGAAAAAAACAGGAGTAATTATCCTTAACCATGATGCAGCTACTGAAAAAAGACAATCATCTCTTCTTGAAAAAAGAGCTGATGGAGAGATCTATCGATATATTGATCCTGATGAAGCATCAGAAATATCAGGAATAGATATTAAATTGAATGGGCTAATCTATGAAGATGCAGGATATATTCTGCCTGAGGAGATGTGTAAATTTCTTATAGAGTCTCCAAAAATAAATATTTTTACTTCTTCTGATATAAAAAACATAAAGAAAAATGGAGAGATTTTTAATTTAAATATAGGAAAGAAAAAATTTGAATACAAGAATGTTTGCGTATGTGCGGGCAGCGAGACTGCTAACATCATCGATATTAATGGTATCAGTGTAAAAAGAGGTCAAGTAACTCACGTAGAAAGTCTAGATAGTGTTTCAAGAATCAAATTACCTATTTGTGCGAAGGGATATATTTCACCTCGAGTAAATAATATTCATTTAGTTGGCTCAAGTTATAGCGACAGTGAAGATACAGATTTATCTGAAGAAGAGCATTTATATAATTTGAATAACTTAAAGTTAATAATAGATGAAGAAATGAATGTGATCACTGGACAAACTGGTCATAGAGCTGTTTCAAAGGACCATATGCCTATTGTAGGCAAGAAAGATGGTATGTACATAAATACCTGTCATGGCTCGAGAGCGTCTGTTACTGCCCCTATTAGCGCTGAAATTATTGCTAGTATGATTATTAAAGAGGCGCCACCTTTGATGGGGAGAGAATTAAAGTCTCTATCGCCAGAAAGGTTTAATTAAAACTAGTCAAGACCTCTTGGATTAAGGAATCTACACCAGCTTGATCATACTTATCACTTGCTCTTCTAAATCTAGTAAAAGCATACCACACGACATCGTCGGTTTTGGTATCATGAAATCTAATAGATATTTCATCTTTTTCTGACCTGATATAACGTTGGTCCCTTGAATCAAGGTACCCATATCGGTAATAACCATAGCCTCCAAGGTCTGTTGATCTTTCTACTTCTCTCTTTGTACCTATGTAAAATCTTACTGTTATGTCAGAATTTTCAGACTTATTAAGTCCTTTTTGACTTAGCACAGAGTCTAATGCTCTAGTAATTCTTTGAATGAGAATAGGGTTTATGCTGATCATCTCATCTTGATCATCAAGAGACGGCGCAATGATCGAGTAAGATTTATAAACCGATAAGTCGTACTGTGAATCGGAGTCAGATTGAACAACGAGAGAGCTAGCACATGAAGTAAGTAATGATAAGAAAGCTACACTAATAGATATTTTAATTTTATGTTTCATATGTAAATTTTAGAAAAAAATGAATCTTCTTCCTAATTTCTTTTTGCAGCCGTTATATTGTACTTGATACCTATCAGCTTGTCTTTGTACTTTATCCGCTACTGATAGAAGCCATGGCTTAGTTCTATAGCTTCCTCTTTTATATCCGCCCCGTCCCTCATGATAGGCCAAATACAAAGCCCTGGCATTTGTGACTGATATGCCTAACTGTTTATGAGTCTTATAGTTGTACCAGCCTACGAAATCGACTGAATCTTCAAAATCATTTCTACTTACAAACCATCTTCCTCTGTCATTTAGGTACATCTCCCAAGTACCGTCAACTGCTTGGGCGTAACCTCTAGCACTAGTAACTCGTTTCCAAGGGATAAAACCTAAAAGCTTTCTTCTTTCTGGTCGTGCATCAGCCCTGAAACTTGATTCTTGTTTAATGATGGCCATTGAGACAGATACTGGAATTTTCCATCTTTTCTCAGTTTTTTTTGCAGCTTTATACCAGCTGTATCTCTCTTTAAAAATCTCACAAACATCTGTAGTAGTACTTGGAGGACTGTTTGATACGCAAGCATTCATTATCATTGCGATAAATATACCGACAAATACTTTATACATTTAACTTTCCAGAATCTTCAAAGCCTCTTCCTCATCAAGTATTGGAATTTGAAGATCAGCTGCTTTTTTTAGTTTTGAACCGGGTTTTTCTCCCGCAATCAAAAATTCTGTCTTACTAGAAACAGAACTAGAAACTTTTGCGCCAACCCTTATTAATTCTTCCTTCAGTTGACTCCTTGCTATGCCATTAAACGAACCTGTAATGACGATTGATTTAGAGCTAAAAGGATTATCCCCTTTGATTTCAACTGCTTTAGGATTGACTCCTAAAGTGATTAAGTCTTTAACTAAACTTATATTTTCCTCTATAGCTAGAAATTCTTTTATAAAATTAGATGCAACCGGTCCTATATCATTTATCTCTAATAAATCTTCTTCTTTTGCTAAGAGAAAATTAGTTATGTTATTAAAATTTAAAGCTAGGTTCATAGCCGTTGCTTCACCAACCTCCCTTATTCCAAGTGAATATATAAATCTAGGTAAAGTAGTTTCTCTACTTTCTTGAATAGAATGAATTAAATTAGTAGCTGACTTCTCACCAAATCCTTCAAGATCGACAATATCCTTTATTTCTAATCTAAATAAGTCGGCGAAATTTAATACTAAATTTTTATCTACCAATAATTCAATTATCCTTTCGCCTAGGCCATCAATATTTAAAGCATTTCTTGAAACAAAATGTATTAAAGCTCCAATTCTTTGTGCAGGGCAGTCGAGTCCCATGGTGCATCTTAAGATAGCTTCCCCTTCTATTTTTACTAAATCAGTATTACAAGATGGGCATCTTTTTGGTAAAGATACTTTTGAAGATCCCTTTTTTCTTTTATCCAAATCCACAGAAATAATCTGAGGTATAACATCTCCAGCTCTTTTAATATCGACTGTATCACCTTCCCTTACATCTAATCGTTCTATCTCATCAAAATTATGAATGCTAGCATGTGAAATGGTAACTCCTCCAATATTGACCGGAGCAAATTCGGCGACAGGCGTGATCCCACCCACTCTTCCAACCTGGTAAAGGATTTTTTTTACTACGGTAGTTCCAACTTCAGCAGGAAATTTTCTTGCAATGGCCCATCTGGGGGCTCTAGAGACTTGTCCCAAAGAAATTTGCTTATCTAGGTCATTAACTTTGAACACTATGCCATCAATTTCGTAGGGAAAATCATCTCTCGCATTCGAAATTTTAAGAAAATATTTTTCACAAGCTTTTAAATCAACTGCCACATCACTGAAAGGATTAATTGGGAGTCCCCATGATTGATATTGTTTTAACATCTCTGATTGAGAATCAGGAAGTTTAAAGTTCCCTTCCTCAATATAACCGACACCATGAGCGTAAAATTTCAAAGGCCTTGAAGCAGCAATAGAAGGATCTAATTGTCGAAGACTACCAGCCGCAGCATTTCTCGGATTGGCAAAAGTTTTTTCTCCTTCTTGGATTGCTTTTTTATTTGCTAAATCAAAGTCCTTCTTTTCGATAAAAACTTCTCCTCTTATCTCAATAAGGCTTGGCAATTCAGAATTATCATCTATTAGTGAGAGAGGTATTGAATTAATTGTTTTTATATTGTGAGTGATGTCTTCGCCAATCTTTCCATCTCCTCTAGTACTGGCTATATCTAGATGACCGCTTTTGTATAGAAGATTAACTGCAATTCCATCTAATTTAGGTTCGCATGAAAAGCTTATGTTGCCTTCAATAAGTAGTCTTTCTAAGATACGCTTATTAAAGTCTTCCATATCTTCATCATTAAATGCATTTTCTAAAGAAAGCATAGGAGTCAAGTGTTCTATTTTCTTGAAACCTTCAAGAGGCTTGCCGCCTACTCTTTGAGAAGGAGAATAAGAAAATTGATATTTTGGAAATTTAACTTCCAGATCAAGTAGCTCATTGAACAGAGCATCATATTGATGATCTTCAATAGAAGGTTCATCCAAGGAATGATAGTTATGAGAATGAAGGTTTATAAGTTTATGGAGTTCCAATACCCTTTCTTTGATCTTAGGACTATCTTTCATCAATAATCGAACTAACTAGCAGAGGCAAGAAATTGCCTTTGATGTTCATGAAATTGATTTTTCATATGTTCAATCATTTGTTTAGTCATAAAGTTTCGATCTTCATCCAGGATTTGACATTGGAAAGTCTCTTGGATACTTTGAGAGACCTCGACAAACAACTCGAAAGATTCGATTGGATTAGTCAGGTTTTGGGGGTCAAGAACTAAAGCAATATCATTCGATTTAATAGATTCAGAAAAGAAACCAGGGTTCTTGCCATTCAAGATCGTGAATGAAGGGGCATTATCCGAATCTAGTATTGTAAATATGCCTTTTTCTTCAAATCTGTAGTTATAGAAAACCAAGGCTTGAGATAATGAAGATTCAGAAAATACTGAATCACTTTCGTCATGAAGATGAATAATATTTAAGTTGACAGCAGGAGCAATATCCAAATCTTCTTCATGATCATCTTCTGATGATAATACTTCAGATTCTTCTTTATCTTCATATCCCTGCCATTCCTCTTCGAAATCTAGACTTTCTTCAGATGAAGGATTGATTAGATCCACTTTCAGCTTACTTCTTCTAATTCTTAAGGCTCGTCTAATACCGTCTATGAAGACTAATGCCAATAAACAGCCAATAAGTAATGTAAGAATTTCTGCTAGGTTAAACATATTAACTTGCAGCCATTTCCACAGCTTGATCCACATCAACTGCTACCATTCTAGAAACACCAGGCTCTTGCATTGTAACTCCCATAAGATGCTTACTTTTTTCCATAGAAATCTTATTGTGAGTGATGTATACAAACTGGACTCTCTGAGACATCTCCTCAACAAGATCGATAAATCTCATAGTATTGAGATCATCTAAAGGTGCATCTACCTCATCAAGAAGACAGAAAGGGGCTGGATTAAGTTCAAAAAAAGCGAAGACAGTAGCTATGGCAGTTAGTGCTTTCTCTCCACCTGACAATTGAGAAACGCTTGCATTCTTTTTCCCTGGTGGTCTTGCAGTAATTCCTATTCCGCAAGTGAGTAAATCATCTCCCAGCATCACTAATTCAGCATGACCACCTCCAAATAATTTTGGGAAAGATAGAGATAAACTTTTATTTAATTTATCAAAAGTATCTTTAAAAGTCGTACGAGTTTCTTTATCTATCTTAGTTATAGCTCTTTCTAAAGTTACTAGAGCCTCCATAAGTTCTTTATGTTGCTCATCAAGTAATGTCTTTCTTTTAAACTCTTGATCATATTCTTCCATTGCCACAAGATTTATCGCACCCAATCTAGAAATCTTTAATTCTATTTCCTCTAATTCAGCAGCGTAGTTCTCAACTGTTTTGTTTTTATCTAAATCTTCTTTTATTTTTGAGAGATTTCCATTTAAACCAACGACTTGCGATTCAATATTCTCCTGTTCAATCTTCGAGGCCTGTCTGTCTAACCTAAGATTTTCTAGCAGTTCTCTAAGTGTTATTGCGGCTTGCTCTTTCTCGATCTTTTCTCTTTCTATGTTATGTATAGAGGCATTACATTCTTCAATATCTTTCCTTGATTGTAGCAATTTATCCTCAACCTTGAGTCTATCTGATAAAAGTGAATCAAGCTTCTTTTGTATTTCACTGATTGGCTCTTTCAATTCATTCAGCTCAACTTCGAGATTTGAATTTTCTTTTTTTAGATCATGCATCTTCCCATCTAAATGAGATCCTTCAGAATTGAGTGAAGCAAGTTTTGACTGTAATTCAGCATACTTATCAGTTTTATCAATTAAGTTTATTCTTTGTTGCTTCGCACCTTCAGATGCATTAATCAAAAAATCTTGCGTCAACTTAGTTAACCTTACCGGTTCAGATTCTAGATTACTTATCTCCTTCCGAATAGAATCTACCTTTGCAAATACATCTTCTGTTGATTCTTTTTTAAACAAGTTAGATTGCATATTTTCAACAACAGTGGAAAGATCTAATATCAAGTTTTTAGTTTGAGTTATAAACACCAGCCAAGAGCCTTCTATTTTTTTAGCTTCAGCTTTATTAGATTCCTCATCACCCGATTCTTTAAGAAACTTTAATTCCTTTTCAATATTAATAAGTTCTTTCTGAGCAGACGATTTATTTTCCTCAAGATTTTGTAAATCCTTAGATCGTGCATCAATAAGAATTGAATTAGTTGAAATTTTTTCTTCTATTTCATTAACTCTGTCTTTTTTAAGGGAAATATCTTGTTCAGTTCTAGATATATCTGCACCGAAACTATAAAACTCTTGTTGGACTTTATCTAATGCAGTCTGCAGCTCAATTTGCTTTGCCCTTAGTTTAATAATCTCGCTATCAGATGTATTTTTTTCAGAATTTATCTTTTCGACTTTGAGTTCCTGATTCTTGACTTCCTGTTCTTTTATTATCAGTGCTGATGAAACATCTCTCCATTTAGAACCTAGAAGTATTAATTGAGCTTCCGTCTCATCTTTTCTTAGCTCATGATATTTTTCTGCAGCCTTGGCTTGTCTCTGGAGTTTAAATAATAATCTCGCAATCTCTTCCCTCAAATCATCTAATCTTGATAAATTTTCTTTAGTTCTTTTTATTCTTGATTCGGTCTCTTTTTTTCTCTCAAGGTATCTTGAGATACCTGCTACTTCTTCTATGTAGCCTCTCATTTCTTCAGGTTTAGCGCTTACCAATTGCGATATCATTCCTTGTTCAATGATTGCATAAGATCTAGGTCCTAATCCTGTACCTAAGAAAACATCAGTAATATCTTTTTTTCTGCAGCTTGTTCCATTTAAATAGTAATTAGATTGACCATCTAATTCTAAACTTCGCCTTACAGAGATTTCACTATAACTTGAGAATTCTCCACCTATTCGTCCCTCTTTATTGTCAAAAAATAATTCTACTGAAGCTTTTGAGACTGGTTTTCGTGAAGATGAGCCATTAAAAACTACATCAGTCATAGAATCACTTCTTAAATTTTTTGCCGAACTCTCACCTAGAACCCAACGAACAGCATCTATAACATTAGATTTCCCACAACCATTTGGGCCAACGATACACGACATACTTGAAGGAAAGGTGACAGAAGTTGGGTCAACGAAAGATTTGAAGCCAGAAAGCTTGATAGAATTGAGTCTCATAATTGTAATTCCTTTAGGGGGTAAGAAACCAATGCCTTGAATAAAGGCATGAATGAAACAAAATTAGCTTTCATTTGCTAAGAAATTCTAGTCTATATAGGCTTTGGAAACTACTGATTTTTTCTTTTTTTTACTGCCTCTATGAGCGACCTTAAATCATCTTTCTCTTTCTCAGAATTCAACAAAGGGATAGCTTGGTTCCATAATTGAATAGTTAATTGAGGATTACTTTTTTCAAGTTCTGCTAAACCTTTTAGGGTTAAGGCTGAAGGATTATTTGGATTTTTTTTTACTGCTTCTTCTAACAAAATATATATGGAGTCATTAAATTTTCTTCCCTCACTCATAAACAACACTTGAGCATATTCAGCAACTACTTCTCCGTCCAAATCATTACCAAATCTATTATAAATCTCCTTGTAAAGATCTCTAGAAAGCATAAATTCATTAATATTCTTTAACTGGCGTGCGAGAATGTATAATTCTCCTGGCTCTACATCTCTTTTTTTAACAAGCTGAGTAATCAGATTATTTATTTGTCCTCTTTCATTTTCTTTTTCTTGCTGATCTTCTCCAAGAAATATCTCTAGTGATTGTTTCTGATATGCTAACTCTAGAGATCCATTAGAGAGTATATTTTCATAAACTAGCAAAGAAGAAACTGTAACTAATCCAGCAATAATTATTTTGATATTAAGATTAAAAAAATTATCCTTGTCAGCCAATACAGCATACAAAGGAATAAATATAATTAAAAAAAAATAGATATAGCTCATCAAATTATTCTTTTTCTAACTAAAATAATTACTAAGGCCGATAAGAGTATCAAAATGAATGGGCCGAACCATAATGCATATGTAGCAGGCTCGATAGGCGGATTATAGATAATAAAATTACCATATCTATCAACTAGATGATCTTTAATCTGTCTAGAAGATTTGCCTTCTACCACTAATTCATAAACTTCTCGCTTCAAATCATTTGAAATAGGTGAATTTGAACCTGCAAGATTTGAACTTTGGCACTTAGGGCACCTTAACTCATTTAGAAGAGAATAAAATAATGACTCTTTTATTTCACTTGTAAATGGATATGCTTCTTTATCAAAATTTACTTGCTCCTCCTCAACGCTTACTTGCAGAGAACAAATAATAAATAATAAAAAAAGAATGAGTTTATTCATTAAGATACTTAGAAAATTTTTCTTCCCACACTCTTTCATCAATTACTCCAACATGTCTTTCTCGAATAAGACCATTTTTATCAATAAAGAAAGTTTCAGGTGCACCATACACTCCTAAGTCAATCGCTAATCGGCCTTCAAAATCATATATTGAAAATTCAAATGGGTTTCCATCTCTTTCAAGTAGATCAAGAGCTTTTAATTTATTATCTTTATAATTTAAGCCGTATATTGTGAGTATAGATTCTTCTTTTAATTTCATTAAAAAAGGATGCTCAACCCTGCAAGCTATACACCATGTAGCCCAAACATTTATCAATGCTGGTAATTTAATTATGTCTTGTTTAGTTAAGAGCCTAGACTCGTCTGATAATGATCCAAGGTTGAAATCTGGAAAAGAGCTATCTATCAGTGCTGTTTCTAACTGATCATCTTTATCACTTAAAAAAGAGAAAAGTACAATGATTAATGAGGCGAAAACAACTAAGGGTAATGCATCTATAATTTTTTTCATCTTCTTTTAAATTGTTTCACTCCTGCCAAGAAACTACCAATTGCGATCAAAAGAGCACCTAGCCAAATCCAACGTATGAAAGGTTTAATTTGAATCTTAAAAGACCAAATATTAGACTGTAAATTGTCTCCAATCGATACATATAAATCTTTGAAAAGGTCTGCTTGAATTCCTGCCTCAGTTGTTATCTGGCCTGAGGGTAAATAAGTTCTTTTCTCAGTTACTATATTAGAAAGTTCGCTTCCATCCTCAAAAGAGACAACAGCAGATTTAGATGTGTAATTTGGCCCCAATAGATCATCTATAGATTGGAAATTAATGGTTTGATCACTAAATTCTGTTGAATCTCCCGGTGATAAGATTATCTCTTTTTCCAGAGAGTAACTTGATACTACCCCTACTCCAATGGTCAGAATAGCCATCCCAGCGTGAGCAAATGTTACGGCTAATCTCTTTCTTAAGAAATTCCAATAGCTCAAGTTTCTTTTTTTGGTTATTTGTAATGTTCCTACTAGGATCCAAGAGGCTAAAAATATTGTTGCAAAAGAACTGAGATATAGATTATCAAAGAGAACAAATAAAATGAGAATGATTAGCGAAAATATAGATAAAGACTCTATGAGCAGTCTAGGTAAAAAACTAAAAGATGAAGATTTGCCCCAAGAGAGATAAAGGGCAACGCCTTGAAGCAATCCTAATGCTAAGGCAAAGGGAAAAAGTATAATTTCGAAGTAAGGTGCCCCTACAGATATTTGCTTTCCTCCGGTAAATGCTTCGTAGATAAGGGGAAAAATTGTTCCAAATAAAATTGAGATAGCAAGAACAACAAGAAGCAGGTTATTCAATAAGAAACCAAATTCTTTGGAAGTGAGCTCATATTTATTTTCTTCAACATGCCCAAAGTCCGTTATTGAATAGATCAAAAGACTTCCTATTACAAAGAAAGCAAGAATAGCTAAAATAAATAGGCCTCTTTCAGGATCTAAAGCAAAGGCATGCACAGAAGTTAATATTCCTGACCTAACCAAAAAAGTACCCAGTAAGCTTGTAGCAAAAGCAAAGATTGAAAGAAGAATAGACCACTTACCAAATACTCCTCTATTTTGACTGGTGATCAAAGAATGGAATAAAGCAACCGACAGAAGCCAAGGTACGAAAGCTGCATTTTCTACAGGATCCCAAAACCACCATCCGCCCCAACCTAATTCATAATAAGCCCACCAACTTCCCAACGCTATTCCCAATGTTAAAAAACTGCAAGATAGAAGCGTCCAAGGTCTAGAGTAACTTGCCCATTCTCTAGTATCTTTTTTAAACAACATTGCAGATACTGCTATAGCAAAAGGGATCAATAAACCAGAATATCCAAAATAAAGTAAGGGTGGATGTACTGTAAAAGCAAAATCTTGTAGTGAAGGATTAAGATCAGCTCCATTTAGAGGAGGTATAGGTAGAATTCTCTCAAAAGGATTGGATGTGAAGAGTGTAAATAGTGAAAAAGCAAAGATAACCTGACAAGAAATAGAAAATACGGTTGCCAGGAAGTCTTTATCTTTAGAATGTGTAAAAAAGATAAAGCCTATCAGCCAGGCATTCATTGCCAGAATCCATAGAACTAATGATCCTTCATGGGCTCCCCATGTTGCTGCAAACTTATAATAAACTGGTAAGTTGATATTGGAGTTTTGAGCGACATATGCAACAGAAAAATCGTCGACTAGAAAAGAATAAATTAAAGATAGAAAAGAGATGGTTATTAATATAAAAAGTGTAAATGATAGTTTCTTAATTGAAATCTCAAGAGATCTATAATTTGCATAAACTACTAAAAGTGGCAGTGTTCCACCCAATAGACTCAAAACTAAATGAACAATTAAAATTAAATGGCCGAATTCAGGTATCATTCTTTCGCCTCAATTAACTTGGCGACCTCTGGAGGCATATAATTCTCATCATGTTTAGCAAGAACTTCAATTGCCTTAAAGGAGCCATCAGTTTTCAAATTTCCTCTTACTACCACTCCAGCATTTTCGTCAAATAAATCAGGCAATATACCTTCGTAATTTATTATCAATTCATTTTGATAATCTGTGACAGTAAATCTGACATTTAAAGAATCTTTACTTTTTTCAATAGAGCCTTGCTTCACCATTCCTCCAGCCCTGATCAAAACATTTTCATCAATATCAGCTTCTAATATTTCGCTAGGAGAATAAAACAAATTCATATTCTCGGATAAAGCTGAAACAACTAGCCAAGTAGCTAATAGCGACCCTATCAGAACTGCAATCAAGGCATAGAGTCTCTGTTTTCTTAATGGGTTCATGAAGATCTAATTAATTTAATAAGCTGCCTTTTCTTCTTTATGGCATAAAGGATATTGAGACTGACAACAAGAACAAAAAAAGCCATGCAGAACCATACGAAAAGACCATTGCCATCCATATAAAGTAAATTATTAAAGTTTTCTAACATTTCTTAGTTTACAAATATTTGCTTTACCCAATTCTTTGATCTCTCTCTATCAATGACCTCATTCCTGAGATTTAAAGTTAATGTAAAAGCGAAAATTAAATAAAATCCAATCACACATAATAAAAGAGGTTGATACATGTCGGGAGACATTGAGGGAGAAGAAGTCAACGTAAAAGTAGATGGCTGATGAAGTGTTTGCCACCAATCTACTGATTTCTTTATCACGGGTATAATCGCCAAACCTACAATCGACAAGATAGAGACTGCCCTGTCAGCTCTGGTTTTATCATCTATTGAGGAATACAAACCTATTAATGCAGCATAAATAAATAATAATATAAGAGTTGAAGTGAGACGTGCATCCCATACCCACCAAGTTCCCCAGGTTGGTTTGCCCCAAACGGAACCTGTTACTAAAGCTATGAGAGTGAAGCTCATTCCTATAGGTGCGGCAGATTTCAACATCATTCCCGATATCTTTGCTCTCCAGACAACATTAATAAGACCGCAAGCTGCCATAAACATAAAAATAGACTGACCAAGTATCGCTGAGGGGACATGAACATATAAAATTCTATAAACATCACCTTGCTTATAGTCAGTTGGAGCAAATATTAACCCCCAAAAAAGTCCTACTGATAGAAAAATTATGGCCAAAATCCCTATCCAAGGAATAATCTTTGAAGACCATCGATAAAATAAAGGAGGTGATCCCATTTCAATAAACCACCTTTTGGTAACATTCCAAATCCTAGTCATAATTCAACAGTAAAGCTTCTACAGTTAACAAACATAGCAATGGAATACCTATTGCAAGCATGGCACCCATTATCATTAGAAAGCCTGAATAATCTTGATTATTGAGCGAAAAAGTTACTACAGAAGTACCCATTAATAATGTTGGTATAGAAAAAGGTAAGACTATAATTGCGCTAAGGATAGCTGATTTTCCTAAAGACAAAGCTGCACCCAGAGCACCTAATAAACTCATAAAGGATGTTCCAAGAAGAAGGCTTAGAATCATAGGCACAAAGCTTTCTAAAGGAAGATATAAAACAATTGCTGCAAGAGAAGAGGCAATGAGAATTGGCAGCCCAGTAATTAGCCAGTGGATCATAACTTTTGCAAATACCAAAATAAAAGAAGGTTCTAAAGAAATAAAGAAATCATCTAGAGAACCATCTCTAAAGTCTTCACTAAATATACTCTCTACTGCGAGCAACGATGCTAATAAAGCGGCAATCCAAATTACTCCAGGAGCCAAAGAACTTAATAAACTTTCTTGAGGCCCCAGTGCTAAAGGAAAAAAAGTTATAACAATTAAAAAAAAGACCAAAGGTGTTATATATGTTGAGGATCTTCTAAAAGCAATAATTAGATCCCTTTTTAATATAATTCCTAACCAATCCAATACTGAACTCTTCATATCAAATCTCAACAAGGGTTGCGTTAATATTTGAAGATCTGTGCCCTGTAATAACAAATGAGCTACCCTTCTGATTAAGTTCGTTAATTATTTCTTTAATTAAATCAGAGGCAGGGTCATCTAAAGCAGTAAAAGGTTCGTCTATAAAATAAATTTTAAAGTCTTTGAGTAGCCATCTTGCAATTGAAATTCGCTTTTTTTGTCCTACAGATAGATCTGATGCCATCTCGTTTATCTTGGAAAGACCGACTCTCTCGAGGCACTTATGTATATCCTCTGCGTTCATACCTTTTGCGTTTTGAGTTAACTTTAAGTTTTCAAAAACGGTAAGCATATTCTTTATACCCATTTGGTGTCCTTGATAGAAACAGTCAAAAGATCTATATTCATTGAAATTATTATCTTCATCCAGCCAATTAATAGTCCCTTCCTCTTTGTTAATAAGACCTAATAGTGTTCTTAGTAATGTTGTCTTTCCAGAGCCATTTGAGCCAATAATCTCTATATTTTGACCAGGTAGAACTTCAAAGTTTAAATTTTTGAATATAGCTTTTTCTGATCGAACGCAAGACAGGTTCTCTACTTTTAAATTAGGAAGCATTGATAAGTCTATTTTAACAAAAAACTCCTTTAAACTGAATTCTAGATGCTATTGGCTTGGGACAATTATGTTCTGTTAAAATGAAATCACTTAATAGGAAAAATTGTGAATAAAATAAAATTTGCCCAACGATCATCTGTTGAATTTGTAGAAGAAGGGAATATTCTTGCGCCTAAATTTAATTCAGAAGAAATTATCCCTGTTGTTGTTACTGAAACTAAATCAGGTTTGGTATTAATGCTTGGTTACATGAATAAAGAAGCTTTAGATAAAACAATTCTTACCAAAGAAGCACACTACTGGAGCAGAAGCAGAAAAGCTTTGTGGAAAAAAGGTGAGTCTAGTGGAATGGTCCACAAAATAGATGAAATACTCATAGATGATGACCAAGATTCCATCTGGCTAAAAGTCACTATAGAGGGCTTAGGAGCAAGTTGCCATGTTGGTTATAAATCCTGTTTTTATCGATCAGTGGATTCAGTAGAACAAGATGAAGTTATTCTAAATTTTACTGAATCGGAGAAAATATTTGATCCAGAGGAAGTTTATCCTGGTATTGAAAATCCAACCAAGCTTTAGGTAAATTTCGTTGATAAATTAACTTGCCTTTTTAATGGCTTGATCAATATCGTTAATAATATCTTCTACGTTTTCAATACCAACTGATAGCCTTACATATCCGGGTGTTACACCAGCAGATAATTGTTCTTTTGTGGTTAATTGACTGTGCGTTGTAGAGGCTGGATGAATTGCCAGTGATCTGGAGTCTCCAATATTCGCAACATGGTAAAGAAGCTCAAGGGAATCAATAAATTTCCTTCCAGCTTCAACTCCTCCAGGTAACTCAAAACCAATTAGAGCACCATATCCGCCTGATAAATATGTATCTGCTCTCTCTTTACTAATACCTTCTGAAATTCCAGGATAAGTTACCGAAGAAACAAGACTATTATCCACAAGATATTGAGCAACCTGATGGGCATTCTTACCATGTTCTCTCATCCTAAGAGGTAAAGTTTCAAGACCTTGAATGAATGACCAAGCATTAAATGGACTCATTGCTCCGCCTAAATCTCTAAGTAAGGTAGTTCTAGCTTTCATAATATAGGCTATCGGCCCCATTTCTTTAGTAGCTTCAGTCCAAACCACTCCGTTATAGCAAGGATCGGGCGTATTAAGAGTTGGTTGTCGTTCCGAACCAGCTTCTATCCAATCAAAGTTTCCGCCATCTATTATCAAACCTCCTATTGAAGTTCCGTGACCTCCAATATATTTTGTGGTCGAGTAGGTAGTTATTGCTGCCCCATGATCAAAGGGCCTACAAAATATTGGAGCGGCTGTATTATCAACTATTAAAGGAATTCCATTTTTTCTTCCAAGATCTGCAACTTCTCTAATAGGAAAAACTTGTAGCTTTGGATTAGGTAAAGTTTCTCCAAAAAAAGCTCGTGTTTTGGTGTCTGAAGCCTTAATAAACATCAAAGGATCTGTTGGATCAACAAATCTCACTTCGATGCCCATTTCGGATAGATTATTTTTGAATTGATTATAAGTACCTCCATACAAATGAGAAGAAGCAACAATGTTATCTCCAGCTCTGGCTAGGTTCTGAATAGAATAAGCCGAGGCGGTTTGTCCAGATGCGACAGCTAAGCCAGCTGCACCTCCATCAAGAGCTGCCATCCTCTCTTCGAGAACAGCTGTAGTAGGATTCATTATTCTTGTATAAATATTTCCCAACTCCGCTAAAGCGAATAGATCTGCAGCCTTTTCAGTGCTTTCAAACTGATAACTAGTCGTTTGATGTATGGGAACAGCTACTGATCCTGTAGTTTCATCCGCTCTCCAGCCTGCATGTAGTGCTATTGTTTCTAAATTTTTACCTTCGTAACTCATCTTATTTCTCCAAAAAAAAACCTGCCAGCTTTCGCTAAACAGGTTGGTCTTCAAGAATCCTATTTAGCAGTATTTATAAAGCACCCGCAATCTGGTTCAAATCGGTGCTTGAAGAATAATAATCAAAGAAAATTTAAAATCAAGACTAAATTGTTAAAATGCCTTTAAAATGCCCCGTTAGCTCAGTCGGATAGAGCGCTGGATTCCTAATCCAGAGGCCATAGGTTCAAATCCTGTACGGGGCACTAGAATTATGAGTTGGAAAAAAGAAACAACAGAAATAAAAAAAAGAAGAAAGCTTGCTAAAGCACAAGGTGGAAAGGAAGCTATTAAGCTTCAACATGCAAAAGGAAGGCTAACTTTAAGAGAAAGAATAGAGCTTTTGTTAGATCCTAACTCTTTTCAAGAACAAGGTGAAATCGCAGGCGGGTCAGAACTTAATGATGAAGGTAAGCTGGAATCTTTAACACCCGCAAATTTTATCCTAGGTTTTGGCAAAATTAATAATAAACAAGTTGTAGTTGGCGGAGAAGACTTTACGGTTAAAGGTGGATCACCTAATTCAGCAGGTCTAAGAAAAAGTGTTTATACAGAGGAGCTTGCCCTTAAGTACAAAATCCCGCTTATCAGGCTTCATGAAGGTGGTGGCGGATCTGTTGCTGGTCCTGGAAAAAAATCTGGAGGCTATGGAGGTGATCCCGTCTTTTCAAGGTCTAGGTTTAAATCTATTGCAGATACGTTGAGAGAAATTCCAGTAGCATCAGCAGCATTAGGTCCTGTTGCAGGTATGCCTGCTGCTAGATTTGTTGGTTCACATTTTAGAGTAATGACAAAAGAAACGGCTCAAATACTTGTTGCAGGTCCTGCGGTTGTAGAAAGAGCTTTTGGGAAAAAGATGTCTAAAGAAGAGTTAGGTGGTTCTGAAATCCACAAGATAAATGGCGTGACAGATAATGTTGCCTCTACAGAACAAGATGCATTCCTTCAAATCAAGAAATTCCTTTCTTATTTTCCTCAAAATAAATATGAAATTACTGAAAAACTAGATTGTGACGATCCAATAGAAAGAATGGAAGAAGATTTACTATCAATTATTCCAAAAGATAGAAAAAGATCCTACGAAATGAGAGACATAGTCAATTTGGTGTTTGATAAGGATTCTTTCTTTGAAATGACAAGATATTATGGACGAGGCATAATTACGGGCTTTGCAAGGATTAATGGGTATGCAGTTGCGATATTTGCTAATGATTCAAATTTTTATGCCGGGTCCATGTCTGCAGAAGGTGCCCAAAAAACCACCAGATTCATACGATTATGTGACACTTTTAATATTCCAATTGTTAGCTTAGTAGACGAACCAGGATTCCTAATAGGACCAGATGCAGAAAAGGCTGGAACAATTTTACATGGTACCGAAGCAGTATTAGCCACTACAGAATCTACGGTTCCTTGGACTACGGTAATGATTAGAAAATCATTCGGAGTAGCTGCTGCAGCTCATTATGGTCCAGATGGTTATGTTCTTGCCTGGCCTTCTGCAGAGTCTGGACCGCTTCCATTAGAAGGTGGAGTAGCTGTAGCTTTTAAAAAGGAAATTTCTGAGGCGGAAGATCCTGAAGCAAAAAGAAAAGAACTAGAAGAAAAAATGGCTAAAAATCAGAATCCATTTCCTAGGGCGGAAGCTTTTTCCGTTCATGAAATAATAGATCCTCGGGAGACAAGAAAATATATTTCATTATGGGCTGAAAGAATTCAAAGCCAACTCAAAGCCAGTCTAATGAGCAGCTAAACAAAGTAAATTTAACTTAACTTTGTCTAATCCTAATATATACTTACAGGTCAAATATACGGAGAGTAATAATGAAAACTTATGAACAATTTTATATAAACGGAGAATGGGTTGATCCTGTGGAAGGAAAAAACATGTTTGATGTTTTAAACCCTTCTAATGAAGAAGTAATAGGGCAAATTGCTATGGGTAGTTCGGCTGACGTAGATAATGCTGTCAAAGCAGCCTCCAAAGCTTTTGATAGCTTTAGCCAAACCACGGTCGAAGAAAGACTAGCCATACTTGGCAAGATTGTTGAGGTCTATCAATCTAGATATGACGAAATAGCTGAAACTATTTCTTCAGAAATGGGAGCTCCATTATCTTTATCGAAAGCAGCTCAAGCCGCAACTGGACTTGGTCATTTTGCACAAGCAATAGAAGTCTTACAAAACTTTGAGTGGGAAGAAACGAGAGGAAAAACAGTCCTTAGACGCGAACCTATAGGTGTTGTTGGTATGATTACTCCATGGAACTGGCCCATTAATCAGATCTCCTGCAAAGTAGCCCCCGCACTAGCTGCAGGATGTACGATGGTTCTAAAACCAACAGAAATGGCTCCTTTAAATGCAATGATCTTTGCTGAAATTCTTCATGAAGCTGGTGTACCAGCAGGAGTTTTCAATCTAGTCAATGGAGACGGTCCTACAGTAGGCGAAGCAATGTCTTCTCATCCGAGCATTGATATGATGTCTTTCACTGGTTCAACAAGAGCTGGCATAGCGGTTGCCAAAGGTGCCGCAGACACTGTTAAGAGAGTAGCACAAGAATTAGGAGGTAAATCTGCAAACATAATATTAGATGATGCAGACTTTGAATCAGCTATATCAGGAGGTGCAAAACACTGTTTCAATAATAGCGGTCAGTCTTGTAATGCTCCTACCAGAATGTTAGTTCCAGAATCTAGACATGAAGAAGCGAAAGAAATTGCGAAGAAAACAGCTGAGGCTACAAAAGTAGGTGATCCTTTTGCAGAAGATACAGGTATCGGACCAGTAGTAAGCGATGTTCAATTCAATAAAATTCAAGGTCTTATTGAGAAAGGTATTGAAGAAGGAGCTGAACTTATAGCAGGCGGACCAGGAAAACCTGAAGGTCTAAACGCAGGATACTTTGTTAGACCAACAGTTTTTGCAAATGTTAACAACGATATGACAATTGCAAGAGAAGAGATATTTGGTCCTGTTCTTTCAATCCTTCCTTATAAGGATGAGGAAGAAGCTATTGAAATCGCTAATGATACTGAATACGGCCTTTATGGTTATGTGTCATCTGGGGATGTAGAGCATGCTAAAAAAGTTGCAAACAGGATTAGAGCTGGAAGTATTGCTATTAATGGAGCCGGTGCAGATTTCACAACTCCATTTGGTGGATATAAACAGTCTGGAAATGGAAGAGAATGGGGTCTATTTGGATTCGAAGAATTCTTAGAAGTTAAAGCTGTAGTAGGCTTTACTGGCTAAACCTTCTCTAATTAAAAAGGCCGCACAAGCGGCCTTTTTTATACTTGATTAAGTAATTTTTTACCCTCTTTCAAACGCCTGTAATTATCAATAAATAGTTCAACTGCTCTCAAAGGCGCCCTTGGACCCCAAGCTGAATCATGAGGGGTAATAAAACAATTTTTTAAAGTCCATAAAGGTGAACTCGAATCGAGAGGTTCAGGGTCTGTTGTGTCAATAGCAGCGCATAATATTTTCTTCTGTTGAAGAGCTTCAGTAAGGCTAACTTCATCTACTGATTCTCCTCTGCCTACATTTATAAACATCGAGGATGTCTTCATTAACTCAAATCGTGACTTTGAAAAAACTCTATAAGTTTCTTCGCTAGATGGGAGACAATTCACTACAAAATCACAAAGAGGGAGCATCTCGTCTAGCTCACTTGGTTTGAATAACTGATCAAGATTATCTGAAATAACAGGTGTTCTCTTTGTAGCGTATACTTTCATATGAAAAGCCTTAGCTATTCGTGCTATTTCTTGTCCTATGCCACCAAATCCAGTAATTCCTATTGTCATATCCGTAAGCTCTCCGACAGACATCATTTGTTTCCAACTCTTTTCTCTCTGAAGTTCAATATGAGCATCTATAGATTTTATCGATCTTAAAATCTGTGCAAAAACATAAGTGGCTATTGGAATGGCATGAAGACCACCTCCATGAGAAAAAATTTTAGCATGCGAAATTAAGGCTTGCGCTTGAGGAGATTCGATACCGGCCCATGATCCTTGAAGATAAGAGCACTGATCAATCAAAGCTAAATATCTATCAAAAAAGCTTTCTGACTTTAGGGCCTTGAACATGAGTTCGTAAGAGACTAAGGCAATATCTGGCTTACCCTCTCCCTTTATTACATGAGCATCTGAATCAATAAGAATGAACTCATCATTTTTGAAGTTTTTCTCCAATAGTTTCTCAAAAGAATTATAAGTAAACTCACTCAAGCAAATTTTCATATTCATGCAGTAAATTAAGAATAATTCAGCACATTATGTACTTCTGCCCTTTCAAGTCCATAATCTTCTAAAGAATATTTATGTTCAGCTTTCGCGTACTTAGAACCTTCGTATATGTAATTTTTCATACTAGATAGAGTTTGGTCATTTAGAGAAATAGAAAAATTCTTGTACATGTCTTTTATTAAATTAATTGGGTCATCTAACAAATCATCATATTGAACTTGTATATACTGATTTGAGGATAAGTCAGATCTTTGGGCTTCATTCTTGTCATTCGATTTTGCCCAAAAATTAAGTGTGTCTTGACCTAAGCGCTTTGTATCCAAATCTTTCGAGAACCCTTTTCTTACTTGCGCGGTTAAGCTACAAATCGAAGGAATAGTCTCGGCAGGATCTCGAGTGATGTGAATAAAGCATGCATCAGGATAAACGCTTAATATTTCTTTAAGATTACCCAAGTGGCTGGGGTCTTTAAGTAACCATCTCGAGGGCTTTAGTTGATGCTCAAGAATACTTAAAAATTTATGGTGCCATGAATAACTAATCCGAGTATCACAATTTGATAAATAGTTTAAGTAAGTAGGAACATTCGCCATGTAGAAATATAAAATACTCTGCAGACCAAATACCTTAATTAATAAACATTCTTCGGGGCTAGTAGATTTTATTTTATGAAGATTATCAAGATTTGGTATGAATCTTTCTTTAAAGAATAAAATTAAATCAGATTGCAATATTCTTACTTTCTTTCTAAAGCCGTCTTTAGTGATCAAAGGAAAAGGCTTCATCATCTCCCAAAACAAGGGACTTCTGTTATTTTGATCTTTGCTTAAAAGATTAAATAAAAATGTTGTTCCTGATCTAGGCAAACCAATGACAATGAGAGGCTTTGATACTGCATGATTTTTTAAGCTATAGGCCTTGTCGATGAGTATTCGGTTATTTATGTGTTGTTTCAATTGATATTCAACAGCTATTTGCCCGATAGAATCTAAATTAGCCTCATCATTGAGAGAGTCTATCAATATATTATATGGCTCAATAAATTCCTTATCCGTGGAAACAAGTTCTAATTCGTGAATAAACTTAGATTTTTCGATCATCTAATTTTAAGCTGTCTAATTTCTCCAAATCCCTTGATTAACCGGCATATTTTTATCAATGTCTTCGTATTTTCCTGTGTAGGCAATATGCTCTCCTTTAATATCAATTAATGTTATTACATTGTCATCCACTAATAAGGGCTCAAATTGAGTTTTAGAAGTAAAGCTTTGTAAATATTTATATGACTCCCTAGCATTCATGGCACCTTTGGCAGATTTTACTTCTATCTCTTTTATTTTCCCCTTGGAATTAATAATGTAGGAAAATTCAATTTTAGTTTTACCTGATTTAACATTATCAGGCTTTTCAAAAAATTTGGAAACATAACTAGGTGTGCAAAAAAGAAGTTTACACACTGCCTCATCACCTTTTTTTTCTTCAGACCAGGTTTTCAACTGACAAGAATTATCAGCACATGTTAAACAAATTGAATAGGTCTGATCTCTAAATTCATTTAATTTAGCTGCAGTATCTTTGTTAAGTTCTTGATTGATATTACAGATAGGTGAACTTGAAACTGATAAAGCTAAAATGCCTAAAAAAATTACTAAAGTATATTTTCTCATAAGATGTCCCCAGAATTTAATTCAGAATAACATTTCATTCTTTATTGAGTCTATAGGTTTAATGAATATGCATCATTAATCAATGGAAAACTAAGTAGTTGTATGATTATCCTATGACTGATTCTTAATAATGTTAAAAGAACCCAATATCGTTAATTTTGACTCTCGTTTCATTATAGATTTTGTTTGCCTATCTAGGTTCCAATTATTTATGTAATGCAGTGTAGATGCAGCAATATAAATTAACCAAAGATTAAATCTATATTCATCAATCTTTTCGTTTCCAAGGTACTTTTGCTTGAAGGAATTCATTCCTATTTCTCCATTAGAGTATCTTGCATCCAAACAAGTCACAGCAAGGTCTGCTAGTGGATCTCCAATAGCGGCATATTCCCAATCAAGAATACCGCTTATGTTTTCATTGTTCCAAAGTATGTTCCCTGGCCAATAGTCTCCATGTAAAAGACATTTTTTTCCTTTATATTCATCTATAGTAAGATTTTTTATAAAGTTTCTAATCTCATTCCAATCTCTTCCATTTGGAATATAAGAAAGTAATTGATCTAAAGGATCAACTCTAAGAGATAACTCAGATAATTTATCAATTTCTATTTGATGGATATTTCTGAGTTGAGTTGCCATCAATTCATGATCGCAAATTACTTTTTCATTAGAAGTACCTAAAGATCCATCTAAGTAAGACATTATCATGAAAGGTCTATGTAAAATCTCGCAGCTTGTGTCTAAATAGATTGCTTCAGAAACTGGTAAGTTGGTTTTATTGAGTACTTTGAGTAAATTAAATTCTGTTTCAATTGAGTTATCAGCTGGATAAGAGCCCTCTGATCGGAAAACTAATTTGACTTCTTTATTAGCTGTATGGATATCCAGAATGAAGACATCGCATGAAAACCCTCCCTCTAACCTTTTTGCATTAATAAGCCTTCCATGAGGATAAAGAGTATCTGATACTTCAAATAAATCTTTTTCATGTATTCGTTTCACACCAACTAAACCTTAAGGTTATCTATTAATCTCACATTATTGATAGTAGCTGCACAAAAAAGAATAATATCTTCGAGATCGTTAGATGACTTTAAACTTACTCTTGATCTCGCCTCGAAGTAGTCAACTTTAAAACTATTTTCTTCCAATAATTCGATAGCTTCATCTAGAGCTTGATCTAAAGACGATAAATCTAGAATAGACTGTCTTACTTTGCATAAGCTTCTATAGATTAAGGTTGCTTTAGCTTTCTCATCATTGCTCAAATACTTATTCCTACTACTTTTTGCTAAACCAGTCTCCTCTCTTTCAGTTGATATTCCTTCAATATTAATATTTAGATCATGTCTGGCAACAAACTCTTTAATAATCATCAATTGTTGGTAATCTTTTTCTCCAAAATAAGTTGATTTTGGTTTAAACAATTCAAAAAGTCTGTTGACTATCGTGACTACTCCATCAAAATGATTTGCTCTTGTTTTACCACATAAAATTGAGGACAAATAAGGATCGGCTTTGCATTCTCGTATATTAAGTAGTAAATCCTTTGACTCTGGAAGGAATAGAAGAGAACAATTTGTATTTTCTAGTTTACTAATATCTTCGTCTAAAGTTCTGGGATAAGCACTGTAATCCTCTTTTGGTCCAAACTGAAGAGGATTAACAAAGATGGAAACACATACGAAATCAGAAATTTCACTTGCTTGATTTACTAACTTTAAATGGCCTTCATGAAGATTTCCCATCGTAGGGACTAAGGATATGTGTTTGAATTTTGTTCGGTATATCCTTAATGCCTCTTCAAGTTCAGCAGTATCGGAGATTATCAGCATTACTTAAAACTATGTTCTATACCAGGAAATTTTTTCTCTTTTACTTCAGAAACATAACTTTTTATGGCTTCCTCAATAGAAGATGCGCCTTGCAGGTAATTCTTCACAAATTTAGGTGGCTTATCCATTTGAGTAATACCAAGTAGATCATAATTTACCATTATTTGACCATCTACATCGACACCGGCTCCTATACCTATCACGGGGATCTTTAGAGATTCGCTTATATTTTTTGCTAATTCAGAAGGAACACACTCTAATAAAAGCATGCTTGCACCTGACTCTTCTAACAATTTAGCCTCTTTAATTAACTCTTCTGCTTTGTCGGGATTTCTACCTTGCACAATATAACCACCTATTCTATTTACAGATTGCGGTGTTAAACCCATATGAGCACAAACTGGAATCCCTCTTTCTGTGAGAAGTTCTGTTGATCTGCTTATCCACGAAGTGCCTTCTAGTTTGACGCAATTTGCGCCAGCCCTCATCAAGGCTGCTGCATTCTCGAGTGTTTGTTGTTCTGATGCATAACTCATAAATGGCATATCAGCCATAATCATAGAACCATGGTTTGTTCTTTTAACACTATCAAGGTGATACAGAATATCTTCCATTGTTACAGGTAAAGTACTGTCATGACCTTGTAAAATCATTCCTAAGGAATCACCAACTAGAATAACTTCTATACCGCAAGAGCTCTCTAATGCTGAAAATGTTGCATCATATGCAGTGAGACAAGCAATTTTCTCTCCTCTTGCTTTCATTTCATTAAGACTTGAAATAGTCACTGGATTTGATGAGGAATAAGTACTCATGAAAAACCTCCTTGTTAAATGATTTAAAAGATTATTATTCTCTTGAAACCTTTATTAAGGCTGAACCTAAATTAGCAACATAAAATGGTTGAGATTCATCTCCAATTATCATTCCAGTAAGTAAACCAGGCATCTCTCCAGTCAATTCTGGAGTTAGTAGCTCCGCGAACCCACCTCCCGTCTCCATACGTTTTATACCTTCTTCCATATTTTCAAAACCGATTTCTGTTTGTGCATCAAAAACTATATAAGATTCACCATTTTCTGGATCAATGGAGTAGATTTGGTTTGATAAAGGAGATGCAACCCACAACTGACCTTCACTATTTAGCTCCATATTATCTGGAGTAGGCATAATTGCTAAGATAGTTTGGTTTGAAAGAGATCCGGTAGATATATCTAAATCAAAAGCTAAAACCCTATTTTTCATCATTTCAGAAAGATAAAATTTATTTCTCTTTTCATCTATATAAAATCCATTAGCAAAATATAAGTTTTCCAGTATTACTTCAGGCTTGGAAAAAGTTCCATCTTCAGAAAGGGGAAGTCTATATAAAGCACCATCTGGAATGGCTTTGTCTAGTGCACCAAATAATCTCTCTTCATTTTGATTTTCGGTTGACTGAGTGAACCAGAGAGAACCTGTTGAATCTTCTCTTGCTGTATTTGCACCATATTTATGGGCATAAATTATTTCAGTAGAATTATTTTCTATTGATGTCTTATAAATCTTTCCATTAAAAACATCAGCTGTTATGACATATTGCTTGTCTGGTGTGAGATGAACTCCATTGGGTCCTGATTCAACCATAGGGGGATTATGCTCATAATCCAAAGATTCGAAACCTCCAAAAGGGCTTACATTTCCAGATAGATCTATCTTAGATAGGCCATATCTTTGATCAGCAACTATTAAAGTACCATCATCAAGCATGACACCATCTTCGGCCCTAGAAAGTTGATTACCTTTAGGATATTCCATTC
>CABYSI010000011.1:0-44161 GCA_902521635.1 uncultured SAR86 cluster bacterium | reverse complement strand
GGTTGCAAGACAAGGACTTTTAATGAAATTATCAAATTCCCTTTTCAGGTCTTTCCTCTCAATCTCCCTTGCGCTCTCAATAATCTCCATTAGTTCAAATGCCTACTCAAATGAGTTAGTCATCGATGAAGTTATTGTCACTGCAGAGAAAAGAGTAGAAAGTTTACAAGATGTCTCTAAGGCAGTAACTGCATTAAGCAGTGATGAAATAGAGAGAAAGAACATAGTAGATTTTGTAGGTTTAAGCGCAATAGCTCCAGGAGTTACAGTCGCCAAGAACGAAGGATATAAAACTATAATCTCTATTCGTGGTGTGGGTGATGAAACTAACCAGAATGCAATAGCTGCTCCTTCTGTTGCATTGCATATGGATGGCATCTTCATTGCGTCTAAGTTTTCTTTAAGAACAGATTTTATTGATTTAGATAGAATTGAAGTGCTTAGGGGCCCTCAAGGCACACTATTCGGTCAAAATTCAACAGGTGGAACGGTAAATGTAATCAATACAGCTCCATCTTTTGATTCGTTAACTGGTAAAGTTGATCTTACTCTAGGTGATTATGATTTAACTAAAGTAAGAGGAGGAGTAAATATCCCATTATCTGATTCTGTAGCTACACGTTTCTCTTGGGTAACTACCGACCAAGATGGCTTTACAGAAAATTTAGTAAATGGCCAAGATCTAGATGATACAAATCACACAACTTTAAGGTCAGATTGGCTTTTTGATCTAAGTGATACATCAAGCTTAAGACTTTTTGCACAATATTTCGAAGCTGAAAATAATGGTGCAGCTATGAAAGGGCTAGATGATCCTACTCCTGATCCAAGGCAACTCAGGCAAGATTCTGCTTCAGTTTATGAACTTACTTCAGAAATTGTGGCTGGAATCTTCAATAGTGACTTAGGTTTTGCAAATTTAAAAATACTTGCAAGCATGCAAGAAGACGACATTTATGTCAGCAGAGATAATGATCGACACAATTTTGGTGATATTCACTCAAGCGGGCCTATGGCTGGATTCCCTTACAATAGGTCAGAATATAGACCTGAAACTTCTGTAGTCGAAACTTCAACTTTCGAAATAAATTTAATCTCAAATGAACCACTATTTGGAAATATTGATTGGATTCTTGGAGCCTTTTATTTTGATCATGAAATAGATAACAATATCTATGAAGTAAAAGATGTTAATAACAACAAACAGGCTGATCTTATGGATGGTCAGTTTACTCCATATACTCATGCACCAATTTGTGCAACTAATCCTTTCGAAGGAATTTGTTTTGCCGCTTACGATGCTGAACTAGGTTTTGTATCAGAAGCTTATCCTACAAGAGAATCACAATCTGTGTATGGTCAGGCAACTATCAATATAAATGAAGCCAATAGAGTGGTTTTTGGCATGAGATATACTGAGGATGAATTTTCAAGTGATGTAACTAATTTCTTTGGACTTCAAACATTTCTCATTTCTGATGATTTAGACGAAACTACAGGAAGACTTGCTTATGAACATGATGTCGATGAGAACACTATGGTTTATATATCTTACACTAAGGGTTTTAAACCTGGAGGAAGTAACTTAACTTTCGGCTACCCTATGGATGCTGAAGGTTTTGGGGCAGCTCCAGCACCTCAGCTAATTTTTCCAATTTTTGAAAGTGAGATGATTGATGCCTATGAAGTTGGACTAAAAACAGACTTTATGGATGGACGTATGAGGGCAAATGTTTCAGCTTTTTCTTATGATTATGAAAACTTACAATTTCAGTCAACTGATCCGGACATATACAGAGGTGGTGTAGCTAATATACCTGAATCAGAAATGAAAGGGTTAGAGCTTGAACTTATAGGGCTAGTCTCTGAGTCTTTGTCCTTTGATTTAAGGGTTGCATATCTTGATACAGAAATCACTTCCTCCTACGAGGCTCTTGATAACTTACAAGCTGAACTCTATTTCTTTGGAGAAGAGCCAATACGCTATTCTTTAAGAGAAAACCTACAAGGTAACGAGCTAGCAAAAAGCCCTGAATTAACTGCAAATGTAGGCATTGAATATACTACTGATACTGCTTATGGATTGTTAACAACTACTGCTGAACTTATCTATCGTGGTGATTTTCAGCAAAGAGTTTTTAATAACCCAATAGTTGATCAAGTAGATTCCTACACAATAACAAATTTTACAGCTAGCTTAGATCTTCCAGGAGATCAGTGGGGTATCGATTTAATGTTGTTAAATGCTGGTGATAAAGATGGCATGAACTCTAGTATGACTGATGTTTTTGGAGTTGCCGGAACAGGTATAGAGTATATTCCTCCAAGACAAATCATGGGTAGAGTTAGCTACCAATTCTAAATATTTATAAGCCTTCCTTGTTTTATAATAAGGAAGGCCATTGATCTCAATACTAAATAGAATCTTTTGATGTATTATCCATTTCTAACAGTTATCAATTATGGATAAATATTACATAGGCGCAACGGAACTATTGGAGGATTCTTTTAAGTTGGCATGGGAAGTCTATGAAAGTGGATATCGACCAAACTATATAGTCGGTGTATGGAGAGGTGGAGCTCCGATTGGTATAGCGGTGCAAGAGTTGTTTGATGTTTTGGGAGTTGAATCAGATCACATAGCTATAAGAACTTCTTACTATTCGAACATCGGTCAACGAAATGATAAGGTCCAAGTCTATGGATTGAGCTATCTTATTAAAAAGCTTGAATCTGAAGATTCCCTATTAATTGTTGATGATGTTTTTGATACTGGCAATTCAATTAATCAAATTATTACAGACATACAAACTGCATGTAAGAAAAATACACCTGAAATCAGGATAGCAACTCCCTATTTTAAACCTGCTCAAAATAAAACAGAAAGAAATCCAGATTATTATCTTCATGAGACAGATAAGTGGCTCGTTTTTCCACATGAACTTGAAGGTTTGTCTGCTGAAGAGATAATCAAAAATAAGCCTGAATTAAAAGATTTATTAGATAAAATCACTCCAAAACTTTAAATTCTCTCTTTCTGAATGCTAATATGCACTCAGGGAGAAGACATGGCTCAAACGACTAAAAATATTCTAATTTATGGAGTTCCTTTTTCGCAACCAGTCCGAGCTGTAATATGGCTGATGTTAATAAAGAAATTTCCCTTTAAGTTGAAGTTAACAAATCCAGGTTCTTCTTCAGAAGGTGGAAGTCGTCATCCTGACTTTCTAAAAAAGTTCCCCACTGGGACTATCCCGAGTTTAGAGGATCCAGATACAGGATTTGTCATATCAGAATCGCATGCCATTATGTGTTACTTGTGTAATAAATACAATTGGGATGATTTATATCCAGTTAATCCAGAAAAAAGAGCAAAAGTAGATTCTTATTTACATCTGCATCACAGAAATGTGAGAGAAGCTTCAATAGGACTTGTTGCTCCGAAAGTCAGAAAAGACTTAAACTTTTCAGAAGATTTCTTAATCACATCTAAATCTAATATAGAAAAAGCTTTTGAGGCAATTGAAACAGGCTGGTTAAGAGACTCAAGATTTTTGATCGGAGATACTATGACAATTGCTGATATCTCGGCATATGTTGAGATAGGCCAACTACAAAGTATGTTCACCAATGTCTATAATTTTGAGCCATATCCTAATATAAGAAGGTGGTTAAAGGAGATGCAAAATGTAGATTACCATGATGATATACATGTCGCCTTATATGAGTTGGGTGATATAAGTAAGGAGGCCCCACCTATGGAGATAATAATTAATGCAAACAAGAAAGCTTTTAAGGTTATTCAGGAAAAGTTAATCAACATCTAATAAGTATCATGGAACAATTTGAAGGAAAAACAGCTGTAATAACTGGAGCCGCAAGTGGAATAGGTAAAGCACTTGCTGAAAGATTTGCACAAGAAAAAATGCAAGTTGTACTTGCCGATATAGAAGAAGATGCTTTAGAGAAAACTGTAGAGAGCTTAAGGCAATATCAACATAGGGTTATCGGTGTCAAAACTGATGTTTTAGTCGAAGAATCCATTAAAGAGTTATATGCAAAGGCAACAGAAGAATATGGGAACATTCATATTCTATGTAATAACGCTGGTATAGGAGCTAATTCAGGAAATAAACCGATCTGGGAGATTGATAAGGATGATTGGGATTGGGTTATGGGGGTAAATTATCAGGCTGTTCTAAAGGGCATTCAAACATTCCTTCCGCATATGGTGGAACATGGTGAAGAGGGACATGTGCTGACAACTGTTTCTATGGCAGGATTACTGCCTGGAGTAGGCACCTATGGAGTTAGCAAACATGCAGTCATGGCCTTAACAGAGGCTCTGAGCAGAGACTTAATTACTCGACAAACCAAAATTAATGCATCTGTTTTATGCCCGGGTTTTGTTGATACAAACATAGATAAGTCAGAAAGAAATCGACCTATTCATTTAGGCGATGCACGAGAAACAACTGATGAAATAGGTGCGGAAATCATGTCAGCGATGCTTCGACAGGGGAAGAAACCTGATGAAATAGCAGAAATTGTTCTTGAAGCTATAAAAAAGAACATTTTTTATATTTTATCTCATCCTGCTTGGGATAATTCCTTAAGGTCTCACTTTGACAATATATTGTCAAGAAAAGAGATACTTCCGAATTCAGAAGAGGAAATGGCAAAATTCTTTTCTCCTAGACAGGATGGAGAAAAATATTAGATCTATGGTAAACATATCAGATAAGCTCGAGCTCCCTTGCGGAGTGCAAATTAAAAATCGTATTTGTAAAGGCGCAATGACTGAAGGCTTAGCGGATGAACAAAATAGAGCGACCTTTAAGCACGTAAATTTGTATGATCGTTGGTCTTCTGGAGGTGCTGGGATCCTATTAACTGGTAATATTCAAGTTGATCATCGTTATCTTGAAAGACCAGGTAATGTTGTTATAGAAGGAAAACAAACGAATGAACAATTATCTAGATTAACTTCGTACGCTGATGCTGGTACAAAAAATAATACTCATTTATGGATGCAGATCTCTCATGCAGGAAGGCAAACCCCAGCATCAGTTGCAGAGATTCCGGTAGCACCTTCGGATGTACAGCTTCAAATGCCTGGCGCGCAATTTGGAAAACCCAGACCTTTAACACATGAAGAAATTTTAGATATCATTCAAAGATTTTCTCATTGCGCTAGGATTGCAAAAGATACTGGTTTTACAGGTGTACAAATACATGGGGCCCATGGATATTTAATATCTGAGTTCCTCTCACCAGATATCAATTTAAGAGAAGATGAATGGGGAGGTGACTTAGAAAATAGGGCGAAATTTCTGCTTGAAATAGTAAGGGCAATAAGAGTATCAGTAGGAACGGATTTTCCAGTATCGCTTAAATTAAACTCTGCAGACTTTCAAAAAGGTGGATTTTCGCATGAGGATGCTATTCAAGTTGCAACATGGTTAAACGAGGAAGGATTAGATCTTCTAGAAGTCTCTGGCGGAACATATGAGCAACCTCATTTGGTTGGAATTGATATGGGCCTTAATCCAGAAAGAGCTGAAAAGAGAAGGGAGAGTACAATTGCGCGTGAAGCTTATTTTTTAGATTATGCAAATGATATTAGATCTGTGTTCAAAGGCCCTCTCATGGTAACCGGAGGATTTAGAAGCACTGAAGGAATGAACAATGCATTAAATAAAGATGCATGTGATGTTATAGGCATAGCAAGACCATTTTGTATTGATCCTAATATAGCTAATAAGCTAATTGATAGCGATTTACTCGAGACTCCTGTCTTGGAAAAAACTATGCAAGCAGGTCCAGGTTGGTTAGGTCTTAATTCTCCTTTTTCTGTTATAAAAGGTATAAATGGATGGGGTCAACAAGCCTTTTGGTGCCTGAATCTTATCAGGATGGGAGAAGATTTAGATCCAGACCTAAGTTTAGGTGTCCTGAAAGCATTCTTTCAGTATCAGAAAAACGAAAAGAACACCGCAATTAGTTACAAAGAATATTGGGAGCGTCACCAATCTTAGAATTAATAGAGCTAAGTCTATCTTTCTTTATTAATAATCTTCTAATAAAAAATGTTGTAATATGTTTTATATAAATTTTATTTTTGACCTATGAATATTGAAGCTGAATTTAATTACAGAAAACCTTTAAAAGAGAATGAAGCTAAGCCAGCTTATGGCCTAGATAATGATTCTGAAGAGAAAAACACTTTACCAGTCTATTTAAAAGCATTTAAGAAAACAGTTCATAATGCTAGAGAGTCCAACTTTGATATCACAATGGGTGGATTTGAATTAATTAATCACATATCTTCGGTTGAAGATTTTTATGATGAAGAAGAAGTAGTAAATATTTATTATCAAGAGATGGCTACTCATGTGAAAGAAAAAGTAGGTGCGGATACTGTACAAATTTTTTCTCATATCACACGAAATGAAGCTCAAGCTGAAACTGGAGAGAGAAAGGGAGGACATAGGTTAGTCCATAACGATTTCACAACTAGTTTTGGGGCAACACTAGATCCTTTTTTAAAAGAGACAGGAATCAGTCCTAAGAGAATTGTTGTTTATAATCTTTGGAGGAGGTTTGATAAGGACGGTGTAGATACACCGTTTGCTGTTTGCGATAAAAGATCAGTTTCTGATAAAGAATTGATACCTACTGACTTATTTAATTATCTTCCAGATCAACCAAATGCCTTGACGGTTGAAATTTGCCAGTCTTCTCACAGCGATTCACATAAATGGTATTTCTATCCAGAAATGAATAGAGATGAAGTTCTTATGTTCAAGACTTATGACTCCGAAGAAAAGCCTTTTATACCAACTTTACATAGTGCATTTGATTATCCAGATACTCCTGAAGGAGTTTCACCAAGAGAAAGCATAGAAGTCAGAGCAGTTTGTTTCTTCGATTAGCTTTCAGATGAAAAATACTACTTACGAAGTAACCAAATCTAATGAATATTTCAAGAAGGCCAAGGAAGTAATTCCTGGGGGTATTTTTGGGCATTATAAATATGCCGTAAGAGATACTGGACCTAAATTTTTTTCTAGATCCGAAGGGGCATATTTCTGGGATCTTGATGATAACCGATACGTAGATTTAATGTGTGGGTATGGTCCATCAATTTTGGGCTATAACCATCCTGAAGTAGAAGAAGCATTCAAGACCTCTTCTGAAAAAGGAAATACTGTCAGCTTAGCTTCACCAATCATGGTCGACCTTGCAACTAAGTTAGTTGAAATGGTTGATATTGCAGATTGGGCCTTGTTTGGAAAGAATGGAGGAGATGCAACAAGCTTAGCTGTAATGATAGCTCGTGAGTACACGTCAAAGAAGAAGATAGTAAAAATTGATGACGGTTATCATGGCGTTGCCCCATGGATGCAAGATAAAAGTAGGCCTGGCATTATTGACTCTGATAATGAACATGTATTGAAAATTAAATGGAATGATATTGAAGGTTTAGAAGAATTGCTGAATATGCACGGAAATGATATTGCATGTTTTATTTCTTCACCGTACGACCATCCCGTCTCTCGAGATAACTCTCTGCCTGAAGAGGGCTACTGGAAGAAAATTACTTCTTTATGCAAACAATATGAAGTTTTGACTATTGTTGATGATGTGAGGGCTGGATTTAGAATAAATCTAGGCGGTTCTAATGTAGCTTTCGATTTTGCACCGGATATGATTTGTTTTGGCAAGGCTATTGCTAATGGACACCCCTTAGCATCATTGGTCGGTACAGAAAAGTTGAAGCATTCTGCTGAAAAAGTTTACTTTACTGGTACTCAGTTTTTTAGTGCACCCCCCATGGCCGCAGCACTTGCTACTCTCAATCAATTACAAAAGGTAAATGCTCCAAATAAACTGATTGAGTATGGTGAAAATCTTAACAAAAGACTCATTAAAGTTGCTGAGAAAGAAGGTTTTAACTTAATTGCTTCAGGAATACCTTCAATGCCTTATTATCGATTGGAGGATGTAGACTTTGAAACTCATTTCAGATGGATTGATGAATGTGTGAGAAGAGGTGTCTATATGCTTGGATACCATAATCATTTTATTTCTCTAGCTCATCGCAACGAAGACATTGATTTCATAGAGAATACAGCAAAACAGGCCTTTCAAAGCTTATAAAGAGGGTGTACTCAAGAAGAACTTTTCTGAAGATTTCCGGACTACTTGTTACGCTTTTTGCAGGCGGTTATATTTTTCGTAATTCAAGTTTTACTAAAGTAAAGCATATTTTATCTTCAGCAAGTCATGAGAAACTTGCTGTTTCATTATCATTATCAAAAGGCGTCGAAAATCTCGATCTTATCCTTAATAATCAGATTCTTGTCACTGGAAGAAGTATTGATCGCGAAGGCAAACATTGGCAATTTATTTCAGATAAATTACTTTCTGATACATCTTATGAACTTGAGTTATCTTCTGAGAAAGGATCTATTTTTAAACCTTGGCAGTTGAAGACTTTTCCTGATCCTGAATCAGAAGTCAAAAACATCTCTATGATGGCCTTTACATGTGCTGGTGGTGGAGATCGTTTTAAAGCCTCTGGTAAAGAGTTTTTTAAGTCTTTTAAGTTTAGACAAAAGATTTTTGATGAAGGCCTTTCCAAAAATCCTGATTTCGCCGTCTCGATAGGAGATCATATCTATTTCGATCTTAGAGGGGAAAATTTCCCTCCTGTTGGACGAAATAGTAAGTTGATCAAGTTTTTTGTGGGAGGGTATTTAAAATTTAGGTATGGTGTTTTCAATAGATCTGAAAGTGCAGATAGTGAAAACAATGAAACAATCTTAAAAAAAATTGGTAATGAACAAATAGCAGCCCTTTATGGTACAAAATTTAAAAGTACGCCAATTTTCTTTATTCCTGATGATCATGACTATTTTGAAAATGATGATGCAGAAGAAGATTTGGTAACCTTTCCGGCTGACGCATTCAGTAAAGATGCTTTTCAAAAAATGGCTGATCTTTTTTATCCTCCTTTTATGGATACTCCAGATAACAAGCCTGGAAGAAGGACAGGCAGAATAAGGTATGGAAATGCTTTTGAGGGTCTTATAGCAGATTGCGCAGGCAACATGACTCTTGGCGAAGAAAAAGCAGTTCTAATTTCTAATGAAGATGAAAAATGGCTTATATCAAGAATAAATAACTCAAAAGCAAAGCATCTAGCCTTCATCCCGTCACATCCTCTAGGTTATACTGCTGGAAAATGGAGGGAGTGGTATCCCGATGTTGTCGCTGAAGAAGGGACATCTGGCACTGTAATAAATGAATTACTATCAGGCAGAAAAGGATCTTTGACAATCGATGCAAATAAATATCTTTGGCAAAAGGGATGGTTTTTGCAACATCAACGTTTACTTCAAAGTATCTCAGAAAGAGTTGGTTCAAGATTTATCTTTTCAGGCGATATACATGCACTGGGTGCAACCTCAATCCTTAATTCAGATAAAATAAAATTAAAAAGAGAGGTAAAAACCTTTTTGGTTGGACCTATAAGTAGCTCAACAGGTACCTGGCCTTCTTTTGCTCGCGGTATTACCGCTGATAATCCTAATCAACTTATCTGTGAATCTTTATATAGAACTAGAGAAGAAAATGGTTTTACTTTATTTACTATAGAAAATGCTCAAGCTGTTGCTGAGATCAATTCTTGTGGTGGTCACAATCCAGATAATTTGGAAACTGGAGAGATGATTTCTAGTGAAAAGATTTACATATGAAATTATTGAGTTCTGATATCAAAACGAAGGAAATCTTGGATTGGAAGGGTACTCATCTTTTAAATTACCAGTTTTCAGCTTGTTCGATGAAAACTAGAATCTATCTAAATTTAAAAAAAATACCATTTACATCACATCAAATAAACCTTTCTGCAGGCGAAAATTTCTCAGAATGGTTTCAGGGTATTAATCCAAGATCTCTAGTGCCAGTTCTGATACATGATGGAGAGGTTCATATAGAAAGCAATGACATTCTTCAGTATCTAGAGGGGTGCTTTAAAGAAGTCCCTTTAATTCCAGAGAATATGGCAGAAGAAATTAAAGATTTATTAAAATTTGAAGATGATCTACATGTTGATATAAGAAATATTACCTTTAAGTTTTTGGTACCAAGATTTTTAAACAAAGGAAAGTCTGTTCAGCCTAAAGCAAAAAATAAAGCGACTTTAAATGGAAAATTAGACTCTATGGACGATGTAAATAGAAATTTTTGGGAGGAGTACGAAAAGCATGGAATAAAAGATGAAGATGCAAGCAGGTCTTTGATTCATTTTAGAACTGCTTTGGAAGATCTCAACGATCAATTAGAACATAATCAATATATTTTAGGTGCAGAACTATCTTTAGTTGATATTGCCTGGTTTATTTACACGACAAGAATACAACACGCAAATTATCCGCTCAAAAGATTACATCCTAATGTATTTGGTTGGTATGAACGACTATATGCAAATAATCTTTTTAGAAAAGAAGTAAAAAGACCTTTGATAATGCAGTTTGTATTGTATGTTCATTCATTGATCTTGCGTCTTAAACGAAGATCAATTGAAGATTTTCTGTTAGATCAATAAATGGAATTAGATTTAATTTTCATTTTCATCTTGGTTGCAACTTTCGCAACAGCTTTTTTATCCTCTATTTTTGGTATGCTCGGCGGCCTTATTCTCATGGGCATATTGATTAGTTTCCTTTCTGTAGGACCTGCGATGGTGCTTCATGGTCTAATTCAAGCGACATCAAATGGATATAGAGCGTGGCTAAATAGAAAAGATATCAATTGGAAAATTATTTCGATGCTATTGATTGGCAGTATCTTAGCTTTAATCTTTCTATTTTTTATAGCCTTTGAACCTAGCCAAATTTTAATAATATTTGCATTAGGACTATTGCCTTATATTGCATGGATAGTCCCAAAAGAACTTGCTCTAGATATCACAAAAGCAGGTACAGGAGTTTTAGCAGGTTGTGTGGTGGTTATAACAAACTTAGTAGCTGGCGTTGGCGGCCCTTTGCTAGATGTCTTCTTTCAAAGAGTAGATATGACAAGACATCAAGTCGTTGCTACTAAAGCAGTAGCACAAACTATTGGACATATTTCCAAAATTATTTTTTTTGGAGGATTGTTAACATATGGTCTAAAAAATTGGCCTGAACCTATATTTTTGCTCTTAGCAATATTTTTATCAGTAGTAGGAACTACTCTTGGTAAGAAGGTTTTAGATATAATAGATGATGAAATTTTTTTCAGATGGACTCAACGAATTGTCCTTTCTGTAGGAGCAGTTTTTATTGGTAGAGGTATTTTTTTACTTTCGCAATAAACACTCACTGAAAAAATCAATTAGGTAGATTTATGAATAGATTAGAAGACAAAGTAGCTATAGTCACTGGTGCAACTGGGGGCATAGGAAGAGCTACTACAGAACTTTTTCTCAAAGAAGGTGCAAGTGTTTTGATGGTTGATTTAAGTGAAGATAATCTTGTCGAGGCAATTAAAGAGATTGATTCTAATAAGGTCAGTTATTTTAAAGGAGATGTATCACTACTTTCAGACAATCAAAAAGCAGTAGATTTGGTGCTTGAAAGATATGGAGGTATAGATATTTTCATTGCTAATGCCGGTGTGGCTGGAGAAATTCAGTCAATAGTTGATTACGATGAAGAGATTTTTGATAGCGTAATGGCAGTAAATGCAAAAGGCCCTTTTCTGGGCTTAAAGGCAGTAATACCAGCTTTAAATGAAAGAGGGGGAGGAAGTGTGGTCATAACTTCAAGTGTAGCAGGAGTTACAGGAGCATCACTGTTATCCCCGTACGTGATGAGTAAACATGCCGTTGTAGGTTTAACTAAATCAGCTGCGAAAGAGTGCGCTGAGATGAAGATAAGGGTCAATTCGGTAAATCCTTCTCCAGTAGAGACACCAATGATGAGAGTTTTAGAAGATGGTTTCTCAGAGATAACTGGAGAAGAAACTAGCAAAGGCTCTTTGGCAGAACAGATACCTTTAGGTCGATATGCTGAAGCCGATGAAATAGCTAAGTTGATGTTATTTCTTTCTAGTGATGAGAGTGAGTTTATCACCGGCTCTGTGCACACAATTGATGGAGGTTTCACAGCATAAATGTCAGAAAAAATTGCAGTACATTGGTTTAGACAAGATTTAAGGATTAAAGATAATCCTTCTCTTGAGGCAGCCAGCAAGTGCGACTCATTTATTCCTATCTATATTTTGGATGATACGAATTCTGGAGAATTCAAAATGGGTTCTGCTAGTAGATGGTGGTTATATAACTCTTTAAATAAGCTTAATGAAAGTCTAGGTGGAAGTTTAAGATTGTTTAAAGGAGATCCATGTGAAATATTGCCCAAACTTGTTGAGGATTATTCTGTTTCCAATGTTTTTTGGAATAGATGTTATGAGCCTTGGAGAATCGATAGAGACAAGAAAATAAAAAATGAACTAGAGACAAACAATATAGTTGTAGAAAGTTTTTGTGGTTCTTTGTTATGGGAACCCTGGAATATTTCTAAAGATGATGGGACTCCATATAGAGTTTTTACTCCTTATTATAAAAAAGGATGTCTTAATGCTAGTGAGCCAAGACTTCCTATAAATGAACCTAGCCTTGAGAATATCTCAAAGAAAGATAATGTTTCAGATAACTTGGAAAGTTTGGATTTACTGCCAAAGTTAAATTGGTATGCAGGTTTCGAGGAGGAATGGAATCCCGGAGAAGAGGGTGCAGAACAGAATTTAGAAGAATTTCTAGAAGACGGTTTATTAAACTATAAAGAAGGTAGAAACTTTCCCTCACAAAAATTTGTATCAAGACTATCTCCGCATTTACATTTTGGTGAAATATCACCTAATGAAGTTTGGTATCGAGCTAAAACAAAAGAAACTATTTCAGGGATAGATAAGAGCCTAGCCCATTTTCATAGTGAGTTAGGTTGGAGAGAGTTTTCTTATTATCTTCTTTATCATTTTCCAGATTTTCCTAAAGTTAATTTTCAAAAGAAATTCGATTTATTTCCTTGGAAAGAAAATAAAGAACTCTTAGAGCTTTGGCAGTCAGGAAAAACAGGATATCCCATTGTTGATGCAGGCATGAGGGAATTATGGCAGACAGGTTATATGCATAATAGACTCAGAATGATTGTCGGTTCTTTTTTAGTTAAAAATCTTCTTATACACTGGCTTGAAGGTGAGAAATGGTTCTGGGATTGCCTTGTAGATGCTGACTTAGCTAGTAATAGTGCAGGATGGCAATGGGTAGCCGGATCTGGAGCTGATGCTGCTCCCTATTTTAGAATCTTTAATCCCATTACACAGGGATTAAAGTTTGATCCAGAAGGGGATTACACAAAAAAATATGTTCCTGAGCTAAAAAATTTACCAAATAAATATCTTTTTAGCCCTTGGGAGGCCCCTAAAGAAATCTTAGAATCTGCTGGTATAGAATTAGGAAAAGATTATCCAGAACCTATCGTAGACTTGAAGATCTCTAGAGAACTTGCCCTGGAAGCTTTTGCAACAACTAAAAAGGAAATAAATGAATGAATTAAATATTCAAAATCAACAAGATAGTCCTATTTCTTGGACTTGTAGGCATACATGGAAGCGTTCATCGATAAATACTCTCTGGTGTCTATTAGGGTGCTCTATTGGAGATTTTGGGACTATTCTTTTTTTTCAAATAAATGAAATTCCTTTTCCGATGCTAGGAATAATGACCTTGGCAATTATCAATGGTCTGATTACTTCCATCATCCTTGAGACCATAATCCTCTCTAGGCAGATGAAATTAAAAGAGGCATTCAGTACAGCTACAGGAATGTCTCTTATTTCTATGATATCTATGGAGATAGCTATGAATACTGTTGATGTAGTATTTGCAGGAGGAGTTCTTGTCTGGTGGGTCATACCTTTTATGCTACTAGCAGGTTTTATTACTCCCTTACCTTACAACTACTACAGGCTCAAAAAATATAATATTGCCTGCCATTAAGCATGTCAGGAAAGAGAAATTTAAAAGAGATTTTACAGAATATTAATCCGTACTTACTTGATGAATCTTTTGTATTTATCACTTCATGTGAACCTATCGAGGATCTTCTAATCTTACTTAATCCCAAAGCAACTTTTTTAGAAGACGAGGGAATGACCTTAGTAATAAGCCAAAAAGACGCTGATGAACATTCTTTACAATATGATTCTGTATTTAAATGTATATCCTTAGGAGTTCACTCAAGTCTTGAAAGCTATGGTCTTATTTCAACGATAACTAATGAACTTTCTAAGCATCGAATATCTTCAAATATTTTTTCTGGATTTTTTCATGATCATATCTTTGTTCAAACCAATATGGCTGCAGAAGCTTTGAAAGTCATATCATCAATAGGGAGTTCTTAAGATTTCTTAGGACTATTTTTAAGCTTATAATAACGCACATCAAAAGGAGAGATTTATGTTGAAATTACATTTTGCACCAAATTCAAGAGCTGGAAGGATTCTTTGGCTTCTTGAAGAATTAGAACTACCCTATGAACTTAATAAAATGGCTTTCAGTCCCACAGACCTGAAGTCTGATGAGCATAGAGCAAGACATCCATTAGGCAGAGTTCCTGTTCTTGAGGACGGAGACACTCAAATATGGGAATCAGGAGCAATAACGGATTATATCTTAGAGAAACATAAGAATGGAGGATTAAAACCCTCTATTGATTCAGAACACTTTGCTAAATATTTACAGTGGTTTCACTATTGTGAAGGTATGGTTATGCCGCCCATGAACACAATTGTTGTTCACACAGTCATTCTTCCTCCCGAGAGGAGAGATGAAACAGTTTTAGGTCAAGCTCAGAGACTTCTTGCAAATGCTTTGAACCCTGTGAATGAAAATTTAGAAGGCAAAGACTACTTGATAGGTGATTTCTCAGGTGCTGACATAATGCTTGGACATTCTTGTTTTATGAGTAATAGATTAGGCTGTGTCTCAGATGAAATGAGCAATATAAAGGCTTATGTTGAGAAATTAGAAAATAGGCCAGCTTTTAAAAAGGCTATAGAAACTCAATAAACTTGAATAAGATTAGGATATTCTCTTATCTTCCTAATCCTAGGGTATGGAAGTCGATTATTACTGCTAAAATTGGTGGTATTGACCTAGAGGTTATTGGAGATAAACCAAATAACATGCCAAATTGGTTATGGGATTTTGATGCAAAGCCAATAACAGACGAAGATAAATCTAAACTTAAGTCATTCGAAATCAAAAGCAAAAGAGGCTTTAAAGGCTCCTTATATAAGACAGATGAATTCATAGGTCAACATCCTTTTGGAACTGTACCAGCTGGATTTGTTGGCAAAGGTAGATTGGGAGTTTTTGAATCTAATAGTATCTTGAGAGCGGTTGCTAGAGAGTGTAAAGATAAATCACTTTATGGAGGTGATGATCTAAATTTAACATCCAGAATTGATAGTTTTTTGGATGCTAATCTCGTGTTCTCTAGGGAATTTCAAGTTTATCTGTTAGAGCTTGAAGATATAACTAAATATACTTATGAGAGGACAAAGGCCTCCTATGAGTTTTATCTTGATGGTCTAGAAAAAGCACTATCTCTTTCAAGCTTTATTGCTGGGGATCATCTAACAATTGCTGATATCTCATTTGCCTGTGAATTTGCGCAGTTTTTAAGAGAAGGTCATTATGCAGAGCAATTGAAGAAAAAGAATTTAACTTTGATTAGTAAAAATTTTCCTACAGAATATCCTTTAACGTTTGAGCACTTTAAAGCTTTATGCAATAAAGAGGAGTTTTCAAATGTTATGGGATCTTATTTAGACTGGTACGAAATGTAAATTATGGACTATGTTGAAATAGCTATACCATTTTTTTTATTGGCTCTTGTCCTTGAATTATCTTATGGGAAACTTATAGGCAACAATACCTATAGATTAAACGATACGATCAGTAGTCTATTCATGGGTTCTATAAGAGGTACGAGCGGGATTCTTAAGATAGGCTTTAGTGGTTATGTGTACTATCAAATTGAAACACATTTTTCCCTCTGGAGAATGGATAGCAGTCTTTGGATTACTTGGATATTTGCATTTATTGCATACGATTTCTTTTATTACTGGTTTCATCGTTTAAGTCATGAGAGACAGATATTTTGGGCATCGCATGTAGCCCATCATCAAAGCGAAGAATATAATTTATCTACTGCATTAAGACAGACTGGAACAGGATTTTTTATATCTTGGATTTTCTATATTCCCTTGTTCTTAGTTGGAGTTCCTTCTTATGTAATGGTTTCAGTAGGTACACTTAATCTGGTTTACCAGTTCTGGGTTCATTCTAGGCATATTCCTAAACTTGGGTGGTATGAATTATTCTTCGTAACTCCCTCCAATCATCGGGTTCATCATGCTCAGAATGATTTATATATAGATAGGAACTATGGTGGTGTTTTTATTATTTGGGACAGACTATTCTCAACTTACCAGGAGGAGAAAGATAGTGAATGATGCGTTTACGGAATAAGAAGTGCAATCAAAACCTTTGATCCAGTGAAAGCAAATATCCATATTTATCAAAAGATTTTTAAGGATTTATCTTACTCTCTCTCCTTAAAAAATTTCTATTCTGTAATAACAGCTAGAACGGGCTGGTCGCCGGATGGACCATCTGAGGATAACTTTGATCCCAATGTTTTTGAGAAGCATGATCCGTCTATAAAGCCTCTAACAAAATTTTATGCCTTTACACAGTTCTTATGTATGTCTTATGCAGCTGTAGTTCTATTTGCAGACAAGAATATGGAATATGACCAAGGTGTTATGTTGATTTGTATAGTTATCTTTTCAATGTTCTGTACTGCAAAATGGCTAGATGCTCAAAAGATAGTGAAATTGGAGTATTTAAAGGCAATGATAATCTTTCTTTGTGTGTGTTATCTTTATTTTTTTAGTCCAGAAATTCTTCTTATTAATCTATTGTTTTTTTACTTACTGCTAAATATTGCTTTCTTACCTTTTTTAGATAGGGAGTGAATTTATGGAAGATCTTCAAAAATGGATTAAGAGCTACCCTGATTTTCCTTCGAGAGGAATTCTTTTCAGAGATATAAGCCCCTTATTGGCTGAACCAGCAGCACTAAGCCTCTTGAAAGATAAATTTGTTGAAACCATTAGACCTCTTTCACCTGACTATATTGCAGGTATTGATGCCAGAGGTTTTTTATTCTGTACTTTGGTTGCAGAATACTTGGAGCTTGGAGCATTGATGATCAGAAAGCCAGATAAACTGCCTGGAGAGCTAGTAGAGAAAAGTTATAAACTAGAATATGGTACTAATTCTTTGAGTATCCAAAAGCTAAATCTAGAGAACAAGTCCATAGTAATCATAGATGATCTATTAGCCACCGGTGGGTCTATGCAATGTTCAAAGGAACTATTAGAGTCTTTGGGTGCTAATGTTGTAGGGGGGGCTGTAGTCATTGAGCTTACATCTCTCAAAGGATCGACTAAGTTAGATATGCCCATTATAAGCCTCATTAGTTATGCAGACTGAGTTAACTAGGAAAAATACGCTCATCGCAGTAGCAATGAAAGAGGAACTGAGCCTTGAACAGGCCGAAGGATGGAATGTCATCTATACGGGAATTGGCAAAGTGAATGCATTAATTTCAGTAAATCGAGCTCTAAAAGAATTTAATCCAGATAATCTTATTAACTTCGGAACTGCTGGTTCATCAAGGAGTGATCTGAAGGGTCTCCATGAAGTAACTACTTTCAAGCAGAGAGATATGGATCTGCGAAGCTTAGGACTTCCGCTTGGTGTCACTCTTAACGATAAAATAAATGATATTTACCTTGATAGGCCCGGATTAAGTTGCGGTACTGGAGATAGTTTTGTTACATCACATCTCGCAGTAAAAACTGACTTATATGATATGGAAGCTTACGCACTTGCAAAACTTTGCCTAATCGAAAAAGTTAATTATTTTTGTTTCAAATATATTAGCGATGAAGCCAATGAAAATGCATCAACGGATTGGAATAAGAATGTATCAAAGGGAGGCGAAGCTTTCCAAAATTATTTGGAATCTTTAAATGGATAAACTGAAAATAGTTCCTTTCAATGCTGATTACAAATCAGCTTTTGAATATCTGAATAGGGATTGGATTGAGGAGTATTTCGAAATGGAAGAAGAGGATCTAAAGACGCTTCAAAACCCTGAATCTTATGTAATGGAAAGAGGCGGGGAGATTTTTTTTGCTGTATTAGACGGTGAAGTCGTTGGCACTGCTGCTATGATTCAAATAAGCAAGGGCGTTTACGAGTTGGCAAAAATGGCTGTTGCAAAAAACTTGCAAGGACTTGGTATAGGAAAAAAATTGTTAAAACGCTGTATTGATTTTTCAAAAGAAAAAGAAGCCAATGAAATTTTTTTAATTACTAATGATTCCTTAAAGCCTGCTTTGAATCTATATCTTTCATGTGGTTTTGTTTTAAATGATCAAAATGACGATAATAGATACGAAAGAGGAAACACGAAAATGAATTTAATTCTTGGAGAGTAAAATATGATTAATCTCGATTTAAATGGAAAAAGAGCTGTTGTGACAGGAGCTAGCCTCGGTATTGGAGAAGCAACTGTGAAAATGTTAGCAGAACACGGTGCAGATGTATCCTTTTGTGCCAGAACTGCCGATTCAGTAGAAAATTTATCAGCTTATGAAACGACTAATGGTTCTATCAAAGGTTTTGTAGCTGATATGGGACAGAAAGATTCGACTGAAAATTTTATTGATAGCGTTCTTGCTGAGGGAACTATCGATATTCTAGTTAATAATGTTGGTGCATCGCCATCAAGAAATTTTCTATATATGACAGATGAAGAATGGCAGGAACTTCATGAATTAAACCTTCTTTCAGCAGTAAGATGCACTAGATCTTTTCTGCCAGCAATGAGAGAGAATAAATGGGGAAGGGTAGTTATGATTTCTAGTTCTGCAGGTAAATATCCAAATGCTGCTCTTATCGACTATGGGGCAACAAAAGCAGCGATGATTTCTATTTCTAAGTCATTAGCTAAAAAATACGGATCAGATGGAGTTTTAATAAATTCTGTCTTACCGGGACTCATCCATACAGCCATGTGGGAGAGGGCAGCTACTGAAATTGCTGAGGCAACCGGCGGGAAAATGGAAGATGTAATAAAAGGCAATGGTGCCTCGGTCCCAGTAGGAAGGTATGGAACTTCTGAAGAAGTTGCTTCTCTCGTTACATTTCTATGTTCAGAAGCTGCCTCCTATATAAGCGGTACTTCAATAGAAGTTGATGGTGGTCAGGCAGGTCATATATAAGTGAAAGAGTTTTTTGGGTCTTGTCATTGCGGCTCAGTACAATTTAAATTTTGTTCTAGTGAAATATTAGAAGACTTATATGAATGCAATTGTTCTTTGTGTTTAAAAAAGTCAATTCTAATGAAGCCTATATCTAAAGAAGAATTCACTCTTATATCTGGTGAAGAAAATATAAGCGAATATCAGTGGAATAAAAATATAGCAAAACATATCTTCTGCAGAACCTGTGGAGTTTATACGCACCATATTAGAAGAAGGGATCCTAATCAGATAAGTGTAAATATAATGTGTGTTGATGATATATTGATTCCAAGAGATATTAAAATTAACCAAGTGGATGGTGCAAGTCATGATTAAATAATGATAATTTCAAAAAAGAATAATTATTTGTTATTGAGGTCGTCAATATTGATGTCACTAATATTTTTTGCTGCCTTTTTAATTGTAGATCTTGGCCTTTTGTCATTAATAATTGATTCAGATAAGAGCAAAATATCCATCATAATTATCTTCATCTATACTCTGGCTACTTTTCACTGGTTTTATAATGCCTTTAGACTAGATAAGGAGATATCTGATCTAGATGAACCTAAAAACGGAACATTGATCAGTTCTTTTTTAGAAAACAATGAAAATCTAGGGTCTGCTGGTCGAAATATTCAACTATCTCTTTTGGAGGATGAATTATCAAATAGGCATGCGCTTGGTTATTTGTCAGTTGATATTCTGCTGAAGCTTGGTCTGACTGGTACTGTCATTGGTTTCATACTGATGCTTCTTCCAATTGGACAAATTCAAGACTTTGATCCTCAAATTCTCCAAAAGCTTCTTTCAACTATGAGTGGAGGGATGGCTGTCGCACTTTACACAACTTTAACTGGTCTTGTGACGAGTATTCTATTGAAATTTCAATATTTTATTCTTGATTCAAGTCTTAGCAATAGCCTAAATTATTTATCATCAAAATCTTTAAATGAAACATAAAATTTTTAGTAAGTCTGAAGAACAGGATGTTTTTACAGACTTACTTTTTAATGCATTACTTGGATTTGCTTTTATGTTTGCTATAGCTTTTATGTTGATAAACAGTTCGGAAGAAACAGGAAATATTAGATCGAATGCAGAAATCCTTATATCAGTTCAGTGGCCAGATGAACATCCAGACGATGTAGACGCAATTGTTGAAGATCCTCAAGGAAGTTTAGTTTGGTATCACAACAGAGATTCAGGACTAATGCACTTAGATAGGGATGATAGAGGAAATTTAGCAGATAATCTGAATATTAATGGTGAGGTCGTTTCTAATCCTATAAATCAAGAAACTATAACTGTCAGAGGTCTACAGTCTGGAGAATATATAATTAATCTACTACATTATAAGTCAAACTTTAAAGAACCTCTTCCAGTAACTGTGAAAGTGGAGAAATTAAATCCCTCGGTAGAATTAGTTTATTATGGAGAACATTTCTTAAATGGCGTAGGAGATGAGACGACGGCATTGAGATTCTACGTAGATAGTCAAAAAAATATCTCAGATTTGAATCAAATTCCTAAGAGGCTTATAACTAAAGCACTAGGAAATAAGTAATATATGCTTGAAGAAAGATTAATTTTAATTCTTGCTTACTTGTTTATAGCGATATTATTGCTTTCGATATGTTTACACACTAGTTTTTCAAAGAAAACCAAGCTTTTAACTATAATTATTTCAACTGGATTTTATGTCACTACTTGGAAAGGTTATGAGTCTATTTTGGGATGGCCTACATTTGAAGAACTACCCGAAAACTTCCAGATTAATTGGGCCATCATAGAAGAGCCAAACAAAAGATTAAAAAGAGAGGGCAGTCTCTATCTATGGATTGTTGAGCTAGATGAATTTGGAAAAAAATTTGGAAAACCTAGATCTTATAATCTTTATTGGAATGAAGATAATCAGAAGCTAGTTCAATCTGCATTGCATAAGCTCAAAGAAGGAGAGCAATTAAATGGAAAAAAAACCTATGGTGTAGTTAACAAAGACAATGAAGGAAAGGAGTCTATACAGTATGACCAACCGTCTGGTGAACCTGAAGAGGGAAGACCTTCATTTGAATTTTTTGAGGTTCCTCCTCCCAGCCTTCCTCCAAAGGCGCTGATTCTTGATAACTAATTACTCTTGTCCAAACCAAGTGTATTGAGGTGCTTCCATATTTCCCAAGGCTACCTCTCTATCTTCATGAGCTCTTGCTTTTACATAATGATGAATATTTTCTACTTCCTGTTCTGTTAGTACATCCGAAAAAGATGCCATGCCACCACCTGCCAAGAGACCTTCTAATACTATCTGATTAAAAGCATCATGGACTCCTGCAGACATTTTTCTTAAATCAGGTATCGCACCTCCTGATTTGACTACAAAACCATGGCAGACAGCACAATTTTCATTATATTTACTTTCGCCATCTTGAAGTTGATCGATACTTACTTGAACTAGTTTTTGTTCTGGAATAGTTGTATCTCTTACATCAGGCATTGGCAAAGTTTCTTGACCACCCAATTTAAAAACTAATAGCCTACCAAAATTATTGTAGGTTAGAGATGCTTGGATCTCTATAGGAGGTAGAGGTTCTCCACCAAATAAGTCACCTCCACCTGAACCTGTCAATATCGAGACATATTGCTCTCCCTCTACTTCAAATGTTATAGGTGGAGCTAACATAGAAGTATAAGTATTGAACTCCCAGAGCCTTTCACCAGTGTCTTTATCATAAGCAGAGAACATACCTAAAGCATCGCCTTGGAAAACTAAACCGCCTGCTGTTCCTAATACACCTCCATTCCAATAATGAGGTATAGGTACTGACCATTTTGTCTCACCTGTCAAAGGATCAAATGCTTTTAAGAAACCGCCTGGTTTTGGCTGTGAATCAAGATTATTAAGTATATTTTGAGCCAATGAACTCATTTCAATTCCCATATTCCATTTACCAGGAGTCCACTTGAAGATTCCCGTTTTTTTGTAGTCTTCCTGAACAGCATAAAAGAAGGGATTTTCTTGAGTAGGTATATAGGCAAGTCCTGAATCTAAATCAATGGACATGGCTTGCCAATTATGTGCACCTAGAGGTCCAGGGAGTACCCAAGCACCATTATCAGAATAATCTACTTCTGGATTTTCAACAGGTCTTCCAGTTTCTAGGTCAACATGGGTTGCCCATGTTACTGCAGCAAAAGGATGAGCTCTAAGAACTTTTCCATTAGTTCGATCTATCACATAAAAGAATCCATTTTTGGGAGCCTGAAGTAAAACCTTTTTCATTTCTCCATCAATTTCCATATCAGCCAGAGCCATATCTTGAACAGCGGTATAATCCCAATTATCCTCGGGTGTAGTTTGATAGTGCCATTTATAAACACCTGTATCGGCATCCACAGCTACGATAGATGAAAGGAATAAGTTATCGCCTCCACCGGGAGATCTGATTTCTCTTGTCCAAGGCGAGCCATTACCTACACCTAAATATATATTATTGAAATCGGCATCGTAAACTATAGAATTCCATACAGTGCCGCCTCCACCAAATTCCCACCAATCTGTACCTTTCCAGGTTTTAGCAGCCATCTCCATAGCAGGGTCTTCAAAACCTAAATCTGGATTCCCCGGGACTGTAAAAAATCTCCATTCTTGGTCGCCAGATTCAGAATCATAAGCGGTTACGTACCCTCTGACTCCATATTCTGCTCCGCCATTACCAATGTAAACTTTTCCTTTAGCAACTCTAGGCGCACCTGTTATTGTATATGACCTGTCTCTATCAATAATTGTATCTACTTCCCAAATCTTCTCGCCTGTTTCAGCATTAAGTGCAAATAATCTTCCATCTAAACTAGCTGAATAAACTTTTCCGTTGTACACAGCAACACCTCTGTTAACAATGTCACAACAAGCCTTTTTTGCCCACTCGCCAGGCACTTTAGGATCAAAGCTCCAGATAGTTTCTCCCGTCAAGGCCTCTACAGCATAAACTCTACTCCAAGTACTTGTAAAAAACATAATTCCATCAACAACAATAGGCGTAGCTTCTAGGGCTCTATTCGTACCCATATCCTTTGACCAGACTAGTCCAAGACCAGAAACACTTTCTTTATTAATTTGCTTAAGTGGAGAGAATCTTCGTTCGTCGTAAGTTCTTCCAAAAGCAAGCCAATTGCCTGGTTCAGATTCGGCAGATAATATTCTTTCATCATCAATCAAGCCTATTGAAGAAGAACCAGATACTTCAACATCCTTTATCAATTCTTTCTCATTTGAGTTACTGCATCCAGTAATGGCTAATATAAGTACCAATCCTACGTAGAAGATTTTATTTTTCATTGATAACCCCAATTTTTTATTTACTCTAACTCTTTTTTTTATCTAATGGAATATAACAACGCAATAATTTTTAATATATTATTATATTGATATGACAAGACTTGCAGCAGTTCTCATTTTATTTTTCCCCTTAATGGCAATGACAAAAGTTATAGATAATTTAGATAATAAAAGAGTTGAATGGTTACCTTTTTCAGATCAGGTTATGGGTGGCATCTCTGAAATTAACTTTTCCGAAAAAGATGAAGAAGAAATGTCTTTTTACCATATGGAAGGAAATGTGAGTACAGAAAATAATGGGGGTTTTATTCAATTTAGAGCTGGAGTTACTATAGATGACCTTCCATATGAAGGTTTAAGAATAATGACTAGAGGAAATGGAGAAGAGTACTTTATCCATGTGAGAACTCCAAAAACCCGTTTACCTTGGAACTATTATGCCGCATCTTTCAATACAACTAATGACTGGCAATATATTGAAATACCATTTGATTCATTTAAAAAATCAGGGCTTATATTGCCACGAAAGTTTAAAGCATCAGATATTAAATCGATTGGAATTGTAGCTTTTGGGAAAGATTTCTATGCAGATATTGATTTAGCTAGTATTGAGCTTTATTAATCTAGATCTTTGAAATTTGGTGTTCTTTTTTCAGCAAAAGCGGTAACGCCTTCTCTGAAATCTTTTGAATCAAGTCTAATTCTTTGCGTTTCTTTTTCGTAATCTAATTGTTCGCTCAAAGAACCAGATAAAGCTTTATCGTGAGCTTTCACTATTTCTTTAAGTCCAGTAATCGGTCCATTAGCTAACTTTTTAGCTATCTCTTCAGCTTTTGGAATTAATTCCTCATCTGGTACACAGTCCCAGATGAGCCCCCATTCTTTCGCTTGTTTTGCTGAAATATCTTCACCTAGAAGTCCCATACCATTAGCCCTAGCTCTTCCAATTAAATTAGGTACAAACCAGGAAGCTCCCACATCAGAAATGATACCTAGATTAGGTCCAAAAACTAATTTAAATTTGGCAGATTCTGAAGCTATAACTATATCTCCTGTAAGAGCTAACCCAACACCACCTCCAGCGGCAATTCCATTAATCGCATTCACAACAGGCTTTGTAGATTGTGTTATAGCTTTTACAAGTGGATTGAATGCATTTTCCATATTCATAGAACCAGCTTCTCCTGCTGACAAGCCTTCTGTTTTAGGCCAGCCACCTTCAATTAAATCTGCTCCAGAGCAGAAACCTCTTCCATTACCTGTGATAATAATAGATCTTACTTTTTTATCGGATTTAGCTTCGTATAAAGCATCTAAAAGACCCATTATAAGGTTTGCATTCATCGCATTAAGAACTTCTGGCCTATTAAGGCTTAGTTTTAGGACTCCATCATTATTTAATTCTTTTTGTATCGCGTCATTCATAATTTATCTAATCAAATTGTTTCTCTGTACTGGCAAAGAGAAAGTAAAAGATTCCTCCAAAAAAAGTAACTCCAGCAACCACGTAAAATACCATATCCCACGAATTAGTTGTATCAAGAATTATGCCTGTTAAAACGCCTCCAACTAAACCAGGTAAGGCGGCCACCATATTTGTGATTCCCATTAGTCTTCCTGTATGTTTCGGTCCTATATCTGCATGGTTTACTATAAAACCTCCCGCACTAAAACCCCCAAAAACATTTCCTAAACACATGATTGCAATAATACCTGCAACACTCTCAAGCTCTGGGACAATGCATAGACAGATACCACTTCCTCCAAAGGCTATTGAATTACAAAGCTTCCTCACAGTTAAAAGGTTTATACCTTTATTGGTTAAGTAATCTGCAAAATAACCTCCAATATTTATAAACAAAAAAGAGGCAATGTGCGGAAGCATAGCGAGAACTCCTACTGCAGCCATTGGAATTCCGAGTCCGTCTTTTATAAAAATTGGTAGCCATGAAAGAAATACGAATAAACTATAGTTACTGCAAAAATGTGCAACTGTTATGGCCCATAAAGGAAGGTTTGATCTTAGTTTAGAAAAAGGAAGCGTCTCAGCTTTTTCACTTGTTGGAGCATTATTGATAATAAAATCTAATTCTTCAGGGGAAATATTTTTATCTTCCTGCGGAGTCGATTGAATAATATTTTTCCAAAAAATATACCAAATAAAACCTAAACCTCCATAAAGATAAAAGGCCCATTGCCAACCCAAGTTTAGGATAATTATAGGAGTTACCACTAAGCCAAATATAGTTCCTATTGGAATAGCGCTATTGGTTATGGCGACGGACCTGGCTCTCTCACTAAAAGGTATCCATCTTGCATATAAACTATGCCATGCAGGAAATGTGATACCTTCGCCTAAGCCCATCCCAATTCTGGCTATGATTAAAGATATAAAGCCTCCAAAGAAAGCCCAAGGAGTTATAAGGGTAAATAAAGACCAAACAAGTAATCCAACTCCAAGAACTATTTTTGCACCTATTCTGTCAGAAAGAACTCCTCCATAGATTTGCGTTACCATGTAACCAATGTAAAAACTTCCTAAAATAATTCCTTTTTGTGTTTCAGACCATCCAGCTTCTTCACTCATAGGAATAATAGCTAAGGAGATTACCACCCTATCTATATAACAAATGAAAACTGCTGCAACAGTTAATGCAATTACTTTAAATCTTTGATGCATTTACAAATTTCTCCCCATATTTCTTACAAGATACCTCGTAATAAGATTAATTAAAATTTTTTTTGTAAATTCGTTATCATATTTATTAATGATAGGGAGAGAACTTTGGAAACTTTAAAAAAAGACTACTTGTTAAGCGGTATAAAAGTTATAGATGCTGCAAGTTTTATAGCTGGACCTTCAGCAGCAACAATAATGTCTGACTATGGCGCAGAAGTAATAAAGATTGAACCGCAAAACGGAGATAGCTTAAGAAATTTGATCACTAATGGAAGAATGCCTGAAGGGCCAGAAAATTACTGCTGGGAATTAACCTCTCGAAACAAAAAAAGTGTTTCTCTTAATTTAAAAGATGAAAAAGCTCACAAGATCCTGATTGACCTTACAAAAGAAGCTGATGTATTTATAACTAATATGCCATTCCCAATCAGAAAAAAATTAAAAATAACATCCGAAGATATACGACCTCATAACAGCAAACTAATATATGCCTCTCTAACTGGTTATGGTGAAGTTGGGCCGGATGCAGATAGGACTGCTTATGACTCAGTTGCCTGGTGGGCTAGAAGTGGATTAATGGATTTCGTAAGACCGTCTAATAACTCACCTGTTGCATGGTCAACACCAGGTATGGGAGATCATCCTACAGGGATGGCTTTATATGGAGCAATAATGACTGCTCTATTTAATAGAGAAAGAACTGGAAAGGGAGGAGAAGTATCTACTTCATTAATGGCAAATGGAGCATGGGCTAATGGAGTTTTTATTCAGGCAGCTTTAATGGATATTGAATTTCCTGAAAGAACTGAGCCTGTCCCAAGACATCCCTTTTACGATTTTTATAAGACAAAGGATAATAGAGAATTTGCTCTCGGTATGATCAATTCAAGAATTGAATGGCCGAAACTAACAGAAGTATTAGAAAGAGCGGATTGGTTGCAAAGAGAACTATTTGATTTTGATGATGCTTTCCAAAATGCAGATGTACTTAGATCAGAATTATCAGATGAGTTTATGAAAAGATCACTTGATGAAATAAATGAACTTTTAAGGAACTCGGGTGTTACATATGGTGTACTCGGTAAAACTACTGATCATAGAGATGATGAGCAATTTTTAGAAACGAAAACTTTGGTTCCCCTCAGTCATGAATCTTTTGAGAATCTATTAACCATCAACAGTCCTTTCACAATTCAAGATGAAAATAAAATAGATTTTTCTAGAGCTCCCAATGTAGGCGAACATACCAAAGAAGTTCTGGAGAATATAGGATATTCAGATGCTGAATTAGAAGATTTAAAAGAAGAATCTGCCATTTATTGGCCTAATAAGCTTTAAAGAATGAAAACTTATAGAAAACAAATATCAGCTCTTCTCTTCATATCACTCATTATTTCTTGCTCAAAAGAGGAGGTATGTTACGAAGCAGATTTGGTTTTAGTAAATAGTAAAATCTATACTGCAAATGCAGATCAATGGGAAGCAGAAGCCACGGCAATTTTAGGTGACAAATTTATCTTTATTGGTAGTAATGATGATTCCTCTGCTTATGCGTGTGGATCGAATAGAGTTTTAGATTTAAAAGGTTCCTTTATATTCCCAGGATTCATTGATGCACATGCACACCTTAAAGGTATAGGTTACCGAGAAATAACCCTCAATCTTCAGGGTGCGGATAGTTTGAAGAATATGCTCACCTTGGTTCAAATCCATTCAAATAAATTATCGGACGGCGATTGGGTGGTAGGTAGGGGTTGGATAGAAAAAAAATGGCCAGAGGGAAGGTTTCCTACTATTGAGGAGTTAGATGCTATTTCTGATAAAAAGCCAATAGCCTTAGAAAGGGCAGATGGTCATGCAATTATTGTTAATTCGCTTGCACTTAAATTAGCAGGAATTGATAGAAATACCCTCGATCCTATTGGAGGAAAAATAGATAAAGATGCTAATGGGGAGCCTAATGGAGTATTGATAGACAAAGCTTCATCCTTAGTTGAATCTATAATTCCTAAACGTACTAGGGAAGAAGAAAAGCGTGCCTTAAGGGAGGGACTAAATAGGACAGCGAAGATGGGATGGACACAATTACATGATGCGGGATCTCCTTTATCCGATTATGAAATTCTCAATGAACTAAAAAAAGATGAAGGCTTACCAGTACGGATCCAATTTTATGTAAGTGATGGCGAAGATGGTAATAAGTTTCTTGATGAAGGCCCTTATTTAGATCCAGATCATTATCTTACTTCTAGGGGCATTAAGTTTTATGCAGATGGGGCAATAGGTTCCAGAGGTGCTGCTTTTTTTGATAAATATGAAGACTATGAAACAAAAGGTTTTTTAATTTTTCAGAAAGAGGAAACTATGCCAAAACTTATTAAAGCTCTTGTAAATGGCATACAGATACAAACTCATGCTATCGGAGATCTTGCAAATAAAATCACTTTAGATTGGTACGAAGAGGCATTTAATAAAGTCTCTACAGAAAATAGAATAATTGAAAATCCACGTTGGAGAGTAGAGCATGCTCAGAATATTAAACCAGAGGACCAGAAAAGATATTCAGATTTAAAGGTTATAGCTTCGATGCAACCTTCACATGCAATAGGTGATCTTCATTTTGCACATAAAAGGTTAGGGGAAGAAAGATTAAAAGATGCCTACACATGGAAAAATTTAATTGAATTAGGCGTAGTTGTTGTGGGTGGCTCTGATGCTCCGGTTGAGATTGGAGATCCTAGAATTGAATTTAAAGCGGCCGTTAGCAGAAAAGATTTAGATGGTTTTTATGAGGATTGGTGGAATGTTGAAGAGGTGGTTTCTAGGGAAGAAGCCTTATATATGTTTACAAAATGGGCATCTTATTCTGTTTTTGAAGAAGATATAAAGGGAACAATTGAAGTTGGAAAGTTAGCAGATTTGACAATATTTAATAAAGATCTGATGTTGATTCCTGAAGAAGATATTATGAGTTCAGAAGTTACCATGACTATTGTTGGTGGTCAGATAGTTTATTCAAAATAAAAAAAAGGGTACATAAAGTACCCTTTTTTCTTAGATTCATATTAAAAATCCATACCTAATCTTAGGTAATAAAATGCGCCCATGAATCCTAAGGGAGCAAACTCTGGGTATATAGCACCACAACAAGTAACTCCTGTATCATCATCAGGATATTCATCAGTAATATTTTCTGCACCCAGTGTTAATTCCATTGCTCCAAGATCTTGTGTGATCTCGATATCAAGTGAATATTGATCTCCTAGGTTAGTAATATTATCTATACCTGAATAGTAATCCGACTCACCCACAAACATGTATCTCATCAAAATAGTTGTGTCATTTTGATTGTGTACAGCTGTAAAGTTGTATCTTTTTTCAGGAAGTAGAGATTCTAATGCACCTATTCTGCTACCACTTATCAGAGTTGATTTATCTACTTCAGTTTCAGTATTGCTGTATACGAAAGTAAAGTCTGTAACTCCTTGGAATAACTCTGTTGAATAGGAGGCGACTAGATCAAACCCTTCTGTAGTAGTATCAAAGTCATTAGTAAAGAATCTGAATGTTTGCATATCGCTTGCACCAGGTACTTTGGCAGCTACTAAAGCAGCTCTATCGGCATCAGTCAGGAAATAGTTTTCTGTTAGAGCGATTCTATCAGTCAGTTCTATTTCATAAGCATCAAGCGTTATGTTAAGTGAATCAGTGACATCCCATACTAGACCAAGACTTATGTTATCTGATTCTTCAGGTTCAAGTGCTTTACCTCCAGCTGTTACAGAGATTGGATTAGTAGGAGATAACGTTCCTTGCTGAACTAATTCACCAGTTCCAGCTGTTGCAGTTGTCACATTTGAAACATTAGCTTGCCCAGGAGTTGGAGCTCTGAAACCAGTACTCAATGTACCCCTGAACTTCAATGTATCTGACATTGTTGCTAAGAAGGATATTTTAGAGTTAGTAGTAGTACCGAAAGTATCGAAATGCTCATATCTAGTAGCAAATCCTAGTAGTAGGTTTTCAGTGACGTCTGCTTCTAGATCTATATAAGCAGCTACGTTTTGTTGATCCCAAACACCAGCTATATCAGGAGTGAAACCAGCAAAACCATTCGAACCTATTCCAAAACCTTGATCAAAATAAGGACCCGTTGTAAAACTAGGAACGTCTCCATTGACTATCTCAAATTGTTCTTCTCTCCACTCAAATCCATAAGCGAAGTTTAAGTCGTAACTGCTCATTGGTATTACAGTTACAAAATCAGCATTGAAATTTTTCTCTAGCTGAATATAGCTTCCTGGCTCAAATTCAGTTGGTGATTGTGGACCTAGTGAAGGGTTAAGTGTGTTGATAATCACAAAGTCAGCCCTGTTTTCACCAATGTGAACGCTATAGTCGTATGAAGTACCGCCTTCAAAAACGCCCTCTACACCAGAAGCAATTGACCAGTCAGTAACATCACCACCAAACGATGGAGTGAAACCACCTGGGAATACTTGGTTGAATACAAAACAATTCGGATCGTTTTCATACACTGCTAATGCATCGCCAATAAGATTGTAATCTTTAGCATTAATATTGCTTGGACATGTTCTTGCGCCACCTGCTGCTTGTGCAACATCAGCAATTAGTCTGATATCACTGCCATCGTCATAAACTCCGGTTCTGTTATTTGGATTCCTAAAGAAGAAGCCTCCCATAACATTTTTTTCTGCGTAGTTACCGAACAAGTAAAATTTACTTGATGGAGTGAGTTCTAAACCTATGTTTCCAACAAATTTAACATCATCTTTAACTTTAGGAGAACCCCAAACTTGGGCTTCGCCATTTCCAAAAGGATGCTCCCAAACAGGAACTCCTGCTTCTTTCAACGAAGCAGCATCACCACGTTGCGCACTTCTTGCTGTTGGATCAGTCTCTTGTAATTCAAGAGAGAAATTTGCATACCCATCATCTGTAAAAGGCATACCGGCATTCATTCCGATTCTGACAGTTTGTCCATCACCTTCTTTATATTCACCAGATTTTATTTCTAAGCGGTATCCTTCAGCCGCATCCTTATATACGAAATTAAGAATACCAGCGATGGCATCTGAACCATATTGAGCAGCAGCCCCATCTCTTAGCACTTCAACTTTCTTTAAAGCTATTGCAGGAATGGCTGATATATCTGGTCCTTGAGCACCATCAGCAATTCCTCCACCTAAGAAAGAAATAACTGCACCTCTGTGTCTTCTTTTGCCGTTAGTTAGAACTAACATATTGTCGGGCGGTAAACCTCTTAGATTAGCTGGCCTAATTAAAGTAGCAGCATCACTTATTGGTTGAGTATTTACGTTGAAAGAAGGTACTAAAGTTCTTAGCATATAATCCAGTTCAGTAGCGCCTTGGTTTTTTAGATCAGACCCAGTTAGTACATCCACTGGCGCTGGTGAATCACCAACAGATCTAGCATCTCTCCTAGTTCCAATAGCCACAACTTCTTCTACTTCATCGGCAGCAGAAATTAGGTTAGGAACGGTAGGTAATACCAGAAGGGAAAGTACTAAGGGAATGAAATTTAATTTTGTTTTTAACATCCTGTTACCCCAAAATAATTATTTATACCGATTTTAATATGCAATTCACATGCCATAGTTTGGCTCAGATTTGATACAATTTTGCACTATTCCCACCCATATTCTTTTATTTAGCTATCTTTTAAAGCAAATCGCCCTTAAATGAGAAGTAATTATCCAAAAAAAAGGCACCCTAAGGTGCCCTTTTTTATTGGTATCTCTTAAAGATCTACACCTACTCTTAAGTAGTAGAAAGCACCCATAAATCCTAGAGGTGCGAACTCTGGATAATCAGCTCCACAACAAGTTACACCTGTACCTTTCTCAGGGTAGTCGTCTGTAATATTTTCAGCTCCTAGAGTAATTTGGTAGTTTCCAAAGTCTCTTGTGAACTCAAGATCTAATTGTGATTGATCATCTAGCTTGGTTATATCAGCAGCACCAGAAGCAAGAACACCAGAATAATAATCTGATTCTCCAACATACATGTACCTTGCTAGAATCGTCCAGTCTCCAACATTGTGCACAGCACTAAGATTCCATCTACTTTCAGGAAGAAGTGCTTCTAAGGCACTAATTCTGCTTGCACTGATTAGGGTTGATTTATCAACTTCAGTTTCTGTTTCGTTATAAACAAAAGTAAAGTCAGTAACACCACCCATCATTTCAGCAGAGTAAGTAGCAACAACATCGATACCTTCTGTTGTAGTATCGAAGTCATTTGCGAAGAATCTAAAAGTTCCCATATCACTAGCACCTGGTACCTTATTGGCAACTAAAACGGCTCTCTGAGCATCGCTTAAAGAGAAGTTACCTGTCAATGCAATACGATCTGTAATCTCAATGTTATAGGCATCGATAGTTACATTAAGTGCATCAGTCACATCCCATACCATACCGAAACTTAGATTATCGGACTCCTCAGGTTGCAGAGATGCTCCACCTGCACTAACTGAAATAGGATTAGTAGGTGAGAGTGTTCCTTGTTGAACTAGCTCTCCGGTGCCGGATACAGACGCTGTTGTAACATTAGATACGTTAGATTGTCCCGGAGTAGGGGCTCTGAAGCCGGTACTTACAGTCGTTCTAAATTTCAAGTTATCAGTTGCTCTGTATAAAGCAGAGAATTTAGTATTGGTAGTAGTTCCGAAGGTATCGAAATCTTCAAATCTTGTAGCTAGTCCTAGAACAAGATTCTCAGTAACATCACCTTCAAAATCTAGATAAATTGCATAGTTTTGTTGATCCCAGACTCCTGCAATATCAGGAGTGAAACCAGCGAAACCATTTGAACCTATACCAAAACCTTGAGTAAAGTAAGGTCCAGTCGTGAAACTAGCAACATCTCCATTGACTATCTCAAATTGTTCTTCTCTCCACTCAAAACCATAAGCAAAACTTAGATCAAAGCTTTGCATTGGGATAGATCTTACAAAATCAATATTAAGATTCTTCTCTAACTGAATATAGCTTCCCGGATTGAATTCCGTTGGCGACTGTGGTCCTAAAGAAGGATTAACAGTATTCATAATAAAGAAGTCTGATCTGTTTTCACCGATGTGCGCACTAATATCGTAATCAGTTCCACTTTCCATAGTTCCAGAAACACCTGAAGCTATAGACCAGTCAGTTACATCACCACCAAAGCTTGGAGTGAATCCGCCAGGGAAAAGCTCATTGAAAACAAAACAGTTTGCATCATTAGTGTAAGCTGCTAAAGCTGCTCCAACTAAATTTCCAGCAGTTGCGTCTACAGTACCATTAGCAGCACAAGTTCTAGCACCACCTGCAGCTTCTCCTGCATCAGCTATAAGCCTGAAGTCACTACCATTATCATAAACACCAGTTCTGTTATTAGGATTCCTGAAAAAGAATCCACCTAAAACATTCTTTTCTGCATAGTTTGCAAACATGTAGAATTTACTAGATTCAGTTAGGTCTAATCCTATATTTGCAATGAATTTATAATCATCGCTTACTTTAGGAGAACCCCAAACTTGAGCTTCACCATTTCCAAAAGGATGTTCCCAAACTGGCACTCCTGCAGCTTTCAATGAAGCAGCATCACCACGCTGAGAGCTCCTAGCAGTTGGATCAGTTTCTTGTAATTCCATTGAGAAATTTGCATAGCCATCATCCGTAAATGGCATTCCAACATTTGCAGCGATACGCCATGTTTCACCATCACCTTCGCTATATTCACCTTGCCTGATTTCAAGTCTAGTACCTTCAGAACTATCGTTTAAGACAAAATTTAATATACCTGCAATAGCATCAGAGCCATATTGAGCGGCTGCACCGTCTCTTAGGACCTCAACTTTTTTGAGTGCAATTGAAGGTAGGGCAGAGATATCTGGTCCTTGGGCTCCATCAGCAATTCCACCACCTAAAAAAGAAATCACAGATCCTCTGTGTCTTCTTTTTCCGTTCACCAAAACAAGCATATTGTCGGGCGGTAAGCCTCTTAGATTAGCTGGCCTAATTAAAGTAGCAGCATCACTTATTGGTTGAGTATTAACATTGAAAGAAGGAACAAGGGTTCTAATCATATAGTCCATGTCCGTTCCACCCTGATTTTTAATATCAGCAGCTGATATTACATCAACAGGTGCGGGAGAATCTCCCACCGATCTAGCATCTCTTCTTGACCCTACTGCTACTACTTCTTCTATCTCATCTGCAGCAGACAAAATTGAAGGAATTGTAGGTAAGGTAACTAATGACAGAGAGATAACTAAACTATTTAGTTTCGTTCTAAACATATTGTATTTCCCCAAAAGTTTATAAAATTAAGCTATCGTTTTTAAGATTAACAAAAAGAAGTTTTAAACATTACTTTATGTTGGTAATCTGTAATTGACTTTAGCGTAGAGTACATTTTAATTACGGATTGACTACAAAGCAAACGTAAAAACACTTAAATATACTTTTTTTTGTGTTTTTTTTTCATGTACCTTCAATTTGTGTACCTTTTTTATGTTTATTTACAGAAAAGCAACTCTTGAAGACTCTCCAGAAATTGAGTTTTTAATGAATTTATCCATTAATGAAATTATCGGTCAAATTGTAGATGAAAAACAGTTAGAAGCTGCAAAAGAATCTATGGGTTTAGATACTCAATTAGTTGAAGATGGTAGTTATTTTTTAGTTTTTGAAAAGGGACAATTAATAGGATCGGGAGGTTATAGTTTACGATCAACCTTATTTGGTGGTGATCATACTCCTAACAGATCAGATACAAAGCTTAAGCCAGGCAAAGACTTTGCAAAAATAAGGGCTATGTATACTCATCCTGATTGGATTAGAAAAGGTGTAGGAAGTTTTATATTAGATTTATCTGAAAGAAAAGCTAAAGAAAAAGGTTTTAATAAATACGAATTGATGGCAACTGTTTCCGGTATCTTTCTCTATGAGAAAAAAGGATATGTTGTAGAAGATGAAGTTCAATATGTAAGCAGACTAGGTAATAAAGTATTAATGTATAAAATGACCAAAGAAGCAAATGAATGAAGATGATCAATTAAATATTTTTAATGAGCCCTTAGAGGCCTGTAGCTTTGATCCAGTCACTGGCTTTTTCAGGTCAGGATGTTGTGAGACTTCTGAGCTAGATACAGGTAGTCATACAGTTTGTGCGATCATGACAGAAGAGTTTCTTAAATTCAGCAAGTCAAAAGGAAATGATCTATCTACTCCTGTTCCAGCATTTGATTTTCCAGGCTTAAATTCAGGTGATAGATGGTGTTTATGTGCAGCTAGATGGCTTGAGGCTTACGAAGCTGGTTCAGCTCCGTCAATAATTGCTAGGGCAACTCATAAAAGGGCTCTAGAAATAATCCCCATCGAGGTAATTAAAGAATTTTCCTTAGATATTTTATGAAAAAAGATCTTTTTTTTATGCAAAGAGCGCTCAAACAAGCTAAAGATGCAGCTATCTTGGGAGAAGTTCCAGTAGGTGCAGTATTAACACTGAATGATGAGATTATTGCAGAAGATCACAATAGATCAATTTCATTGAATGATCCCAGTGCGCATGCAGAAATAAATGTTATCAGAAAAGGTGCAGAACTTTTAGGAAATTATAGGCTCCCTAATACTTCGCTCTACGTAACCTTAGAGCCTTGCGTGATGTGCTGCGGTGCTTTAGTGCATGCAAGGATAGACAATCTAATTTTCTCCGCTGCAGATCCTAAATCCGGAGCAGTTATCAGCAATTTAAATTTACTTGAAGAAGAATTTCTAAATCACAGTATTAGCTTTAAACAAGGACCTTTAATTGAAGAGTCTTCAGATTTATTAAAGAGCTTTTTTGGAGAGAGGAGGCTATAAATTAAACTCTGTCCATATGGGAGCATGATCTGAAGGCTTCTCCATACCTCTTATATCGTAATCAATTCCTGAAGCCTTGACTGTTGAATTAAGTTTTTTCGTAACCCAAATATGATCAATCCTCAAACCTCTTTTAGGGTTATCTTCAAATCCCTTACTTCTATAGTCAAACCAACTAAATTCATCATTTTTTTCTGAATAAAGAGTTCTGTAAGAATCAAATAGTCCCCAATCAGTTAGCTCTGATAACATTTCCCTCTCTTCTGGAAGAAAGCTACATTTTCCTGTTCTTAGCCATCTTTTTTTGTTTTCTTCCCCAATCCCAATATCTATATCTTGAGGTGAAATATTTAAGTCACCCATAACTATTAAATGATCTTTCGGATCATAATTCTTTTGTAAGTGTGTTATTAGATCTTTATAAAATTTGACCTTATAGGGAAATTTTATCGGATGTTCCCTCTCTTCACCTTGTGGAAAGTATCCATTTAATAGATGAATTTTTTTCCTATCTTTTTTAAGAGTGACTGAAATAAATCTTTTTTGAGATTCATCATCATCCGTTTCAAACCCTTTATTTACGATTAATGGCTCCTCCTTTGTAAGGATAGCGACACCATAATGTCCTTTTTGACCATGAATATGAGCCTTGTAGCCTAAAGATTCTGGAATTTCAAAGGGAAAATCGTCGTCATGAACTTTAGTCTCTTGAAGTCCGATCGCATCAGGTTTATGCTTTTTAACAATCGCTTCTACTTGATGAGGCCTGGCTCTGATGCTATTTATATTAAATGAGATTATTTTCATGAAGATTTCGTAACGAAATTTGAAGCTATTAGAGGTTTATTTTTTATTTCTATGAGATCTATAAGTATATTCGCTGCCTCTTCTAATATCTCAGAATCCACATCAAGAACTTCTGGATCATCCTCTCTCTCTACAAATTCTTTATATGTCTGATATGTAGGAAGGTCCATAGAAGCTCTTAGTGTATTTTCATTATTGAGCAGGAACTCTTCTATTTCAGTTTTCTGTTGTAATCTAACTTCCAAATTTAGTTCCAAAAAATCTAATTCATTTTCTTTCTGCCATTTTCTTCTTAGTTCTAAGCTGCCGAACAGCGCTGAGCTTTGAACTCTTGATAGGCTTTGCTGTTTTAGTAACTCCTTAAAATTACTAACTCTATTAAAGTTTTTATAGCTAGTGCTTGGAATAGTATCATGAGCCAAAGCTCTATCTAGATTACTCTCCCCTAATTCTTTCATATCGAATAACGAGGGAAGGTTAATATCTGGCTCAACACCAAGATTTTGAGTGCTACTGCCTGAAACTCTATAAAATTTAGATTCAGTAAATTTAATCTGACCTGATGAAAGCAGATCGACCTTTTGGACGGTTCCCTTTCCGAAAGTACTTGTACCGACAACTAAACCTCTATCATAATCTTGAATTGCACCTGCTAATATTTCTGAAGCCGACGCACTAAATTTATTGACTAACACAACTAATGGTTTATCGAAATACTGATAACCCCACCTTCCGCCGAGCCCTTGAATATTTCCATTAGCACTCTTCACTTGAACAGTAGTTCCTCTTCCAAGGAATAAGTGGGCTAACTCATTTGCCTCAAATAAAGAACCACCACCATTGTTTCTAAGGTCTATCACCAAACCATCAATATTTTCTGTTTTTAATTCTTGCAAGAGTCTCTTCACATCCTTACTGCTACTTTTGTAATTATAATCTCGCTTTTGGTAGGCATCGAAGTCGAAATAAAATGCAGGCAATTCTATTACACCAACTTTGTATTCCTTCTCATTACGCTCTAAAGATAGGATTTTTCTTTCTGCCTCTTGATCCTCTAGCTTAACGACGTTTCTTATGATTTCTATTTCTTTTGTTTCATTGTCGTTAATTGAAGTTGACGGAATTACTTGTAATCTAACTTTTGACCCTTTAGGACCCCTTATCAAGTCTACGACGTCGTCAATTCTCCAACCTATAACATCAATAATCTCACCTTTCTCATCCTGTCCTACGCCGATAATTTTATCTTCTGGTTTTAAAGATTCTGTCTTTTCCGCAGGTCCACCAGGTACTAGTGACGATATAGATGTGTAAAGCCCATCCGAAGATAGGAGCGCTCCTATTCCTTCTAAAGATAGACTCATATTGATATCAAAGTCCTCAGAATTTTTTGGAGACATATAAGCAGTATGCGGCCCGTAAACTGAAGCGATAGAATTCACAAAAATATTGAAGACATCTTCATTTCTAGTTTGTTCAAAATAATTTAACTGGTTCTCCATTCTTTTGATGGTTTTACTTACTGACTCATCAATTGTGTTTCCAGAAAGCATAAGCTGAATAACGTCATTGATACTTAAATCGATCCATAACTTATTCAATTCATCGAGTGTATTTAGCCTTTCACCTTCAGAGAGAGTTCTAATCAAAGTGCGGGAACTCTTTAAATTATTTTCATTAATTTCATCAAGAAAGTTTATTTGAGTTTTATACCTTTGCTTGTAACGTTTAACATAATTGTTAAATAGAAAAAATGCTATTTCCAGATCGTCTGTAATTGTTGAATCTAAAGTGATATCCTTGAATATAGCTCTAACTTCCGAAGTAGTAAAAATATTTTTATTAGGATCTAATCTATCAATGAATACCTCAAACGAATCCGATTTTACGGCTCTGTAGTCTTTTTTTACAAGATGATTAGACTCAAGTTTATTAATAATCTCCGAAGCTAAATTTACTTGGTCTTGACTGAAGACATACTTTTCAACTACTTCAGTTTCTGATGTTGTGACCGTTATAGACCATAATAATATAGCTATTAGAAGAAAATTTTGTTTCATAATGTAATAAGAAAGTAGGGCTTATGTATTCTATCTAAAAATTTAATTAAATAGAATTCTATAAGCAGATATTCTTCATTTTTCTATATGATAGTAAATTAAATAAGATTACATAAATGAAGAAAATTGAATATTACTTAGATTGCAGCAGTCCATGGACCTATCTATCATTCAGAGGAATCTTAGATTTGCAACGGAAGAAGGAATTTCAAATTGTCTGGAAGCCGATTCTGGTTGGAGGAATTTTTAACTCAATAAATCCAAGTGTTTATGAAAGTAGAAAGAATCCTGTAAAAGAAAAAGCAGCTTACTCCCAAAAAGACTTGAAAGATTGGTCAGAAATAAGAGAGATAACAATTAATTGGCCTAAGATATTTCCGGTAAATAGTGTGAAAGCCATGCGTGGTGCTTTTTATTTTATAGATAAGGGCGGAATAGAATCTTATCTTGAAGATGTTTTCCATGGATATTGGACCTACGGCAAAGATATTTCAGATACTGAATATTTGTCTTTAATTGCTGAGGAAAATGGAGCCAATGCTTTGGAGTATTTAGAATTCATTTCCTCAGATGAAGCCAAAAAGAAACTGATAAAAAACACTCAAGAATTAATTGATAGAGGTGGCTTTGGATCTCCAACTTTCTTCTTAGATGATCAAGATATGTTCTTCGGGAATGATAGAATTCAGCTTATTGAACAGAGAATCTAATTTACTTATTCTTTATCTTTTGCCATCTTAGAGATGCTTTTTGAATCTTGACCAAACATAGTTTCCAGTCCTTCCTTTGTAATACCTTTGCCAAAATTTCTTTGTTCTTTCCCTACCTCAATACCTTTTCTTACAGCAGGTCTTGATTTAATCTCATCAAACCATCTCCTGACATTTGGGAACTCATCAAGGTTGACCTCATATCTCTTATAGGCAGTAATCCATGGGAAAGAAGCCATATCTGCTATGGAATAATCTCCAGCTAAATAATCTCTTTCATTCAGTATATTATTCATTACTCCCAATAATCTATCGTATTCATTTTTATACCTTTTCTCAGAATAAGAATGATCACCAGGAAAGTTGGGTGCATAATTAACAAAGTGACTCACTTGTCCGGCCATTGGTCCCAAACCACCAACTTGCCAAAAAAGCCACTCCAAAACTCTTTCTTTATAAGGCGAAATTTGAGGAAAGAATTTTCCTGTCTTTTCGCCCAAATACATGAGTATTGCTCCAGATTCAAATACACTTAATGGTTCACCTTCTTTAATATTTGTATGATCAACTATAACTGGCATTCTGTTATTCGGACTTATCTTAAGGAAATCAGGCTTAAACTGATCACCTTTGCCTAAGTTAACTGGTACAACTTTGTAATCCAAGTCACACTCTTCTAACATGATTGAAATTTTCCACCCATTAGGAGTAGGTGCGTAATATAAATCTATCATTTTTTTAAATCCTCAATAAAGTTATCCTTTTCTATCCAAAGGTTTTCCATCCAAGATTTTAAATCTTCCCTGAATATCATATCTTCTTCATAGTTTTTCTGAAGTAGATTTTCTGGAATAGGTATCTCGCGAACTTTAATTGTCACTTTTGACATCCTACCGCACAAAAAATCCCAAAAAGACCTTTTCGAACTATGGTAGTAAATTGAAAAATCGAGCATCAACTGAATGTATGGCATAGTAGTCAATGTCAAGCCTATACCGCCAGATTTTGGGTTAAGAAGGTTTTTGAATTTTGAATCTTGACTTAACCTTTTCTCTTCATTTAATCTTGTACCTTCGGCAAAACTAAAGATAGAAACAGGATATCTAGCATACCTTTCAAAAGATTTTTCCATAGCTTTAATATCTTTGCCTCTCAGATTCGGATTTTTGTCTAATTCCTCTTTTGAATACCTTTTTAAAAATGGCATATCCAATGCCCACCATGCTAATCCAATAACAGGAACCCAAATGAGTACATGTTTCATAAAAAACTTAAGCATGGGTACTTTTCTATTCGTGATTGCTTGGAGAACGAATATGTCTGCCCAGGATTGATGATTTGCAACAGATAAATACCATCTTGTGTTATCCAGTGATTCGAATCCTTCTATTTTCCATTCGGGCTTATGAAGGGCTTGAATCCATAGACCATTGCAATATATCCAACATTCTCCAACATTAATTATCAGCTTAGTACAAACTCTTTTCCAACTTTCGATGGGCAAAAGTAACTTTAAGATCGCAATACTCAGAAGAAATATGCACCAGAAAAGTGTATTAAAGACAACGGCAAATAACCCTAAGACTCCCCTAATAATCTCCATAGAATTATTTTATCTTAATTTTTTAGAATCATCCCAAAGAGTGTTGAGTTCATCTAAATCCGTTTCAGTTAATTTTATATTGTCTTTTCCAAGCTCTTTTTCAATATAGTTAAACCTCTTCTCAAATTTAATATTAGATTTTCTTAAGGCTTCCTCAGAATCTACACCCAACTTTTCTGATAAGTTGGTAATAATCATATAAAGATCGCCAATTTCCTCTTGAATAGATTCTTTATTGTTAGATTCCACTGCCTCTTCAAGCTCTCTAAGTTCTTCTTTAATCTTTTCGAATACCCCTTTTGTATCGGGCCAGTCAAAGCCTACACTGGAAACTCTCTTTTGAATCTTTTGCGATCTTTGAAGAGATGGTAAATTTTTAGCAATTCCTTCAAGAATACCTTCTTGATTTTTTTTGGACCTTTCCTTTTGTTTTATTTCTTCCCATTGACCCATCTGTTCGTCTAAGGAATGATTTTTTTTATCAGAAAAGACAAACGGGTGTCTCCTCACAAGTTTCTCTGAAATAGTTTTTGCAACATCATCAAAGGAAAATAATTCTTCTTCTTTTGCTATCTGAGATAAAAAAACTACTTGTAAAAGTAAATCTCCCAATTCCTCTTTTAGATCTGTAGCATTCTCCCTTTCTATTGCATCAGCTACTTCGTATGCTTCTTCAATAGTGAAAGGAGCAATTGATTTAAAGGTTTGTTCTTTATCCCATTCACAGCCATCATCTTTGTCTCTTAATTGAGACATGATGGCTAAAAGCTTTTCTATATTATTCAGATTAATATTCGCTAAGAGTTGCGTATCTATCTAGATGATATTCTGAATTTCCAAAAATTTGCTCAGTTACTCTAGCTCTTTTTAGATAAAGTCCGACATCATATTCATCGGTAACACCAACACCGCCATGCATCTGAACCGCTTCATTTGTGACTAGGTAATTTGTCTCTCCTGCTTTGTATTTTGCTAGACTTGCCATTCTCTTTAGATCATTTGAGTTTTCGTCAACTGCATTGCAAGCAGCTATTACTGACGATTTAGTCAATTCTAACTCAGAATACATTTCTGCAGCCCTGTGTTGAAGTGCTTGGAATGTCCCTATGACAGAACCAAATTGCTTTCTTTCTTTGAGATAATCAAGTGTCACATCAAATGCTTGCGACGCATTTCCTAACATTTCTGCAGAAATAGCGATTTGAGCTCTATCCAGAACTTCTTCCAATATTGCAGCTCCATTATTTTCTTCTCCAAGAAGATTTGAAGACGAGACAGTAATTTCATTGAATTTGATATTGGCAGAATTCCTAGAATCTACCATACTGGTTTTAGTTATTTCAATCCCATCAGTATCAGCTTCCACTAGAAAAAGTGAAATTCCTGAAGCATCATCATCTGAACCTCCTGTTCTTGCAGCTACTACTATTAAATTCGAATTATGTCCGTCAATAACAAAAGTCTTTTCTCCAGAAATCTTATAATCATTACCATCTTTACTCGCTTTCGTTGAAATAGAAAATGGCGAATGTCTATTACTTTCCTCTAAGGCAAGAGACGTGGTAAGACTACCATCTACTATGCGAGGCAGGTAATTTTGTTTTTGTTTATCATCTCCACCTAAAGTTATTAGAGTTGCACCCAAAACACCAGTTGAAAAGAGAGGCGAGGGCGTCAATGTCCTTCCCATTTCTTCAAAAATACTTCCCATTCCGACCATACCAAAATCAAATCCGCCATACTCCTCGGGAATCAAGATACCTGACCAACCAAGATCAACCATCTTTGACCATAGAGATTGGTCATAACCTAATTTATTTTGAGTATCTCTTATCTCTCTGAAATGAGTTACAGGAGCATTCTTTTGCAAAAACTCTTTCGCAATATCTTTGAGGGATTGCTGTTCCTCATTCAGTATTAATGCCATTTTTACCTATCTGGTAAACCAAGAACTCTTTTTGAAATAACATTCAGCTGTACTTCAGAAGTACCTCCTTCAATTGAATTTGCTTTAGTTCTAAGCCAGTCTCTTGTAATCGCCAGTTCTTCCATAGAAAATCCTTCTCCATCCCATCCAACTCCTTGAGTACCCATTGCTTCCAGCATTAGCTCATAACGAAGTTTATTATGTTCAGTTCCGTAGTATTTACCCATAGCCGCAGCCGGGCTAGGTGCGCCGACTTTAGTTTCTTCTCCTACTCTTTGCATAGTTAGACCAAAGGCTCTAGAGTTGAGATCATGCATAGCCACTTTTCTTCTTAAGGCTTTATCAGAAATCTTTTGATCAGAATCTATTCCGACATATTTCTTTCCTATTTCAGCCAGTCCTGATTTAGTTTTTTTACTACCATCTCCACCTCCAGATAGTCCCATAGCTGAGATCATAGTTCGTTCATGCTCAAGAAGTCTCTTAGCAACCGTCCAACCTTTATTTAATCCTCCTACTAGATCTTTCGTAGGAGCTTTTGCATCATCAAAGAAAGTTTCACAAAATGGGGATTTTCCACTTATTAAGGTAATGGGCCTTGTTGTGACACCTGGCTGATCCATATCTATGAGTAAAAAACTTATTCCATCATGTTTGGGCTCCTGAGGTCCAGTTCTTACCAAACAGAAAATCTTATCAGCTTTATCT
>CABYSI010000010.1:0-48645 GCA_902521635.1 uncultured SAR86 cluster bacterium | reverse complement strand
AAGAGAAGAACAATACCATCACGAGCAAGGTCTTCTCTAAGCTTTTGTATGATCCAAAATACAATAATATCCAAGTAACCAAACAAGAGATTACAACCCATATCTCTACTGTCAGAAAAGGAAACATTGTATTGCCAGCTTCGGCCACAGCACCTGCTAATCCACCCATACCGGCAATTGAAGGTATGACTCCGATGAACATGAACCAAACTAACCAAGAAGTAGTTTTTCCTTGGATGGTTGTCTTGAAGCCAGGCATATCAGCAAAAGCTTCTAAAAATGTTTTTTTCGTAACAACTACATACCGCGCTATCTCTGCTTGGATGATAGGTTTGCTCCACATGCTCAAGAGCAACCACCACAAAAGCATAAACCCAGCAGCCGCTCCCAATAAAGGTGTCATCACTATTGATCCACTGCCTACAACACTACCTGTGACAACCACACTGGGGCCGATGAATTTTAATCTTTCAAAAAAGGTTTTAGGTGCTTCTTGCATTCTTGTATAGATTTTCTCACTAAATATGGAACAATTCCTTAATTCTTTTCAGAAAAATTAATACCAATGAATTTTAAAGTTAGTTCAGGCCTAAATATTGAAGCAACTGCCCTAGGTAATTCTGACGATCCTCTTGTGATTTTGCTTCATGGAGGCGGTCAAACAAGACATGCCTGGGGTGGTACAGCTGAGAAATTATCACAAGCAGGATTCTATGCGGTAGCTATTGACTTAAGAGGTCATGGAGATAGTGATTGGAGTCAGGAAGGGGATTACGCAATTGAGAGCTATAAAGAAGATCTCATAAGTATTATCCATCAATTAGGTAAATCTGCCTCCTTGATCGGTGCATCTCTAGGTGGGATGGTTTCTTTGTGCACCGCAGGTGATAAAGAATGTAGAGATCTATGTAATGCACTGGTAATGGTTGATATAGGTATTTATCCAAATGAAGATGGATCAAATGAAATTCTTAACTTCATGAGTTCAGGTTCTAAAGGTTTTAGTTCATTAGAAGAAGCATCTGATTCAATAGCTTCCTATCTCCCGCATCGAGAAAAACCAAAAGATATCTCGGGTTTAAAAAAGAACTTAAGATTGAAAGAAGATGGAAGATATTATTGGCATTGGGATCCCAGATTCATTGAATCTAGAACAAGTAATAGAAGTGATTACAAGTTAAGACAAAAAATGTACGCTGAATCAGTTAATATTCCTACCCTGCTCATTAGGGGAGCTTTAAGTAATGTTGTCACTCAGGAAGAGGTCGATGATTTCTTGGAAACTATAGATCATGCTGATTTCATTGAGATAGATCGTGCTGCTCACATGATAGCTGGAGATAGAAATGATATTTTTGCTAATGCTGCTATTTCTTTTCTACAAAAGACCTTAAATTCAGAGTAATTTAGAGTACCTTTTGATAATATCAATCACATGATAGTTGGTTTAACTGGTGGAATAGGAAGCGGTAAGACTGCAGTCTCAGACTGTTTTGAAGAGCTCGGGATAGTTATAGTAGATGCTGATTTAGCTTCAAGAGTAGTAGTAGAAAAAGGTAAACCATGCTTAGAACAAATATCTGAACGCTTCGGTCAAGATATCCTAAATGAAGCAGGAGAGCTAGATAGAGCAAAATTGAGAGAAATAATCTTTAACTCTGATGAAGAGAAAGATTGGCTAGAATCTTTATTGCACCCAGCCATAGCAAGACAAATACAAGATGAACTTAAAGCTTCAACAAGCCCTTATTCTATTTTAGTTTCACCCCTTTTACTTGAGACAGGTCAAAAAGATTATTGCGATAAAGTTTTAGTGGTAGATGTTCCTGTTGAAACTCAGGTTGAGAGAACCTTAAAAAGAGATGGAGTATCTGAAGCCCAAGTTCAATCTATTATTAAAGCTCAGATTTCTAGGCAAAAGAGATTAGAGCTTGCAAATGAAGTTATCATTAATGATGGCAGTCTTGAGGACCTTAAATTAGCTGTTGACCAACTTCATAAAAAAATTCTTACAGAAATATGAGATATGTGAAATGTCCTGAATGTGGTGAACAAGCCGAATATTCCGAAAAGAATGAGCATAGACCTTTTTGCAGCCGTCGCTGCCAACTTCTTGATTTAGGAGCTTGGGCAAGTGAAGATAGAAAAATAGCAGGAGAGAAAGTTTTTGAACCAGAAGAAGATTTTGAAACGCGTCATTAACTCCTGTAATCGCTATTGATAAGAACATAATCTTCAGATAAGTCAGAAGTCATCACCTCAAAGTCTTTTTTACCCAGTCCGAGACTTACTTCGATTAGAATTTCCTTTTTTTTCATTTCCCTCGATGCGCGTTTTTCTGAATATTTAGCATCAATATAGCCTTGCCTCACCAATGGTTCTCCATTTAATTGAATCTTAACTTTATCGATTCTATCAATATTTTTATTTCTACCTATCGCGGAAAGTATTCTTCCCCAATTAGCATCACTTCCAAACATAGCTGTTTTAACTAGAGGTGATTCAGCTATTGTGAACGCTACAGATTTAGCTTGTTTAGTATTTTTAGCTTTACCGACCTTAATTTTAATTTTTTTTGTTGCGCCTTCTGCATCTTCTACGAGTAGTTCAGCAAGCTCTTTAAAGATTTCTGTAATTGCATTAGAAAGTCTTTTTTCTTCAAGAGAACCTACTTTTATAGATTTTTCTTTATTACCATTTGCAACTAATAAAGAAGAATCATTGGGGGAAGTATCTCCATCAACAGTAATAGCTTCAAAACTAACTTTGAGAGCATTAGCATGGATATTATTTAGAGATTTTTGAGTTAATTTTGCATCTATGAATACAAAACTCAATAATGTAGCAAAGTCGGGTCTGATCATTCCTGAACCTTTTGCAAATCCAGTTACAAAATAAGAAGTCTTGCCAACCTTAACTTCTTTAGAAATTATTTTCGGCTTCGTGTCGGTAGTTAAAATAGCCTCAGAAGCTTTTTTCCATTTATTCTCACTTAAACTTTTTGATGCCTCTCTAAAAGCGGATAGATAATTTTCTACAGCTAGTGGCTCTCCAATGACACCGGTTGAAAAGGGTATAACATTCTCTTGACTAGTTTTGAAATCTAGAGCAATTTCTTTGCAGTATTTCCTTACATCTTTTAAACCATTAGGCCCTGTAGCGGCATTCGCATTTCCAGCATTAATTAACAAAACCTTTTTGGCTTTTTTTGAATTAGCTAAATTTTCAATAGCTAACTTAACTGGCGCAGCTTTGAGTTTATTGGAGGTAAATTTTCCACTAAGTATTGCTTCTTGAGGAAGAGTCACTATCAGGCTATCTTCTTTCTTCCCATATCGTGTATTACTTGAAGCTGTACCGAAGCTTATGCCTTCAATCTTATGTATTCTTTTTGGCATTATTTCTTTCTGGCATTTTTCCTAGCCATTTTTGCTTCTGCTCTTCTAAGTCTTCTGTTACCTTGATCTTTTGAAGATGACTCTTCTTGCCTGGCGGGATTCAATGCTGATTCAGGACTTTGGTGATCTAAATTCTGAGCCTGATTTTGTTTTTGAAGGTTCAAATCCCCAGAATCTTCCAGTTCAATCTCCACCCTTGATAAGAATCTTATTCCTTCTAATCTTATTTTATTTAAAAGGCTTTCAAATAGTTCAAATGATTCTCTTCTAAATTCAAGTTTGGGATTCTTACTCGCATAGCTTCTAAGGCCGATACCTTGTCTCAATGCGTCTACTTCTGCTAAATGATCTTTCCAGGCATTATCAATAATTTGAAGAAGTATTTGCTTCTCAAAATCTCTCATGACTGGGCCTATACTGTTACTCTTTTCGCTATAAGCTTGATTGGCAGATGTAAGTATCTTTTGCTCTACATCTTCTCGGGTCATATTACTATCTGAAGTGATCCACTGTTTAATTGGAATTTGTAGTCCAAATATATTCGATAGAGAACTTTCCAATATATCTGCATTCCATTCGTGAGGCTCTAAATCTCCAAGAGAAACAGAATCTAATTCATCTGAAATTATGGTTTCCCTCATGGAATCAAGTAGCTCTGTTATGACATCAGCCTCGAGAATATTATTTCTTTGCGAATAGATAATTTGTCTTTGCTCATTTGCCATATCATCATATTCAAGTAGCATTTTCCTGATATCGAAATTTCTTCCTTCAACTCTTTTTTGTGCTCTTTCTATCGCTCCGCTTAACATCCTATGTTCTATAGATTCTCCTTCCTCCAAACCTACTCTTTGCATAATATTTTTGAATTGGTCGGATGCAAATATTCTCATCAGATTGTCTTCAAGAGAAATATAAAATCTAGATGAACCAGGATCACCTTGTCTGCCTGAACGTCCCCTAAGCTGATTGTCCATTCTTCTTGATTCGTTCCTCTCGGTCCCAATGACATGTAAACCTCCAGAGCTGATAACCTCGGAATTTAGCTCTTTCCATTTAGATTCCAATTCTTCTTTTTTTGAATCATCCTTAGAATGCTTTTCAAACTCTGCTTCCCAGTTTCCGCCCAGAACTATATCTGTTCCTCTTCCTGCCATATTAGTAGCGATGGTTATAACACTAGGCTTACCAGCTTGTGAAATAATCTCAGCTTCTTTAGCATGATTTTTTGCATTGAGAACTTGATGTTCAATATTTTCCTTTTTTAAAAGGCCCGATAAGAGCTCTGAGCTCTCTAAAGATGCTGTACCAACCAGTATGGGATTACCCTTATCTCTATATTCCTTTATCTCATCTATTACAGCTTTGTATTTTTCACCTTGGGTTAAATACACAAGATCATTTTTATCATCGCGAACCATAGGTTCATTTGTTGGTACTTCCAGAACATTAAGACCATATATCTCAGCAAACTCTTCTGCTTCTGTACTTGCTGTGCCCGTCATTCCAGATAATTTTTCATATTGCCTGAAGTAATTTTGGAAAGTACAAGATGCCAAAGTCTGACTTTCCATTTGTATGGGTACATTTTCTTTTTGCTCTATCGCTTGATGTAAACCATCAGCCAATCTTCTTCCCGGCATAGCTCTGCCTGTATTTTCATCAATTAACACTACTTGGTTATTTTGGACCATGTAATCAACATCTTTATTGAAAAGAAAGTGAGCTCTTAGTGAGGATTGAATGTAGTGAAGAAGTCTTAGATTACCAGAAGAGTAAAGACTTTGATCTTCTTCAAGAAGATTATCATCTTTTAATAGCTGCTCGATGAAATCATGTCCAAAATCAGTAAGCTCAACCTGCTTTGATTTCTCATCTATAACAAAGTGACCAGCATCTTCTTTATCTTTATCTTGTTCTTGGCCTTCCTCTTCATCTGCCTCATTAATAGGTTGTTCTTCTAATTTAGGAATAAATTTGCTAATTTTTTGGTAAATTTGAGCTGTATTCTCTGCTGGGCCAGAAATAACAAGAGGAGTCCTTGCCTCATCTATAAGGATAGAATCTACTTCATCAATGATTGCAAAATAATAGTCATTCATCATCCTATCATTTGTATTCACAACCATATTATTTCTCAGAAAATCAAACCCAAGCTCATTGTTAGTTGCGTATATAACATCTGCTTCATAAGCAGTTTTTCTTTCATCTAGTTGCTGTCCTGGAATAATAAAAGAAACAGACATACCTAGATTTTCATATATTGGACCCATCCATTCCGCATCCCTTTTTGCCAAGTAATCATTCACTGTGACTAAAACAACTTTTCTTTCGGTTATGGAATTAAGGTATGAAGGTAAGGTGGCTACAAGTGTTTTGCCTTCTCCAGTTGCCATTTCAGCTATTTGACAATTATGAAGGGCTATTCCGCCTATAAGCTGGCAATCGTAATGCCTTAAACCTAGCTGTCTTGTACTTACCTCTCTAACAACCGCAAAGGCTTCAGGGAGAAGCGCATCTAAAGATTCTCCATTGTTGTGGCGATCTATAAAATTTTCTCTCTTATTCCTTAAATCTTCGTCAGTGAGCTGTGAATATTCTTCCTCAAGGGAATTTATAGCATTCACCAAAGGTTGAATTTTTTTTAATACTTTCTGGTTTTTTGAACCAAATATTTTATCTAATAAACCCATAAAAATTTGTTAGGCGCAATTCTAACAGCTGCTAACGAATATCAGATAAAAAAAATTATCCTGAACTAGGATCAATAATAGGCTCGAGGTATTTGATGGGTGAATTCACTGGATCATCATAAGTTTTAACTTCCCATGTATCTGGTCTTGCAATGAGTTCTCTTAGAAGCGCATTATTTACTTTATGACCTGACTTATAGCCTTCGAAAGAGCCTACCAAATTATGACCAAGTAAATATAAATCTCCGATAGCATCAAGGATTTTATGTTTGATCATTTCATTCTCAACCCGCAAACCATCTTCATTTAGAATGCAGTCATCACCTATCGCGATTGTATTTTTCACGCTCGCCCCTAAGGCGAGATTATTGTCATTCAATGTCTCTAGCTCACTCATGAATCCAAATGTTCTGGCTCTGCTAACTTCCTTAACAAAGGAAGTGCTATTAAAGTTTACAGAAGCTTTTGTTGCGTGATCTTTGTGAACTGGATGGTCATATAGCATTGTAAAATCAACTTTAAATCCTTCAAAAGGAGACACTTGAGCCCATGCGTCATGATGCGATACTTTTACAGTATCTTTTATTCTTATGAATTTCTTGATTTCATCTTGTTCTAATAATCCTGCAGATTCTAGTAAAAATACAAATGGAGCTGCACTCCCATCCATAATAGGAATTTCAGGACCATTAACTTCCACAAAGGCATTATCTATTCCTAGTCCAGCAATAGCAGACATGAGATGTTCTATGGTAGAGATTCTTGTCTCACCTGACATTAAACAAGTTGACAATGAAGTATCTCCAACATTTTCGGCTGAAGCCTTTATTTCGACAACAGGATCTAAATCAACTCTTTTAAAAATTATCCCTGTATCTGTTGGAGCAGGAAGAATCTTGAGTATTATAGGATTTCCTGTATGCAAACCTACACCAAATGCCTTAATGGGATTTTGTAGAGTTCTTTGGGTAAGCATTTGGTTATTCTATAGATAAATTTTAATTAAAAGAATTGTTTTGTTTTTTGATCTCAAACAGCATTATTCCGGCACTTACTGATGCATTTAAGCTATCCATTTTTTCTGACATCTTTATTTTGATAAGTTCATCACAATTTTCTCTAGTAAGCCTTCTAATGCCTTTATCTTCAGAACCAATTATTAATGCAACCTTCTCGGGGTAATCGATTTCGTTATGTCCTAATGAGGCCTTCAAATCACTACCATAAACGGCCACTCCCATCTCTTGCAGATTATTAATCGTTCTCACTATGTTAGTGACAATTACAAATGGAATAAGTTCTGAAGCTCCGCAGGATATTTTTCTAACTGAAGGAGTGAGATGACAAGATCGATTCTTTGGAACTATTACTGCATCCACATCTGCTGCTGCTGCGCTTCTTAAACATGCTCCAACATTATGTGGATCGGAGAGTCCATCTAAAATAAGAAATGTAAGTTTAGGCCTTTCAATTACCGACTGTATGAAGGCTTCAGATTCTTCTAGCCTCTTATTGCAGGACACTGCAATGCTTTGATGATTGATATCTTTAAATACTTTTTCAAAAAATTCAGGATCTTTTTTATTGATTTTTATTTTATTTTTTTTAGCCTCTTCTACAACAGATTCGATCCTAGTATTTGTTATTTCGCTAAAATAAAGAGACTTAACCGATTTAGGCCTTGAGACTATTATTTGGTTTACAGCATTTAAGCCACATACCATTTCTTGATCGGGATTTGAGCTCATTTTACTAATCTAAGATCCACTTTCTGAGAAAAGACTTCCACCTTTTCAATCGTAGCTTTAACCTCATCTCCAAGGGAATATGAATGCCTTGAACTATTGCTTTGTAACATTTTACTATCTTCATCGAAGACATAATACTCATTACGAGGTAAATACTTTATGTGACAGAGGCCTTCTATATTTATCTCTTTTAAGTGAATAAATAAACCAAAATTAGTAACACCAATTATCTGACCATTGAAAGTATTTCCAATATTCTCTGAAGCAAAAGCACACTTAAGGTGATTTAACGCTTCTCTTTCAGCTTTTTCTGCAACCCTCTCCTTTATAGAACAACTTTTTGAAGACTCCATTAACTGCTCATGGCTGTAAACAGGTTTAGTCTTTATAGAACTTTCGTCTATTTTAATATTTCCATCATTCGACCTTATTAAAGATTTTATTGCTCTATGAACTAGCAAATCAGGATATCTTCTTATTGGAGAGGTGAAGTGTGAATAGTTTGAGTAATTAAGGGCATAGTGGATTGCAACATCAGCTTCGTAAGTAGCCAAGCTCATAGAATATAAAATCTGTGAGTGAATGATGCTCTTATCTTTTCTATCTTTAGCTATTTCCGCTAGAGCTGTTAATTTTTTTATATCGCTACCGTCGTCCAAAGCAGCATTAATCTTTCTACTTCTTAAAAATTTTTCAAGAGTTTTAATTTTTAATATATCTGGCTTTGGGTGAACTCTGTAAACGGAAGGTATTTTATGTTTTAAGCATAATTCAGCTGCCGATATATTTGCAGCAAGCATGAATTCTTCGATCATCATATGAGATATTTCTCTTGGCGAATCAATAAATCGAACAATTTTCTGATTTTCTACCTTGGGAATGTATGAAGGTACTTCGAGCTCCAACGAGCCTCTTTCAACTCTATTTTTCTTTAATCTTCTATAAATTTCTAATAGAACCCTTAAAGAATCCGCATAGGGTCTTTTAAATTGTTTTTTCTGTATTTCCCGTGTAACCGTGGGATAAGTCAATCTAGACTTAGAATTGATTATTGCTTCGAAAAAAGAAGTGTCAGAGAGATTACCATCCGCACAGACTGTAGTTTTACAAACTACACAGAATCTATCTTCATCAGGTTTTAGTGAGCACAAATCGTTGCTTAATTCCTCAGGCAACATAGGAATTACTCTCTGCGAGAAATAAACTGAGGTTCCTCTGTCAAAAGCTTCATTATCTAGATGACTTCCTTCATCTATATAACGTGCAACATCGGCTATTGCTACGTATAAAATTAGATTTCCATGCTCATCCTTCTCTCCTAGCACAGCATCATCAAAGTCTTTTGCACTTTTTCCATCTATAGTCACAAAAGTTTTATCCCTGAGATCTTTTACGGATTCAATATCAAAATTCTTATCTTTTAACTTTCTTGATTCATTAATTACTGCCTTAGGCCATTCACGTTTAAGATTATGATTAGTTACTGCCATCTCATATGCCAAACTAAATTCATTATCTAAATCGAATAAAGAAATAAGATTTGCTTCAGGCAGTGCTTCTAGACTGGGTTGTTTATGCATCGAAAATTTACCGATGCCACCATCTTTTATCATTTTAGGATGCGGCTCTTTGATTAAAACTCTTAAATCATTTTCGTAGCCCATGGGACTTGTGTATAACCTTTTGCCTCTTCTAAATATTTTCCCAATAAACTCACTTGTATTTTCTGTAATGACTTTATCTATTTTTGCCCAACCTTTTGGAGTAAGAGAAAATTGAACTAAGTCTCCAGGCATTGCTTTAAATAGTTCTTTCTTTCCAAGTTTAAATTGGGAATCATATTTGGAATCATCGACATAAAATCCTCTAGATTTATTAGATTTTTTTACAATCCCTCTGAGCGCTTTAGAGGTTTGTTTATATGATTTTTTCAATGGATGGATTTCTGTTAAGCATTTTGCTTTTAACTTCGTAGAGTATTTTAGATCATTAAGTTCTTTAAGAGTGATTTTTGTATTAGGACAAGGTTGCTTGCTAATAACTTAGCTATTAAAGTTGTGTTATGCATATTGGAATTATTATTTCTTTAATATTTATAAGCCTTCTATTCTTTCTTTGGCAATATTCGAAAGGAGAGCAAGTTGGAAGAAGAATTGGTTTCTTATTAAATATTTGGGGAACAGTAATAGTATTCTACTTATTCATGGTTGTTTTTTTATAACTGGGGAAAATTATGTCTGTCAAACATTATGATTGGTCTGCTTATCACGCTTATGTGAGGCCAACTAAGATAGCGATTCGTGATTTGAGTGCAAAACAAAGTCTTACTTACAAAGAGCTTGATGATAGAGCTTGTCTCTTAGCAAATTGGTTACAAAGAAAGGGAGTACAAAAGGGCGATAGGGTCGCAATTTTATCTCAGAATTGTGCTGAATTTTTCGAACTAGAATTTGCTTGTGCAAAAATAGGAGCTATCGAGCTACCCTTAAATTGGCGATTAACAAAACCTGAGCTTGAATATATTCTTAATGACAGCACGCCTAAAGTTCTTATCTATGATGTATCTTTTTCTGACATCTCAAACGAATTAGTAAAAGACTGTAATATTTCCAGCTCTTTGGAGATTGATAAGGAAGATTTAGAAAGCGAGTATGAAATTTCTTTGAAAGAGTCTAGCTATGACTTTGTTCAACCTGATATTAATCAAGAAGATTTGATAATGATTATGTACACGTCTGGAACAACTGGTCACCCTAAAGGCGCAATCATTAATCATCAAATGCAACTTTATAACGCGATAAATCTTGCCTCTCCTGCATTCGTAGCAACGGATACAGTGCAGTTAGTAGTTTTACCTCTTTTTCATACAGGCGGAATGAATTGCTATGCAAATCCTGTTTTGCATGCAGGAGGAGAATTAATCCTCATAAGAGATTTTGATCCAGGCTTAGCATTATCAATCTTAGGAAGTGATGAATATAAGGTTTCTCACTTTTTTGCTGTTCCAGCTCCCTATCAGTTCATGATGAATCATCCTGACTTTGATAGTACTAATCTGTCAAATTTAAGAGTTGCAGGAATTGGAGGTGCTCCTTGCGCTGAAGCGATTCTTAGAACCTGGTCTGATAGGGGAGTATCAATGATTCAAGGTTGGGGTATGACTGAGACAAGTCCTGGAGGAATAGGACTGCCCGCTGAAGATGCAGAAAGAAAGTTAGGCTCTGCGGGAAAACCATTGCTACATACAGAAGTTAAAGTAGTTGATGATGAAGGTAAGGAACTCCCTTGGGGAGAGGTAGGGGAGCTCTATATTAGAGGTCCGAATATCACACCTGGTTACTGGAATAATGAAGAAGCTACAAAGAACTCTTTCGAAGACGATTGGCTCAAAACTGGTGATGCTGCTAGATTTGATGATGAAGGCTTTATCTATATCGTAGATCGCTGGAAAGATATGTATATATCAGGTGGAGAAAATGTTTATCCGGCGGAAGTTGAAAATGTTCTTTATCAACTCCCGGAAATTGCTGAGGCAGCAATTATTGGTGTTCCAGATGAGAGATGGGGTGAGACAGGTATAGCTTTTATAAGCCTCAAACCGGAACAAATGCTGGAAGAAAAAGATATCATCCAGCATTGTCTAAATAACCTCGCAAAATTTAAAGTACCAAATTCAGTAGAGTTTATAGATGCCTTACCCAGAAATGCTACTGGTAAGGTTTTAAAAAGAAACTTGAGAGATGATCTTCTTGGATCAGATGCTCCTGCAATTTCATGATGAAGTTATATGATTTTCCTCAAGCACCTAACCCAAGAAGGGTAAAAATATTTGCCGAAGAAAAGCAAATAGCCTTAGAGCTTGTCAACTGTGATATGGCAAGCAGAGAGCATAAGTCACCAGAATTTTTAAAAAAGAACCCCAGTGGAAAAATTCCTGTATTAGAACTAGAAGATGGAAGATGCATATCAGAATCAATACCTATCTGCAGATATCTAGAGAGTCTCGAGCCAGAACCTAACTTATTTGGAGAAGATGCTTTTGAGACTTCATTCATCGAAAGTAGAAATAGACACATAGAGTTAGAACTTTGGACTCAGATCGGAACTTCATGGGTTAATGGACCAATTGTTGGCGCTATGGGTTTATTTAAGCAGATTCCAGCTGCCAAAGAAGCAAGTGATAATAATGTTAATTCTTACTACAAAAGATTAGATAATGAATTCTCATCTTCAGAATATGTCGCGGGAAATAGGTATACAGTTGCAGACATTACTCTTCTATCAGCTATAGACTTTGCTTCGAGTATGGTAGAGCTTAAACCTCATGAGAGTCTAAAAAATCTGCATAGATGGCATAATCAGATACTATCAAGACCTAGTTCGTCAATTTAATAATCTAATGCAAAACAATCATCCTGCACTGAACGAAAGAGCTAAAGGATGGCTAAATTTTTTACATCAAAAGGCAACTACATCAGATGATTGGTCAGAAGCAGGAACTCCAAATGAATGGTGGGATCAGACATCAACACCACCAATGTGCTCTTTCCCCCGTTTTGATCTTCAAGAGTCAACCTATGCAATAGGGTTGATGGCCGATAAGACTCCTGCCTGGAGAGAAGTTTATTCAGAAATTCTTGATGAAATCGCTGAACGTTCAATTACTTACTGGGCAGCTGTTGATTGGCTATCTCAATTTGGTCACGATCCGAATAGGCAAAATTATCCCGAAGCATGGAAAGGTACTCTTATTCCAGAAGAATTTTGGGGTAATTATGACGCCCCCGGATGGACTGCTAATGGCGTTGCGCCGTGGGGATTTCATATGGATCCTATTGGTGCGGATGGTAATTTATTTTTTAAAGGCTGGCTCAATTTAACTCAATCTTTGCATACTTATGTTAGTGGTTATGATAAATGGTCTAGTTCCTTTAGTGTTGCCGGCGCTTATAATTCACGATTCGAATGGACTCAACATCAATTAGCTGACCATCTGCATCAGCAATGGTCTAAAACCCCTATGGGACCTCATTGTGAAAATACTAAAGCTTGGCCATTTTGTTTGTCAGCTGCTGGATTAGGATTAATGATGTATGACAAAATTTTTGATAATAATTTCCATAGTTCATACTCTAATTGGTTATCTTTTACCAAAGATAAATATTATGGATTTGATAAGAGTGGTGCTTTGCAATGGGTCACAATGTATTTCGATGAAATTAACAATCATCATCATAAAACATTACCTACTCATGGTCTTGCAGTAGCGTTTTATGCAAAACCACAAGATCCTCATTTTGCTGAACTTCTTTATCGAGGTGCCATTAATTTTCTAGGATGGGACAACCCATCTATTCCGATTACAAATGAATATATATCTGATCCAAGAATGTTTGCGCTTGGATTGACCATGTCTAGAGAATTTGACGATCAAGTTACTTATGAGAGACTAAAAAAATATGCAGAAGAAAATTTTGAACCACAATTCTTTGGTATTAATGACAGTAAGTTTGGATTTTGGTTTAACTTTGGAGAAAACTGGCCGAGAGGGCAGCTTTCTGCATTAGCCATGTGTGCAGAAGTTTGTGAACCTGATGCATGGGAAAATCTTTTCAATAATCCTAATCTAACTAAGTTCTATTCACCCAGCATTCAAGGGATTGACTTTCCATCTTTATATGTTGAAAAGGCTTTTCATGATGACCAGAAAGGAAAATTATATTTCAGTATATGCGACGGTGATAAAACTAAGACTAATCGAAGTACAACTGTAGAAGTTTTCAATCTACCTAATTCAAATTCCATTGATGTTTTATGTGATGGTAAAGTATTTAAAGATTACACAATCATCGATAATTCAAAAATAACTATTAATACCGAAGTGGCAAATCATAATTTTGAAATAACGACAGGCTATTATTTATCAAACTTAGAAGAACAAGACTTAAACAAGAAGCTTAAAGAATACAACAATCCAAATAATGAAAATTTGAGTAGTTCTTCAAAAGCAAATTCCAAATTAATCCTACCTACTAATCTTAATTCGTGCGGTTGCTGTTGATACTTTTTTGAAAAGACTCTAATGTAAATATTTATTCATTTTTATTTATTGGTTTATGTCTCTTTCAGAATTTTCATTAAAAGGTAAAAAAGCTTTAGTAATTGGAGCAAGAAGAAATATGGGGAAGGGCTTTGCTCTTGGACTTGGTGAAGCAGGTGCTGATGTTGCAGTCACAGATCTAAATACTGAATCAGGTCAACTCAATGCTGTCTGCGAAGAAATCAAGGCGATGAACAGGAATTCTATCTGCATCAAGACAGATATATCTTCTCAGCTAGATGTAAAAAAAATGGTAGATAAAGTTAAGCATGAATTCGGACGAATCGATATTTTGATGAATGTGGCTGTCATGTACCACATGAAACCTGTGACTGATCTGGATGAAGAAAATTGGGATATGCTGAGTAATGTAAATTTGAAAGGTTACTGGCTAACTATTCAGGAAGTAGCCCCAATAATGAAGAAGCAAAAAAGTGGAAGCATAATAAACCTAACTTCGAGAGGCGGACTTAAGGCACATGCTGATAAAGCTATGGGAAACTATGCAATAGTTAAATCAGGTATAGCAATGATGACAAGACAGTATGCAAGATATCTTGGACCTCATAATATAAGAGTTAATGCTATTGCACCTTCTTTAGTCGAGTGGGAAGAATTTCCGGGCCAAGAAAATAGGGAAAATAAAAAAAATACTAAAGAAGAAGTAAAAAAAGAAATATCTGAAAAAGAGAAATTCGAAGCATGGTCTACCGGACCGGAAAATATTCCTTTAGGTCGTGTTGCTACCTTTAATGAAATGGCGAATGCGGCTGTTTTTCTTGCATCTGATGCATCTAGTTATGTAAACGGTACTATCTTAAATGTTGATGGTGGATACATGGCATGATGCTTAACTGGGAATTTAATCATCTTGGGATGATGGTCACAGATCGAGATGAAATATTGAGCTACTATCAGTCTATTGGACTTGGAGTTAGCGTAGGACCTCAACCTCTATTGCCATACATAGAAGGTGAAGGAGAAATAACTTTTTTTAAAGAGCTGGACGGCGAACCTGTCTCTCATAAATTCGTAACGGGGGGAGCGCATAACTTTAAAGATGGCCAATCGCAAATTGGAAATTGTCAGCTTGAAGTTTATCCCATGCAGCCCGGACCCGGCATGTTCATTAGCAGATATCTAGAGAAGAAAGGTGATGGAATTAATCATATAGCTTTTAATACGAACAATATTGAAAGAGATACTCAATTCTTTTTAGATCGAGGCTGTGATTTAGTTTTTAATGTTACAACTAACGGCAAAACTGTAGAAAACTACATAGATACGAGATTACATGGAGATTTAATGATTTCTTTGAGACCACCTGCAGATACTTGGGAAAAATCTTGGCGAAAAAATAATGAATCTCATCCTCTCGTAAATAAATGGAAATTTTTAGGATTAGGAATATGTGTTAATGATTTGGAGTCTGCTTCTGTTTATTACTCTAAACTAGGTTACAAGAAAATTGAAGAAAAGCAGGTCGGAAAAGAATGGAAAATAAGCTCTGAAGAATTCTATGTAAGTAATATACTTTTTGAACTGATACAGGCCGAAAAAGAAAGCATTTATAAAAATTCTCTGGCACAACGAGGTGATGGTGTGGCAGAAATGATATTTCAGGTTTCTGATCTGAAAACAGAAATTGATTTACTTAAAATAAAAGGCGCTAACATACTAAAAGTATCTGATGATAAGAAAACAGCTTACATCGATTCATGCTTGAAAGGTAATCTACTTACTAGGCTGATAGAAAAGGAATAACCATGGAATTTTCATCTTTCGTTGCCGCTATATTTATATTTCTTATCTGCCTAATAGTTGCATTGAAGCCGAGTAAAATTATTACACTTCTGGGTGCAGTGCTAATTCTTCCGCTGCTACTTCTAGTAATCTATCAGTGATAAAGGCCACCAAGAGCTATCACTACGGAAAATAAACGAAAGGTTGACTTTTGAAAAGAAGCCTCAATTGGTTGCTTGATTATTTTTGTCTGCATACTACACTTTACGTAGTAATTTAAATTATTTAAGCATGTTTGCTTAATGGGGGGACCAACAATGTTTGGAAAAATTCGTGAAAAGTTAACCTTTTATCTTTCAACTTTTGTTTTATTAAATGCTTCTGCATTCGGTGGCTATGCTATGGCTCAAGATGCTTTAGAAGAAATTGTAGTTACTGCTAGAAAAAAAGCAGAAAGTTTACAAGACGTACCTTTGTCTGTTTCAGCTCTTAGAGAGAGCTCTCTAGAAGATCTTGGTGTGAATGTTTTTGAAGATTATTTACTTCAGCTACCAAGCGTAACAGCTGGTGGAGCTGGCCCAGGAACAAGCACTATCTACATCAGAGGTCTTGCATCCACAACCCCTAATCTTACAACAGCAGGAGTTGGTGGTTTGGCCCCAAACGTATCATTCTATCTTGATGAGCAACCCCTAGCTCAACCAGGTAGGAATCTAGATGTTTATGCTGCAGATATTGGCCGTATAGAAGTATTAAAAGGACCGCAAGGAACACTTTTTGGAGCTAGTTCACAAGCAGGTGTAGTAAGAATGATTACTAATAAACCTATAATAGGTGAGTCCGAAACAAATATCGAAGTAGAATCTAGATATATGTCTGAAGGTGATACCGGAGGTAAAGTTGAGTTCGTAACAAATCTTCCTCTAGGTGATACTTCAGCTGCTAGATTGGTAGCCTATAGAGATAGAAGAGGTGGATACGTTGATCAAGTTGCTGGCAAAGTAGATGCTAGCCAATCAGCACGCTTCAGGCCTTCAGGTACCGTAAGAAGCAATGGACTTCCTGTTTCTGAAGGAAGAAATGGTTTTCAGGCTGGTGCAGACCTTTCTGGAGTAACATTTGCTGATGCGAATGCTATCGTCAAAGAAGATATTAATGAAGTCACGTATGAAGGTTTTAGATTAAGTTTAGCTCAAGAAATAAATGATAACTGGGACGCCTTAGTATCAGTTTCGAATCAAACAATTGAGTCAGACGGAGTATTTTTTACTGACCCAACTTTAGGTGACCTTGAAATTCAAAGATATCACAACGATACTTTAGAAGATGAATTCGATAATATGAGTTTGACCATTGAAGGTTCAATTGGTGACCTAGAAGTAGTTTACGCTGGTGCTTATACAGACAGAACTTCTGATCAGATCATTGATTACACAGATTACCTTTTTGTTGGTCAATATCTTCCTTATTACATTTGTGATTATTATGTAACTTACACAAAATATGCGCCTGGAAATGTACCTACTGGTGCTTGTCCAGCTCCTGATATGTTTGTTGATTCATTAACAGATTCAAAAGTAAAAACACACGAAATCAGAATAAATGCTCCCATTAGTGAGAACATGAGTATCACAGCTGGTGCATTTATGAGTGACCTTGAATTAAAAGAACATAATATGTTTACTTATCCCGGTGCAGTGGAAAGTGATATTGGATGGGGCCCAAATTATGCCCTGACAGATACTTCTGTAGCTGGTTATCAAGCTTTACTAGATAGTGATGGAAATCTAAAGTCTAAACAATACGCAGCTGCTGGATGGCATTCTGGTAGAGGTCCTTATATGCCGCCTGTAATGTTCGTGAATGATATTAAAAGAACAGACAAACAAAAAGGAATTTTTGGCGAACTAGCTATCGATTTGTCAGACACTATTGAATTAACGGTAGGTGCTCGTTGGTATGATATTGCAGTGGATCTAGAAGGAGCTGCAAATGCCGGATTTACAACTGGTTTTCTGAGTGCTGGAGCTGATCATCGCGACCAACAAAGATTTGGTACTAACTTATCTGCAGCATTTAATGAACCTGGTGTTGTTACAGGTAATCCATTCATAGATGAATTGAATTATCCAGATAAGGCTGAATCCGATGGAGTTATCGGAAAAGCTACTCTTTCTTGGAATAAGTCAGAAGATGTTATGTATTACGTAACTTGGTCTGAGGGATTTAGGCCTGGACTATTAAATCGTCCAGCAGGTCAATCAACACCAGACGGATCTTATACTGTAAGACCTGTAACTGATTCTGATGAAGTGACTAATTATGAATTTGGTTGGAAGACTGTTTTACAAGATGGAAGATTGAGATTTAATGGTAGTGTGTTTATGGTCGATGTTTCAGGTTTACAGACAACTATTTTCGATCCAAGCATTGCTAATTTATTCTTCTCTGATAATGCCGCTGATGCAGACATAACTGGTCTGGAGGGTGACTTTATTTATTACCCAAATATTGATGGTTTAATGATATCTGGAGCTTTTTCATTACTAGATACAGAGATAAAAAAATCTCTCACAACCAATGATGTAATAGCTGGAAAAGATTTAGCTTTTGCTCCCGGAATGCAGGCTAATATATCAGCAAGATATGAGTGGGACATGACCTCCGGTAACTTAGGTCATATTCAAGGCCAGCTTGTGGCATCAGACAAAAGTTACTCCGACATTATAGAGCCCAATAAAGCAAAACAAGACAGTTATAGTTATGCGAATATTCGGGCTGGTATCAGTAATGATTCTTGGGTAGCTGAAATGTATATAGACAACATTACAGATGAAAGAGCTGAGATAAGTAACAACTATGTTTTTGACAGACAAAGAGTTGCCGTAATAAGACCCATGACTATTGGTCTTAGATATAAGCTTAACTTTTAGCTGTTAAAAGTTTTTTTTAAAGGGAGCCACGGCTCCCTTTTTGCTTCTTTTAAGAGAGGTGACTTTATGAGCTTTGTTAGAATAGTTAAGATATGAATGATAACCAATTCAATATTGATGAGACCACGCTTTCCGTGGATTTGAGTAATGCTACACAAGCAGTAAAAGAGAGTAGATTTCAAGATGCCTTTAATTTACTGAAAGTTCTTCTCAAGGAGAATCCTGATCATATTGATATTCTATACTTGACAGCAGTTTCAACTAGATTTTTGAAAAAGTTTGATGATTCAAGGAAACATATTGAACATTTACTTTTCAATGCTCCAGATATGGGTCGCGCTTATCAAGAACTCGGTCACCTTAATAGAGACATCGGGAATGAAGAAAAATCAATTACTCATTACAGGCAAGCATGTGAACTTAACCCCGCTCTACCGGCATCCTGGAATGCCTTGCACAAATACTTTGAAAAACTTAACAACAAACCTGCAGCTGATCATGCCTTAGAGCAGATCAAGAAATTACAGACCTTACCAGGACAACTTTTGTTTATCGAGCAGATTCTCAACGAAGGAAGATTAGGACTTGCCGAGACAAAATGTAGAGCTTTTCTTAAAGAAAACCCTACTCATACATATGCCATGTCTTTGCTAGCTGAAATTGCGAACAGATTTGGATATTTTGATGATGCAGAATTTTTGCTTCAAAAGGCTGTTGAATTTAAACCCAAAGATGGCGATCTCAGGCTGAAATATGCCTCTATACTGAGAAAAAAACAAAAATTTGCTCAGACTACAGAACAATTAGATATTTTATGTAATCAATTTCCTGATAACCTCAATTATCGTGCCCAAAAGGCTAGTGATGTTATGCAAGGCGGAGATCATGCAAAGGCCATCACTATGTTTGATGATATTCTCAAGATGAACCCATATAACTTTAGTACTCTGACATCTAAAGGTCATGCTCAAAAGACCTTGGGTGTTACTGATCAAGCAATTAAAAGCTATCAAACTGCTTATCAAATAAAACCAGATCATGGAGAAGCTTTCTTTTCTCTCGCAAATTTGAAAACTTATTCTTTTTCTAAAAATGAATTGGATAGCATGCGAGAGCAAGTGCAGAGAGTTGATTTATCTTTAAGAGATAAGGCTTATTTTCACTTTGCTTTAGCTCAAGGCTGTGAGGTTAATGGAGAATACGAAGAAGCCTTTTTTCATTTAGACAGAGGTAATCAGATAAAGAATGATCAGAGTAAGTATTCAATTGAAAATATGGAGAGAGAATTTCAAGCACAAATAGATGTTTGCAACGAAGCTTTCTTTGAACAATTAGGTCAAGGTGGCCACGATACCAAAGATCCAATATTTATACTTGGTTTACCAAGAGCTGGATCAACATTAGTAGAGCAAATACTAGCATCACATTCTATGATTGATGGTACTCTTGAACTTCCTAATATCCTTTCGATGGCTCAAAGCCTCAGAGGCGATGATATCTACGGAAAAGACGGCAAATATCCAAGCGCCATGGAGACTTTGACATTACAACAAAGAGAGAATTTTGGAAAAAGCTTTATTGAAGAAACAAGAATGCATAGAAAAAATGCTCCAATGTTCACAGATAAGATGCCTAATAATTTTAGACATATTGGTTTAATCCATTTAATTATGCCAAATGCAAAGATAATTGATGCAAGAAGATATCCTTTAGATTGCTGTTTTAGTATGTTCAAGCAACTCTTTGCACAGGGACAGGAGTTTACATATGGACTTCGTGAAGCCGGTAGCTATTACAATAGCTATATAAAACTTATGGATCACTGGGACAGAGTCTTACCGGGTAAGGTATTGAGATTTAATAATGAAGATGTTGTTGAAGATCTTGAGAATCAAGTTTCAAGACTGCTTGAATTTTTAGAGATACCTTTTGAGGAACAATGCATCTCTTTTTATGAGACAGATAGATTAATAAGAACGCCTAGCTCAGAACAAGTTAGAAAACCTGTAAATAAAGATGGCATGGGAAGATGGAAACCTTATGCTAAATATTTAAAACCACTTCTCGATGTCATAGATGAAGATCTTCTTAAGCCTGAAGATATTGCCTATATAAGAGGTTAGGTATCTATGAATGAACAACTGAAAAGTCTGCTAATTATGGAATCAAAATCTCTAAAAAACTCAAAGTTTTTGGGCTTAGATGTTAATTTCCCAGTTTTTTTGATTAGCTCTGGATTGGCAATTCTTTTTTCTTGTCTAGTATTAATGTTCCCGGAGGCTTCAAATAATTTTCTTTCAAGTAGCAGACAATTTGTTGTCAGTCGGTTTGATACTTTATTTACAGTTTCGATGTTGTCTTTTACTTTCATAATTTTCTTTTTAATAGTTTCCCCTTTTGGAAAGATTAAACTTGGTGGGAAGGATGCATCTCCGGAATTTAGTTTCTTATCATGGATTTGCATGCTATTCGCGGCAGGTGTGGGTATAGGAATGACTTTTTATGGAGCCGCTGAACCTCTCTCTTACTATACAGGGGTCTTTGGAACGCCATTAAATATCACCCCTGAGACTGAAGAAGCGAGGACATTAGCTTTTAGCGCCACAATTTTTCATTGGGGTATAAATGGTTGGTCTGTATACGCAATTATAGGACTGTCACTTGCTTTCTTTAGTTACAACTGGAAATTGCCTTTAACTATTCGTTCAATATTCTTCCCCCTTCTAGGTAATAAAATTTGGGGATGGCAGGGAGACTTAATAGACATAATAGCTGTTTTGGCTACTTTATTTGGTTTAGCTACTTCTTTAGGATTAGGTGCACAACAAGCATCTTCTGGTTTATTTTATTTATTTAATTTACCCAATAATTTAGTCAGTCAATCTCTGGTCATAATCTTTATTACATCTGTAGCAATTTTTTCAGTTTATAGAGGTCTTGATAAGGGTGTACGTATATTGAGTAATTTAAATATAGCCTTAGCTTTATTGTTATTACTTTTTGTAGTTCTTGCTGGACCAACATATCAAATAATTTCTTCTTATGGGGCGAACTTAATGGCATATTTTCAGGATATAGTTCAATTAAGTAACTGGAATAGATCTGAAGATCGTGATTGGTACCAAGATTGGACAATATTTTATTGGGCTTGGTGGATTTCTTGGTCTCCTTTTGTTGGAATGTTTATTGCTCGGATCTCAAAAGGAAGAACGATAAGAGAGTTTTTATCTGTGGTTATGTTTGTACCTCTTATATTCAATTTAATATGGTTCTCTTCATTTGGCGGAGCAGCAATTTTTCAATTTGAAGAAGGAATAGGTAGGTTAAGTGAGCCCGTAAGCGATATTTCCCTCGTACTTTTTTATATGTTAGATAATTTATTCTTACCCACGTTCACAAGCTTATTTGCTCTCTTTATGTTGGTTCTCTTTTTTGTGACCTCATCTGATTCAGGCTCTTTGGTCATTGATACGATAACTTCTGGAGGGCAAGATAATAATTCAAGTAAACAAAGAGTAATCTGGGCAATAATTCAAGGCTTAATAGCGATAGTGTTATTGGTTGGAGGAGGTTCTTATGCTTTATCAGCAATTCAGTCGGGTGCAATATCAATGGCATTGCCATTTGTATTTATATTGATAGCTGCAACATTTAGTTTGTTGCGAGGAGTCTATATAGAAGTATACGATTCAAAAAAAATGGAAGATTTGCATGGAAGATAATCATCTAGAAGAAGCGCTAGTCGCAATTAGGCGGGTAATGAGGGCTACTGAAATAAATTCATTGTCTTTAGCAAAAAAATCTCAGCTTACCCCAACGCAACACATTGTTCTGCAGATCATTGCTAGTAAGAAACACACCACACCAAGTCATATTTCATACATAACAACTTTGAGACATACAACCATTGCAACGGTCATCAATAAACTTTTATCCAGAGATCTAATTACAAGAGAGAAGGGTATAAATGATAAAAGGATTCAATATTTAAATATCACAGAAGAAGGACTGGAGATACTTGAATCATCACCAGATGTTTTACAAGATAAATTCAAAGAACAATTTTCCAGCTTAAATGACTGGGAGCAAAGCATGATCGTATCCTGCTTACAAAGGGTAGCAAGATTTATAGATGCAGAAGAAATAGACGCTGCACCGATTTTAGATTATGGCGGCTTAAATGAAGAGCCAGAAGAATATCTGAATGAAGAATAATCTTCTTTTAACCAAAAGAAGTTTCTTAAAATTTTTATCTTTTTTATCTGTAGGATTGATCTTTGATTTAGGCTCCAAAGAAATTAAATTTAAATTGAGTAATATTAAAAAAAATATTGAGGAGGATGTCATAATGTGGGATTCCATTAAGCTTCATAGAACTGGTACTAAAGGTGATAATGAAACTGCTTATTGGTTAGCGGATGAGATAAATAAATGTGGCCTTACTGCAGAAGTAGATACCTTTAATTTTATTAAGCGAACTCCTGGTAAATGCGAGGTTACAAATGGCACTGATACTGCAATTGGATTGCCCATGTTTGACGGTGGAAGCACTTCCTCAAAAGGAATTAAAGGCACGCATGGATCTTTGAATACTCATGATGTAATTGCAATAACTAAATATGGCTCATCAACTAACGACGAGTCGTCTATAAATCTTAATAAAGCGAGAGAGAAAAATAAACATCCTGCAATTGTGGCTATAGCAGATGTTTTTCCTAACATTCCAGGACTTGCTGTCCTAAATGCTGAATCTTATAGAAAACCATATGGACCACCTGTCCTTCAGGTAGCGACGAAAGAGGGTGAGTGGCTTAAGAGATTAAAAGCAGATGAACAGATAAGCGTATCTGTTGAATTAATTGATGAAAAATCCGATGCCATAAATGTTCAAACTAAGATAGTAGGAAAAGATCAATCGCTTAGCCCTCTAGTTGTAATGACACCGAAGAGTGGCTGGTGGACTTGTACTTCAGAAAGAGGAGGCGGAATAACTATTTGGTTAAATGCAATGAGACATCTATCCAAAAATCAGCCCAGCCGCAATGTAATATTTACTGCAAATACTGGACATGAATTAAGCCATCTGGGATTGGATCATTTTTTAGAAAAAAATTCGTCATTAGTCAAAGATGCTTTTTTATGGGTTCATCTAGGAGCTAATTTTGCTGCCAAAGAAGGTCGGGTATTATGGCAAGCATCAACAAAAGAATATATGGAAAAAGGCTTGGAGCAACTTAAGGCTTTAGACTTAGATGAAATCATATCTTGGCCTGTATCATCTAGGCCCCTCGGAGAAGCAAGAAATATCTACGATGGGGGTGGCCAATTTATTTCATTACTCGGAAGCAATCCTCTTTTTCATCATCCAGAGGATATATGGCCAGACTCTATAGATATGGAAAAGTTGATCAAACTTAATTCTTTTATGACGAATATGATTATAGATATGGCTAATGCTACTAATTAAGAAACTTTTATTATTCATTTGCATTTTTAAGCTGTTCGCTTTTTGCAACCGAGATTTGTGGTTTTAGATTCGAGTTAGATTTTATGAATAATGTGTACAAAATATTAAGAGAATATGAATGGGAAGAGGCTAAAGAATCAGGTCAAATTACTACGGCTTTAGATAAGCAAGATGGATTCATCCATTTATCAACTGCTTCTCAATTAGCTGTCACATTAGCTTTTTTCTTCAAGGAATCAGACTCTCTTCAACTCTTACAATTAAATTTAGATAAGATAGATGAAACTCAATTAATCTATGAATCTCCCCTTCCTAATGAAGGAAAAAGAAAAAGTCCTTTTCCTCATCTTTACTCTCAATTAATGACTAACCAAATATTTGAAAGTTGGAATATAAAAAGAGGAAGTTTCAGTCTTCCCGAAGAAGTTCTGCTTCAAGCAGAAAACCTAACTGAAGAATAAAATACCTTTTATCCATCACATATGGAGCTGGCGATAGGATTTGAACCTACGACCTGCTGATTACAAATCAGTTGTACAGTACCTTATCACTCTATAGACCCTATTAAATCAACATTCTGTTGGTTTGCACGTGGTTTGCACAATGTTGAGCTTGTATTCTGGTTTGCATATGGTTTGCACTTAGAAGTATTGAAAAGAGAAATAAACTTATTGAAGGTGGATTAAATTGGGCTCTGAGTACCGCATAGAAAATAAGATTTTACTAATGAACAGTTGTATCCACTATTAGTAGCTCTTTTGCGTAGTTTATCTGTGAAATTGCTATATCTATTGCTAGCTCAAACCTCTCTGTGACATCCGGAAACATTTTCCGGTCTTGCTCGATAAAATTAAATAAAATTAAAGCAAAGGCTATATCACCATCTCTGAGATCTTTAAACTGTTCTAATGATGAAAATATTTTAGGAGAATTCCAATCTATCAAAAAAAGGTCTGATTCTAATTTATTTACTTTTTTCATATTTTATCACTGGTTTCATCATATCCTCGTAACAAAGAAATTGATTTTTAGTTGATATCACGGCTCCAGATACCTTTGTTAAATCTGAAATATCAAAATCTTCCCATTTTTCCAGACTTCCTGGCATTTCTATTCCTAGCTTTTCAAAATATTTTCTGGGACTGCTGTATTCTTTTTTTGCGATCATGATTGACCTTATAAATACGCTTACTACAAGAGCATTCTGATCAGCTGGGTATAAGATTGATTGATGAAGAGTTCTTTTATTTTTCATTTTTACTCTCCTTAAAATGGCAAATTGCCTATTTCTTTCTCTTCTACTTCAACTTTATCAAGGGTTGGTTTTACAACTTTAAGGTGCTCCCTTGATTCAAGCTCTTCGTATTGCCTCTTGAGTGTTTGATTTTCCAAGATAAGGCGTTCATAGTCCGAATAGGGAACTAAGTCTGCACTACAGTACTTTTTTGGTAAGTTTTGCTCTTCCATCCAATTCCAAACTTTACATGTTGCTATAACGTCAGCTGTAGCAGTGTGCGAGATAAGTTTATGTGAGGTGTGTCCTACCTTTTCAGCAGCGTCTACAAGTTTTACGTAACTTCTATCTCCGAAGTAGGGATTCCATTTTCCGTATTGCTGACTAAATCTTTTCATTGCACAAGCGATAGAGTGGCAGTTATCTGCCAAAGCTGGAAAGATTCCCAATTCATATTCAGAATTCCATATTATGCATCTCTTATGTTTTACGATCTCGTAGAACGTTGGAAGTATTTCCTCTAAAAGAGGAGCGTTCATGAGCTTCTCTTTTGTATATCCTTGCTTCTGTTTAAATTCAGATAGGTTGCAGTTTGTAGGCCTGATATAAGTCTGAAATATTATCTTCTCCTCGTTATTGCATGCAGCCAGTTCTATAAGTTGATCCTCTGTTTTGTTAACTTTCTCACTATCTATAAAAACCTCCTCTACTTTGTGAGAGGTGTACGTTGATTTTAAATAATTCATATTTACTCCTTTTTATAACTTCAAAAAGTATACTATTATAAGTTCATAAAAAAGGCAACTTTTTTTTAGACGAATCTCAAGATTGATAAAAAAACCATTAAAAACAATATAATCACAGGATTTCATACAAAACAAAGTTTTAACTATTTTTTTTGTAAGTTACTTCTGATAAAGTGTTAAAAAAAATTTATGAAGGAATTATAGTTATGTCAATTACCTTTGAAAGAAGAGAGGCTGCATTGAGAGAGTCTTTGAGAAAAATGAACCAAGAACTAAGCGTAGCAGCTCTTTCAAGATCAGTTTCTGTTGATGAAAAAGTTGTTAGAGAATTTATCAGGCCTGAAAGTAAGACATCTCTAGTAGCAAAAAATTTTAATGCAATGGTCAATGCTTTTGCATCGGCACGGATGCAATTGGATGTATTAGATTTTCCAAGTCTAGTTAATCTATGTGCAGGATTAACTCCTTCAAAAATTAAAGATCCCTATGTGTTTATAGACTTCTCTCCGACTTTCTCTGCTCGAGATACTCATTTTAAAAATCTCAGAGATTTCTTAATTATCGATACAAATCTAAAAGAGGGTGAAATGGATGGTGGTTTATTAAGTATTATCAATCAAGAAGATGAGAAAGATACTTTTAATCTTATTGCTAAGATAGGAGATCACAGGGACACCTTTGATGAGTTAGTTGAACCTCCTTCGGAAAAAGAATTTAAGATATTTATTTATGGAATTGCTTATCAAGACTACTTGTTACGAGGAGATGATAAGGAAATACTTCTATTTCTAGGAAGTGGCAAAGCATTTGATCCTGATAGTGAAGAAGCTTTGACGGAAGCAGAGGCATCCATATCAGGTATAGATAAATCAAAAAGAACAATTAACAGAGTCTTTACAAAAAAATTTTTGAGTCCTAGATTAAAATGATTCGAAAACCTCTAAACTAAACTAGAAACCATTATTCTATTCCATCCAATCAATGATTAATTTTCTTAGCAGAACAAATTTTTTCCACCTAGTTTGTGCCAATGAATTATGTCATTTGGTTTGCATGTGGTTTGCACGAAAGCAATTCTGATATAGTGTGGATATGAAAAATATTGTTTCTATATTCATAATCTTTTTTGTTTTTAGCGGTTGTGCAACTACGCTTGCAAATGAAACTTACAACTATCAGCCTCCAGCTCTTAAGGAAATAAAAAATGAAATAACTGTCAATAAAAGTTTCAGTGAGACTTGGGATTCTCTGGTATCAGACTTGGCCAAAACCTTTTATGTAATAAATAATATAGATAAAGAAAGTAGATTACTTAATGTGTCATTCAGCTCTACAAACAACATTCCAGATTATGTAGATTGTGGAATCACGGACCGTTCTTTTCAGCTAGCCTCGCGAAACGAAGATGTTATTTATGAGGCAGCCGGATATTCTGAATACTTTACTAACTCAGTTACACAAATAAGTGAACCAAATACGACTTACTTGCATATATTTAGGCAACCATACCTTGAGGGAAGAGCAAATATTTATATAGCACCTGAAAATAATTCACAAACCAAGGTTGCCGTAAATGCAAGATATTCTTGGCAGTATAGAGCCGAATTCGACACAATTCTTTACATGCCCCTTTATGATTCTCACAATAGGGTCGATAGAGCAGGTAGAGCCAAAGATGATAACTTGTATGACCCCATATCATTTAATACAAACCAGAAGGGTGGCGAGAGTGGTGGTGTCTTATGCGTTTCAACTGGAAAATTTGAGACAGATATATTGAAATTATTAAATTGAAATTCTGGAAGATTTCCATTCTTGAATGGAGCTGGCGATAGGATTTGAACCTACGACCTGCTGATTACAAATCAGCTGCTCTACCAACTGAGCTACGCCAGCGCGACGGGCATTATAGTTCTCTTATTGAAACTTCGCCATAACGAAGAGTAAGATTTTCAGAACCATCTTTGACAAGCATTTCTCCTTTGTCGTTCACACCTAGGACCTCTATAGTTTTATCAATACCTTCAATGTTCATGTTACATTTTTTCCCTGTGAGCACATCCAATGATTCATAATCTAATTTATAGGGTTTAAAGCCTTCTTCAGTAAATACAGAAGTGAGTTGAAATACCTTATTAACTATATCCCCTATAATTTTATTTCTATTATTTTTCGAATTAGTCACTTCATCTAAAGCAATCCACGACTGATCAATCCCTTTACCTTCTTCCTTGGACATGTGTACATTTATGCCTATACCTATTACAACGCCTACTTTATTATTTATATCAATAGTTTCGATCAAGATTCCTGATATTTTCTTTTTTTCAATTAACAAGTCATTAGGCCACTTAATGCCAACTTGATTTTGGGTTAATTTATTAAGGCTAGAAGCAAGAATGGTTCCAATAGCTAGACTAAGTCCATCAAGCTGCGAATATTTCAGATTCGATAGCCATCCAATAGAAAGGTATATATTTTTCCCTTTCGGGCTAATCCATTTCTTACCATTTCTACCTTTTCCTGCAATTTGCTGTTCGGACGCATGGATCGATAAAAGAGATGATTGCTCTGACAAGAAATTTTTTGCATCATCATTAGTGGACCCTGTAGACTGCGATATAAATATTTCGATTTTTGATTTCAATAAATCCTCATCTAGGAAATCTTTTAATAAATCAATATCTAGAGAAATATAATTGTTATTCATAACCCAAAAATTTTGGAAATTTAAGTAATTTAAGTTGACATAGTAAGCTCGCAGTTACAGAATTGCGCGCTGTTTTTTAACCTAATTTATAGGAGGGGTTGGGGAGCGGTCAAACCCAGCAGACTGTAAATCTGCCGCCTCGTGCTTCGAAGGTTCGAATCCTTCCCCCTCCACCAATAAAAAATCTCCCCAAAAGATGCGAAAACACTTGCATTAGAGGCCTAAAAATACTATAAAAGCGCTCCGAGCTTTGGGTTGTAGGTTTTATTTCGTTAGATTTTATAGATTATTTTTTTTCTCTGTTTATCAGAAAAAATGCTCTACACCCTTAAAAAGCAGCAAAAATAAAGATTTTTGCTCATATAGCTCAGGAGGTAGAGCACTTCCTTGGTAAGGAAGAGGTCACCGGTTCAACTCCGGTTATGAGCTCCAGGTAATAGTAATTTAAATTTAGGGAAAAAAAATGGCTAAAGAAAAATTTGAAAGAACCAAACCCCATGTCAATGTAGGAACAATCGGACACGTTGATCATGGTAAAACAACTTTAACTGCTGCGATAACGAAAGTTCAAGCTGAAGCTCTGGGTGGAGAAGCAATTGCCTTTGATGGTATTGATAATGCACCAGAAGAAAAAGAACGTGGTATCACCATATCTACCTCTCACGTTGAATATGATTCTGAATCTAGACATTATGCTCACGTAGATTGCCCTGGCCATGCTGACTACATCAAGAACATGATCACCGGTGCTGCTCAAATGGATGGCGCTATACTAGTAGTTAATGCTGCAGATGGACCCATGCCTCAAACAAGAGAGCACATACTTTTAGCCAGGCAGGTAGGAGTACCTCATATTGTAGTATTTTTAAACAAAGCTGATATGGTCGATGATGCAGAATTAATCGAATTAGTTGAAATGGAAGTAAGAGAACTACTCACAGAATATGACTTCCCCGGTGATGATACTCCTGTAATTGTAGGATCTGCATTGAAAGCTCTAGAAGGAGATGCAGAGTATGCTGCAAAAATACAAGAGCTAGTGCAAGCATTGGACGATTTTGTCCCAGAGCCAGTAAGAGATACTGATAAACCTTTCTTAATGCCTATAGAAGATATATTTACAATCCAAGGTCGTGGCACAGTTGTAACAGGCAGGATAGAAAGAGGTGAAATTAAAGTAAACGAAGAGATAGAGATAGTTGGTATTAGAGAAACCACCAAAACTGTTTGTACTGGAGTAGAGATGTTCAGAAAACTTCTCGATGAAGGTAAGGCAGGAGAAAATGTCGGTATACTCTTAAGAGGAACTGAAAGAGATGCTGTTGAAAGAGGACAGGTTCTCACTAAGCCGGGCGCTATTAATCCTCACACTAAATTTGAAGCTACAGTCTACGTTTTATCTAAAGAAGAAGGCGGACGACACACACCTTTCTTCAAAGGATACAGACCACAATTCTATGTAAGAACTACTGACGTAACAGGAGCTGTAGAGCTTCCAGACGGTGTTGAAATGGTCATGCCTGGAGACAATATAGACATGACTGTTGAACTAATATCTCCAATTGCAATGGAAGACGGAATGAACTTTGCCATAAGAGAAGGTGGAAGAACAGTTGGTTCTGGAGTAGTTACTAAAATTATTGATTAGTAGGCCAGTAGCTCAATTGGCAGAGCGACGGTCTCCAAAACCGTAGGTTGGGGGTTCGATTCCCTCCTGGCCTGCCACTCAGCCAAAAAGTTTAGCCTTATAAAATGGGAAATAGTATAAGAATGCAAAATTATATCCGTTGGATTGTTGGACTCTCTGTTGTGGGACTAGCCGTATACGGTAACTCTTATTATTTTCAAGAACCACTTCTTTACAGAGTAATAGGAGTGATCGTTATATCTAGTTTAGGTCTCTTTATTTTAACTACAACTCAAGAAGGTAAAGAGGCCCTAAAAACTGTAATAGATTCAAGAACTGAGATACGAAGAGTAGTTTGGCCTACTAGGACAGAAACAACTCAAACTACTCTCATTGTCTTGGTGGCCATAACAATAGCAGCTCTTATCCTGTGGGGACTTGATTCCTTGTTCGGTTGGGCAACAGCAGCTTTATTAGGATAATCATGGAAAAACAGTGGTACGTTATACATGCTTATTCTGGATATGAGACTAAAGTTAGAGAAGCTCTAATTGAGAGAATAGAAAGATTGGGAATGGATGATTTATTTGGAGAGATTATGGTTCCATCCGAAGAAGTCGTTGAAATGAAAGGCGGTCAAGAGAGGAAAACGCAAAGGAAATTCTTCCCTGGTTATGTTTTGGTAAATATGGAGCTAAATGATGATAGCTGGCACCTCGTCAAAGATACTCCTCGTGTCATGGGATTCATTGGAGGTACGAAAGAAAAACCATCTCCTCTTTCAAATGTCGAAGCTCAAGGAATTATGCAGCAGCTTGAACAGGGATCAGATATCACTAAACCGAAAGTGTCTTTTGAACCGGGTGAAATGGTAAGAGTAGTAGATGGACCTTTCAATGACTTCAGTGGAGTCGTTGAAGAAGTTAATTACGAGAAAAGTAAGGTTAGAGTCGCAGTATTGATTTTTGGTCGATCAACACCTGTTGAATTGCAATTCAATCAAATCGAGAAAGGATAATGGCAAAAGAAATAGAAACGTATGTAAAACTCCAAGTCCCCGCCGGTCAGGCTTCACCAAGTCCACCTGTGGGTCCTGCACTAGGTCAACATGGCTTACCTCTAATGGATTTCTGCAATGCATTTAATGCAAGAACTAAAGACTTAGAACAAGGATTACCTTGCCCTGTAGTTATAACAGTTTATGAAGATAAGAGCTTCGATTTTGTTATCAAGACTACACCAGCATCGGTACTTATCAAAAAAGCTGCAGGCATCAAATCAGGTAGCGGAACTCCCAATAGTGTAAAAGTTGGAAAGGTCACAAGAGCTCAATTAGAAGAAATTGCAAAAATAAAAGATCCAGACCTTACTGCTGCTGATATGGATGCCGCTGTAAGAACATTGTCTGGAAGTGCCAGAAGTGCTGGTATAGAAGTTGAAGGTTAAAATGAGTCAGAGTAAAAGAAAACAATACATTAACTCTTTAGAAGAAAAGAAATATAATGTTACAGAAGCAATGGAATTTATCCAAGCTTCGCCAAAAGTTAAGTTCAATGAATCAATTGATGTAGCCATCAATTTGGGTGTTGATCCTACTAAGTCTGATCAAAATGTTAGAGGCGCTACAACTTTACCAGCAGGTTCAGGAAAGCCTTGCAGAGTAGCTGTTTTTGTTGAAGGCGATCAAGCTTCAGCTGCCAAAGAAGCTGGTGCTGACACAGTAGGTATGGAAGACCTCGCAGAAGAAATTAAAAAAGGTGAAGTTGAATATGATGTCATCATAGCTACACCGGACACAATGAAAATTGTTAGTCCTCTAGGAAAGGTTTTGGGTCCAAAGGGAACTATGCCTAATCCTAAAACAGGTACAGTAACTAAAGATGTAGCTTCTGCGGTGAAAAATGCAAAAGCAGGACAAATTAGATATAGAACAGATAAAGGTGCAATCATCCATGGAAGAATAGGGGATATAAGCTATACACCTGAACAGATTAAACAGAACTTAGAAACGCTTTTAGATGACTTGAAGAGGAACAAGCCTCCTTCAGCTAAAGGTGTTTTTATTAAAAAAGCAACTCTCTCTTCCACAATGGGAGCAGGAGTTGAGATTGATTTATCTTCTTTAGTCTTTTAAAGATTATTATAGATAAATGGTTTCTTCAGTATGGTGCGATTATTCGCCCATCGAAGACCGTGGGTGCGAGGAAAGGTTCCTTGCTTAATTATTTTAACCTACGCAGATGGTAAATGACTGCTTCCAGTCATAGCCAAAAATGAAAATACCAATTATTGGTATTTGGAGGATAGGAAGATGCCAATGCGCATTGATGACAAGAAAGTTGCTGTTAACGAGCTCAAAGACATAGCTAATAAAGCAACTTCAGCTGTAGCTGCCGATTATCATGGTGCATCTGTTACTGAGTTAACTAAACTTAGAAAAGATGCTCGAGATAACTCAGTTCATCTGAAGATTATTAGAAATACTCTTGCAAAGAGAGCTCTGAATGACACTAAGTATTCTTGTTTTGAAGATTTGTTAGTAGGCCCTACTATGTTGGCCTTCTCATTAGAGGATCCAACAAGTGCAGCTAAGCTAGTTAATGATTTCACAAAGGTAAACAGTAAATTTTCAGTCAAAGGAATTTCCTTAGGAGATTCTTTACTAGAGCTTTCTAAGCTCTCTGCATTAGCAAATATGCCTTCTAGAGAACAGGCTTTAAGCCAACTAGCAGGTTTATTAAATGCACCTATGAATCAATTCGTAAATATTCTTAATCAAGTACCTTCTAAACTCGTAAGAACCTTACAAGCGGTGAAGGAACAAAAAGAATCGGCATAACCTTAATTAAATAAAATTTGGAGAATAAAAATGGCACTAAGTAAAGAAGAAATATTGGACGCTATAGCAGAAATGAGCGTCATAGACATTGTAGATCTTATAGAGGCAATGGAAGAAAAATTTGGAGTATCTGCTGCAGCTCCCGTAGCAGCTGCAGCTCCAGCCGCTGCTGGTGGTGATGCAGGCGGTGAAGCGGAAGCAGACGATGCCCCTGTTGACATTCACCTATCAGAAGTAGGCGATAAGAAAGTAGATGTAATCAAAGCAGTAAGAGCGATAACTGGTTTAGGTCTTAAAGACGCAAAAGCTATGGTCGATGAAGCTCCTTCAGTCATAAAAGAAGGTGTAAATAAAGCTGAAGCCGATGAGCATGCAAAGGCTCTGCAAGATGCCGGTGCAACTGTTGAACTAAAATAGCAAACTTTCTATAAATACAAATAAATTAAAAAAGAGGTCTTTATGAGTTTTTCATATACTGAGAAAAAAAGAGTTAGAAGGAGTTTTGAAAAAATCTCCAGTGTTATGGAGCTTCCAAATTTACTTGCAACTCAAGTTCAGTCTTATGATGCTTTTTTACAGAGATACGTGGATAGTGAAAAAAGATTGAATGCTGGTCTCGAACAAGTCCTGAATTCAATCTTTCCCATCGAGAGCCATAATGGCTTCGCTAGGATGGAGTACTCCGGTTACACCTTAGGCGAACCTATTTTTAATGAGAGAGAGTGCAAGCTTAAAGGAATAACCTATGAAATATCTCTTCATATTAATTGTGATCTCTTTTTTATAGATAAAGATTCAGGAAAGCTTAAGGAAGGAAAGTCTCAAAGTGTTTACATGGGTACTGTTCCTCTTATGACCGATCATGGAACTTTCATAATCAATGGAACAGAAAGAGTTGTTGTTTCTCAACTTCATAGATCTCCTGGTTTATTTTTTGATCATGATAAAGGAAAAGGTCACTCTTCCGGAAAAGTTCTGTATGGTGCGAGAGTCATTCCATACAGAGGTTCATGGCTAGATTTTGAGTTTGATGCTAAAGATTTAGTATATGTAAGAATAGATAGGAGAAGAAAACTATTTGCTACCATCCTCTTAAAGGCTCTAAAACTAACTAATCAAGAGATCCTTGAAAGATTTTATGAGACGGAAATTTACAAAAATAAAAAGAATGATATTTTCCAATTACAGGTTATACCTAGAAGACTCATCGGAAGAGTTTCGCCCATAGATATTGAGTCGAAGGATGAAGTGATAGTTAAAAAGGGAGATAGGATTAGCGCTAGGCATATTAGAAAAATTGAAAGTGCAAAAATAAAACACCTCGACATGCCTAAAGATGCACTTTTTGGTCAAGTTCTTGCTAAAGATATTTTGGATAAATCCACTGGTGAAATTATTATTGAAGCTAATACCATTATTGATGAAGATACTATGCCTGTTCTTGATGAATTAAATCTTCCCGAACTCGAGACTCTTTATATTAATGACATTGAATCAGGACCCTATATTGCTGATACCCTAAGAGCAGACTCAACAACTAATGAAATTGAAGCTTTGGTGGAAATTTATAGGATGATGAGACCAGGAGAGCCTCCTACAAAAGAAGCTGCCACTACCTTATTCAATAACTTATTTTTTAATTCCGAAAGATACGATTTATCTGCGGTTGGAAGGATGAAATTCAACAAAAGGTTAGGAATTGAAGACCTTGAAGGAAGTAGTATTTTGAGCGATGAAGATATCTTAAATACCTTAAAGACTTTGGTCTCAATTAGAAATGGACAAGGTAATGTTGATGATATTGATCATCTAGGAAATAGAAGAATTAGGTCTGTAGGTGAAATGGTCTCAAACCAATACAGAATAGGACTTGTAAGAGTTGAGAGAGCTGTTCGAGAAAGATTGGCTACTGCTGAAGCTGATGATTTAGGACCGCAAGATTTAATAAATGCGAAGCCAGTATCTGCGGCAGTCAAAGAATTTTTTGGATCAAGTCAATTGTCACAATTTATGGATCAAAATAATCCTTTATCTGAAGTAACTCACAAAAGAAGAGTTTCTGCATTAGGGCCAGGAGGTCTCACGCGAGAAAGAGCAGGATTTGAAGTCAGAGATGTTCACCCTACACATTATGGAAGGGTTTGTCCTATAGAGACACCTGAAGGCCCTAACATAGGTTTGATAAATTCCTTGGCCGCTTACGCAAGAACTAATGAGTATGGGTTTTTAGAAAGTCCATTCCGAAAGGCGGAGAATGGAAAAGTTGTTGACAGTTTCCATTATCTTTCAGCGATAGAGGAAGGAGATTATGTAATAGCACAAGCAAGCGCTTTATTGGATTCTTCAAATAAATTTACAGAAGAATTGGTGCCTGTAAGATATAAAAACGAATTCTCTTTCATGCCTCCTGAACGAGTTGATTTCATGGATGTATCTCCTCAGCAGGCCTTCTCTGTCGCCGCTTCCCTTATCCCCTTTTTAGAACATGATGATGCAAATAGAGCATTAATGGGTTCCAACATGATGAGACAGGCAGTACCTACTTTACAAGCCGAAAAGCCTCTAGTTGGTACAGGTGTTGAAAGACTTGTCGCTAGAGATTCAGGTTCATGTGTCACTGCATCAAGAGGAGGAACGATAGAAAGTATAGATGCAAGCAGAATAGTAGTAAGAGTCAATGAGAAAGAAATCCAAGCTGGTGATTCAGGAGTTGATATATATAACTTAATCAAATACACACGTTCTAACCAAAATACTTGTATTAATCAGAGACCGATTGTCTCTCTGGGAGATAAAATCGATAAGAACGACATTTTAGCTGATGGTCCTTCAATTGACCTGGGTGAATTATCGTTAGGTCAGAACGTAAGAATTGCTTTTATGCCTTGGCATGGTTATAACTTTGAAGACTCAATTCTTATTTCAGATAAGCTTGTTAGAGACGATAAATTTACTAGCATCCATATACAAGAATTAACTTGTGTGGCTAGAGATACCAAATTAGGACCGGAAGAAATCTCAGGTGATATACCTAATGTTGGAGATAGTGCCCTTTCAAAGTTAGATGAATTCGGAATTGTACATATTGGAGCTGAAGTTAAGTCAGGTGATATTTTGGTCGGTAAAGTAACTCCAAAAGGTGAAACACAATTAAGCCCAGAAGAAAAACTGCTTAGAGCAATTTTTGGTGAGAAAGCTTCCGATGTAAAGGATAGTTCTCTGAGAGTTTCTTCAGGTGCAGATGGTACGGTCATAGATGTTCATGTATTTACAAGGGATGGAATAGAAAAAGATGGTCGTGCAGAATCTATTGAAGAATCACAATTAGCTGAAATTCAAAAAGATATAGATGATGAATTAAAAATTCTTGAACAAGCTGCACTCTCTCGTCTGGAGTCTATTCTAGTCGGAAAAAAAGTAGCATCAGGTAAAGGTTTAAAAAAAGGTTCAACTATAAAAATCTCTGATCTAGAAGAAATGCCTCAAGATGATTGGTTTAAGATTAGACTTGATAATGAAAATGCAAATAAACAAATCGAAAATATTGCTAAGAGCTTAAAGGAATATAAAGAAGATTTGGACATAGCATTTGGAAAAAGAAAATCCAAAGTTACAGATGGTGACGATTTAGCACCTGGTGTTCTCAAAATAGTTAAAGTTTATCTGGCAATCAAGAGAAGAATTCAGCCAGGAGATAAGCTTGCAGGAAGACACGGAAACAAAGGTGTCATCTCTGTGATTATGCCTGAGGAGGACATGCCTTTTGATGAAAATGGACAGCCAGTGGATATTGTTCTCAATCCATTAGGAGTACCATCTAGAATGAATGTTGGTCAAGTCTTAGAAACCCATCTTGGTTGGGCAGCAAAAGAATTAGGAACCAAGATCGGAGAGATGATCGATTCCGAAGTGAAAGCAAATGAGATTAGAGGGCTTCTGTCAGAGATCTATGAAAAAGATGGATCACAAGATCTTAGTTCTCTAAAAGATAAGGAAATACTAGACTTAGCAGAAAACCTCAGAGAGGGTGTGCCAATGGCTACTCCAGTATTTGATGGAGCTAAAGAATCTGAAGTTAAAAATATGCTCGAGCTTGCCGGCTTACCTTCTAGCGGACAAACTCAACTATATGACGGAAGAACTGGTGAGAAGTTCGATAGAAAAACTACGGTAGGTTACATGTATATCCTTAAATTAAATCATTTAATTGAAGACAAAATGCATGCTCGATCTACAGGAAGTTACAGTCTTGTCACTCAGCAACCTCTCGGAGGAAAGGCTCAGTTTGGCGGACAGAGGTTTGGTGAAATGGAAGTTTGGGCTCTCGAGGCTTACGGAGCTGCCCATACGCTACAAGAAATGCTAACTGTTAAGTCAGATGATGTTGCTGGTAGAACTAAAGTTTATAAAAATTTAGTTGATGGAAATTTTGAAATGGAAACAGGCGTTCCTGAATCATTTAATGTACTTACTAAAGAGATCAGATCTTTAGGAATTGATATTGATTTGGAACAGATTGACTAGGAGAATAACTTGAAAGATTTAGTAGATTTATTAAAAACCCAAGGCCACGGAGTTGAATATAACTCAATTAGAGCGGGCTTGGCTTCACCTCAACAAATAAGATCTTGGTCTTATGGAGAAGTTAAGAAACCAGAAACCATTAACTATAGGACCTTCAAACCTGAAAGAGATGGTTTATTCTGCGCCAAAATTTTTGGACCTATCAAAGATTACGAATGCATATGCGGTAAGTATAAAAGAATGAAGCACAGAGGAGTTGTATGCGAGAAATGTGGTGTTGAAGTTACACTATCAAAAGTTAGAAGAGAGAGAATGGGTCATATAGAATTAGCCGCTCCTGTAGCTCACATATGGTTTTTAAAGTCATTACCTTCTAGGCTTGCTCTGGCATTAGACTTAACGTTAAAAGACTTAGAGAGAGTTTTATACTTCGAATCATTCATAGTAACAGAACCAGGAATGACTGATTTAGAAGTAGGTCAACTTCTTACAGATGAAGAATACTATGAATCTTTAGAGACTTGGGGTGATGAGTTTGAGGCAGGAATGGGTGCGGAATCTATTCAAACTTTATTGAAAGAACTGGATCTAGAGGCTGCTATCAAAGACATCCAAGAGGAAATGCCTTTAACTAAGTCAGAAGCTAAGCTAAAGAAGTATGCCAAAAGGCTAAAATTACTTAAATCTTTCAATGAATCAGGTAATAGACCGGAGTGGATGATTTTAGAAGTTCTTCCGATTTTGCCACCTGACTTAAGACCCCTAGTGCCTTTAGAAGGAGGAAGGTTTGCTACGTCAGATTTAAATGATTTGTATAGAAGAGTAATAAACAGGAATAATCGATTGAAGAGACTTCTTGATCTAAATGCTCCAGATATCATTACAAGAAATGAAAAAAGAATGCTGCAGGAATCAGTCGATGCTCTATTGGACAACGGTAGAAGAGGAAGAGCAGTAACTGGTTCAAATAAAAGACCTTTAAAATCTCTTGCAGATATGATCAAAGGTAAACAAGGAAGGTTCAGACAAAACCTTCTTGGTAAGAGAGTAGATTATTCAGGACGTTCAGTAATAGTAGTTGGACCTACTCTCAAATTACATCAATGTGGATTGCCTAAGAAAATGGCTCTTGAGCTTTTCAAACCATTTGTTTTTGGAAAACTTCAACAGTTAGAATTAGCAAATACAATCAAGCTTGCCAAACGTATGGTGGACAGAGAGGAACCGGAGGTTTGGGATATTTTAGATGAAGTTATTAGAGAACATCCAGTAATGCTCAATCGTGCGCCAACATTACACAGATTAGGTATTCAAGCTTTTGAACCAGTTCTAGTAGAAGGTAAGGCCATTCAACTTCACCCATTGGTTTGTAAGGCATATAACGCGGACTTTGATGGAGATCAGATGGCTGTGCATGTACCTTTAACCTTAGAGGCACAGCTTGAATGCAGAGCCTTGATGATGGCTACTAATAATATACTTTCACCGTCAAACGGTAAGCCCATCATCGATCCTTCTCAAGATGTAGTTCTAGGTCTTTATTATATGTCTAGAGAAAAGATCAATGATCTAGGTGAAGGAAGAATCATGTCTTCGCCCGATGAAGTAAATAGGGCTTATTATTCCGGAACTGTCGGTCTTCAGGCTAAGATCAAGGTTAGATTAAAACCTAATAAACTAGATGATGAACCTTCCAAGATAATAGAAACAACTACCGGAAGAACTCTGCTTTATGAACTTCTGCCTGAAGGAATGTCATTTGACCTTGTAAACAGAACATTAGACAGCAAACAGATTTCTTCACTAATAGACTTTGTGTACAGAAAAGCTGGTTTAAAAAGTACAGTCATTTTTGCTGATAGATTGATGTATATGGGCTATGAATTCTCAACTAAATCAGGTTCCTCTATTGGGATAGATGATTTCGTTATTCCTGAGGACAAACAAAAAATAGTTAGTGAGGCTGAACAGGAAGTTAAAGATATCGAGTCCCAATTTGCTTCAGGACTTGTCACAAAAGGCGAAAAATATAATAAAGCAATAGATATATGGACAAGAGCAAATGAAATGATTGCTAAGTCTATGATGGACAACATTTCCCAAGAGGAAGTTGAAGATTCAGAGGGCAAGAAAATTCTTTCTGATTCATTTAACTCAGTCTTTATGTATGCAGACTCTGGATCTAGAGGATCGCCTGCGCAAATAAGACAATTAGCTGGCATGCGAGGTTTACTTGCTAAACCTGATGGATCGATAATTGAGACACCTGTGACTTCTAATTTCAGAGAGGGTCTAACCGCTCAAGAATATTTTATTTCAACTCATGGTGCCAGAAAAGGTCTCGCTGATACGGCTCTCAAAACAGCTAATTCTGGATACTTAACAAGACGTTTAGTTGATGTAGCCCAAGATATGGTTGTAAGTGAAGAAGATTGTGGAACAGAGAATGGCATCTTAATGAGACCAATAATTGATGGAGGTCAAGTACTTGTGCCGCTTGGGGATAGGGTATTAGGAAGAACTGTTGCTATAGATGTGAAGTCACAAGACGGTAAAGACGTTCTTCTAAAAAAAGGAACTTTAATTGATGAAGATATCGTCGATAGTTTAGATGAAAAAAATATTTACGAAATTAAGGCAAGGTCTGCTATTCATTGTGAAACAATTCATGGTATTTGCGCGAAATGTTATGGAAGAGATCTTGGACGGGGTCACAAAGTTGACATAGGTGAGTCGGTTGGAATTGTTGCAGCACAATCAATTGGAGAGCCAGGCACTCAGCTTACTATGAGAACATTTCACATAGGAGGAGCGGCCTCCGGAACTTCGGCTGAAGACAATATTGAAACTAATTTCCCTGGGAAAGTTGTCTACAATACTAGAACAGTCAAGAAGAAGGACGGTACTTTCATTACTCTAGCTCAGTCTTCCCAAATAAATGTTATTGATGATAGAGGAATGGTAGTGGAAAGTCATAAAGTGCCTTATGGAACAGTTTTAAATTTCTCTACTGACAGTAAAGTCGAAGCAGGAGATGTATTAGCTAAATGGGATCCTCTTACAAGACCTGTTGTTGCAGAAGTTGCCGGAAAAGCAAAATTTGTCGATATTGAAGACGGTATAACTGCTAGAGTTAAACAAGATGACTTAACTGGACTGAGTAATATTGAAATTATAGATATCACAGAAAGACCTAAAGGAGAAGCACAAGATAAACGTCCTGCTATACACATAGTTGATGGTAGAGGGAAAGAAAAGACCCTACCAGATTCTGAAGCTCCTGCTATTTATTCTTTACCCGGAAATGCATTTTTACAACTTTCAGATGGTCAAGATATTGAAGTTGGCGGTGTAATAGCAAGGATATCTCAGGCATCCACTAAAACAAAAGATATCACAGGTGGCCTTCCTAGAGTTGCAGATCTATTTGAAGCTAGAAAGCCTAAAGAACAAGCAATTTTAGCCCAAGAGTCTGGTATCGTATCGTGGGGTAAACCAACTAAAGGTAAAGAGAGATTAATCATTACTGATGAAGATGGAAACGAAAATGCAACTCTTATACCTAAAACAAGGCATATAAATGTATTTGAAGGTGAAAGAGTTGAAAAAGGAGATATTGTTTCTGATGGAGCAATGAGTCCGCATGATATTTTAGCCTTAAGAGGACTTGAAGAGCTCACAGAATACATAGTCGATGGTATTCAAGAAGTTTACAGACTTCAAGGTGTCAGTATCAACGATAAGCATATTGAGGTGATCTTAAACCAAATGCTTAGAAAAGTTGTGATAACAGATCCTGGTGATTCTGAATTGATCCTGGGAGAGCAAGCAGAATTTTCTAAAGTAAGTGAAATTAACTTATCATTGCGAGAAGCAAAAAAAGCTGAAATAAAATTTGAGAGAATCCTTCTTGGTATTACAAAAGCTTCACTTGCTACTGAATCATTTATTTCTGCTGCATCTTTCCAAGAGACCACAAGAGTCCTTACGGAAGCAGCAACTACAGGAAGAGTAGATCATTTAAGAGGTCTAAAAGAGAATGTCGTTGTAGGAAGATTAATTCCTGCCGGTTCTGGTCTAGCAAAGCTAAACTCTGAAGTTGAAAATGTTGAAGAAGAATTTGAGATAGACCTTGAAAAAGCACTAAGCGATGCACTTAATGAAGCTGAGTAATACATTGACGTTGAACATGCCTCTCATTACAATTCGCGACCTTTAGAAAAATAAATATGGCAACAGTTAATCAATTAGTAAGAAAACCTCGTAAGAGAAAAGTCTCTAAAACAGATGTACCTGCATTGAAAGGTTCTCCTCAAAGGAGAGGTGTCTGCACTAGGGTTTATACAACAACTCCTAAAAAACCTAATTCTGCTTTAAGAAAGGTTTGTAAAGTAAGATTAACTTCAGGTTTTGAAGTGATATCTTATATAGGTGGTGAGGGACATAACCTTCAAGAACACTCTGTTGTGCTTATTAGAGGAGGAAGGGTTAAAGATCTTCCAGGAGTTCGATACCACACAGTTAGAGGAACTTTAGATACTGCTGGCGTGGATGACAGAAAACAACGCCGTTCTAAGTATGGCGCAAAGAAACCTAAATAGATATGTCTAGAAGAAAAGCAGCACCCAAAAGAAAAATCTTACCTGATCCCAAGTTCGGCAATTTAAAAGTTGCTAAGTTCATGAATCAGATCATGACGGATGGAAAAAAGTCTGTTGCTGAAAAAATCATCTACGGAGCATTTGACGAGATATCCAAGAAATCAGACAAAGAACCTGTAGAAGTTTTCGAAAAAGCTTTAGAGGAAGTTGGTCCTATGGTTGAAGTAAAAGCAAGAAGAGTCGGTGGTGCTACTTACCAAATACCTATGGAAGTTCGACCTGCAAGAAGAAGCGCACTAGCTATGCGTTGGATAGCAACTTATGCTAGATCTAGATCAGAAAAGAATATGACACTGAGGCTAGCTAATGAGCTCTTAGATGCCTGCGAAGGAAGAGGTGAAGCAGTCAAGAAGAAAGAAGATACACATAGAATGGCAGAGGCAAATAGAGCCTTTTCCCATTTTAGATTTTAATAATTACTTTTTAAAAAATTATGGCCAGAACTACTCCGTTAGAACTGTATAGAAATATTGGTATTTGCGCGCACGTTGATGCCGGAAAAACTACTACAACTGAAAGAGTTCTCTTTTATACAGGCATATCTCACAAAATAGGTGAAGTGCATGATGGCGCTGCTGTCATGGATTGGATGGAGCAAGAACAAGAGAGAGGTATTACTATCACGTCTGCTGCAACTACTTGTTTTTGGGAAGGCACAGCTAAACAATTTAAGCAGCATAGATTCAACATAATCGATACGCCCGGTCACGTTGATTTTACTATTGAAGTCGAACGTTCTCTTAGAGTTTTAGATGGTGCAGTAGTAGTTTTTTGCGGTAGCTCTGGGGTTGAGCCTCAATCTGAAACTGTTTGGAGACAGGCTAATAGATACGAGGTACCAAGAATCGCATTTATTAATAAGATGGATAGAGCCGGAGCAGATTTCTTAAAAGTTGTTGATCAAATGCAAACTAGATTAGGAGCTAATGCTGTTCCTATACAACTTGCTATAGGTGCTGAAGATGAGTTTAAGGGTGTTGTCGATCTAATTAAAATGAAGGCCATTTACTGGAATGGTGATGATATGGGCACAACGTTCACAGAGGAAGATATACCTGATGACCTTAAATCTCTAGCTGAAGAATGGCGTGAAAAGATGGTTGAGTCAGCAGGTGAAGCCAACGAAGAGCTAATGGATAAGTATCTCGAAGAAGGAGATTTATCACCTGAAGATATAAAAACTGGCTTGAGAATCAGAACCTTAGAAAATGAAATCGTACCCTGTCTATGTGGTTCAGCCTTTAAAAATAAAGGTGTTCAAACAATGCTCGATGCAGTTGTAGATTTTCTACCAGCGCCTAATGAAGTAAAAGCTGTTACTGGTATTTTAGATAATGAGGAAGAAGGCAGCAGAGAATCTGACGATGAAGTTCCTTTTGCCGGTATAGCTTTCAAAATTGCTACTGATCCCTTTGTAGGTTCTCTTACGTTTGTAAGGGTCTACTCCGGTGTTTTAAATACTGGAGATTCAGTTTATCTTCCGATCAAGGGTAAGAAAGAAAGAATTGGTCGGATGCTCCAAATGCACTCTAACAAAAGAGATGAAATCTCTGAAGCAAGAGCTGGTGATATCTGTGCAGTAATAGGCTTAAAAGAAGCAATTACAGGTGAAACTTTATGTGATGAAAAGAACAAAATCACGCTTGAATCTATGAATTTTCCAGAACCTGTTATTTCTGTAGCGGTTGAACCTAAAACTAAAGAAGATCAAGAAAAAATGGGCGTTGCCTTAGGTAGATTAGCTCAAGAAGATCCATCTTTCAGACTAAGAACTGATGAAGAATCTGGACAAACAATTATGTCGGGAATGGGAGAACTTCACCTAGATGTTTTGGTTGATAGAATGAGAAGAGAATTTGGTGTAGAGGCAAATGTTGGAAAGCCTCAAGTGGCTTATAGAGAATCTATTAGGAAGTATGTAGAAGAAGAAGCAAAATTTGTCCGTCAATCAGGTGGAAGAGGTCAATATGGTCACGTATATATTAAGATGGAGCCCTTAGAAGAACAAGATGATGATAAGGATGAAAACTATCAATTCGTAAATGAGATAGTTGGAGGAGCTATACCTCGAGAATTTATAGGAGCAGTTGATAAAGGCTGTCGTGAACAAATGGAAGCTGGTGTTATTGCAGGGTATCCTCTTGTAAAGGTAAAAGTAACATTATATGACGGTTCTTATCATGATGTTGATTCTAGTGAAGTCGCTTTCAAAGTAGCAGGTTCAATGGCCTTCAAAGGTGGTGCACAAAAAGCAGATCCTGTATTACTTGAACCTATTATGAGTATTGAAATAGTCACACCCGAAGAGTATATGGGAGACGTAGTCGGCGACTTAAGCAGAAGAAGAGGAGTCGTTCATGGAATGGAGGAAGGACCTTCTGGAAAGATAGTTTCAGGGGAAGTTCCCCTTGCTGAAATGTTTGGATATGCAACAGATATAAGGTCTGCATCTCAAGGTAGAGCAACCTTTACAATGGAACCCTTGAAGTATTCAGAAGTTCCTTCAAATGTTGCTGAAGCGATAATAAGTAAAAACGATTAGTATTTTTTTGTTATAAACTTAGTTAAAACCCTTTTAATATAGGTTTTTTCTACTTTTTTAGTTGACACAAAGGGGTCACAAAACTAGAATCACCGCTCGTTTAGTTGGAGGGGCCTAACACCCGGAATGTTCTGGGGTTAAGGCGTATTAATTTAATAAATCAACCTACACTGTAGGGGGGTTTTTTTACGCTCTGTATTTTAGAGCTTGAAAGGAAAAACATGCAAAATCAAAGCATTAGAATTAGGCTAAAAGCTTTTGACCATAAGCTCATTGACCGTTCTGCTAAAGAGATAGTGGAAACGGTTAAACGTACTGGAGCAAAGGTCAAAGGTCCTATACCAATGCCAGTAAAGAAACATAAGACTACCATCCTAATCTCCCCTCACAAAGACAAAGACGCCAGAGACCAGTACGAAATCAGAACTCACAAAAGAACGCTAGATATCCTAGAACCCTCAGAAAAAACACTAGATGCTTTAACAAAATTAGAACTATCTGCTGGAGTGGTTGTGCAAATTAGTTTAGACGAGAATAAATAAAATGAGCATAGGATTGATAGGAAAAAAACAAGGCATGACAAGGCTTTTTACACCTGAAGGTGATGCGTTCGCAGTTAGTGTTGTAAGTGTCAATCCAAATTTTATTACTCAAATAAAGTCTGAAGAAGTTGATGGTTATTCTTCTATCCAAGTGACAACAGGTCAAAAGAAAGACAAACATCTTTCTAAACCTCTATCGGGTCATTACAAAAAGGGATCAGTAAATCCTGGAGATGGACTTTGGGAATTTAGAGTCAGTGTTGAAGATCTCGAGGACTTAAAAATTGGGAGTCAGTTGAACATTGATATGTTTGAAGAAGGTCAAAAGATAGATGTTCAGGGCAAGTCTAAAGGTAAAGGTTTTGCTGGAACTGTTAAAAGATGGAACTTCAAAATGCAAGATGCCACTCACGGAAATTCAATTTCTCACAGGGCACCTGGTTCAATAGGACAGTGTCAAACTCCAGGTAAAGTCTGGAAAGGAAAGAAAATGTCAGGCCACATGGGTGATGAGAAAAAGACAATACAAAATTTAAAAATTGCTTCTGTCGATATGGAGAACAACTTATTACTTATAAAAGGAGCTATACCAGGTCCCACTGGTTCTAATGTAATCCTTAAACCTGCAGTAAAATAATATGGAACTAGAAGTACTAAATCAGAATGGTTCTGGAGACTCTAAAGTTTCTCTGGCTGATAATGTATTTAATCAAGAATTTAATCAAGATCTGGTTCATCAGCTAGTCAACACTTATATCCATAACAGTCACCAGAGAACTAAAGGACAAAAGAATAGATCGGATGTTAGAGGAGGAGGTAAAAAGCCCTGGAAACAAAAGGGTACTGGAAGAGCAAGAGCTGGAACAATAAGGTCTCCAATTTGGAGAGGCGGCGGTATGACATTTGCCCACACCTATAGTGATATCAAACCTAAAAAGATCAACAAAAAGATGTATAGATCTGCTATGAGATCAATTTGGTCTAAGCTTGTTGAAGAGAATAGGCTTGTAGCGGTTAATGATCTAAAAATAGATGAGCCAGTTAAATCTTCTCAAGTAAAAACTATACTTTCAAATTTAGGTCTAAACACGGCTCTAATTGTCCTGTCCAGTAGTAACGATAATCTGAATAAAGCTTCAAAAAATCTCACTCAATGCAAAGTTCAAACTATTAGTTCAATAGATCCATCAGCTCTGATTCAGGCTGAAAAGGTGGTTGTAACATCAGCAACATTAGAAAAATTAACAGAGGTGCTTTCATAATGGAAACCGAACTTTATTCAGTCATTAAGTCGCCTTACTTAACAGAAAAGGTTTCCTCTCTAATGGGTGAGTCAAATCAATATGCTTTTAAAGTTGATATAAACGCAACCAAACTTCAAGTAAAAAAGGCTGTTGAAGGTTATTTTTCAGTCAATGTTGAGGATGTGAATATAATTAAAGTTAAAGGAAAAACCAAAAGGTCTAGATACAGAATCAGGAAGAAATCCGACTGGAAAAAAGCTTACGTCAGATTAGCTGACGGTCAATCTATAGAGGTTACTTCAGAATAATGGCTACTCAAATAAAAAAATCAAAACCTACTTCTCCTGGAAGGAGATTTAGATCTTGGGTTTCAAGAGATGACCTCCATAAAGGAGATCCTTATGCTCCTCTTTTAGAAGCGAAAAAACAGAAATCTGGCCGAAATAATCAAGGCCGAATAACTACAAGACACCGTGGGGGTGGACATAAAAAACATTACAGAATTATTGATTTCAAAAGATTAAAAGATGGTATACCAGCCAAAGTAGAAACAGTTGAATATGATCCTAATAGATCTGCAAATATTGCATTATTACTGTATGCAGATGGAGAAAGAACTTACATAATCTCTCCTGATGGACTAAATGTCGGTGATACGCTCCTTTCAGGCAAAGATTCTCCAATTTCTCCAGGAAATTGCATGTCACTTAAAGATATGCCTCTTGGAACGGTCGTTCATGCTATTGAATTATTCCCAGGAAAAGGTGCACAGATGGCAAGAAGTGCTGGCACATCTGCACAAATATTAGCAATAGAAGGTAGATATGTAACTTTAAGGCTTAGAAGCGGAGAGGTTAGAAGAGTTTTGTCTGAATGTAGAGCCACTATAGGTAGCGTATCTAATTCCGAACACTCCCTTCGTTCCATAGGTAAAGCCGGCGCAAAAAGGTGGTTAGGAATTCGTCCAACAGTCAGAGGTGTTGCTATGAACCCCGTTGATCACCCACATGGTGGTGGAGAAGGTAAGACTTCGGGTGGAAGACATCCAGTTACTCCATGGGGTGTTCCCACAAAGGGATACAAAACTCGTAAGAAAAATAAATCCAGCAATCGACTGATTGTAAGAAGAAGAAACTAGAATTATGCCAAGATCATTAAAGAAAGGACCATTTGTTGATTTACATCTACTAAAAAAAGTAGATCAAGCTGTGGCGACTAATGATAAAAAGCCCATTAAAACTTGGTCTCGTAGATCAATGATAACTCCTGACATGGTTGGCTTGAATATTGCTGTCCATAATGGCAGACAACATGTTCCTATTTTCATACAAGAAGATATGGTGGGCCACAAACTTGGTGAATTTGTTTTAACAAGAACATTCAAAATGCACTCCGGAGATAGAAAGTAATAATGAGCCAAGCATCAGCAAAACTTAGAAGCGCGCGAGTCTCTAGCCAAAAAGCTAGACTGGTAGCTAATCAAATCAGAGGAAAACATATTGAGGAAGCTCTTGGTATTCTCTCGTTTGCTCCTCAAAAATCTGCTCATATTATTAAAAAAATTCTTGAATCAGCAATTGCTAATGCTGAGCACAATCAAGGACTAGATATTGATTCATTATTTGTTTCAACTATTGCTGTAGATGAGAGCTTTACTATGAAAAGGGTAAGAGCCAGAGCAAGGGGACGTGCTGATCGATTTTTTAAAAGAAGCTGCAACATAGCACTTACATTAGAGGAAAAAGGTAAATAATGGGACAGAAGGTACATCCAATAGGTTTTAGGTTAGGAATAACTACTCAACATACTTCTAATTGGTATGCAGAGAAATCTCAATATACTGAAAATCTACTTAAAGATATTGAAGTAAGAGAACATCTAACAAAAAAACTTT
>CABYSI010000009.1:0-52205 GCA_902521635.1 uncultured SAR86 cluster bacterium | reverse complement strand
AAAATGGTTTGGTGGATTTTATTGGGAGGAATAATTTTAAGTTTTGTAGCTGGGAATAATTTTCATCCAGCCATAGTTCTAATTAGACAAATGTCGGATAAGTTTTTCAGTCCATTTAGAATATTCTTACCACCTATGGGAGGGCTAGACTTTTCACCTATATTCGCGTTCATCTTATTAAACTTCTTGCAATCAATATTTGTACAGTTTGCTATTGAATCTGGTTTGCCGGTTTGGCTATCAGTTGGTTTCTAGAGATAGATTCAATATAATAGATTTTTCGCCGATTTGACACAGCTTGCGGGCGTTTAATTGAAATACAGCTAATGCATTAAATTAAACCTGTTGTGCCGAGGCAAACAGGTTTTTTTATGAGTGATTCAATTGGAAAAGTAAAAGCACAAAAAGTTACACTAGAGGGTGAATTTGAGCTTGAGTGCGGTCAAAGTTTCAATGATATAGAGCTGGTCTTTGAAACTTATGGTGCTCTTAATGCAGATGCGACGAATGCAATACTTATCTGTCATGCGTTGAGTGGTAATCATCATGCTGCTGGAAAATACGAAAACGAAGAGAAACCAGGCTGGTGGGATTCTCTTATTGGACCAGGTAAAGCGGTGGATACAAGCAAATTTTTTGTAGTTTGCCCGAATAATATAGGTGGTTGTCACGGTTCCCTAGGACCAAATTCGATTAACCACGATACTGGAGATTATTATGGACCTGACTTTCCAATTATCACAGTAAGAGATTGGGTAAATTCACAAGCCAAACTTTCTGATTTATTGGGCATAGAAAAATGGCACGCTGTCATGGGAGGAAGTCTAGGTGGAATGCAAGCTCTTGAATGGTCCTATCTTTTTCCTAAAAGAATAAAAAAAGCAGGAATTATTGCTGCCGCACCTAAGTTAAGTGCACAAAATATAGCTTTCAATGAAGTTGCAAGACAAGCCATATTAAATGATCCAGATTTTGAAGGAGGTAGATATCTAGATAAAAATAAGTACCCAAAACAAGGTCTCAAATTAGCAAGAATGGTAGGGCACATTACGTATCTCTCTGAAGAAGCAATGAGGAACAAATTTGGAAGAGAACTGAAAAAGGAAAAATTAAATTTTGGTTATGATGCGGAGTTCGAAATAGAAAGTTATTTAAGGTATCAAGGTGATGTTTTTTCAGAAAGTTTTGATGCCAATACGTATCTTCTAATGACAAAGATACTAGACTACTTCGATCCAGCAAGTAATTTTGAAGGTAAATTGGTAAGTGCTTTTGAGTCCATTGAAGCACAATTATTAGTAGTATCTTTCTCAACTGATTGGAGGTTTGCTCCTGAAAGATCAAAGGAAATTGTAAATGCCCTTATCGAAGCCAAAAAAAATGTTAGTTACTTAGAAATTGATAGTCCGCACGGACACGACTCATTTTTGTTTGCAAATGAAAATTATGTAAAGGGTTTATCGGCTTTTCTTAAAAATTAAATGGATACAATTGAAGTTATAAAAAATTGGATAGATAAAGGGTCTGAAGTTCTAGATCTAGGTTGTGGAGATGGAGAAATATTGAATATTTTATCCAAAGAATGGGGGTGTACTGTACTAGGAGTAGAAATAAATCAAGATGATATTAATAAATGTATCCAGTCTGGTCTAAATGTTATTCATCAAAATATTGATGAAGGTCTAGAGAATTTTAGGGACAATAGTTTTGATATAGTGATCATGAGCCAAACCATTCAAGTCTTAAAGGAGCCCAAGAAAGCTCTTCAAGAAGTAACAAGAATTGGAAATGAGAGTATTGTTAAAATTCCTAATTTTGGCTATTGGACAACAAGAATTAATCTCTTAGTATCAGGTAAGATGCCTGTGACAGGAACATTGCCAAATACCTGGCATGATACAGATAATATTCATTTATGTACCATTAAGGATTTTGAGGATCTTTGTAGTGAATGCGAAATCGATGTAAGAGAAAAATGCTTCTTTAATAAATTTGGGAAAGAAAGTGTATTGGCTAAACTGGCACCAAATCTATTTGCGACCACTGCCATGTATAAGATCTCTAAATGAAAATAGCTATTGCTACGAAAAATAATGGCAAACTTAAAGAGTTCGAGGAATTGGCTAAGGGCACACCATATGAATTCATTAAAATTCCTAACAACATAAAAGATCTGCCACCAGAAACAGGAAGTACCTTCTATGAAAATGCTCTAATAAAAGCTGAGTTCATTTCAAAACAATTAGGCATACCTGCTATAGGTGATGATTCTGGACTAGAAGTTGATGCACTAAATGGCGACCCTGGAATATTCTCTGCGAGATATTCTAAAACGGGCTTAGATAATGATAATTGCTTAAAGTTAATTGAAAATTTAGATGGGCTTCAGAGCGACAAAAGAAGAGCAAGATTTAGATGTTGTCTGGTTGGATATTTTGAAGGAAAGATAATTCAAAGTAATGGAACCCTTGAAGGTTCCATTGCCAGAGAATTCAAAGGAAAGAATGGCTTTGGATATGATCCAATTTTTGTTACAGAGAATGGGAAGCATCTGGCAGAACTTGAGAAAGATGAAAAAAATATAATATCTCATAGATCTGAAGCTTTTAAAATACTATTAAACAAAGTCTCTGAATTAATTAATGAGTCTTTTGAAGAATAAGCTCATTTAAATTTCTTTTTGCTTGTAAGGCCTTCATCTCAAAGGATGTCTTAGGTAAATTTATCAAATATTCCTCAAGATTCTCTTTCTGCAAAACTCTCCAATTTATATCATTATTAACCAGCTTCTTTGTTTCATCGAAGTAATGCACCCAGTCTGTTTTGAAGTAGAAGATACCGTTTTGTTTTAGTTTTTTATTTACTAAGTCAATAAAGTCTTTTTGTAACAATCTTCTTTTATGATGCTTTCTCTTTGGCCACGGATCAGGATAAAACATTAAGATTAGATCAAAGCAGTTGTCTGATACTTTATCTTCCAAAAAAGGAACAATATCTGAGTTTAATATTTTAATATTATTTAGTAACTCTTCATTTGCCTTACTTAAAAGAGATCCTATTCCAGACAGATACACCTCAGCTCCTAAAATTAACATTTCGGGTTTTGTCTTAGCTAAATATGCAGTAGTCTCTCCTGACCCAAAACCTATATCTAAAATTGAAGGGTCTTGGCTCCAAATATTACTAAGTTTTTCCTCATTATCTAGAATGTACTTGTCCCAATGCTCTGAGAGTGCCCTTGACTGATTTGAGGTTAATCTCCCTCTCCTCAAGACAAAACTCTTGAGTCTATCTTGTAAAGGCAAGTTATTCTCCTGCAGAGAAAGACTGCTTCACTTTTTTCATTGCGTTTTTTTCTATTTGGCGAACACGCTCAGCAGAGATATTATATTTTTCAGCCAACTCATGAAGCGTAAGTTTTTCATCTGCTAACCATCGATCTTGAAGTATATCTCTGCTTCTATCATCAAGCTGGTTTATTGCTTCGTATAATTGACTAGTATTCGTTTCATCCAAGCTATCTTTTGCAAATATGTCTGCAGGGTTGGCATCTTCATCTTCCAAATATTGAGATGGAGAATAAGAAGCTTCATCATCATCTGAATCTGCAAGAGGATCAAAAGGCATGTCAGTACCACTTAATCTTTTTTCCATCTCTCTTACTTCTGAAGGTTTTACCCCTAAATCTTTAGCCATAGACTCTACTTCTTCTTCTGTAAGCCATCCAAGTCCCTTCTTTTTACTTCTCAAATTAAAGAATAACTTTCTCTGTGGTTTAGTAGTGGCTATTTTGACTATTTTCCAGTTCTTCAGAACATATTCGTGGATTTCAGCTTTAACCCAATGCACCGCGAAAGATACCAATCTGACCCCCATTTCAGGATTAAATTTTCTTATTGCCTTCATGAGACCTACATTCCCTTCTTGAATAAGGTCTGCTTCAGGTAGGCCATATCCTGAATATGTCTTTGCAACGTAAATTACAAACCTTAAGTGTGCTAAAACTAGCTTTCTAGCAGCATCAAGGTCATTTCTATAATATAAATCTTCCGCAAGTTTTTTTTCTTCTTCAGAGGTTAAAACACCAATGCTATGCACTGAATTTATATAAGCTTGAAGGTCACCACCAGGTGTTAGAGCCTCCATTTCCTGAAGAGCTGTACCTGCAGAATTTTCACTCTTAAGCTCTTTTTTAGGCATAATCTAAGCGAATTTTACAATTTAAGTGATTAAAGGTGCAAATTTTGATTTTTAAACCAAATTGAGATGACTAGAGGATGATATTTATAAAATTATGAAAGCTATAGAAATAATAGAGAAGAAACTAGAAATTAAAGATATTGAATTACCAACATTAAAAGATAATGAAGTACTGATCAAGGTCAAAGCAGCTGGTTTGAACCGTGCCGATATTGCGCAAAAGAATGGCTTATACCCTCCTCCTGCTGGTGAAAGTGAAATTTTAGGACTGGAATGTTGCGGAATAATTGAGAGTATTGGCAAAAATGTAAGCTCTAAGAAATCTGGAGATGAAGTAATCGCACTTTTGGCAGGTGGGGGATATGCAGAATATGTAACTTGTCCTGAGCACCACGCAATTTTAAAGCCACCGAAACTAAGCTGGGCCGAAGGTGCGTCAATTCCAGAAGTATATGCCACATGTTGGTTGAATCTCTTCATAGAGGCTCATATGAAAGAAGGCGATAAAATTGTCTTTCACGCAGGAGCAAGTGGTATTGGAACTGCCGGGATACAATTAGCCCAGGCTTTTGGTTGCGATAGTTTTGTAAGTGCAGGAACCCAAGAAAAGATTGATTTCTGTCTTGACTTAGGAGCTTCAGCAGGAGAAATTAGATCAAAAGATATATTTTCAAAGATTAAAGAATGGTCTCCAAATGGAGTAGATATCATCTTAGATCCTGTGGGTGCAGAGTATTTTGAGAGAAACTTAAGTGTCCTTGGATTAGAAGGCAAGTTAATTATTATTGGTTTAATGGGCGGTGCCAAAGCAAATATAAATCTTGGGCATTTAATGATAAATAGGCATAAGGTAATAGGATCAACCATTAGGGCTAGAAACTTGGAGACAAAGACTAGAGTTATGGATGATCTCTCTAGCAAAGTAATGCCGCTATTTAATTCAGGCACTCTTAAACCTATTATCTATCAGGTCCTGTCCTTCGAAGATTGCGAAAAAGCTCATTCAATAATGGAATCAGACGAAAATATTGGAAAGATTATTCTTGATTTAGATTAACTTTGCGAAAATATCTTGCCAAGGATATGACGGATCTCCTGAGCAATAAAATAAAGGATTTTTTTTCTCTGAAATAAAATCATAAGTCAAAGCTTGACCATTTAAACTGGATATAAGGCCACCGGATGCTTCAACTACTGCCTGTCCTGCAGCGATATCCCATTGATAGGTTGGACCTAACCTGCTGTAAATATTTGCTTTGCCTTCCGCGACACGACACAACTTTAAAGAACTTCCAGTTGGTAGTTCTTCAACCTCAGTAAATTTTTTTTCACAGAGATTAATAAATGCCTGATCTTTTTCACTCTTATGGCTTTTGCTCACCGTCACAAGACAGAATTCTTCACTCTGTTTTTGAGAAGTTATTTCAATCTTTTCTTTGCCTTGTATCTTGAAAGCTCTTCCCGAGAAACCTATAAAGGTTTCTTGAACTGCTGGTGCAGATACTACACCGAGAATTGGCGTACCGTCTTCAATAAGTGCAACATTTACTGTAAATTCTCCATTCTTGTTAATGAATTCTTTCGTCCCGTCTAATGGATCAATTAACCAAAACAAATCTTCTCTATTTTCTTCAGTGTCGCCCTCTTCAGACAATATTGGAATATTGGCGTCAATAGATTTAAGGGAATTGAAGAGGATTTCGTGACATTTCTTATCAGCTATCGTTACAGGAGATCCGTCATGTTTATCCTCTACTTCTAGATCACCAGAATTATATATTTCCATAACAATATCCGAGGCCTGTGCTACGGCCTCAAGAACTAAATTTGATATTTCGGTTAATTTTGAAACTTCCATTTCTTGAATCTCTCTTTTCTTCTACAATATATCATCCGAAGGACATTTAAAAAATTAATATGGAAAACAAAACTAAGTTGATAGAGAGTGCCCAAGAGCTAAAAAAAGGTCTAGACCTGCTTAGCAGGGAAAGAAAAGTTGTGATGCCTCATAACAAAGCGTTTGATCATGTCGATCAACTAAAAGTAAAAGTTGATGAAATCATTAATTTAGCTGAAACTGTCTAGAAATACGGAGATAAAAATGGAATACACTTGCTTTGATTTAGAAATTACAAACAAAATAGCTCACATCAAAATGTCTAGACCAGATGAATTCAATACCATGAATAAAGCTTTTTGGTCCGAGCTTCCCCACTTGGTTGAAAGTATCTCAGATGACGCATCTGCGAGGGTAATAGTATTGTCAGGAGAAGGTAAACACTTTTGTGCAGGAATGGATTTAGCTAATTTCTCTCCTTCAGATAAACAACCTAATGCTCATATGGGTATGAGAAAAGAATCTGGATATCGGGTGACACTAGACCTACAACATACAATTACTTGCTTGGAGAAAGCCAGAATACCTGTTATTGCGGCTGTACAAGGTGCTTGTGTAGGTGGTGGTGTAGACCTCGCTACAGCTACAGATATGAGATACTGCACATCGGATGCTTTCTTTTGTATTCAAGAAATTAATATTGGCATGGCTGCGGATGTAGGTACCTTACAAAGAATTCCCAGACTTATACCTGAAGGTGTAGTAAGAGAATTGGCTTACACAGGCAGAAGATTCCTTCCAGAAGAAGCAATGAAACATGGTCTTGTAAATGAAGTATTTGAAACCAAAGAAGAAATGATGGAAAGAGTTATGGCAGTGGCTGCTGATATAGCATCAAAAGGACCTCTAGCTATAGCAGGAACAAAAGAATCACTAAATTATGGAAGAGATCATACTGTGGAAGAGTCATTGAATCATATTGCATTGTGGAATACTGCAGTTGGAATTAGCGACGAAATGTCCGTAGCATTTAAAGCCAAGGCAGAAAATACAGAACCGGAATTCGAAGATATGCTTCCAAGAAGAAAATACTTAGACGGAGAAGTAGGCGTTTAGACTTTTCTTAGAAAGACAGGCGAGTTTTCTTTAGATTCCTTCTTACTAAAGCGATAACCATCAAGATTGAAGTTTTGAAGCTCATCAGCTTTCTTAATCTTATTTTGAATAATAAATCTAGCCATTGTTCCTCTAGCCTTCTTGGCAAAGAAACTTATGATTTTGTATTCGCCATTTTTATAATCTTTAAAAACAGGATTAATAACTGGTAAATTTATTTCTTTATTTTTGAGAACTGAAAAATATTCTACAGATGCTAAATTTACAATTGCTTTTGATTTATTTTCTTTAGAAATTTGATTGATTGAGGTGTTTATCTTCGATCCCCAAAATTCATATAGATTATTACCGCGTTCAGTTTTAAATTTAGTCCCCATTTCCAACCTATAGGGATACATAAGATCCAATGGTTTCAGTAATCCATAAAGCCCCGATAATATGCACAGATTTTTTTGAGCATAGTTAATTTCTGACTTGGAAAGAGAAGGTGCATCTAAGCCCTGATAAACATCTCCTTTGAAAGCGAAGATAGATTGCCTAGAAGTACCGTTTGGCTTGATAGGCTTAGTCCAATTCATATTTCTTTCAAAATTTAGAACGGATAATTTTTCACTTAAGCCCATTAAGGAAGAAAGGTCATCTGGGCTCTTTTTCTGTAATTCTTTTATGAGAATCTCACTATCAGAAAGATGTGAAGCAACAGAGAAATCATCAATATTTAACTCTGATTCGTAATCTAGAGTCTTAGCAGGAGATACTAGTATCAGCATTAACTCAAACCTAAAACCAGTTTTGCCATTATGTTTCTTTGTATTTCGTTAGAACCAGCATAAATACTAGCCTTTCTGTAATTAAAATATCTAGGTGCCGCAGTATTCGCAAATCTACTACCTATAGCAGGTTCATTATTTCCGATTTCAGGACCAGGATTGTGAAATGGCACTCCATAATAACCCACCAGTTCGACTGCCAGTTCAGTTATAGCTTGGCCTATTTCAGTACCTCTAGTCTTTAAAAGAGATGATTCAGGACCAACATTCTGACCGGCTGATAGGCTTCCTAATATCCTTAGCTCAGTTGCTTCCATTGCATTAATTTGAACTTCTAATTTTGCAATTTCTTCCATAAAACTCTGGTCATCTGATAGCTTATTACCACCTACATCTTCTAGCTCTGCTTTTGCTCTCAGCTGTTGAAGCTGTTGGTAAAGCTCTGAGGAATAGCCGTTACCTCTCTCAAACTCCAATAAATATTTTGCATAAGTCCAGCCCTTGCCCTCTTCGCCAATTAAGTTTTCTTTGGGCACTTTGACATCCTCAAAAAATACAGTATTCACTTCATGATGCCCTATCGGAGTATTGTCTAAAGTATTAATTGGTTGGACTTCGATTCCTTCAGAATGCATATCAATGAGCAAAAAAGAGATTCCTTTCTGTCTGATATCTTCCTGACTTGTTCTAACGAGACAAAAAATCATGTCAGCATGTTGCGCCATTGTTGTCCAAGTTTTGGCTCCATTAACAAGGTAGTGATCGCCTTTATCTTCAGCTTTAGTTTTTAGTGAAGCAAGATCCGAACCAGACCCAGGTTCTGAATAACCCTGACACCACCATACTTTTGAAGAAAGAATATCAGGAAGGTATTTAGCTTTTTGTTCGTCAGATCCAAAAGCCATGATAACGGGGGCAACCATTGAAATACCAAAGGCAGTAAAGCCGGGGGCTCTTGCAGCTGCCATTTCTTTACTGAACAAATATTTTTGTGAGGCTGTAAAAGAAGCTCCTCCGTATTCTTTAGGCCAATTGACACCAGCCCACCCTTTTGAAAAAAGTGCTTGTTGCCATTGAATGTGCTCTTCTTTAGTTACATGACCATTGGGAGAGTTCATGAGTCTGTCTTTCATGTCTTCAGGATAATTATCCTTTATCCATTCTCTTACTTCCTTTTGAAAATCTAATTCTTCTTTTGTAAATTGTAAGTTCATAAATACCTCCCCTCAATTATAATTGAATTTCTCGTTAACAAAAATAGATTTACCTTGGAAAACGTTAGTGGATATTTAGATAGATTTTCAGAATTGACTGGAAAGATTTGTTCGTGGTTCGTTGCAATAATGGTTCTTATAACTTGTCTCGTCGTTGTTATGAGATATGGCTTGGATATGGGTTCTGTTTTCTTGCAAGATGTAGTTCTGTATCTTCATGGCAGTCTATTCCTTCTTGGAGCTGCATTTGCCTTAAAAAGAGGAGCTCATGTCAGAGTAGATATCTTCTACAGAAATTTTAGTGATTCTAAAAAAGCTCTTGTAGATTTACTTGGTAACATTATTTTCCTACAACCGGTTTGTTGGACAATACTGTTGTATTCATGGGGTTACGTAGAATTTTCATGGAGAATTATGGAAGTTTCACCTGAGCCAGATGGTCTTCCCTTTGTTTACATACAAAAATCTTTGCTCATCGCAGTTGCAGCCTTGCTCTCTCTTCAAAGTCTTTCTGAAATCCTAAAATCATATCTAGTTATCAAGCACCATGGTTGAATTCATACCATTGCTAATGTTTGGTGTTATTTGCTTAGTTTTACTAGCAGGGTTTCCTGTGGCCTTTTCATTAGCAGGAACTGCACTTATTTTTGCTGGACTAGGAGTAATAACAGGAACCTTTGAAAGTGCTTTCTTAGGGGCAATACCAAATAGGCTTTATGGAGATATGACAAATATGACTCTTGTGGCTGTTCCTTTATTTGTTTTCATGGGTGTTCTGCTAGAAAAATCAAATCTAGCTCAAGACTTACTGAGTAATATGGCAGAAGTTATTGGTGGGTTTAGAGGTAGTCTAGCTATCTCGGTCATATTCGTTGGAGCCTTAATAGCAGCAAGCACAGGAATAGTTGGTGCCACAGTTATAGCGATGGGACTGATTTCTTTGCCTATTATGTTGTCTAGAAACTATGATCCTAGTCTCTCTGCGGGAACTATCTGCGCTACAGGAACTCTGGGCCAAATCATTCCGCCTTCAATAGCATTAGTAATATTGGGAGACGTTCTTTCGGCTGCTTATCAACAATCTCAGCTGAGTATTGGTAATTTCTCTGCAAGAACTGTTTCAGTAGGTGATCTGTTTATGGGAGCAATCATTCCCGGCTTTATTCTGGTATTTTGTTACGCAATTTATGTAATCATCAGAGCTTATCTTTCACCTAAGATGGCTCCATCACAAGAAGTAACGATAGTCTCTGGAAGGTGGAAAATATTACTGACATCTTTACTACCTCCATTCATCTTAATAACTTCTGTATTGGGATCTATTCTTTTAGGCATTGCTACTCCAACGGAAGCAGCTGGTGTTGGAGCTCTCGGAGCTATTTTACTTGCTGTCAGTAAAAGCAGTTTAACCAGGACAAACCTTACGGAAGCTGTTGAAACTACTACCGAAATAACTGCGATGGTTTTTATGATACTTTTAGGGTCTTCAATTTTCTCATTAGTATTTAGAGGATTTGGAGGAGATGATCTTATAACCGGTATCTTTACAGAATTACCGGGAGGAGCATTTGGTGCTGTATTGGTCGTTATGGTGATTATTTTTCTACTAGGTTTTATATTAGATTTTATTCAAATTACACTAGTTGTAGTTCCTATTGTTGGACCAGCATTATTAATGCTAGGAGTTGATCCCATTTGGTTAGGTATAATGATCGCCATAAATCTTCAAACATCCTTTTTGACTCCGCCATTCGGTTTCGCTTTATTTTATTTAAGAGGTGTAGCACCAGATAACCTTGCAACAAAGGATATATATAGGGGAGTTATCCCTTTTATTCTGATTCAGCTTGGAGTTTTAATAGCTCTAGCTATTTTTCCGGACTTGGTAACCGCTCTGCCACGGGCAGTTTACGGAAATTAATCTCTATACAAGATGAGCTATTCTATCGGCTCTATAGGATGAACGTACCATTGGTCCAGAAGCAACTTCCAGAAAACCAGTTTCAATAGCAAGCTTTTTGAAATAATCGAATTCATCAGGCGTATACCACTTTTCAACTGGTAAGTGATTTATAGTAGGTCGCATATATTGACCAAGTGTTAGCACATCTACTCCTGCTCTTTTTATATCTTCAAAAGCTATCAAGATTTCTTCTTCAGTCTCACCCAGTCCAAACATTAAACTTGTTTTTGTAATAATTGCTGGAGAGTTCTGCTTTGCATAAGATAAAACTTCCAGCGTTTGGTCATATCCAGCTCTAGGATCACGTACACGTTTAGTCAGTCTTCTTACGGTTTCTAGGTTTTGAGCAAATACTTCTAAATTGGAGTCTAAAAGAGTTTCTATAGATTTCGTATTCCCTAAAAAATCAGGAACCAATGCCTCAATGATTACTCCTGGAGCCTTTTCTTTAATAGCTCTAATGGTATCGGAAAAGTGTCCAGCACCTCCGTCACTTAAGTCGTCTCTATTAACAGAAGTTAAAACTGCATATTTTAGATCCATATAAGCAATTGAATTAGCAACTTTTATAGGCTCATCTTTGTCTAATTGCCCCTTGGGATTACCGGTATCAACCGCACAAAATTTGCAAGCACGAGTGCAAACAGAACCGAGTAACATAAAAGTTGCTGTCCCATGACTCCAGCATTCCTGGATGTTTGGGCACATTGCCTCTTCACAGACAGTATGGAGATTCTTATCGGAGACAATACTCTTTAGCTCTCTATACTTCCTTGAGTTTTGTGATTTTACTCTCAGCCATGTAGGCTTTCTTTCGATCGGAATCAGCTTATTTGAATTGGGTTTTATGCCATTCTTCACAGCAACTACACCATTTTCTTTAATAGTTTTAGTAGGTATTAAGTTTTCCATTATGCAGCCTCAGAATCATACTCTCTTAGTATATTCACCAAGTCTTGTTTAATTCTCCTCATTGAGACATCTGTTAGATCTTTAAGTTGCACGACCTCTAGAGAGTCAATTCCACAGGTAACTATTCCTTCAAAAGGTTTTAGGTCCATATCTACATTAAGACTTATACCATGATAGCAATGACCTTTTTTTATCTTGAGACCTATTGAAGCTATTTTTTTTCCTTGAACATAGATACCAGGAGCGCCGATTTTTCTTTTTGCATCAATTCCGTATTTACTTAAGAGATCAATCATTACACCTTCAAGCTCACAAATTAATTTTTTCGGACCCCAACCCAGCCTTCTTAAATTTAAGAGAAAGTAGATCATTAACTGTCCTGGGCCGTGATAAGTTACCTGACCACCCCTATCTGTTCTTACTACGGGAATATTGTTATTTTGAATAATATTTTTCTCTTCAGCAGCATGCCCGAGAGTATAAACAGGATAATGCTCTACGAACCATAGCTCATCTGGTTCATTTCCTAACTTTCGATTTATTGCATCCTGCATTCGCGTCCAAGTATCTTGATACTTCTCCAATCCTATTTCTTTGACTTCTAAATTCTTCAATCCAATTCTCTTGTATCTATATATGCTTTCTCAGAAATCCTATGATAATTGATTACTTGGTCTTTAAATTCCGTATAAGACTTATAAACCTTCTGTGCCATTGGATCATCTTCAATAAAATCTTCCATGACTTCATCGGTTATTTTCTTCAATTCTATAAGGACACTATCTGGTAACTTCCTAAGATCAACATCATGTTTCTCAACAAGCTCTGTAAGAGCTTTATTATTTCTTGCAGTATATTCATCGAGCATTTCTTGATTGGCTGACTTAGCGGCATATTTAATTATGGCCTTTAAATCATCGGGTAATCCTTCATAGGCTTCTTTATTAATTATAAATTCTAAAGTTGAGCCTGGTTCATGCCATCCTGGGTAATAGTAGTAATCAGCTACTTGATGAAAACCGAAGGTCAAATCATTATAAGGTCCAACCCACTCGGCAGCATCGACTACACCCTGTTGCAAAGAAAGAAAGATTTCGTTCCCCGGTAGAGTTACAGTTTCGGCACCTGCTCTAGTAAATACTTCACCAGCTAAACCAGGTATCCTCATCTTGAGACCCTTTAGGTCACTCAAAGAATTTATTTCTTTTTTGAACCAACCAGCCATCTGGACTCCAGAATTTCCTCCTGCTAATGGGATCAAATTAAAAGGTTCATAAGCTTCTTTCCAGAGTTCCATGCCCCCTCCGTAATGAAGCCAGCCATTCATTTCTTGAGCAGTGAGTCCAAAAGGAACTGCGGTAAAAAATTGCGAAGATTTTACTTTTCCAGTCCAATAATAAGATGCTCCATGGCCAAGCTGAACATTTCCTTGTGAAACGGCATCAAAAACTCCTAAAGCAGGCACGAATTCTCCAGCTCCATAAACTTTTATTTGCATTCTTCCACATGTCATTTCATTTACATATTTAGAAAAATTTTCTGGCCCCATACCAAGTCCAGGAAAATTTTTGGGCCATGTAGTTACCATAGTCCATTTATAATTCTTTGTTCCATTTGAAAAACATCCTTGATCTTCAATAATGGATTCTTCTGTGCTCGAACAAGAAACCAGAAGAAAAAAAATTCCCATAGCTAATAATCTTTTCATATTGTGTGCCTTATTTTATATATTTTGCAGTTTAGCGTAAGCAACCATGAGCCATTTAGTTTTGCTTGTATCAAAATTAACCTCTACTCTTGCATTGGCCCCTTCACCTTCGTAATTCAGAATCACGCCTTCTCCGAAAGCCTCATGCAGGACCCTTTGTCCTAATTTAAAGTTTGTATCCGGAACCTCACCAGACATTCTGGATGAACCAGTTTTTGATGTTCTAGAAACATTGCCGCCTGTGCGAACCTCTACGGTTAGCTCATCAGGTATCTCTCTTAAAAACCTTGAAGCAGGATTAAAATTTTCAGAGCCGTATAAATTTCTCATTTCTGCATGTGTCACAAATAATTTTTCCATAGACCTAGTCATACCTACATAGCAGAGTCTCCTCTCTTCCTGTAACTGATTTGGGTCTTCTATAGATAATTTATGTGGAAAGAGCCCTTCTTCAAATCCGGTTATGAACACCAGAGGAAATTCTAGGCCTTTGGCAGAATGAAGTGTCATAAGCTGTATCGCAGACTCGTGCTCTGAAGCTTGAGTCTCTCCAGCATCTAGGGCGGCGTGATCTATAAACATCTTTAAGGCACTCTCCTCTAGTTCATCAAAAGAATCAGGTTCAAAATCTCTGGCAGCACCTACTAACTCCGATAAGTTTTCAACTCTCGTCCTACCTTTTTCACCAGCTTCTTTCTTGTGATATTCGATAAGCCCACTTCTTTCTATGGCCATATCAACTATATCTCTTAGTTGTAAATCTCTTGTATCTGACTCAAGAGTATTGAAACTAGCCATAAACCCTTGAATGGATTGAGCTGCTCTAGCTGTTAAACCCTCGATGTCTATTAGTTCTTCACAAGCCATCCATAGAGACATATTTTTTTCGGCTGCTTTAGCTCTAATTATATCTATGGTCTTAGCACCTATACCCCTTGGTGGAATATTGATAACCCTTTCAAATGCTGCGTCATCTTCTCTGCCGTATAAGAGTCTTAAGTAACTCATAGCATTCTTGATTTCTGCTCTTTCATAGAATCTCAAACCGCCATAAATCTTATAGGGTAAAGATTCTCTTAAAATTGCCTCTTCAAGTACTCTGGATTGTGCATTTGATCTGTAAAGGATCGCAACTTCATCAAGATTTCTTCCTTGGTTTACCCAATTCTGTATGCTGCCGACAACATACCTAGCTTCATCATCTTCGTTGTAAGCTGAATATATAGAAATTGGTTCACCTTCTTTCTGATCAGTCCAAAGTTCCTTTCCCATTCTTCCTTGATTATTTTTAATGACTGCATTTGCAGCATTCAAAATAACTGAGGTTGACCTATAGTTTTGCTCTAGTCTAATTATTTCAGTATTTTTGTAATCAGTTGTAAATCTATTTATGTTTTCACTTTTTGCACCTCTCCAACCATAAATTGATTGGTCATCATCTCCTACAGACATAAAGCATGCGCCGCCATCAGCTAGAAGTCTCAAAAACTGATATTGGACTTCATTAGTATCTTGAAATTCATCTACTAATATGTGGCTAAACCTTCTTTGATAGTGCTTCAAGACCTCTTCATTGCTTTTGAGTAATATATAAACCCTAAGCAGCAATTCTCCAAAATCTACTAAACTTTCTCTCTCACATAGCTCTTCATAAACCTTATATACTTCGGCCATCTTTTCAGCGAAATAGTCATCTGCCACTTCTACATCTTTTGATCTTCTGCATTCATCTTTTTGCTTATTTATAAACCATTGAATCTGCCGTGGAGGCCACTTGGTATCATCTAATCCCATTGACTTAACTACTCTCTTAATTACCCTGTATTGATCCTCTGAGTCCAGAATCGCAAATTCCTTTCTGAGACCAGCTTCCTCCCAATGAGTCCTTAATAATCGATGCGAGATTCCATGAAAAGTTCCACACCAAAAATTTCCCATCTCTTCTTGAACAATGTCTTCAATTCTTCCACGCATCTCTCTAGAAGCTTTATTGGTAAAAGTAACAGTTAAGATTGAATGAGGATTTATATTTTCAGCTTTAATAAGCCACGCTACTCGATGAGCAATAACTCTTGTTTTTCCTGAGCCTGCACCTGCAAGAACAAGTAAATTTTTAGATTCAGAGGTTACTGCATTCCTTTGGGGCTCATTTAAACTTTCGAAGATTTCTGATACATCCACCTGCATATTCTAACTAAGAATCGTTTTTCAATCTTGAGTTATTCGGTCTAAAGAAAAAAAAATCGGTCCATTTAATTTTTTTAAAGCACTTATGAATATCATATTCTTTAGGTATCATTGAGCTATGGAAAATACAGAAAAATTCTTTGAAACTTATTGTGATTTTGTAACAAAAGTAACCAGTGATCCGAGCTTAAAAATAGAAGACTTAAAAAAGTCTTTGGATAATATTCAGGATAATTCACCTATTGACACCCCTCGTTTACTTACTGCTGCTCTTGGTCTGGGAAGTGAGACAGGAGAATTTGTAGAAATAGTCAAAAAAATGATTCTGCAAGGTAAGCCGGCCGATCAAGATAATATCTTTCATATGAAAAGAGAATTGGGAGATGTGATGTGGTATTGGGTTACAGCCTGTATGGCTCTAGAGCTTGATCCAGTCGAAGTGATTTCAGAAAATCAAAAGAAACTTGAAGCTCGGTATGGAGAACAGTTCACCATAGACCAGAGTGAAGTAAGAGCGAAGGGAGATCTGTAGCTAGTAGATTCTTGAAACTGCTGTTTTTTCTGACTCTGTAGGCTCTGCCCTTTTTAAATCCATAGATTTCCATACATCATCTAAAGCATTCAAAAAATGGTCTATATCACTAGCTTCATGTCGAGGCGTGATAGTGACTCTAAACCTTTCATCGCCTTTTGGAACTGTAGGATGGAAAACAGGTTGAATGTATATTCCGTGTTTTTCAATTAAAAGATTAGCCGCACCTTTACATAACCTAGGATCATACAAATGTATTGGGATAATGTGACTATCATTTTCAAGAAAAGGAATTTCAAGATCTCTCAACCCCAATCTTATTCGGTCTGAATTAAGTCTAATATTGTCCCTTAGATGTTCAGATTCCATTGCAATTTTAATACTAGTTATTGAGGCGGCAGCTATCGAAGGATTCATAGAAGAAGTAAAAATAAATCCAGGAGCAAAGCTTCTAATATAGTCAATAATGTCAGAATTAGCTGCGACATAACCACCCATTTGACCGAATGACTTAGACAATGTGCCATTGATAATATCAATACCTTCTTCAAGCCCTTTTTCAGCAGTAATACCTCTACCTTCCGGTCCATAAAGTCCAACTGAGTGGACTTCATCTAAGTAAGTTAAAGCATCATACTTCTTAGCCAGCTCAATAATTTTTTGTATAGGGGATCGAAGACCTTCCATAGAATAAAGAGATTCAAAAACAATTATTTTTGGTGTATCTGCATTAGCTGTCTTTAAAAGTTCTTCTAAGTGTTCAGTATCATTGTGCCTAAACACATGACATTCAACATTCGCATTTTTTATACCTTGTATTAGAGAGGCATGATTTAGTTCATCAGAAAAGACTTCAACGCCCTCAAGATTTTTACAAAGTGTCCAAAGAGTAGACTGGTTGGCAGTGTAGGCTGAAGGAAAAAGTAATGCAGATTCTTTTCTGTGCAGATCTGCTAAAAGTTGTTCAAGGTCAACATGGTATGTGGAAGTCCCGGATATATTTCGTGTTCCACCAGATCCTGTGCCTAATTCGTTTATCACGTTCACGGAAGTTTTGGTAACCTCTGGGTGCTGGCTAAGGTTCAAATAGTCGTTGCTGCACCAAACTTCAACTTCTCTTTCTTCTCCCTCGAACCTCTCAGTAGCTTTTGGGAAGCTAGATTTATTCCTATTTATGGCTCTAAACTTTCTATAGAGGCCTTGAGATTTTAATGATATGAGTTCGTCTGAGAAGAATTTTTTGTAGTTCATGAATTAATTACTAGGAAAAGTTAATATAATTATGGTTGACGCGGATTGCATTGTAATTGAAATCATGCGTGCATAGGTAATTAAGAATAATTCTCATTTAACTCTATTTTGAAAGTCTTAAAAATTATATCTAGGAAAAGTCCTCTAGCAAGGATTCAAGCCTTACTTGTAGCCGAAAAAATATCAAAGTTTTTCCCTGATACTGAGATATTACATGTTTATAAAAATACTCTAGGTGATGAAGATTTGAATACTCCTTTAAATAAAATGCCTGATATTGGAGTGTTTACAAATGATATAAGGAATGATCTTCTAAATAAAGTTGCGGATATTGCTGTGCATTCATGGAAAGATTTGCCAGTAGATCTAGAAGAAGGCACAGAGATAATTGGTACGCTTGAAAGAGCAGATATGAGAGATATGCTCTTTTTAAAGATAGATAGTATCGGTAAAAATGATCTCACTATCCTGAGCTCTTCGCCAAGGAGAGAAAAGAATCTATCCACCTTCTTACCATCAGCACTACCGTTTAAGTCAAAGATAAAATTTAAAGATGTCAGGGGGAATATTCATACTAGACTAACAAAGTTGATTGAAGGTGATGATGATGGTTTAGTCGTAGCTAAAGCAGCCATTGATAGATTCATGCAAAACAAAAGTGGTGAATTTGAGAAAGATAAAAAATCTCTTCTTGATATCCAAGAAAATTTAAAATGGATGGTACTTCCTTTATCTCAAAACCCTTGTGCAGCTGCTCAGGGCGCTCTCGCAATCGAAGCCCGTCAGGATGATGAAGCAGTTAAAGAAATTGTTTCTACTATTTCCAATCAAGAGGTTTTCGATTCGGTTGAAATAGAAAGAGCCATATTGAAATCATATGGCGGCGGATGTCATCAAAAAATAGGTGTTAGTCATGAAATCTTAGAAGCAGATAAGCTCATCACAATAAGGGGTGAAACTGAAGCAGGGTTAGATCTATCGGAAAGATCACTTAGTAATAATGTAGAAAATTATTTTGACTCTTTAAATCATACAAATTATTTCCCCAAAAATAGAGATGAGCAAAGGTTTTTCGAAAGAAAACCAATTCTTGATTCTATTGAAGTTTTGAAAAAAGTTAAGAATCAGGGGATTTACGTCAGTAGATCAAATGCTATAGAAAGTACTAACTTGATAGATGATTCTAATATCATCTGGACTAGCGGCATTGATACCTGGAAGTCTTTAGCCCAAAAAGGGTACTGGGTTAACGGAACTTCAGATAGTCTTGGCGAAAATAACTCTCCAGAGGAAAGTATATTTAAAGAGGTAAGTTGGTTAAAAGTATCCCATAAAGATAATTTAAATGAAGCAAAATCGGTTTTATCTACATACGAATTAAATCCTCTCGATGTTTCTGAAAGACTTTTAGAATGTGATTACTTCTATTGGATGAGTGCAAGCTCATTTGAGTTAGCCATAAAAAAATATCCTGAAATTAAAGAGCGTAATCACGCTTGTGGACTTGGAAAGACTTTTGAGCTGATAAAAAAAATAGTACCTAATGTTTCTGCGTTTTTAGATTTCGATAGCTGGAATGAAGCCATAAGAAGCAAGATAAAATAAAATACCTCTTTTGCCTAAGGTATAATGAAACGCCTTTTTTTCAATTAGTATGAACGTATCACGAAAATTTCCCCAATCAAGATTAAGACGAGCTAGATCTACTTCGTCTATAAGAAGTTTAGTTGCAGAAAACAGTTTGTCAGTAAATGACTTAATACAACCTATCTTTGTAAAAGAAGATTTAGATGGAATTGAAAGTATTGATTCGTTGCCAGGGATAAATAGGTATGGGCTAAATGCTTTAGATGAAGAAATAGAAAAAATCCAAAATAATAAAATAAAAGCTGTTGCCATATTTCCAGTTATAAACCCTGAAAAAAAAGATGACCAAGGAAGTGAATCCTTAAATGAAGACAACTTAGTTTGTACTGCCATACAGCAAATAAAGAAAAATTCTGAATTGGCAGTGATCGCAGATGTGGCTTTAGATCCCTATACTTCACATGGTCATGATGGCGTATTAGATGAAAATGGATATGTAGAAAATGATAAAAGTCTTTCTCTTCTGATTGAACAAGCCCTAACTCTCGCCAAAGCTGGAGCGGACATGGTTGCTCCTTCAGATATGATGGATGGAAGGATAGCGGGTATTAGAGATTCATTAGAATCTAATGACTTTGCTAATACAATTATCCTTTCTTATGCTGCAAAATATAGTTCAAAATTTTATGGTCCTTTTAGAGATGCTGTAGGATCTTCTGCAAACCTGGGTGCTGGAAGTAAGGATACTTACCAAATGTCTGTTGCAAACATTGAAGAAGCATTGCACGAGGTCAAAATGGATATTGAGGAAGGTGCCGATATTGTCATGGTCAAGCCTGGGATGCCTTACCTAGACGTTATTAAAGCAGTTAAAGATACTTTTAAAGTACCTACTTTTGCTTATCAGGTAAGCGGTGAATATGCCATGCTGAAAGCAGCAATAGAGAATAATTGGTTGGCAGATGAAGTCCTAGAGGAATCCTTATTAAGCTTTAAAAGGGCTGGAGCAGATTGTGTTCTCACCTATGCTGCTAATGAAATAGCAATAAAGTTAAATCAGTAAAACCTTGCCTAATAAAAAATTCATAAATGCCATAACAAGAAAGCCACAGGCCTGCCCGCCTATATGGCTCATGAGACAAGCCGGTCGATATCATGATCATTATCAAAGCTTAAAGAAAGATCATACTTTTGAAGAGCTTTGCAAAAAACCTAGACTAGCTGCCGAAACAGCAATGGGTCCTATTAACGAATTTGACTTTGACGTAGCGATTCTGTTTAGCGATATATTGTTTCCTCTTGAAGCACTTGGTATGGACCTATCTTATAACCCAGGACCTCAATTTGGGCTCCATCTAGATGAAGATAACGCCGAGAGCCTTCTTGTAAATCAAAACCCTATCAACTTTATGGAGTTTCAGGGAGAGGCCATTGAAAGAACCATTGAAAGACTACCCAGTGATAAGTCATTAATAGGTTTTGTCGGTGGACCCTGGACCTTGATTGCATATGCATGCAACATTAGTAAAGATTCTAGGGAATTAAATTTTAATAATTTCCAAATAGGCCTTCTAGATAACGTGATTCTTCCACTGCTAAAAGAGAATGTGGAATTACAATTAAATGCGGGAGCTGAGGTGGTAATGATCTTTGACTCTAACGCACATCTGCTGGCTGAAGAAGATTTAAATATCTATCTCGATAAAACCTTTAATGCACTGGCTAAGGAATTTCCAAATAAAGTAGGCTATTACGCCAAGGATGGTATTGACTATGAGGCCATTATTGCGAAGCAAAATGATCCTGAGATTAATTTAGCAGGAATGGGTCTAGACTCTAATATTGACCTTAGGGAGTACTTTAAAAAAACTACAAATGGGTTTGTGCAGGGTAATTTTAGTGAGCATTTCTTAACTCTCCCCTATGAAGAATTCTTACCCAAATTAGACACTTTCATAGAACAAATGTCAGTGCTATCTCCAGAAGAAAGATCTGGCTGGGTTTGTGGGCTAGGCCATGGAGTTCTGAAAACAACGCCTCAGGAAAACGTCAAAGAGTTTGTAAAAAGAATAAGAGCATCCTTTTAATGTATGGATATTGAGGAAAAAAAATCCCTAACTTCATCTTGGTTCAGAGAACTAAGAGATATGTTCTGCGAAGAATTTGTCGATATAGATGGCGGGAGTTTTGAAAGAAAGAACTGGGATCATAAATTTGAAGGAGGCGGAGAGATGAGCCTCATGAAAGGTGAAGTCTTTGAAAAGGTTGGTGTAAATATATCTACGGTATCCGGAAAATTTGATAATGATTTTAAATCTGAAGTTAAGGGCACAGATGAAGCTCCTAACTACTGGGCAAGTGGCATCAGTCTTGTGGCACACATGCAATCACCCAAAGTACCGGCATTTCACTTTAATACTAGGTATATCGTTACTGGAGATTCCTGGTTTGGTGGTGGTGGGGATTTAACCCCAACAATCAAAAAAGATGATGAAATTAAGTTCTTTCACAATTGCATGAAGGAGGCTTGTGATTCGGCTGATCCAGATTATTACGAGAGATATAAAAAGGCTTGTGATGAATATTTCTATCTACCGCACAGGTCAGAAGCTAGAGGCGAAGGTGGAATATTTATAGATCACTTAAAAACAGATGATTGGAATAAAGATTTTAGCTTTATAAAAGAAGTAGGTTTATCCACCTTAAAAGCGATTACAACAATTATTAGAAATCTTAAAGATGAGGAATGGACAGAACAGGAAAAAGAGCAGCAACTTATCAAAAGAGGTCGTTATGTTGAATTTAATTTACTTTGGGATAGAGGAACTGCATTTGGCATAAAAACTGGGGGCAATTCGGATGCTATATTGATGTCTATGCCGCCTACTGCTAAATGGGATTAGATGAATACATACTTAATTTTTAAAACCATTCATATAATCTCTGTAATTACCTGGATGGCAGCCCTGTTCTACCTTCCAAGACTATTTGTATATCACTCCACCAAAGAAATAGGTTCAGATGCTTCTGAGACCTTTAAAGTGATGGAGTCTAAGTTACTAAAAATCATTGCGAACCCATCTCTAATTTTGGTTTGGATCTCAGGCCTAGTTCTTTTAGCTTACAAAGGTTTAGAAATATGGCTAATTTTAAAAATGTTTCTTGTCATGGGTATGACTCTTTTTCACTTTTATCTGAATTTTCTAAGAATAAGTTTTGAGGCCGATTCCAACACAAAATCAGAAAAGTTTTTTAGAGTTATAAATGAAATACCGACAATACTGTTATTGATAATAGTTGTTCTGGTTGTCTTTCAACCCAGATTTTAGATCTACAACCTGTCCGTTATGTTATCTCGATAAAGCTGTATCTATTGTGCTAATTTGATCCTGGTTGAGTTCTCCGAGTGATTCTGCCTCTATACAATCTAAAAGCTCCGCCCTATTTTTAACACCTAATATTACAGACGATACTTTTTCGGCACTAAGAGCATATCGGTGTGCGAGAATTGAAGGATTCATTTTCCATTCGGAAGCTAACTTTCTAAAAGGTTCAGCTTTATCGTAATCTTCGAAATCTTTTATATCAAAACCCGACGGATGAGGCTCTCTATCCATTTCTAAAGTTAATGCTCCAGCTTGAACTGCTCTAATTCCCAGTATTGGTACTCCAACTTTTTGACTTTCTGTAAGAATTTTTTGAGGATCAAAATCTTGATCAACATATCCTATAGCACCAGCTGAATTCAAAGGATTAACAACACACTGAACAGCTTCAGGTTGAATTTCATGATTTAAGACCTCAAGGATTGCTTGAGTTTGGCCTAAACCACCTATACCCCAGCTACCAATCTTCCCTTCTTGCTTTAATCTTTCAAAGGCTGGTATAACAGCGTTGTAATAACAAGACAGTGAAGTTGTATTAGTATCTCTATATTCATTTAGTGTGTACAGCTGAAAATCATCTTGCCTTAACTGTGAATGCAGCAAAAAAAGGTCAACCCTTTCCACATTGAGATTATCAAGGCTTTTGTTAAGAGAAAAAATTAAGCGCTCATACACTTTGTCATCTGGTAACGTTCCTAATCTGCATTTTGTAGTAATTTTTACATCACCTAAGTCTTTCCCTTTAAAAACTTCACCAACAACTCTCTCGGCCTCTCCTTTTCCATACATTGGTGCAACATCTAAATGATTAATTCCGTTTTCAACTGCTAAGTTTACTGTTGCTATTGCCTCTTCTCTTGTAGTTTCGCCCCAAACCTGGCCGAGCCCACCTCCTCCAAGTGTAAGTGCACTTATTGATCCATAGGGCTTAAAAGATCTTTTTTCCATTAGTAAGCAGGGGCTTGGCGCTTCAACCAAACCATTTGAAAAGTAATACCAATCAAATAAATAACTAAAAAAGAAAAATGAAAATTTAATAGAAGAGGATCTTCAAAGCTATCTATGAAAGGATCCCCAATGGGCAGTCTTCTTAAAAAATCTGTTATGGCAGGGATCATATGGAAAAGTAATGTGGAGGTATATCCCAATGCTTGAAAGTACTTTGAAAAAGAGCCAAACCATTTGTAACGCTCCATGATATATCCGCCGGCAAGAGCAATTAAAGTCAACACACCAAGAATATGAGCCACCCCAAAGCCCCCTTGGTTATAAATACCAAGGGCCGATCCCGCCACTAGCAAAGTCACTAAAATATATACTTTTCCTGAGCTTTCTTCGAATGAAATAACTCGATACTTATATAAAGTATAAAACCCACTTAGAACGGCTAATACTCCCAAGATAGTATGAAACCACCCCAATAATGTCATCTCTGGCATTCTTATTCCCCTTTTTATTTTTTAAATATTTATCCAGTCCCCATGGAATCCAAAAGGGACTCTCTGAGGTAAATGGACTTTAGCTAAAGGCCCAGAACTGACCTCTTGTGCGTTTAAAATGATCAGATCACTTTTATCTGTCTCTTGGTCATAGACAAGTGATAAAAGGTAACCCTCATCCTCATCATTAGCTCCCTCGGAAGGAACAAAAACAGGTTCTGCCCCAAAATTTCCAGAGCCATACTCGTATACTTCAGAGGAGTCATTCACAAAATCGTACTTAACGATTTCTTTAAAATCTGGTTTTTTAGAATTTGAAGATGCAAGGGCATAACCAAATTGGTTTGATTTACTTACAAGATCCGGATGAATTCTTGGAAATTCTATAGACCTATCATCAAGTTGTTCGGATTTAGCACTCCCCGACTTGAGGTCAAGGATCCATCTTGTTAAGTGTGGGGAGGATTCTGTAAATGGACCATTCCTATCTTTATCAAATAATCTGTCATATGCGGTTGCAGAGACGACAACATCTCCATTCTTATCTTCGAAAGCGTTAAAGGTGTGAAAAAAATATGTACTTTCTATCTCAAACCACCGAACATCTTGTGACTCATCATTCCTATCAAGTAGACCTATCCTAGATTGATGATTGTCATCCCATGCAAAAGGGAAATAACCTCCACCAAGCCTTTCTAGGCTGAAAGTAACGGATAAATCTAATACCAAAACATAGTTTTCTGTAATTGCACATTCGTGAAGCATTGATCTTGTTTCAAAAGGAATGGTTTGGGTCTTTTTATGAGATCCATTTTTATCGATTACGACATAATCAATAGTTTCAAACTTATTGGCGTAGTCATAACACATTGCATGGAGCTCACCTGTATTTGGATCCAGTTTTGGGTGGGCAGTAAAACCTCTATTTTCGTCTCCATAGAATGGTTTTGTGTTCAATGAATTTAATTCTTGATCTATTTCTACCGGATAACCTCCAGCTTCAACGATGGCATAAATTTTCCCAGCATGAGAAATTACGCTGGTATTGGCAATTGAATCATTGCCATCGACAGATTTATTTTTATACCAAAGTGCATTACCAGAATCTAATCTAATTCCGTGAAGCATTCCCTGCCCTATAAACCAATGATGTGTTTCTTCATTCAAAGCAGACATTGGATTTGGACCATTCCTTAGGAGAAGTCCAGAAAGGTCTTTAGGTATATTTCCAGTCACCTTCAAGTCTGTTTCGTTAATTTCTTTGGTAACAGGAGCGTAGTTTCCCAGAAGATACTCGTTCATATAGATTGCGCAGTTTTTGTTTAAAAATATCATTATAACCTATTAAAGTAAGGCCCCATTGGTTCAAAGTTTGAGTCTAAATCTAACTTATACTAAAAAGTAATTTACTCATTTTTCATGATAATATTTAAATCGTATGATTCTAGAACAAGGCCCAAGCCATACAAAAGATATATCACAAGCTAAAGCGGACTTAGATAAATTTGGATATTGCTTAATTCCCGAAGTGCTTAGTGATGACGAAATAGAAACAGCTAAGCAAAGACTTCTTGAGCAAGCTGAGGCAGAAGAAGAACTTGGCTTGTCTTTTAGAGACGGAGGCGCTGGTCAAGAGGTTAAATTTAAAGACGGCAAAGTAGATAAAGACTCTTTTAGCACTCAGAATGGAGGAGTTAATCAGAGGCTCTGGATGTTAGCTAATAAAGGTGAATGTTTTAGAGAAATGGTTACTCACACTTTAGTAGATGAACTAGTTGGTCATATTTTAGGTGATGATTTTATTTTATCTACACACTCAGCAAATATTGCTAAACCCGGTGGCGTAAGAATGGGTTTGCATACAGACCAATGGTGGATGCCTCAACCTGTAAAAGCTGGAGAAAGTTATATAAGACCCTCAGAAATAACAAGAAAGGCTGATGTAAATTTTGTTGAGCCTGACGTGTCACTTGGCATATCGCCACCAGTTGTAGCTAATTGCATGTGGATGCTATCAGATTTTTCTCCAACGAATGGGGCTACTGAGGTAGTTGCTGGATCTCATCTTACTGGAGCCCATCCAAATCAAGAGGACCAAAGTATGTATCCCATAAATCAACCTGAGGCAAAGGCAGGCTCTTTAATGGTTTTTGATGGAAGGCTTTGGCATGGAACTGGAGCTAATACCGGTAATACAGATAGATTGGGCGTGCTTACAACTTTCTGCTCACCTCAGTTTAGACAACAAGAAAACCAAACACTCGGACTTGATAGAGACCTTTGGGATTCTTGTTCAGAAAAACTAAAGTCCAGACTGGGATTTAAAGTCTGGAATGCTTATGGAAGAATTGAAAGCTCTATGGACTATCTCATAGATATTGAACCTAAAAGAATAAAAGAACTAAAACCAACTAAGCAATGAACCTTGAAACTCTAGAGTATCCGCCCTTAACTGAAGATATAGAAGAAGCTAAAAATCATTTAGATAAATATGGTATGGCTTTGATTGCTAATGTATTAAGTAGTGATGAAATTGATGAGATGGACCAAAGACTTAACGAACAGTTCTTAGGTGAAGAAAAATATAAGGTAGGGTCGAAAGTCAGAGGCGACGAAGGGTTGGGCGTAGAGTCATCTGAAGAGGAAAAAGTAAGTAGATTAGTCTGGAATCTTATTAATAAAGGTGATTGTTTTTTAAAACTAATCGATCATCCAAAAATACTACCTCTTATTCAGCATCTAATCGGAGAAAAAGTTTGTCTCTGTTCAATGGGAGCGCATATGAATGGAAGTGGTAATCAGAAAATGGCCCTTCACCAAGATCAATGGCCTTTGGTGCCTCATCCTATGGACTTTCCTTTCATGGCTAACGTAATGTACTTGATCTCAGACAACTCTCCTGAAAATGGTGGTACTAGGCTAATACCTGGATCACATAAATGGCCACTTATAGATTATCGCACGGCTAATGGTGAAGAGATTCAAAAAATGGCTAATTCTTTGACTGCACCAAGAGGGACAGCAATAGTTTGGGAAGGAAGGCTTTGGCATGGCAATGGTTTAAATAGATCAGGATCTATGAGAAGCAATATCTCGACAGCTTTTTTACAGCCCTGGGTGAAACCTCAAGAAAATCATCAATATAGTATCCGAGATGAAGTACTAGGGAAAATAACCGAAAAGCAAAAACACATATTAGGTTTCAGTTCTTTTGGGACTCTTGGCGGGCATGACGGATCTAGTGTTTCACCTGCAGAATTTGATCCCAAAAAGGAGTCCATAGGGATACTTAAGCCTTGATCTAGTTGCTTAATTTCCTATATAAAAAATAGAGTAAAGCAGGTAACAAAGCCGCTCCAAAAAAAGCTAAAGTTGATGAACCGTTTGATAGTGCTGCAGCTCCTAGTCCAGAAAATACTATAGCTACACCTATATTGGATAAAACCATTACATAGACAAATTTCATAAAGGGCATATTAGTTATTCCGGCTGCAAGGGTACTGAGTTCAGCAAATGCGGGAACAGGTCTAGCAAGAATTAAGCCCATAACATCGATATCTCTAGCTGACTTTTCAGCTTTTTTTAAATCATCGATACCAACTATCTTTTGAGCTAATGGTCTTGCTGCAAATCTACCTACTAGGTAGCCGAATACTGCTCCTAAATTTAGACCTATCCACACAACAACAGAAGCAAGTGCCCATCCCAAACTAGCTCCTGCTAAAGTATTTGTTAATCCATTTGGAACAGGGAGAAATACATCAGCAGCTAGAGCAATCATTACTACAATCGAAGTATAGACAGTATTCTCATCTGCCCAAGCAAGTGCTATTTCTCCATATCTAGAAAAGGGTGTTTCCAAAAAGATTGCTGGAATAATAATGGTCGTAAAAAAAACTATAATAAATGTAAGCCATTTAAACAATCTAGTCATTAAGCTCTTTCTTGAATCTGCTGCTTTATTGCTGCGTGTTCTTTTTCACCAAACTTAAATTTTTTATATAAAAGATAAGCTCCTAAACTATAAAAAACTAAAGGTACAAGGCCATAGAGACTAATCAGTGCAATTTTTACTTCCATCGTCTGAGGTTGATTAGGGATAAAACCAGAAAACTGCAGAACAAAGCCAGTTACCAGAAGCATAATCCCTGTTGCGCTTTTAAATACAAAATTAAGTGCTGCAAAATAAGAACCTTCTTTCCTCTCTCCTGTTAGGTACTCGTCATAATCTATTACATCACCTTTCACAGAAGGCCCAATTGCTCCTCCACAGCCTGCAGCCATGCCACCTAATGCTGCTCCAATAAACATAACAATCAATCGATCAGTTACGGAGTCCAAAAAAGGAATAATAAAAATTCCGCCAAATGAAATACCTGTAAAGGCAAGACTAAAAACCCATAATCTTATTTTTCCAAATCTTCTTGATAATGGTATCCAAAGAGGGACAGATAAAGCTGACGGAAGCATATAAGCAAATATAATTAAAGGTGCCCAAGCAGGAGCTTCAACTATATATTGAGTCACATAAAGGGTGAGCACTCCTATAACTGCCCCGCCTAAATTTTCAATAAATAGAACTATTATTAATATTTTCGCATGTGGGTTTATCCACACATCTCTGAATGCCTTAAATGGATTTTTATTTACTCGGTTTTGAAATTCGGGATTTTCTTTAAGTTTTGAGACTGCAAAAAATATCATTAATGACATTGCACCAATGGCGTAAAAAGCGAGGCTACTAGCCAACTGTCTAACATCTCCATCAGGATTATTTTCTTCACTAATCAACAAACTCATAGAGACTAATGCAAGAATTGAACCCAGGGTAAAGCCTATATGCCTTACTCCAAACAGCCTAGTCCTTTCATGATAATCTTCTGACAGTTCAGCCCCTAGAGCCATATGGGGTACGTTAAGTAGAGTTATTGCGGAATAGAAACTGAGTATTGCTATCATCATCCACAAATCAAGAGACTGGCCTTGCATAGACTCTGGTGGCGAAAAGACTGCTAAAAATCCAAACGAAATGGGGATAAAACTTATTAGCATCCAGGTCCTTCTTCTGCCAAATTTAAATGTGGTCCTGTCACTTAAATATCCTGCTATGGGGTCTGATACGGCATCCCATATCCTAGATATACTAAAAATAACTCCCATTACTGCTGGAGCGATAAGTAGTACATCGGTGGAAAATTTCATGACGTATAGACTCATCAAAAGATACATATAGCCTGCACCTAATCCCGGCATGCCGTAAGCAATAGTTGTTCCTAATGGTACTTTTCTCATTTAAATCTTCTTTAATTCAGTAAGTTCTTTTATAAGATTATATGAATGCAGTTTATTCACACTATTATTCATAATTATTTTCGTAACAAAGTTTCTTATCTTTGCAATTATGGGATTGGACACGTGATTGAACATTCCCTGAAGTTTTGACCTCTTTTGTATCCATCTGCTCCTGCTATTTCGTAACCTATCATATTCTTGAACTATGCTATTCAGATCTTCTTTGTCCTTTATAAGAGACATTAGACAGTAAGCATCTTCAATCGCAAGACACCCTCCCTGTCCTAAAAAGGGAACCATAGGGTGAGCAGCATCTCCCAAAAGAATGCACTTATCTCGATATAGTTTGTCTGGGAGAGGCCTTTCAAAAATACCCCACTTATAGATTTCTTGAGATGAATCAAACATGGAAAGTAAATCTTCGTTCCATCCCTTAAAGGATTCTAGCAATTCAGCCTTACTACCCTTTATTTTCCAAGACTCTTCAGACCAAATTACGTTATGTTCAATTGCAATAAAATTAACAAGATCTCCTCTGCCAGTTGGGTAATGCACACAATGACCTCCAGGGCCGTAGTAAACATTGACCTTGTCATTACCTTCGAATTTAGGAAGGTCCTCCAACGAGGTCATGCCCCTCCATGCCACATACTTTGTAAATTGAGGTTTCTGGTCATCAAAATATAGCTCTCTTAGAGAAGACTTTATACCATCGCAAATTAGTATCAGATCATATGTCTTTCTTTCATGATTAGAAATTGAGATTTCACCTGTAGCAGGATCAACTGCTTCAACCTCACTATCGAGAAAAATTCTTCCACCAAGCTCTTCAAATCTATGCGAGAGTGTTGATACAAGATCCCTTCTGTCTAGAGTGATGAAATTTTTATCAAGTTTTTTGGACTTTATGACCTTGGCTTTCCTGTAATCTCGGATGAAGGAGTCCATAGGACAATAACCCTTAGAAGACAAAACTTCCATTAGTTCCAGGTCTTGCAACAGCAGAGTAGCATTCTTGGAAAGCGTGATACCAGCTCCAAATTCTTCTATAGATTGTGATCTTTCAAAAATTTCAACTTCTAAGCCAATTTTTTTTAGTGCATATCCAACAGTTAGACCGGACACTCCTGCCCCTATCACTGCAATATTTCTTAACACTAGATTACCCTAGTCTTAATGAGATTTTTTTGCGCTCGCTCTTTTCTGCGCGTCTTATCATTAACTTTTCCGACTAGTTGTCCGCAAGCGGCCATGATGTCATCACCTCTTGTTGATCTAATGGTCGTAACATAACCCTCACCTTGGAGATATTTTTGAAACCTCTTCACTCTGTTTCCAGAAGGTTTAAGGTAATTTGATCCTTCAAAAGCATTAAAGGGAATTAGATTTATTTTACTGGGTAATTGTCTCAATAAATCTGCCAATTCTTCTGCATGGGCCAGTTCATCATTTATACCATCAATAAGAATATACTCGATTGTTGTTATTCTCTTATCGTCGCATGAATCAACATAACGCTTCACTGAATCCAGGAGCTCTTGTATAGGATATTTTTTATTAATAGGAACTAGCTCATTTCTAAGTTCATCATTAGGAGCGTGTAAGGATATTGTAAGAGCAACATCGCTAACCTTACTTAAGTCATCAATTTTAGGAACTATACCTGAGGTGCTTAAAGTAACTTTTCTTTTGGATAGACCATAAGCATTATCATCTGTCATCAAATCCATAGCATTTACAACAGGTTCAAAGTTTAGCAATGGCTCCCCCATTCCCATCATAACTACATTTGTAATATGTCTTGAGTTAGGCTCTCTAGGTAAGCCAAAGGAATTAGCTGCAACCCAAACTTGTCCTATTATTTCATCTAAGTCCAAATTTCTTGAAAAGCCCTGCTTTCCAGTAGCACAAAAGCTGCAATCTACCGCACACCCTACTTGTGATGAAACACATAAAGTGGCTCTGTTCTTCTCAGGGATGAGAACCATTTCGATTAAATCTTTTTCTCCAACTTTAATGACCCATTTTTTGGTTCCATCTTTTGATGATTTTTCATATAAAACTTCAGGAACCTTTATCTCACAAGTTTCTTCTAGCCTTTGACGCAATACTTTGGACAGGTCAGTCATCTGAGACACATCTGAAACTCCTCTTTGATGTATCCATTTGATTATTTGGGTTGCCCTAAATGGTTTTTCCTCAATTGAAATAAAAAAATCCTCTAACTCTTTTCTACTTAAGCCCATAAGGTTAATCTTCTTAGAATGATTTTGTTTCACGTCTCTTTTAATTTAAAACTAACCTTTCTGCTCTTCTTATATAAAGAAAAAAGAATGAAAGGATAATTAGATTTATAACGCCTGACAGACCAGCAAATGTAAACGCCCAATTATAATTCCCGTAAATATCAAAGAAATAACCTCCCAGAAATCCTCCTAGCCCCATTCCAATCCAGCCAAAAAAAGAAGTTAGGCTCATGGCTCTTGCACCATAGTTTGCAGGAACCATCATCCTGGTGCAAACCAAAATACTCGACATAACTCCTGAATAGGTGAAACCAAATAATGCAGCCATTACATAAATTATCGTTGGGGATATAAGGTCAGGAAACCATATAACAAAAATCGTTTGGCCTAGGGACATTAAGATATATCCTGGTAATGCGCCAATACGGTCGCCTAAAATCCCTCCAAATATTCTGCCAAATGCACCGAACACCATTAAAACCATCAAAACGGATGTGGCAAATTCAAGAGAGAATCCTTGATCTGTCAATAACGGTACCAAGTGCATTATTGGTATTGACATACAGACGCAACAAAAAATTACCGCAAAACTAATCCATGCAACTACTTCTTTCTCAGAAAGAGGGAAGTCTATATCTTCCTGAACAGTATCGGTTCTCGCACTGATTCTCCAAGGGGATTCCTGTATTAAAAAGGAAATGGGAAGGGCTATCAAAATATAGATAATAGCAAGATCTATATATGCCGACTTCCATCCTGAGTTTTCAATCAAAATGCCACTTAAGTGCGGTATAAACGCCTGCCCTATGGCGCCTCCGGATGCTGCGAGACCTAGGGCAAGTCCAGGGTTTTCTCTAAACCAAAAGCCAACATTGGCATATAAGGGAGAAAATAAAAGTGCGCTCCCCATGGCACCAAATAAAAAATAAAGGAGATAGAACTTAATTATTGAGTCTAGACTACTCAAAGCAAGTAGAACTAAACTCATACAGATTGCACCGATACAGCCAAACCATTTTGTTCCGTATTTATCTGCAACCTGACCCCAAATTACTCCAAAGGCTGCGGAGGCAAAAGAGGCAACTGTATATGCGAAAGAAGTCTGGCCCCTTGACCAACCAAACTCCAAAGAAACGGGCTTTAGAAAAACAGAAATTGATGCCATCGAACCAAAAGCAAGTCCGCTTAATACAAATACCACCACAACCATTACCCAACCATAGTTAAGATTTCTATCCTGAAAAAAATTCTCTATAGATTTCATATTACTTTTATAACCTTATTAAGGAGAGCAGTACTATTTAATTTCATCGGCCACCCAGCTGATAGACCAATTATGACCCAATTTATTTCCTTTGTAAGTTTCAGGAAGCCTTATTACTCTGCTATTTTCTATTTCTACCTCTTGCGGATCAAAGTCTAAATCCTTAAACGCACCATCTAGCTCTTTTATTGTTCTCCATTCATAGAAAATAGTATCAGGACTTATGGATAATGGGATTTGATAATCGCAAGCGTTATTAAGCGAACCCATTCCTTTTAACGGTGCTGCTATAGAATGAGCCTCTAGCGTAATTTCTTTATCCCATTTATCAGTAAAAGATGCTACTAAAAGACCCCCATAGCTATGACCCAATAAAACAACTTTCTCGAAGTTAGGGTTTTCCTCAAATTTTGCATCTATCAATGCATACAAAGAAGTCATAGATGGGCCTGGACAAGCATCATCATTCCAGCGAAAAAATGAAACTAGATTTGCTTCATTATTTAATGTTGCTAAAGGGTAGACCCATTCATATCCTCTGCTATTGCTTCCATGCACTCCTATTAAAAGAGTTTGCTGGTCTAAAGTGGCCTGTTCCAGATCATGCAAGCCATATGAAAGAGCAATTAAAGATTTACCTGACTTAAATACATCATCATCTGTAGCAAAATCATTGAGAGAAGCTACTTTTTGTTCGCCACAGGATACAAATAAACAGAGTGATATTAGAAAAGCGATTTTATTTAAATTCATTTATTGTTCTTCCATGTCCAGTTAGAGTTGATTAGATAATTCACTATTGCAGCAAGCCCTATGCCAATCAAATTGGCCAAAATATCAAAGAGTCCGAAAACCAAAAAGAGGATTAAAAAAACCGAGTAGTTTATTAATGCAGATAAACCACTAACCAAATGGAACTTAATAAATTTAACCCTGATTCTGCTCTGTGTGATTCTCTTACCAAAAGTCCAAAAATTATTGAGTATGAAGTTAGAAATCATTGCAGATTCAATAGCAATTAATGGCGCTATTACTTCCGAAACTTCATAATACCTTGTAAGAAATAAATAAAGTCCTAAGTTTACAAATACACCAGAGACTCCAACCAAAGAATATTTCATAAAATCTTCCAGATTCCTAAAACCTAATCTTGGTATGTTGAGAAGAAATTCTATTTGATCTCTCAATGCTAATTTAGAATCTCCACCTTGCCTTGAAGAAAATTCAATTGGTATTTCAGATATATTGGCGCCTCTCCATGCCAGGTCACATATTAATGAAGACTGGAAACTATAACCCCTTGTAGAAAGGTAACTAAAATCTAGTTCCTTAAGATAAGAAGCACGAATTGCTCTGTAACCAGATGTACAATCTTGTAGGTGTGTTATACCTCCAACATATCTCACCAGAGAATTTCCTACCTTGCTCATAAGTAGCCTAGAAAAAGAAAAATCTGGCGTTGTCCCTCCTTCTACAAACCGTGAACCTATGACAACATCTTTACCCTCTTCAATATAACTCACGAAATCAGGAATTAAGGAGGTGTCATGTTGTCCATCTGAGTCCATTTGGAAAATTAAATCAGCTTTCAGATCATTTAATGCATATTTAAAACCACGCTTATAAGCATCCCCTAAACCTTTTTTTTGTCCAGTGACAAGATGGACCTTCGAATTTAACGAAATATAGCGTTGAACAATAGCCTGCGTTTCGTCTGTAGAATTGTCATCAACTACCAATATTGTAAAGGTATGTTTACTTTGACTCTTTTCCTCTTTTAATATCTGTTGAATTATATTTCCTATGTTCTCCTCTTCGTTATAAGTTGGAAGAACAAAACAAATTTTAAAATTAGTATTAATTGAGTCTATATCCACGTATCAAACCACATCCTTGAATAGAAGCTTTCGCTAGTTATCTCAAGACCAAGCTGTAAGGGGAGCCAGTATACAGCTGAAACCAGCACAAGGATTAGGGATAAATAGTAAAGAGGCATATTTTCTGATTTTCTTTTATCTGTAAGCCTGTAAAGCAAAAATGCTAACGCCATAAAAGAAAAACAGGCTGAAGGCTGATAGTGGTAAATGAAGGTTGATCTAGAAGCTACAGCCCAAGGTAAAAAATTAGCATAAAACCCAATTAAAATAATACTCATTACATATGTGTCTTCAGTTACCTTTTTTGTGCCATATGATTTTGCAATTTGCTCTATCCATTTAAATGACAAGATGATTACTGCAATAAATGCCAGCAAGTTTAGTGCAGGATTAGGAAATAGGTGTATCGCTGTAAATATTTCAATACTGTCTCCTCCTACTGCAATTATCGATTTAGAATCAAAAAAATAACCTATAGGTCGTATCATTAGGGGCCAGGTATACCATGGTGAACTGTAAGGGTGTGCCTTTTGATCATTATCACTAAAATGGTAATCGATCATCTGAGAATGTTTATTTACAAGGGTGTTTTCATTGTGAATAAGCTCAGGTATCCAAAAAATCAAGTAAATACAAAAAGGAAGAAAGATAAGAGATAAAAATTTACTCAAACCTCCTCTTTCATATTCGTCTTTATAATGTAATTCCAGTCTATGAAAAATAAAAAATAAGAACGAAAAGCTTATGAGGGCCAACCAAAACCCTAATCCATTCCACTTAACAGAGAAAGCCGCCCCAAGCATCAAACCTGATAAAAGAAATTGCCCTAGATTGTTATTCTTATTTCCTTTTACGAAGAATAAGACTGCCATAAACCCGAAAAGAGTGAAAAACACATTTATTAAGCCTAAACGCGAGTCTACTAGCAAAGAACCATCTAGCATAAAAAAGAGGGCCACCAGTAAAGCAAAGTGTTTATGGTTAAATAATTCAAGTGCCAGCTTGTAACCCACATAAACCAGTACAATCCCAGAAGTTGCTCCTATCCACCTATAAGATAAGGGATTCACATCTCCTACCTGAGCGAACGAGAAATCAATAGACTCTGTCCAAGGCAGCAAGTCATAAACATAAATACCTAATGTCAGGATATAAGATCCAAGTGGAGGATGTACCGAGAAAAAGTTCTCTCCGCTTAAGTAATTAAGAGCAAAGACCGGATAAAAGACTTCGTCAAAAATAGGTCCAGGAATAAGCCCTAAATTAAAAAATCTTAAAATACAGCCTGCTAAGAGGATAGATAAGATTTGCCAATGAGGCTTGATCTTAATCAATTTACTTGGAGTAGCCAGCAGCTTTGTCCATAGCCTCAACCTTTGAAGCTTCCAGTCCTGCATCTAAGGCGTCTTGCCTAATTGTTGAATAATCATAAGGATAAATAGATTTTTTTCTTGTCTGGACAAAGTAAACAATAAATCCCCATATATTGAAGAAAATACATAGATACATTACCCACGGCCTTATTAGGTCAGCAAAGAAAATAAACATGACTATCTGCAAGGATGTCTCAGGTTTAGTAAGGAAAATAACTATAAAGCCAAGCCTACCAGGAAGAGCAACCATCCATAGAAGCATCATTATCAAGGCAAGGCTTAAAAATATAAGCTCTAACTCAAATCGAGTTATTGATCCTTCTAACAAGCCATTGAGGGCAATAAACCCGAGCAAGAAACACACAGCTGCATGCATCTTATAGCTTACAATCTCACGCATAGCTAAGTAACTATTCACCTTGCCATTTCTCATATTCCAAGGCTTTTCCTTCGAAAACGAATCTAATATTTCGTAAACTCCAATACCAAGATATACGATCACTTCAACCCATAGAACTATTTTCAAGAGAGTTCCTATCTCTAATAAATCATTTGCACCCATAAACTTACCTTACACAAAAAGCCCTCCATAAGGAGGGCTTCTTTTTAAAGAAACTTAGAATGGATAAAAAGTCATCTCTACTGTTTCAGTTTCTAAATTCATAACAGTTTCACAATAGTTCATATTGCCATCTGTTACATCATCTAATGACCAAAACTTCATAATGGCTCCTTCTCGTCTAAAGACGCCTTGCCTAGATCCAGCCTGTCTTACTCCATCGTTAAACCCAACCCCTCTTCCAGAGAAATAACCTTGATCGGGCAAAGCCGAATTTAAAGTCACATTGTAAGTTAAGAAAACTTTTCCGTACCTCCCTGCCTCAGATGAAACAGTTATAGTTCCGCCGTTATCAGTAAGTTCAACTGATGTTATTTTTCCTGATAGTGAAAATGATTCACCTTTTGGATCATGTGCTAATGCAGATAGAGAAAAGACTCCTGACAGTATGATGGCTATGCCATATTTAAAAAATTTCATAATATTCTCCTTTTTTATATGAAAAGATATACTGACAATAGCAAATTAATCATCGGAGGAAAAATGATAAAAAAAATCAGTTTAATAAGTACCCTTTTCATAATCGTATCTTGCGGATCAGATATGAATGTTTCAAAGGATAATGGTGAACCTCAAGTCTCTCATGCTTCGGCCGAATGGCAAATTTGGGCTTATACGTCTGCTGCTCCGAATTACATTGGTGATCTTGCAACAGTAATAGGGGCTGATGGAACAGTCTTGAAAGAGGGTTCTAATGGTTGGCGATGTGAAGCCTTTATGCCTATGCCTGAAGGAGGATTCGAAGATGCTCATTCTGCTGCTCCAGCTTGCTCAGATGCAAACGCTGTTGCATGGGCAAATGCTTATAAAGCAGGAACTGTTCCAGATATGGAAGGCGATGGATGGATGTGGATGATCCATGGTGATTTAGGAGTTGATAATTTTACAGTTGGCACTGATGGCCAAAAAGATGCTGGTCATATGCACTTTATAGAATCAGGTCCACATATGATGTTAATGCCTAAAGATCCTGCGTCTTTAGAAGGTCAATCTACAGACTACACGACAGGTGCACCTTATGTAATGTTTGAAGGCTCGCCTTATGCACACCTAATGATTCCATTGGTTGACTATTACTCTTACCAACCTGAATCATCACCAAAATAATTAAAAAAATATGAAAATTAAATTAATGAAAAGAATTGGCCTTCTAGCCCTCATGACATTTTTACTTACAAATGTAAGTACTTTATTTGCCTTGGATGTCCAAGGAGATTCGTTCGATGCTGAATTTAAAATAACTTCATGGAGTGCAACAAATACGGATAGCACAATTACATCTGAAGGAATAGTCGGAGAAGGTTTTGGTAAGGTGTACCTTACCCATAACTTTAGATCAAGATCTGGTGATAATACTCAGGGAGACTTTGATGGGCAAGTGAGATCTATTAACAATGATGGAGTCATGGTTACCGCTACACTGCAAGGAATATGGAAAAGAGAAGGTAAAATTGTGAATATGTATACACTGGATACCTTTTCTGACGGAGGAATGATCTATGCTGAAGGAAAAGTAGATCTTGTTGAAGGAACCTTAAAATTTAAGGCATTTGAATTTTAATACTTCAATCAGATAAAAAAAATAGGCCGTGAGGCCTATTTTTTTTTCTCTTATCTGGAAGAACTATGTCATATTAAGAATTCCACAAAGTTTATTTCCAGAAGGATCTCTTAAGTAAGCAAGATACATCTTCATTCCCATACCTTCACGTATACCTGGAGGGTCCTCACACGTAGAACCTCCATTATTAATTCCCACTTCATGCCATTCATCTCCCTGCTCTACAGTCTTTACAGAGAAACCTATGGTGCTTCCATTACCATGGGTTGCAACCTGATCATCAATTGGTTCAGAAATCAGGAAGACATTTCCATCCAAAAAATACATATATCTTTTATGACCAGTTGGGTTTACAGAAAGAACTCCTGGTTCTCCGCCTAGGACAGCAAAAGTGCTGTCATAGAATTTTTTAGACTCTTCAATATCATTAGCCCCTACCATTATGTGACTGTACATTTTTCCCCCTTAATTAGTTGGTATAACTTGTTTTTTATAAAGCCTGGTTTCTGCCAGTAGATCGCTGTGGTACTCATTTAAACTAATAATTTTTCCATCAGTAAACGTGTAAACCATAGCATAATTATTATTATAAGTTCCGTTAATTCCTTGCGCTTTTCCAGACACCCTTAAAACGACACTATCACTATCTCCTATAGTATCAATTACCTCAAGAGCTATTCCTTCTGGTATTAGACGACCTACTTCAGGAAGAAACTCGTTAAAAAAACTGTCAGTATCTGCTTTTGTGCATAAGGTGCATATTCCCATAAACTCGAAAGAAAAATTCTCATGGAGAAGCGATCTTGCTTCATCTGGATCGGTAAATGCCGTATCTAAAAATTTTTGAGCTTTAGCAATGTTATCTTTTCTCTTATTGGTAAGAATATTATCTCTGGTATACCCAACTCTAGTAGTTTTAAAGTGTTTAAATGGAAACCCGAGAGCTGTTACGGCTTCAAAGGCCTCTTTAGAAATATTACCGTAGATTTCTATTTCAAAACTATCTGCCAATCTGTCATGCGCACCTACATATTCTGGAATATAAGGAGCATTAAGGTGAAATAATAAAGCTTCACTATCTTCATAAACTTCACTCCAAGTAAATTTCAATGGATTCAAAGGATCAGAATCAAAGTTATGAAACAACATACCAGGTTCAGCCGCCTGTACCGCATTATCTACGGTATCTGCTATCTTTAAATATTCATTTACCTTTCCAGGTTTAACCTGAATTCTTGCAATAAGAAGAAAAGGATTATCTCCTTTTGCCCCTTCATGATGCATTGGGTAAATGATTGTCAGTGGGGCAATCATACTTATTACCAATAAAAACTTTTTCATTTATGTCTCCTATATAAACGGATGATGAATTCAAACATAATTATTTTTTAAACAAAACAATATTCTTATCTGGAAATTCTAAAGTCCAAGACATGTTAGATGCAATATTCGTGAGAGTTTCTTTTGAGTAAAAGGCTACATGAGTTGGATCTTTGCGATAATACCAAGAGGCAAAATCTATATTTTCATCATAAAAATTAGTCATGATTCCTAACCATCCATCTTTTTTTAGTATTTTATTTAAATCAAAGATTACTTTTTCCGGGTTAAAGACATGCTCTAAGACTTCTGTGCAAGATATAAAGTCATAGGGTTTTGAAAAAATAGTTTCATTGGGGAAAAAATAAGGATCATATATATCCATAATATAACCCGCATCATTAAACATTTTTGCCAGTGCTGGCCCGGGTCCACATCCAAAATCTAACCCCTCTTTATGATTTGATAATTTTTCTTTCAGTGGAATGAAGAGCTTTGAAAGGAATTGTATATATTTCTCATCATCAACGAAGTTTTGATGTTGCTCATATCTAATTCGCTCATCCTTGCTTGATAGGTAATTTTTGTTATCCAGGAAAATAAGGGAGCATTTAGGACACTTATAATATTTTTTTTTATCCTCTCTATAAAATATTTTAGTATCAGGATGATTGCAGAGTATGCATTTCATCAGCTAATTATCTTTGTTGAATATGATTGCATTTAAACTAATCATACTAAAAAAAAGGGAGGCTATTGCCTCCCTTTTCTTCTTAATAAAAATTAAGCAACTCTTTCAACGCCGCGGTAAATTCCTTTACCTGGCTGAGTTGACTTACTTTCTACGATTTTTTGCTGAACGCCTCTATAAACAGTGTTAGCAGGTATTTCGCTTCCTGCGGCATTGTTTAAAGGAGCAACTTCAACACCTCTGTATTTAGTAGTCATATCGTGCCCTCCAGTTTTCGTATCGATTTCGTACATATATCTTTCGACATACACCCTTCTCAACGCGTTCCTTCGGTAGATATTCGGTCTCGTTCCCTTTCGGTACTTGCTTGCCTTTCTTTGATCAAAGAAAGAGGTTTTCCTATCTTCCTACTTCCGTCTTAACCTGCAGATTAAGATGAACGTGCCTGTATTATAGTATAGATTGAATCAATGTACAAACTTTTTAGGCATCACTGAAATTAATAGTACAACAAATTATATATTGATTCTCGGCTAGTTTCTACTTAACAGAACCAAAAAATCTTGCATTAGAATGAATATAGGCTTCGCATGATAGGCTAGTAGATTTTCTTAAAATCCTTGCAAAACTTCATAATTGATTGATTTACACCGCTCACCATGTCCATGTTTACAAATCCATGAATATAACCATCAAAGGTGTGATGGTAGGTTTCTACATCATAACTTTTCAATAAGTTGGCATACGCATCACCTTCATCTCTAAGCACATCAAAACCGGCAGTAATTACTACAGCAGGAGGCTGGCCAGATAAATCTTTAGAAAATAAGGGAGAAACTAGCGGATCTTTTACTAAGTCTTGATCTTCAAGATATTGATCTCTAAACCAATACATTGATTCTTTCGTTAAGAAGAATCCATCAGCTAGCTCTTCCATGGAATCAGAGGAAAATGTTAAATCCGTAACTGGATATATCAATAGTTGGGCTTTAGGGGGGCTTTTGCTTTCAGATTGCCTTCTTATAGAAATAGCTGCTGACAAATTTCCCCCTGCACTATCTCCACCAACAGAAATTCTTTTTGGGTCTATTCCCAGCTCCTCATAATTTTGCTCTATCCACTCGAAAACAGAATCGTAGTCATTAAGTGCTGCGGGGTAAGGATTTTCTGGTGCCAGCCTATAGTCAACAGAGAAAACTTTTGCCTCTAATGTCTTTGATAAAAATCCTGTGAATATATGATGATCCTCAATACTAAATAAAACCCATCCTCCTCCATGGAGATAAATCAATGCGGGGGCATTTTTATTAATCTCATTTGTTGAATATTCTCTAACCCTAATAAAACCATCTCCACTAGCCACTTCATGGTCTACATAACTCACTCCCTTAGGAAGAGATGGATTTAAAGCCTTTGCAGGCTCCTGGGCTTCCGCAAGCTTTCTTCTAATTTCTGATGCTGGTAATGAAAAATCAACTTTTTCAGAAAAAATACCTCCCAAACGATTTAATAGAAATTGAAAACCTGGATCAAGTTTCCTGTCTCCTTTGGTGATAATCTGCTCTTTACCAGACAGCCAGATTAGAATCTTACTAGGAAGCTTCAAAAATAGAGTTATTAAATATACGTAAAACATTTCCGTATCTCTTATTATTTGACTGAACCAAAAAATCTAGCATTAGAATGAATGTAGGCATCGGGATTGGGGTGTTTTGCCCAAACTTTTTCCCATTCCGGATCTACATCTAAATTAGCGAAAAAGGAGTCTCTTTCCTCTCTGTTTTTATATTTTGCGACCCAAGTGATATTTGGCTGTCCATTTGGAGAAACAATAGGATTAGTTCCTTCTACTATTGCTTCTTGTCCTGTGCTTACCCAAAAATCAATAATTTCTATTCTGTCATTGCCATAGGGCATGAAATGATTTTCAGCCCAATAAACATATTCATCAAACCATTCTGGTTCTATGGTGTAATCCCTGATTTCGTAAATTTCTGCCTTCAAACCAAACGAAATTAAAAGACAAATAATTAGTAGTTTTTTCAAGTCTTTTCTCCTTAAATTTATGGGGGTAATAATATCTATTATTCAGACTGATAGGTAGGCAAAGAAAGCTGTAAAGCCCATTAGATAAGCCCCCGGAAGCTTCAATAATGCGCGATGACCGAAAATACCAAGTAATAAAAACATAATAGAGCCAAGCAAATTTGTACCTATAACTGGATATAGCATTATGGATAGTCTCGAGTTGTATGCGACTAGAATGCAAGTAGCAAAACTTATGAAAAGAAATATCGTAAAAATATGCCAACTCACTAAGCTCAGGGACTGTGTCAAAGCCTCTAGATCACTTTTATATATGTTCCCCATATATATTTTTTGTCCGACAATTCCATGAAATAGCATTCCTACTAAAGATATGAATGCGGCAATCATTAAGTACAAGAAATCCATAACAATACTCTCCTAATTCCCAGCCTAACTCCAAAACTCTGAAGAAAATATAAAGCTTATTATTTGAAAAAGTTTAGTGACATGAATTGCAATCTACTTCTCGGCAAAGTTTATAATTTTTATAATGCGAAAAAGCAACAAGCGACGCGCCAATAGTAGTAAAAACTATTTCTCCACTCTCATCCCAAAGCTCGACTCCCATAGTAACCGCAAAGATTAAACTAATGATCCCAACTAGACCCATCACTAAGTAAGTGAAATTTGAATGATTCTTGGCCCCAGTAATTAGGGCATAAGTACTTACAGGTATCGCGATTAGTAACAGCAAATAATGAACGAATTCGTTTTCATAAGAAAGTGTGAAATATCCTGAAAGGATAACTAAAAATGAAGGAAACACTAGACAATGTATCAAACATATCATTGATAAACTGATTGCAGTTTTGTCCGAAAATTCTTGCATTACTTTCATTTTAAATTGGAGGCCATGCACTTTAGATTATTGGCTCTGATAATACAAATTTAATTTTTTTACTAAACGATGTTGCTATCAATAAGAACAGCGATTAATAATGCTGGTTCAGTGCCATTATTTACCCAAGCGTGATTTGTCCCTCTTTGGACAACAACATCATGCGGTTGAAGTGCGACCTCCTCTTCATCCAAAATCAGAGTGACATCCCCTTTGAGGAGAATAATATAATCAATGGTATGGGTCTGATGCATCGCTGCATTTCTTGAGGTATCAACCCTATGATGAGCTGCTCCCATTTTCTCAAAAGCTTCTGCGGTAGCCGCCTCTATAACCTCCTGTGGAACTCCTTCTGGAATGGGATTAATCTGAAAATATCTGAATTTTGTTCCGTCTTTAACGGGCGACAACATAATATCTATATCTGCTCTATCATTATCTGACTTAGTTTCGAATCCAGATCCGTCTGTATTCCAGATTTCAAATAATCCTCCAGCATCCTCTCCCATCGATCGGGCGGGAGGTCCATCTATTGAAATGATGGATTTGCCATTTTCATTGTGGCCAGTAATTATTCGTCTCATTGTATTCTCCCTTATTTGTTTATTGACTATGTTCCAAAAGAAACTGGATGGAGTCTTGCATTGATGATCTCCTTGCTTGCCAGTTACAACCCAAGTGAGCCCCTATCTTAGCTCTATCTTTAAATAATTTTGTTCTCTCTTCTGGCTCATTCATCATAGTTTTTTTTCCTTCGACGTCTAGATGATAGTGTGTGCCATCTTTTCCGACAATTGTATGTCTTCTCCCAACTGCTATTGCATTAGGTACGAATACTACTGGATCTACAGAGTCAAAAGAATGATGGCTATCTTCATAAGTAATTATCTTGCTATTACCTCCATTTTCATTAATGGCCGGAGATAATTCTTCTATCAGAATAGATGGCGTGTAATCATCGTCTTTACCAATCAAAGTTAAGATAGGTGCATCGTTCCAGCGCATTTCTTCTGGCCACATAAAGGCACCAGGATAGAAAGCTAAGTGTCCTGCAAACCTTTCACCTGTCGGTGCTAATTTTTCAGCTAAAGGCTCCCAGGCTGAATAAATGGCCGTGCTTCCGCCAAGACTCCATCCGGCTATATAGATTTGATTAGAATCTATATCAGGATGATCGGATAAAAGTTTCAGTGCATTAAAACAATCAGTAAGAACAGTAGCTAAAGTTACTTGTATTTGGTCTTCAACAATAGACACGACACCTCTAGCATCAAAACTATTTACTCTAAATATGGCAAAGCCATTATTGAGAAAGTTTACTGAGTGTTCATGATGGTGTCCTCTCCAACCCATACTGCCATGCATACATATAACGAGAGGATATTTTTTTTTCTTTTGCTGAGGGAAGATAAGAGACCCGAACATCTGTTGCTCTTCAGAAGGCTTAGAATTGAAAATATGAAAGAATTCAAATGGATTGGATGACTTGTAAGCGATTACACCCTCATCACCTGATTGAAATCTATGTCTCATCACTAATCTAATTGTTTCTTAAAACGTTCTCCGCGTTCTTTTGCAAGTTTAAAGGCTGCTTGTGTTTCGGCCTTAACCTCATCATTTTGCTTTTGACGTAACTCAGCATATTCATCAGCCCACCAACGCCTAGTTACCTGCGGAAAGGTACCCATACGATTTACGCTAGCATTTGCACCTCTGTCTCTTCCGGACTCGTAGCCTGCCGCGCCTAGTGAGTCAGCTTCAGATTTACCGAAAGGAATCAGATCTCCTTCCATTTTGGGTAATAAAAAATAAGGCATAGAAACTCTAGTCTCTCCTTCGGGTATTAAGGTTGTATTGACGCGGTGTAAGGTGGCTGAATATCTTCCTTCGCTTAGGTGCATTAAAGTTCCACCAGTATTTACGATGACTGACCCCGGGATAACTGGCACATGGTAATCACCAGATGTTGTTTGACAGGTAACGGGAGCATCGATCCATTGCCCTTCTCCGGCAACAACTTGCAGTCCAGGACGATCATTGATCAGCAGAGCTATAAATGGGGGGCCATCTATATGAGCACCTACTTTATCACTTGTGAATTTTTTATACTCTTTTCTGACATTTTCCCGATCCTTTTCGGCAAAGGCATCAATACTGTAATTATGATTAAGGCTCGCTGCCAGATCTGGATTATCGAAATCAAAATATTCTCGGAATGATTCAACATCCTCTCCCAGAGACTCAACAATGGCCTCCCCAAGTTCATGGGTGAGGCGATGATAACAATCATTCAGCTCATCTATTAAAGGTCGAAAACCCGGTAATGATTCGTCTTCTGGCCAGGTGTTGGGTCCACGAAAGAGTCTGCGGTGAATTGGTTGAGATTTATCATCATAGTCACAAAGAGATTCTTGTTCGAATCCATACTGGAAAGCTTCTATAACTTGACCAAAGCCACGATCAGCAGGAGTAGGCAAGCTATAACCTCGAAAATAAGGAGTATTAGATATATGAGCAGTTTTCTTTAATTCCATTGGTGAATCAAAAAAGCGACGCACTTCTCGAAACGCACGTTTTTGAAATTTGTCCGATAATCCAGGCGCATTAGTAAGGACCATAAATCCAAATTCAGATAATGCGTAAGATAAGTCCTTAAAGAACTTTTCAGGATTTGACTCACGATCAAGCCAATCAACTTTAGGTAGCTCTAAGCTTGCGGCGTTAACATCTGTAATTTCTTTCATCTTATTTTCCCCAGAATGAAATAATTTTTTCATCCATGTTTTTTAATTAAGTTGATTGCCCATTTCATAACATTTGGATTTTTCTCAATATCCAGAATGAATTCTTGACCAAATCCTCTATAAAAAACTGTAGACTCTTCCTCATTCTCCCACTTCATTCTATTTAAAAAAAGGTCTTTTGAATCTTTAAAATATTTGGAGGGTAACTTCCATCTTGATCTGGTTTCACTTTTTTCAGTCAAAATTAAATCATTATGAGTTCTTTTGAATAAACCATGGCCTTTGTCAAAAATTTTTCTTTTGTTAAGTTCTAATTTTTTCTTAGCTATGTAAATTGTATTATTAGAAAATCTGGAGACATCTCCATATCCATGGGGGTGTTGAATATTATTCTCACAAAGATATCTTTTAATTTCTTTTGAACCTTCTATTATTTTCTCTATTTGCAACCAGCCAAATAAATGATGCAAATCTCTACCATTTGCTGAAAAGTTTTTAAACCAGCCAAAAAATAAAAACAAGTCTCCAGAACTTACATTATTATTCTTTAATTCAGTCTGAGATGCACTTGCTTGACCAAAAATGCCAATTTTTTCGTTTAGCATTGGGTCATTATGGCAATAATCCGTATCTCTTGCCTTGGCTGAAACTTCTTTCAATAACTTAGAACCTGAAATGCCATTAAAATCAAGATCTTTATACTTTTTTGGTGAAGGGTGATTTTGGGGGATAGGTATTGAAAAGAAGCTTCCGTCATTAAATATAGGTGAAGCGGCACCACCTGCCTTTGAGTCAAACCCCTTTCTACTTAATATTAATCTCTTCAACTAGCCTTTAGTCCTATTAACCAAAGCCAATAGAACAGAAACCAGAATATATAATCAACATTCCATCATCAATTGTGCTGAGTCTACCTTCAACACCCATGTCTCCCCCGACGAGATAAACTGTTCCTTTGTCAGTTTCACCTGCTCTAAAAATTTCCTGTGTGTCCAGATTGGCTAAAAGTGAATTTTCCATAGGTAGGGATAAACCATCACCAAAGATATCCCATATATCTTCATAGCCAGCAGTACCAATCCAGGCTCCAGAAGAAATAGAGTAAGCCTCGCCCGACATAAAATTACAGCTGACGGTAGCTGCCTTAAGGTTGGGCGATAAAAGTAAAGCTAAAAAGATTAATTTTATTAAATAATTTTTCATACGATTCTCCTAGTGTGATCCAATTTTAAGAATAGAGATTATCACCAATAATTATCTTCGTCATTTTATGAAAAAATTGAAAACCTAATTGTGCAGTTAAATACTCAACATTAGCTCAAGAAAACAAATATCTGATGAAGAGAGATCGTTATTAGAGATACTTGAATAATCAGAAAAGTAACTAGATCTACCTTGCCATCTACAACCTAAGTTAGTTGTCATATCAGTAGAAATTTCAAGTATCAATCCTAAGTCAACCTCCCAATTATGAGTTTTCACTCCATTATCCAGTAACAATACGTAATTTATATTGGGCCCTTCAACGTTATAGTGCATATTCTGGCTAGAGGTTTCAGAGTAATCCAAGCCATATTCTAGAGTCAAATATGGCATTACATTATATTTTGATCCCACAAATAGATAGCTAATATCAGTTCCAATTGAAGCCTTAACATTTGATAGTGTTAGTTCATCGAAAGTTAATGCAGCCTCACCTCCTATTTCACTAAATTTATTAAACTCAGTATATGAGGCATCTAATCTAATATAGGGTGAAATTTGCCAATTGCTTGACTCACTGCTGAATGATCGCACAAACGCAAGAGATCCAAATATCTGATTGGCCTCTCGTTGACCCTTTAGAAGTTCTTCACCATCTAATCGATCTGAGTCAAATTCTAATCTACTAATCCCTAAAATAAATTGTAGTGCATTATTTCTATCATCGAATTTTCCATATGTTGAAAAGCTATAGTTCCTAGACTCTATATGAGATTCGTTGTTTCTGTTTATTGGTTTAGCCTCTCCTAAGCCAAAGGCAAAACCAAATAAATTTCCATCATTATTTAATCTATCAATTCCTACATGAAAAGATCTTTCATCCAGAATTCTTGTACTATTTTTGTTTTTGCGGAGAGTAAATTCTCCAAATTCACCATCAATCCATACTGACCAATCTCCAAGCAGTTCCCTAAGTTCTCCATCAGCCGTAACTGTCAAGGGATCTGATGCCCATTCTTTGACAGTTGACTTTATTTGATCTAAATCTTGAGAACTATCAGTTTGTTCTCGATCGTTATATATATCAGAAGTTTGATTATTAGGATTAGTATCTGAAAAGCCTATATCTTGATTATAGTATTGAGGGTTAGTAACTAGTGAATAAGAGTGGTAAGAGGATTTCGTAATGATAGGTACTGATGATTTAGGATTATCAAATTCTGTTATACAGAAATAATTTATGTTGGGGTCAGTCCACACCTTCAAATCGTCTGTGAGTGTGTGGGTGTAAACCAAATTCTTACCTAATTGTGCATTTGAAGACTCTAAAAGAGTTACAATAATTTCCTTATCCCCTGGTGTAAAACCAAATCTTTCCAGTGGAATACCGTCTATTATAATGATCGCAGATTTGAGCCCAGCCTCTATATTTAATACACCTTCACCAAATGAGAAGTTTTCTGTACTTGATAGACCAGCAATATTAAAGTCTAGGGCAATGTCTTCAGATGAACTTTTGGATAAATGGACTTTTATCTTCAAAGATGGATCGGTTTTAGGTCCACTAGAATTGATAGTACATAACTCTAAGATTGGCTGTTCAGCATAATTATCATCAGACTTAGTTATGCCAATGTTCTTAATTGAATCGATAACACTATTATTGAAATTAACCTTCAAGCGATTCAAACCTTGTTGCGCTGAGGTCTTCATACGTTTAGAAATTACATTAACATTTTGATCGACCCATCGGGTTGCAATCTGCATCATGGCTTTTGCATTGTCAATTACAGGCTGCTTTAGAGTAGGATCAGTTAATAGAATAGGAGTTTTAAAATTAAACTCTTCTTTATCACTAATGCCTTGAAAAGAATTGTCAAAATTGTCTTCGAATACATTGTTTTCAATCAATACGTGATATTCGGTTTCATACTCAAGATCCGTGGGTAGATTAATCGTTATGATTTCTGTCCCACAACCTGTCACAGCCTCATTTGGTATACTGAATTCAAAATAAGAACTATCCTCTGATTCAATATTAATGAAACCTGGTTCACAATTCACAGCTTTGTCAAACGTCAAAATGACATCGCTATCTACTGGGACCCTTGTGCTGTCATCTTGAGGGTTTGTTGCTATTAGTATCGGTCTTTTATCATCATCATTTGCTGATATGGTATGAGTATGAATATGATCATCACCTAGAGTTGCATTGGTTGGATTGGATAAAGTCACAATAATTGTCTCGTCTTCCTCAGCAAGGTCATCATCAATAATATTTGGAATTGTTATGAAGCCAGTGTTTGCTCCAGACTCTATTATTAGAGTACCGTTCTCTAAATCATAATCTACACCTGAACCGGTCGCAGTACCTGTCAATTGGTAATCCACTGATATTTCTCTGCCAGATATTTCAGATAGGTCGACCGTAAAGCTTATTGAAGGAGAAGGCTCATCGCTTTTGGAGCTAGAAGCATTAAAATCTATGAAAGGAAAGTTATCATCATCATTAATGATGAAAGTATGGACATTATCAGATCCTAGGATTGCATTAATTGGGTTTGATAAGGTGACTATGACAGTCTCATTCTCTTCATCTAGTATGTCATCAACAATATTAGTGATTGTAATAGTGGCAGTTGTTTCACCAGCGCTTATTGCGAGTGTTCCGTCAGCTAAAGTGTAATCAGTTCCAGAGCCAGTTGCAGTTCCTGTAACTATGTAATCAACTGTCACGTTTTGAACCGGCGCAACAGATAAATCTAGCGTTAAAGCAGCAGAATCTATAGATTCGTTACCGTTAGATGTTGAAGTACTAAAGTTAATGACTGCAGTAGAATCATTATCATTTATCGTAAAGGTGTGAAGAATGTCAGAACCTAGTGTTGCATTTACCGGATTAGATAAAGTAATAATAACCGTTTCATCGGGTTCATCTATTTGATCATCAATAATACTCGCAATGGTAATCGTGCCACTTGTTTCACCCGCGTTAATTGTTAATTTTCCAGCGCCAAGTGTGTAATCTTCTCCTGATCCAGTTGCAGTTCCAGAAATTGAATAATCAACTGTCACGTTTTGATTTGATGCTTCTGATAAATCGATAGTTAAACCTGCAGACGAGACTGACTCAGCACCATTTGAGCTTGTCGAATTAAAATCGATAACTGGTGGGCTATCATTGTCGGCAATGACGGCAGTATGAACAATATCACTGCCAAGAGTTGCGCCGGTTGGGTTAGATAAAGTGATGATTATTGTTTCATCAGCTTCATCTGCTGAATCATCAACGATAGATGGAATGAGTATTGTTCCGGTTGTTGCTCCCTCCTCAATGGTCACACTACCAGATGACAATGAGAAGTCAGTGCCTGATCCAGCAGTACCTCCTGTAACTCCATAATCAACTTGAATTGTTGTAGAAGTTGCAAAGGGAATCCCAACAAATATTGATCTTGTGGCGACTGATTCAGAATCAGTTGAAGATGTAGTAGAAAATGCTACTGTGGGAGTACCATCATTATCGTTGATGGTATAGGTATGAACACTATCGTTTCCAACAATAGCATTGTTCGGGTTAGACAAAGTAATGATTACCGTCTCATTAGCTTCGTCCAAGTCATCATCAACAATCCCAGCTATTGTGATTGTTCCAGAAGTTACACCAGCACTTATGGTAAGAGTTCCATTGGTAAGCGTATAGTCTGTGCCCGAGCCTGTAGCTGTTCCTGTGACAGCATAATCCACAGTAATGTCATTACTTGAAGCTGCAGATAAATCAACAGTTAAAGCTATTGATGATATATCCTCTGCACCATTAGAACTTACGGAATTAAAGTCGATTGTAGGCAAACCATCATCGTCAGCAATTGTATAAGTATGAACATCATCACTACCTAAACTAGCATTACTGGGACTTGATAAAGTTATGATTACCGTTTCATCTGGTTCGTCCGCAGAATCATCGACAATATTTTCAATCGTTATAGTACCTGTTGTGGAGCCAGCAACTATACTTAAGGTTCCATTGGTAAGCGTATAGTCCGTTCCTGTTCCAGTAGCTGATCCCGTTATAGCGTAATCAACCGTAACGGTCTCGCTAGAAGCTGCAGATAAATCAACCGTGATGGCTTGGGAAGATACAGATTCTGCTCCACTTGAGCTGGTAGAATTGAAGTCAATGGTTGGAGTATTGTCATTATCAGTGATAGTGTAAGTATGAACACTATCAGTACCCAAAGTTGCATTGCTTGGGTTAGATAGTGTCAAAACAACAGTTTCATCTGCTTCATCTATTGAGTCATCAACTATACTAGCAATTGTTATTGTGCCAGTTGAGGACCCAGCATTAATTGAAAGTGTCCCACTCCCAAGAGTGTAATCAGTGCCTGAGCCTGTTGCTGTTCCAGTCAAAGCATAATTAACAGTTACGGCTTTTGCAGAAACAGCAGATAAATCTACCGTAATGGCTTTAGAGGAAACTGACTCAGCTCCAGATGAGCTTGTGGTGTTGAAATCAACCACGGGAGCATCATCATTATCAGCGATGGTGTAAGTATGAACACTATCAGTACCCAAAGTTGCATTGCTTGGATTGGATAAAGTCAAAATAACGGTCTCGTTGTCTTCATCTAAAGTGTCATTAACAATGCTTGCGATAGTAATTGTTCCATTAGATGTTCCTGAATTGATAGTTAAGGTCCCATTCGCAAGTGTGTAATCAGTGCCAGATCCAGTTGCAGTTCCTGTAACTGCATAATCCACTGTCACGTTTTGACTGGATGCTGCAGATAAATCGACCGTAATGGCTTTAGAAGAAACTGATTCTGCTCCACTTGAGCTAGTAGTATTGAAGTCTACTACTGGTGCGCTGTCATTATCAGTGATGGTATAAGTATGAACTTTATCACTGCCTAGGGTTGCATTACTCGGATTTGATAAAGTAACAATAACTGTTTCATTGGCCTCATCTAAAGAATCATCAATA
>CABYSI010000008.1:0-54442 GCA_902521635.1 uncultured SAR86 cluster bacterium | reverse complement strand
TCGAAGATATAAAGAAAGATATTCGATCTTCCGGGGAAAGAGAAATACCCTCGAGACTAATCGGAGAAGTTGTAATGCAAAACCTTAGAAAAATAGATGAAGTTGCCTTCATAAGGTTTGCTTCTGTATACAGAAGATTTGAAGACATCAATGAATTTTCAGAAGAGGTTGAGAAATTAACTAGCGATTAATTATGACGTCCCCATCAGAGCACATGCGCGAAGCTCTATCTCTCGCTAAAAAAGGTCTTTTAACTACGAGACCTAATCCGATGGTGGGTTGTGTTATTACTCTGGATAACAAAGTCATCGGCAGAGGATGGCATCAAAAAGCTGGAGAAGGACATGCAGAAGTCAATGCTATTCAGAATGTTTTTGAAAATCTAGGCTCAAGTGCAGAATCAGCTCTAGAGAATTCTGAAATGTTTGTAACATTAGAGCCTTGCTCTACTACAGGAAGAACTCCGCCCTGTTCTGAATCTATAAAACGACATGGAATTAAGAAAGTTTATATTGCCTCTGAAGATATTTCACAGGATGGGTTTGCAAAAAAAGAAAAAGATATAGAAATTATTGAAGGTCTTCTAAGAGATGAAGCACGTGAACTCAACAGAGGATTCTTTTCTAGGTTAGAAAAAAATAGACCATTTATAACAGCTAAAATGGCAGTTGGTCTTGACGGAGGGATAGCTTTAAATTCTGGTAAGAGTAAATGGATTACTTCTGAGATATCCCGGAAAGATGTCCATAAACTTAGAGCTTCTAATGAAGCTATCTTGACAGGAACAGGAACTATTTTGAAAGATAATCCTTCTCTTACTTCCAGAGACTCGGGATATGACATCAACGATGTAAAACAACCACTTAGGGTAGTGATTGATAGAAATAATTACCTAAATGGGGAGGAGAATATTTTTTCCTCGAAAGCAGAGACACTAGTGTTCACAACTAAACATTCAAAGATTAAATCTAAAAGTAGTGAAATTTGTATTATGTCAAAAAATGATTTGGCGGATTTGAATAACATAATGAGTTACTTGGCGGAAGAAAAATCTATCAATACTCTTATGGTTGAGTCGGGATCAATACTTCTAGACGCGCTTCTGGCCCAAGAATTGATTGATGAATTAATCCTTTATCATGCACCAAAACTGCTGGGGAAGGGTAGAAATACCTTTTCTAAATTCGGTCAGAACAATCAAAAACTGAGTACAATAGGTTACACAATTGGGGATATGGAAAATTTAGGCGAAGATTTGAAGATTACGCTTACCCCAAAATAAGAATAATGAAGCTAAATAGCATACAAGAAATTATTGAAGACATCTCTTTGGGGAAGATGGTTATTCTTATGGATGACGAAGATAGAGAGAATGAAGGCGATCTGGTACTTGCTGCAGAAAAAGTTGATGCAGATGCAATCAACTTCATGGCAATCCATGCGAGAGGTTTAATTTGTTTGGCAATCAATGAGGACAGATGTAAAAGACTAGGTCTTGAACAAATGGTAAAAAATAATGGTACAGAATTAGGGACTGCCTTTACTACTTCCATTGAAGCTGCAGAAGGTGTAACAACTGGTATCTCAGCTGCAGATAGAGCAACAACAATAAAAGCTGCTGTAAATAAAAAAGCCAAAGCCGATGATATAGTCCAGCCTGGACATGTTTTTCCAATTAAAGCTCAGGAAGGTGGTGTTCTGACAAGAGCAGGTCACACAGAAGCTGGTACAGATCTTGCTAAATTAGCTGGGTTAGATCCATCTGCTGTAATTGTAGAGATTATGAATGATGATGGGACTATGGCAAGGAGAGCTGACTTAGAGGTGTTTGCAGAAAAACATAACCTGAAAATTGGAACAATTGCCGATCTCATTCATTATAGGAATATCAGCGAAAAGAGCATCAAGCTAGTTGATAAAACGGATATTGAGTCTGAGTATGGTAAATTTTCTTTACATGCTTACGAAGATACCATCAATGGAGATATGCACATTGCCTTGGTAAAGAATAAAATTAAAAGCACTGACGAAGTGTTAGTTAGAGTTCAACAGAATAATACTCTTCAGGACATTATGGGTATTAATAAATTTGGCAGTAGATTATCTTTTTCTCAAGCAATGAAAAAAATTGATGAAGAAGGAAAAGGCGTAATACTTCTTTTATCTCACTCAGAGAGCTCTGAAGAACTTCTCTCTAACATTTCATTTCTAAAAGGCAGAAAACCCAAAACAAAGAATGAAGGTCCAGATACTAGAATTGTTGGTGTTGGAGCTCAGATATTAAAAGATCTAGGTGTAACTAAGATTAGACTACTGGGCGCCTCCTTAAAATACCCTCTCACAGGGTTTGATTTAGAGATAACTGAATTTATAAATTAACATAATGAAAGGTCTTAAAATTAAAGATACATCAATGAAAGCTCAACAAGGACAATACGGAATTGTCTTCACCTCATGGAATCCCTCTATAGTTCAAAATTTATTAAAAGAAGCTAAAAAAGAGCTTATAAGCCAAGGCGTAGATGAAGCTAATATATACCTTAAAGAAGTACCAGGAGCATTTGAGTTGCCACTGGCGACTCAATTTATGGCAGAAAAAGAAGGCATATTGTCAGTTATAGCGTTAGGAGCGATTATAAGAGGTGATACTCCTCATTTTGATTTTATATCCAGTTCATGTCTTGAAGGTCTTCAGGATGTTGCGCTTAAGACCCGCATTCCTGTGATATGTGGAGTCCTAACTACTAATACAATTGAGCAGGCTGAAGAAAGGTCTGACCCAAACAAAATGAATAAGGGAAAAGAATTTGCACTAACTGCATTAAATATGGTGGATTCCCTCTCTTGATCCATGAAATCCAAAAAAGACACTTCGCCCGTAAGATCGAGAGATAAAGTAATACAAAGTCTCTATGAGATAGAACTCTCCGGCTCAGACATTAAAGAACTCTTAAAAGATTTATCTCTTCAAAGTAGATATCCACATTATAAGGATCTTCTTGAAGGTGTTATGAAATTTAAAGATAAGATAGATATCTCTCTATCAAGCTTTATGGAAAGAAAACTTTCTTCCCTTGATCCGATAGAGCGGAATACTTTGAGATTAGCTGCCTATGAGATGTTATACACAAAAACAGATGCCCCGATCGTAATTAAAGAAAGCATAAGATTAACCAAAAAGTATGGCGCTGTTGATGGATATAAGTATGTAAATGCAATATTAGATAAGATGTATAAATCTAACTCTGAGAATATTTAATAAATATAGGAGATGACCAAGCTCTCTCTTCGTTTTCGGATAAACAATCGCCCTCTCCCTGCCCTTTTGCATCTCCACAAAGTTTAACTTTCTTACACTTACCATCATCAAATTCACAAGCTAAATTTGCCGCTCCAATTGCTAGCGAGGGTTCTTGAATAGCTCTGACATAGTAGATAACTTCTCTATTAGCATCGATAAAATTAGGATCTTCAAACTCTACTATGCAACCTTCTTGCGAAGGTTCGCATTCAAAAATCTTCCAAGTATCTTCAATTAAAGTTTCTATAGGTTCGTCAGAATAGGTTTGGGGTCTTATTCTTATAATTTCTATTCTGGAGATATTATTCCTCTCGTCAGTAGGATTGAAACATTCTCCATTACATAGCTTGTCTAGGTATTTTTTAGTTATCTCATTCTCCGAACTACACCCAGGGGCCTGTTTTTGAGAACCTAATACTCTTACTTTGAACTTTGGATTTTCTTGCATAGAGAATTCACTACCCATAGGCATTAACTCTCCGGATGGGTGGTTAGTCACATCAAACCATAATAAAATTCTCTCTCCGCTCGTTGCATATACTTCTCTATTATTTAAAGAATTCCATATAGAGTTTCTATTTTTTTCTAATACATGACTTGCTATCAAACCGCCTGTGTAAAGAAATGAGGCTATTCTTTCTCCCTGACTTGGTTTCATCCTATCAATCATTTGCTCCAAGTTAATTTCTTGAGATCTTGGAATAGCATAGTCTTGCGAAAGTTGACTCAAATTCATGACTTGATTTGATGACTTATATTTAGAATCAGTATTTCTTATCCTATCAATTTCCTTATAACCTGTTCCAGGCCTCGAAGAGTGATTATCACTAGACCCAATAAAACCAAATCTATAAGGTTCAGTTTTTCCTATGGAGAAATCTCTTAAAGCTAAAGCATATTGCACTGAAGATTTTGGTCTATAGTCAAAAGCTGGTAAGTAACAATCTTTGCATTGACCACTGTCTAACCATTCTTCTGGCCTTGGATTAGGTATGCTCAATAGCCCATAAGGATTAGCTCTAGTGAAGTTATCTCTAGCCTCTTTCGCCCTTTGATTACATAGTTCTTCACTTCCCGCTGAAATCCTACATCTTTCTTTGATTATTTCACCGGCCTGAAAACAATCAGGAATATAATTTTCTGTAGGGGCTGGACAAACATATTCTCCATCTAATATCTTGAAAGCTTCCCAGGATCGATATTCTTCTGTATTTCCATGACCTGAAAAAACTTCTATTAATTTTTGATATCTAGGACTATGGTCTGCGATATTTAATTGATTTTTCCATGTTGCCATGGGCGGAGAAGTATTTCCCCAAGCAGATCCATGAGGAATAACTAAAGAATCTACCCCCCACTCATCTAATTTTCTATATAAATCAGAAGGTCTCTCTGCTCTCTCCAAACAGTCAAGCGGGAGGTCTTTTACGTGAGTCGAATTGTCACAATATTCAAGGTTCTTTATAAGCAACTGTCTTTGCCTATAGTTCAAATAATAAGAAGTATTTTTATAGTCATAAAGCATGGCTCCGAATAATGCATAAGCTGGAGCATCTACTATGCTCTTAAAAAACTTATGATCGGGTGCTCCAATAGGTCTTTCAGGGATATTATCATGAAGAGATTTTAGTATTACGTTCTTATGTCCATAATGTTTCTCTATATCTAAGCTTGTCTGAGTCCACTCCCAGCCAAGAAAGGGTATGATAGAAGTTTCATCCGACTCATTAGATATTCTTGAACAGTCTCTTAAAGACTTTATTGTGTCTGTCCATTCCCTTCTTGTTAAAAATTCAGCATGGTCATTTATAGAAAAGAAATCTAAATTTGCACAAAATCTTGCATAGTTACATGCATCTGCAGCTGGATGAGTTCCCTCTCCTTCTAGAATAGGCAAATTCCCTATAAAAGCATCGAGGGAATAGGTCGTATGTACATGTAAATCTCCAAATAGGATTGTTTTTTCGCTCAATTCTTTGTCAATAGGGCTCAAAAAGGGGGCATTAAATTCTTCAATTTGGCCCTTATCTTGGGGCTTACCAAAAAAATCAAAAAAGACAGCAAGATATAGAGCAAAGATAAGTGAGACTATCAGCAAAATACCCATAGCAGCTATTTTGAAATAGCTTTTCATGGAAATTAAGACTCTTCTGTAACCAGAGTGATGGATGAATTCTTTAAATCTTCAGAAAGAACGAAATATTTTTCTCTGGAAGTACGCGAACTTTTTAGATTAACCTCAAAGATTTCACCATCTCTATAACTATCTTTTAGTATGAAAGTTTCGCCTCGTTTGATTTTATAAATATCCCTCTGATCTACTGCGCCATAAGTCATAAAGTCGTGAATAGAGAAGGATAAATCTCTTGCGATTTCTACTCTGGTAGCATCTGATTTATAGAAAAATAAGGCAATGGTTTCGAATTTATTTGCGATAAATTCATCGCCTTCTTTGAACTCCAGATCAGCGGATTGGATTAATAAAGGAAAGGTTAAAATAAGTAAAAAGAGGTATCGCATTTCTTATATATCTTTTCTAATGATCGTATCTTCTCGCTTCGGGCCAGTTGAGATCATAATAACAGGAACCCCTGAAATTTCTTCTATTTTCTCAACAAAAGATTTAGCATTATCATCGAGCTCTGTATATGAGGTTTGTCCTGCTGTGGGTTTAGACCAGCCTGGCATCTCGAGATATTCTGGCTTTGCAAGCTCTAGATCCATAGTTTCTATCATTTCAGCTTCGGTAAGTTCACTAGAATACTCAGTACATATCTTTATTTTTTCTAAACCGTCCAAAACATCTATTTTAGTTAAGCAGAGTCCGTCTACACCACTGACTTGAACCATATTTTTTAGAAGGAAACCATCTAACCATCCACATCTCCTCGGTCTTCCAGTAGTAGCTCCAACCTCACCACCCGTTTCAGCTAAGTAAGTTCCCATCTCATCAAATAACTCAGTAGGAAACGGTCCTTCACCAACTCTTGTAGTATAGGCTTTAGTAATTCCTATCGTGTAATCAATATCAGATGGACTTATTCCTGCACCAGCTGGAACACCCCCAATTAAGTTACTTGATGTTACATACGGATAAGTTCCAAGGCTTACATCTAATAAAGCACCTTGAGCGCCTTCATAGAGTATTTTCTTTTTCGATTTTTGTAGTCCTCTAATTTCTTCTATTACATTTCCAACATAGGGTTTTAGTTGTTCAGCTTGTTTTAAATTCAAATCTACCAATTCATTTAGATCGATTTTAGAGGCACCAAATGAATGTTCGAAAACTGAATTATAAAAATCTAAAGCTTGCATCAACTTATCATTTAATTTTTTTTCGTTATATAGGTCTGAAATTCGTACTGATCTTCTTCCGACTTTATCTTCATAAGATGTCCCTATTCCTCTTCCTGTAGTTCCTATTTTTGTAAGATTAGTAGACTGCTCTCTAAGTTGATCTAACTTTATGTGATAAGGTTGAATAAGGCTGCAAGCTGAACTTATTAGTAGTCTGTCTTCAATATCTCCCAGGACTTCATTAGCTTCAGCTAGCTCTGAGAATAAAGCATCTAGACTTACAACAACTCCTCTGGCAATAAAACATTTTATATTTTCATGACATATTGCTGAAGGTAACAAATGAAAAACTATTTTTTTTCCATTCACTATTAACGTATGACCGGCGTTGTGACCGCCTTGATACCTTACGGCGGCATCTAGATCATTTGCCAGGTTATCCACTACCTTGCCTTTTCCTTCGTCACCCCACTGAAGACCGAGTAAAGAAATATTTAAATTCATATTTATATTCCTATAAATTAGAAACTGATACTAAATCTAGATCAAATCCTACAGCCGGTCTGTCGCGATCTGATTGTTTTCTGAGACCATCGTATCTTCCGCCTTTTGCAAGGACATAACCTGCTGAATCGGCGTACGCCGAAAAAACAACTCCATTATGATATTTGAATCCTTGAACCTCGCCTAAGTCAATATGTAAAATCAATCCTGATTTATTTATTAGCTTGTCTGCCAAACCTTCAAGATCATCCATAAAATTTTGAGTTGTCTCAAGGTAAGAAAAACTTTCTTTTGCGGACTGAATTATGTCAATCTCACCATACATATCACACAGAGTTGTTAAAGATTGTTTATTTTCATAAGAATCTGGAATTATTTTATCTAAGTCAGATTTAGATTTTTTAGAAAGTGCTATTTCTATGTCTGCAAAAATTTCTTTTCCTAATTTCTTGAAAGGTTCGAGGACTGAAGAAGTAAATGCAGCATGACCAAGACTAAGAGTTATATTTTTTATACCTGCAATCTCGAGGCTCTTTAACATTAAATTTATACTCTCTAATTCAGCATCTTTGGAAGAATCTCCAAATATTTCAGCGCCTACCTGTATAGTTGTTCTAGATCTTAAAGACTTCGATGCCTTACTCTTGACCACCTCTCCTGCATAGCAGAGTTTTACAACTTCATTAGATTGAATTCGATAAGCATCTATTCTAGAGGCTTGTTCTGAAATATCAGGCCTTATGGATAAGTCTTTACCGGTTAAGTTGTCTTTGAAACTAAATGCATGTGATTTAATCTCGTAATGAGCTTCACCGCCTATTGATTCAGATAATTCTAATAAAGGCGGAGTAATAAATTCAAAACCGGAAGAAATATATTCATCAATTAACTTCCTTCTCAACATCTCCACCTCAATTGCTTTAGGTGGAAGAAGTTCATCTACGCCATCGGGTAAGCTCCAGCGTATTTTTGAACTCATCTACTAATTTGTAGCTTTAGAATTATCTAGATATTTAAAGAAATCACTGTCCGGATTAATTAAAAGGATATCTGACTTACTTCCGAAAGTTGATTGATAAGCTTTTAAACTCCTAGTGAAATCATAGAATTCAGGATCTTTAGAATAAGCATTAGCATAGGTTGCCGCTGCTGTTGCATCTCCGTTTCCTTTTGTTTCTTCTGCTTGTCTATAAGCATCGGCAAGAATGATCGTTTTTTCTTTATCAGCTGTTGCTCTAATCTTTTCAGCAACCTCGTTGCCTTGTGCTCTAAGTTCTTTCGCTAGCCTTTCTCTCTCTGTTCTCATTCGGTTATAAACTGACTCACTTACTTCTGGAGGTAGATCTATCTTTTTGACTCTCAAATCTATTACCTCTACACCCAACTCTTCAACTGCGATATTATCTAGTTGAAGTGTAAGTTTATCCATGAGTTCATCTCTTTCTCCAGAAACGACTTCATTAACTGTTCTTACACCAAATTCATTTCTTAAACCAGCATCGACCCTTTGAATCAAAAGCCTCCTCAGTCTTTCTTCATCACCACCTGTTGTAGTGAAATACTTTTCAACGTCGCTTACTCTCCATTTAACAAATGAATCGACGGTTAAAGCTTTCTTTTCAGATGTCAAATAGCTTTGAGGTGCCGCATCTAAAGTAAGTATTCTCGCATCAAATTTTCTTACTGTATTTATAATTGGTAGTTTGAAATGTAACCCCGGAGCTACATCGGCTTCGACCACTTCTCCAAATCTTAATTTAACGGCTCTTTCGGTCTCTTTTACAACAAAAATTGAAGCGGAAATTAACGCTATAAAAGCTATTAATATAGGTATCAATAAAAGTCTTAATGTTTTCATTATCTTCGTTCCTCTTGTCTATTTCTTCGTCTTATTTCTTCAATAACCTGATTCGTTAAATCACTTATGGATGAACTGCCAGCAGTGTTTGGCATATTAAGTTCCTGAACTCCTCGAGCTGATTCTGCAATCTTATCTAAGGGTAAATAAAGTATATTATTTCCACCTTCCACATCTATCATGACCTTTGTGCTATTGGACATTACTCCCTGAATAGAATCCAAATATAAACGGTTACGAGTTACATCTGGGGCCTTTTGATATTCCGATAAAAGAAGATTAAAACGAGTTGCATCACCTTCAGCTTCGGATATAACTTGCTCTTTATAAGCCTCAGCATCTTGTAACATCCTCTGAGCTTGTCCTCTGGCTTCTGGTACCAAGCCATTGGCATAAGTTTCGGCTTCATTTCTAGCTCTAACTTCGTCTTCTCTTGCCTTGATAACATCATCAAAGGCTTCTTGTACTTGATTTGGAGGTGAAGAGTCTTCGATGTTCACAATTACAACTTCCAAACCAGTGTTATATTTATTTAAGTAACGTTGTAACCTAGATTTAACATCTTGGGCGATGACCTCACGACCCGTTGTAAGAGCATCATCCATAATTGAACCGCCTACAACATGCCTTAACGCACTTTCAGTGGCTTGAACTAAACTAGCATCGGCGTCTCTAATATCTAGAACATATTTTTGCGGATCTGCAATTTGATATTGAATTGAAACTGTCACATCAACAATATTTTCATCTTTAGTAAGCATCAAAGCATCGTGTCTATGTGGCCTAACTCTCACTACATCAACAATCTCCCAAGCGTCAATGATGGGAGGATTCCATCTTAAGCCCGGGCCTTTGATTTCTTCAAATTTACCGAGCCTAAGTACTACTGACCTCTCTGCCTGCTCAACCTGATATATTCCAGCTCCTACCCATAACAGGACTAATACGCCAAAAATTAAAGGTAAGCTTTTAAGGCTGAAACCACCACCACCTGAAGAGTCACCTGAAGATCCTCCTCCGAAAATAGATTCTATTCTTTGTCTGACTTTTTTAATTACTTCGTCGATCTCCGGAGGAGTATCATTTCTTCCCCAAGGATCTTTATTATCATTTCCATTCCAAGACATTTATATTGCTTCCTGTGTTTGTTTTTCTTTGATTAAGTCGAAACCTTCAACTTCTAATAACTTAATGAGGTCATTTTGAAAATTTTCAAGGTGTAATTCTATCAGACCTTCGTTAGATATTCTCTCTTCTAGCACACTTCCAGATGAATAAAGCTCAGATCTCAACCATCCTAAGTCACTTGTTAAGCTGACCCAATTAGTAGTTGTCTTACCTTTAAGCTTGGTATTGATAGCATCATATAAACTTGCGAAGCCTTTTTGTACTTTTGATGATATCCAAACCTGATCAGAACTTTCTTGTGATATCTCTTCAAGAGAGGATACATTTAGTTTATCAGTCTTATTATTTACTCTTATTAAAAGCTTATCCGATAAGCCTAAATCTTTTAAAATTTTCTCTACTTCTTTCACTTTAAATCTATGATCTTTATCTGATATATCTACAACATGCAGTAAAAGATCTGCTGAACTTAAATCATCCAGCGTTGCTTTAAATGATTCAATGAGTTGTGTTGGAAGATTGGAAATAAACCCAACGGTATCAGAGAATAAAATATGCTGCAGCTCTTGTTTACTATTCTTTCTGGTAACAGAGTCTAGGGTTGCAAAAGGTTTGTCAGCAGCATAAAGATTATTTTGAGTAAGATGATTAAATAAAGTAGTTTTGCCCGCATTTGTATATCCCACGAGTGCAACGACCATTTCTTTACCTTTGCTTCTAGCGTAACGATTTATTTCTTTCTGATTATGTGCCTTATCTAATCTCTTCTTTAAACTTTTTATTCTATGGCCTATGAGTCTTCTGTCAGTTTCTAATTGCGTTTCACCTGGACCTCTTAACCCTATACCCCCCTTTTGTCTTTCAAGATGACTCCATCCTCTAACCAGTCTAGTAGAAAGATGGGTTAGTTGAGCTAATTCAACTTGCAGCTTTCCAATATGGCTTTTTGCTCTTGTTGCGAAGATATCAAGAATTAATGATGTACGATCCAAAACTCGAGTTCCAAGATATTTTTCTAAATTTCTTTCTTGAGAGGGAGATAGATCATTATTAAAAATAACTAATCCGCATTTACTTAGTTTTACTAGCTCCTTAATTTCATTGAGTTTTCCGAGTTTTACAAAATAATTGGGAGAAGGTCTATCAATCTTACATGATACCTCCGCACAAACACCTGCACCTGAAGACATACATAGTTCTTTAAACTCTTCTTTGGCTTCTAATTGTAAATCTTTACTTAAAGAAAACCTTTCTACGTGCACAAGTATGGATTGAGGTGACGTTTCTTCTATATTCATGAATTTTTTAAAATTAAATCCTTTACCGAACTAAAGAGAGAAGAATTATTCTCTAGAAAAATTATATTGTCCCAGCTTCTCATCCATGTCATTTGTCTTTTAGCTAGTTGTCTTGTTGAGTTAATACCTCTATAAATCATATCATCAAGACTGTAATCTCCTTCTAAATATTCACATACCTGACGATATCCTACACTTTTCATTGATTGAGAATTTGCACTCATTCCTTTGCGCTCAAGAATGCCTTCCACCTCTTCAATCAATCCAACATCAATCATTCTTTTGAATCTTTTTGCAATAATTTCTCGATGTATATCTTTATCTTGAGGCTTGATGGCAATTTGAATTAAATTAGATTCACTTATTACTTGATTGATTTCTTTTTTATTTTCAGCCTGCCATTTAGAAAGTTCTTTACCCGTTGCTAAAAAAACCTCAATAGCTCTTTTAATTCTTTGGGTATCATTTTGATGAATTTTTTTAGAGGAATTTTTATCTATTTTTTGTAAATATCTATACATTTCATGTACCCCTTTCTCTTCAAACTCCCCTTGAACTCTAAGTCTTATTTGGCCATCTACTGAAGGCAATCTTGAAATACCATTAACTAAGTGGTGAAAATACATCATTGTTCCGCCAACGAGTAAAGGGATTCTCTTGGTTCGAAATGCATTTCTTACTGAGTCGATGACATCATATTGAAATTGAGAAGTGGAATAACTTTCATGTGGGTTTAAGATATCAATTAAGTCATGGGGATATTTTTCTAGAACTTTTGATGATGGTTTTCCGCTCCCTATATTCAAATGTTTATAAATCTGCACAGAATCAACACTAATAATATTGATATCTAAGTCCTTATACAACTCTATTGCTAAATCGGTTTTCCCTACTCCTGTTGGTCCCATAAGCGAAACAATTAATCTCTTTTCCACTCATATATGATAGTTTATTAAGAGAGAAAAAAACCGGCTAAATAGCCGGTTTTTTTTGATAAGTTATAACTCAAGTTAGGTCGTAACTTCTTTCTTCATGTTCAGTAACGTCCAAACCTTCATATTCTTCTTCTTCACTAACTCTTAAGGAAGTAAAAGAACCAATTAATCTAAGAATTACCCACGAAGCAACAGCTGTCCATAAGCCTATAACAGCAATTCCTTTCAACTGAATAAGAAACTGTTCCGCAGGAATCCATTCTTCACCGGCACTAGAACCAAGAAAACCTCCCTGGACGCCAAGAAAACTTACCATAATAATACCAATTATTCCCCCCACACCATGAACAGGAAATACATCTAAGGAATCATCTACTCCAAATACACCCTTCACAGCTTGAGTAGCATAGAAGCAAATTGAACCTGCCATTAGACCGATCAATAATGCACCTTCTGGTCCAACGCTACCTGATGCAGGTGTAATGGTAGCTAAACCTGCAACCATACCAGTGGCTATGCCAACAATGGTAGGCTTACCTCCTTTAATCCATTCAATAGCCATCCAAGTTAAGGCTCCCGTAGCAGCGCTTATATGCGTTACAAGCATAGCCATGCCTGCAAGACCATCAGCAGCCCAAGAACTTCCAGCATTGAAACCAAACCAACCAACCCAAAGCATGGCAGCTCCAGTTACTACCATTGTTCTGTTATGAGGTGGCATAGCTGTTGAAGGGAAGCCTTTTCTTGGACCTAATACGATAGCTATAACTAAAGCACCAACTCCACATGTTAAATGAACAACAAGACCGCCGGCAAAATCCTTAACATCGGCTAGGTAACCTCCTCCCCATATCATATGGCAAGCAGGCAGATAAACTGCTGTAAACCAAAGCAGAGAAAATAAGCACATTGCGCCGAATTTCATTCTTTCTGCAAATGCTCCAACAACTAAAGCTGGAGTAATGATGGCAAAAGTCATTTGAAAAATGACAAACAGAGAATGAGGCATGGTAGTGCCAGGAGCTAAAGTATCTCTACCAATGCCATTTAAAAAAAATGCACTGGTACCTCCAATAAAGGCATTACCCTCCGTAAAGGCAAGACTGTATCCGTAGACAACCCAAGCGACGGAGACGATACAAGCTATAGCGAAACATTGCATTAGAACTGATATCGCATTTTTACTTCTCACTAGTCCCGCATAAAAAAGTGACAGTCCCGGTAGTGTCATAAACAACACTAATGCAGTTGAAGTAAGTATCCAGGCAGTATCTCCTGAATTCAATTCATCTGCTGAAATAGTAAAAGAAAAAATTAAAGCACTAAAAAGAAAAAGTTTTTTTATCATGAGATCACCTATAGTTTATAAGGCATCTTCATTAAGCTCTCCGGTTCTAATCCTCACAACTTGCTCAAGAGAAGATACAAATATTTTTCCATCTCCTATCTTTCCAGTATTCGAAACTTGCGATATAGCATCTATTACTTTGTCAGTATTATCATCACTAACTGCAACCTCTATCTTAGTTTTTGGTAAAAAATCTACGACGTATTCAGAACCTCTGTATAGTTCGGTGTGACCTTTTTGTCGCCCGAAACCTTTAACATCGGTAATAGTGAGGCCCGTGACGCCTACTTCAGATAAAGCCTCTCTGACTTCGTCAAGCTTATAAGGTTTGATAACTGCTGTAATTAATTTCATTAAAAACTCCTATTATTTATTCCTTTCACTATAGACTAAATACTTACTATTAAAATAAGAAACCAACGTATGTCGATAAGATTATAGTTTAAAAATGTATTTATTAGTGTTTTCTAGTATTAATTAATAAAAAAAAGTATAAATAAGAAAAAAAAGGTGCATGAAATGCACCTTTTAGAGATTAAACAATGCTAATACTAAGAAACAGAAACCTTTGAAACCTTAATAAATTGATAGAGTTCTTCTAGTTCATATAAAATCTTTCCTTCAATCTTATAATAGTTAGGACCTTTCTCCTCTCTTCTCCAAGCTTCCAGCGTTCTTTCACTGCACATTAATATTTCCGCAGCATCTTTTGGTTTAATTAGTTTTATATCCATATCCATTTTTATACCTGAGTAAACATCCTTGTTAACAATTAATTCCTTTTAAACTCAAAAAAAGGGGCAATCCAATTCAGGATTGCCCATCTTTACTATGCCATTTGAGGCATAAAGGTACGCAGCATTACTTGAAATCGGGGTAGGCTTCTACACCAATTTCAGATTTATCTAAACCGATCTCCTCATCATTATCAGTTGCTCTAATTCCAACAACACTGTCTATGATTTTCAGGACGATAAAGCTTGTCACAAAGACCCAAGCGAAAATAACGATCACACCGATGAATTGAGTTCCAAAAGCGCCTGCACCAGATAATGGTGTTGCCATGATTCCCCATATTCCAACTGTTCCGTGAGCAGATATAGCCCCCACAGGATCATCTATTTTTAGTTTTGTATCTAAAATAACAACGGAGAAATAAACAATTACACCACCTATTAAGCCTATTAATGTGGCTAGACCGCCGGTTGGCGTGTCTGGTGCTGCAGTTATTGCAACTAAACCAGCAATAGCTCCATTTATGGCCATTGTGACATCTGCTTTTCCGCTAAAAATTTTGCTTGCAAATAAACCACCTAATACGCCTCCAGCAGCTGCCATATTTGTATTTAGGAATACCTGACCGACTGCGATAGCATCGGCCGCTGTATTAATTGCCAATTGCGAACCACCATTAAAACCAAACCATCCTAGCCATAGAATTAATGCACCTAAAGCTGCAATGGGTATATTTGAACCCGGAATAGCATATACAGAACCATCAGCTCCATATTTTCCTTTTCTTGCTCCTAAAATGCTTACTGCAGCAAGTGCTGCTGCTGCACCACAAAGGTGAACTACACCTGAACCTGCAAAGTCCGTATAGCCAAGAGCATCAAGACCGCCACCGCCCCATTTCCAGTATCCTTGGACTGGGTATATGAAACCAGTCAAGATTACAGCAAATGCGAAGAATGGTAATAATTTCATTCTTTCTGCAACTGCTCCAGAAACAATAGACATAGCTGTAGCGACGAATACGACTTGGAAAAAGAAGTCAGAGGCTTCTGAATATGATCCATAAGACATATCTTGGCTACCCATACCTAATCCTAGGTAAGATAAGCTAAATCCGGGAACCCAGGCTGAAATAGCTGAATCGCCGGGGTACATGATAAAGAAACCACATACTAAATACATAACACAAGCTATTGAAAATAGTCCTAAATTCTTAGTTACTATCTCAGCAGCATTCTTTGATCTTACCAGTCCAGCTTCTAACATTGTGAAACCAGCTGCCATCCACATGACAAATGCTCCACTCATAAGAAGGTAGAAGGTATTGAGCGCGAATTCTAATTCTGTCATTTTTTCTCCTTAAATTTTTACAACGCGTCTTCATTGAGATCACCAGTTCTGATTCTTATCAGTTGATTTAGATCTACAACAAAAATTTTTCCATCACCTATTTTATTTGAATTAGCAGATGTACTTATGGCTTCAACGACCTCATCAGCGTTATTATCGGAAACAGCTATCTCTATCTTCGTTTTAGGAAGTAAATCAACTTCGTATTCTGAACCTCTATATAACTCTGTATGGCCTTTTTGCCTGCCGTAACCTTTAACCTCGGTGACGGTTAGACCAGAAACACCAACCGCTAAGAGGGCTTCTCTGACTTCATCGAGTTTGAAAGGCTTAATAACCGCAGTTATTAATTTCATACTAATTCTCCTTATTATTGATAAAATAATATAAATTAGAATATGCAATCCATATGCCAGAAAAAAACTAGTGGATTTAAGGAAAATTTAGTGTAATTTCTATTTTGATGTTCTAAGAAAGTGCTAAATTGGAGAGAAAAGTTCAAGAATTGGGCAAATTATATCTTTTTCTTCAAAAGAAGGTCTAAGTGATGAGTGATATTACCTAAAGCTCCTCTATTTTTCATAAATACTTGAAACGCATTATTTCCTGCTTTTTTCATCGCTTTATCGTCTGCAATGTATTCAATGAATCTATCTGAAAGTTCTATTGAATTCTTCACTATCTTGAGGCTTTCATTTTCTTTTAGTTGTTCTGATATGTCTAAAAAATTTCTCAAGCTTGGGCCTGATAATAACGGTAGACCTTGTGCAGAGGGCTCTAATAAGTTTTGACCTCCATGATCTATCAAACTTCCTCCTACAAATGCCACATCAGCAAGAGAGTAAAGAAAATTGAGCTCTCCTATAGTGTCTCCCAACAAAACCTGCGTGCTGACAGTAACACTTGTTTTTTTTGAGCGTAAAGCAAATTGAAGCCCAGAATTTTTGACCATGTTCTTTACTTTTTCAAACCTTTCCAGATGTCTAGGAACAAGGATCAGCAAAGTATTAGGATATTGCTTAATAACTTCTTTATAAGCCTCTAGAACTATCTCTTCTTCAATTTCATGCGTGCTCGCTGCTATAAGGACAGGCCTTTTTACCCCATCAACAGACCAATCTTCTCTTATGGTTTTGGAAATTTTAATTAATTCTGATGGTAAATCTTGATCAAATTTTAAATTACCACATATGTTGATTTCTTTATTATCAACTATCTCTAGGAAACTACTTTTATCTGATTCAAATTGTGCAAGTAACAAATCTAAAGACTCTATAGCAGGTCGTATTATTGAAGAATATTTTAAATAATTTTCCTTGGATTTCTTGGAAAGCCTTGCATTTACAAGAGCTGTAAAAATGCCTCTATTGCTGCAATTGTAAATTATATTCGGCCAAATTTCAGTCTCTAAAAGAATCAGTATTTTTGGTTTCCATTTTTCTAAAAAGAAATTTATGAATATTGGAATATCAACCGGCATATATTGGTGTTTAACCTTGTTGCCTAATCGCTCAATTAATAATTTTGAACCTGTTGGCGTTGAAGTTGTTACTAATATTTCTATATCAGAATATTTTTCTGTCAAACTTCTTATTAGAGGCATGGAAGCATTGACTTCCCCAATAGAAACTGCATGAATCCAAATTAGTGATTTACCTTTTAAGGGTGAGTTTTTGCTTATGCCAAGCCTTTCTGACCATCTAAATAAATACTCTTTATTATATAAACCTTTCCAAAATAATCTGAAAAAATAAAGAGGTAAAAATAAGCAAAATATAGCTGTATAAAGGATTCTTGGCATGAGCATATGCTAACATAGCCCTTATTCCTTAATTCAATTAATGTTTTGATAGTAGTAACCGGAAGTAACGGATTTATTGGATCCAATCTCATTAAAGGCCTTAATAAAATAGGTCACAGAGATATCATTGCTGTTGATGATCAAAACAATCCTGATCTCAAGGAAAATATAATTCATTGTGAAATACAGGATTATCTTGATATAGATGAATTTCTGTTGCTACTTCAAAAAAATAAATTTGATGGAACAAAACTCAAATCAATCTATCATCAAGGTGCTTGCTCTAATACGATGGAGTGGGATGCCGAATATCTATACAAGAATAATTTTTTATATTCAAAAGAACTATTAAATCTTTCAATAAAATCAGATACTCCCCTCATCTATGCCTCTTCTGCCTCTGTTTATGGAAGTGGTAATATTTTCGAAGAATCAATTGAGAATGAGAATCCGATTAATCTATATGCATATTCTAAATTTAAATTTGATCAACTTGTGAGGCAAGCCTTAGCCGAAAATACTACTCAAATTGTTGGACTAAGGTACTTCAATGTTTATGGCCCTCAAGAACAACATAAAGGCAGTATGGCAAGTGTTGCATATCATTTGCATAATCAGTTAAAAGACAATGACTCTATAAAGTTATTTAAAGGATCTGGCGGATATAGCGATGGTGAACAAAGGAGAGATTTCATTTACATAGATGACATAGTCAAGGTCAATCTTTGGTTTATGGAGAACAATAAAATTTCTGGTATATTCAATTTAGGTACTGGCAAAAGCCGTGCATTTAATGATGTTGCTCAGGCTGTAATCAATTGGCATAACAAAGGAAAAATTGAATATATTGATTTTCCTGAAAAGTTAAAAGGTTCATATCAAAACTTTACAGAAGCTAATATTTCAAAATTAAGAAAAGTAGGATACAAAGAAGATTTTAAAGATGTCTCTGAAGGGGTAAATCTTTATTTAGATACCCTAGAAAAATGGCCAAAAAATGATCCTTCCTAATTTCATGACAGAGTCCAAAAATAAGTTTTCACCTTCCCTTCTCTCATTGAAAAGCATAATCACATGGGTAGGAATGGGTTTGCTAAGAATTATCTCTCTTCTTCCATATGAAATTCTAATGATATTTGGAGACTCTCTGGGACTCTTAATTCTCAAACTGAGTCCTCACAGAAAAGAAATAAGCGTCATTAATATCAACAGATGTCTTCAAAAAGAAGGCGATGAACTAAATCAATTTGTTAAATCAAACTTTAAAGCTGTAGGTAGAGGTGTTTTTGAGATGGCTATTGGTTGGTGGGCTTCAGATAAAAAAATTAAAAATATCAAAACTCGATTAATTAATAGTCATCTGTTAGAAAATCAAAATGAAGGAGCACTGCTTCTGATAAAGCACTCTACACATTTAGAATTAGATCTTAGATTATTAAGCCAGTTTTTTAATTTAACCGGCATGTATAAATCTCAATCCAATGCAGTCTTAAATTATGTAATGATTAAAGCCAGAAATAATTACATAAAAGCATCATTAACAAACAAAGAAGGTTTGAAGGCAGCGAAATGGATAAAGTCAGGAAAAATTTTTCTTTATGCAGCAGATCAAGATTATGGTCTAAATGTCTCAGAAATGGTTCCATTTTTCGGTCATCATGCTGCTACAGTTACTTTTCCTGCATTGTTTTGTAAAAGAAATATAAAAATAATTTTTGCTGATGTTTCCAATGTAAAAGGCACTTACGAAATAGAATTAAAAGAAATGCATAGTTCACAAAATAGATATGACTTCTTAAAAGAAATGAATGATCTTTACAAAGACTTTATATTGAAAGAACCTGAAGGCTATCTTTGGATGCACAGACGCTTCAAATCAGGATTGCATGAAACTATTTATCCTAAATGGTCTAGTAGAGATAAAAAAAGGGAAAAAAGAAGATTAAAACGACAAGAGTATTAGGTCATTTTCTTAATAATCTTGGTTGTTGATATGCCTTTGACCAAAGGAATAGTCATAACCTTCCCTCCAGATTTGACAACCTCTTCATATCCAACAATTTCATTAATTTTGTAGTCTCCACCTTTGACTAAAATGTCAGGTTTTACAGCTGAGATTAATTTAATTGGCGTTTTATCTCCAAAAACAACTACTGCATCCACACATCTTAGTGATGCAAGCACTTTTGCTCTATGTTCAAGTGTATTGAGGGGTCTATTTTTGCCTTTTAGCTCTTTAACTGACTGATCAGAATTAACGCCAACGATTAATTTATCTCCTAAGTCTTTCGCTGCTTCAAGATATTCAACATGCCCTGCATGTAAAATATCAAAACATCCATTTGTAAAAATAATCTTTTTTCCTTTTTGACGAAGAGATTGCGCAAAAGATTCCGCTTCTCCGAGTGGCATATATGATTCTACTTTATTTAGAAAAGGAGTTATTTCTGCTTTGTTAACAGTTGCAGTTCCAGATTTCCCAACAACGATACCTGCTGCAATGTTGGCCAATTTTATCGATTCAGAAAGACTAAAGCCACCTGCAAGTCCTGCTGCAATTGAAGCTATGACCGTATCACCAGCTCCCGATACATCAAATACATCCTTTGCTTCAGTTGGAAAATCCATTCTTATAATTTTTCCTTTTTTATTTTCAAGAAGAGTCATACCTTCTGAGCCTCTAGTTATCAAAAGTGCACTCAATTTAAGAGAATGTATTAGCTTCTTTCCTTTGCTTGTAATATCTGCCTCGCCTTTTAAATTTCCTACAACTCTTTCAAACTCGTCAAAATTAGGTGTAATAATATTTGCTGACTTGTACTTAGAGAAGTTATCTCCTTTTGGGTCTACTAAAATTATCTTATTTAGTTTTTTTGCCTCTTTTATGATTAAAGGTATATTTTTTAAGGTTCCTTTTTCATAATCCGAAATTACTAATACCTTATTTTTCTCAAGTCTTATATGCTTTCTGTAGTTTGATAAACTTGACTTCCAGTCTGCTTCGGTAAATTCCTCCTCTCTATCAATTCTTATAAGTTGTTGCTGACCTGCCAAAAATCTGAGTTTTGAAATAGTAGGATTTACAGATTTACTCAATGCATTTCTAATTTTATTTTGTTCCAACAACGCTCTAACTTGATCGGATGAGTCATCTTTTCCAGTGACTCCTATTAATGTTGCCTTTGAACCTAGACTAGATAAATTCAGAGCTACATTAGCCGCACCTCCAAGTCGAATATCTTCATCAGAAGGTTTAAGAACAGGTACAGGTGCTTCTGGAGAAACTCTATCAACGCTTCCTGATATATATCTGTCTAAAATAATATCTCCGAAAACTAAGACATTCCCTTTAGAAAGTAGTTTTAGATTCATAGCTGCAATAATTATATACCTTGAGATCGTTATGCTGATCTATATTATTAAATTAAGTAATTAGAAAGAAGCACAAATATTTTAAATTATGGCAATTAATCTTCAAATAGATATAAACAGAATAAAAGGTTTCTTAGATCCGCAAGAGGGGGAAGCTCTATATTCTTACGCAAAAGAATTTACTAAAAATGGTGATGCTATTGAAATTGGAAGTTATTGCGGTAAATCTGCTGTATATATAGGCTCAGCTGTCAAAGAAAATAATCAAAAGCTCTATTCTGTTGATCATCATAAAGGGTCTGAAGAGCAGCAGCCCGGGCAAGAATTTTTTGATCCAGATCTAATAAATAAATCTGGAAATGGAATAGACACGCTTCCATATTTCTTGGAAACCATCAGATCCTCCAGTCTAGAAAATTTTGTAATACCTATAGTCTCGTCTTCAAAAGAAGCCCATGAAGATCTAAAAATAAATTTCAATATGGTTTTTATTGATGGTGGTCATAGCGAAGAAGCAGCTCAGAATGACTATAGCTTGTGGTCAAAAAGATTAAATCTAGGAGGATTGCTAGCAATCCATGATGTTTTTCCTAATCCTGAAGATGGCGGAAGACCTCCTTATAATATTTATTTGAAGGCACTGGAAAGTGGGAAATATCAAGAAATTGAATTTATTAAAACTTTAAGTTTTTTAAAAAAAGTTGACTGAATAATATCAAGCCCATGATTTAGAAAATAATTCTGATCCATTAGTAAAACCATATAAGGCGTCGGCTGCTAACAAAACAGCTCCTGCTGTCCAAGTTGGTTTCTCAACTGGCCAAAACTTTTTGTCAGGATAGACATACCCAGTCCAATACAAACCATCTTTTTTGTCCCGCCATTGATGCAAAAAATTAAAAAGAGTCTCAGCTTGACTAGTAAGCCCAACCCTTACTAGAGCAGTTACTAATTCCGAACTTTCTGCAACTGTGACCCATGGCTCTTCTTTAACGCACTTACACCCCATGCCTTCAACAATAAATTCAGACCACTTAGCATTTACTTGCTCAATACTCTTCTCTTGATCATAAATGCCGCACAAAATGGGATAATACCAATCCATACTGTATCGGGATTTGCTTTCCCAGCTTCTATCATATCTTTCAGGATTATTATTAATGGAGCTTTTTAATTTTTCCATTGAAACAATAATAGATTCAATAGGTTTATCAAAAAGATTGAGAATTGCAGCCGTGCACTCCAAACTCTTATAAATAGAACTACTGCCAGTAATTAAAGAATCATCTAAAATTTGCTTACCTTCTTCACAAGCCCAATAAATATCTCCATTTTTTGTTTGCATTGACAGAACAAAATCTAAGGCTTTTGATAAAGTCGGCAACATATTTTCTATAAAATCTTTATCTTTGAATACTAAATAATAGTGCCAAAGGCCTGTGCCAATATAAGCAGAAAAGTTTGTTTCTTTTCTTTGAGTCATGGGTATGGAGTTCAGATATTCTGCATACCAAGATCCATCTTGTTGTTGACTATCACTTAGCCATAAAAAAGCTTTTTCGGCCTCATCTTTCTTTCCAGCTATAGAGAGACCCATAGCAGCTTCTATATGGTCCCAAGGATCTAATTTCTTATCCAGCTCCCATGGAATAGAACCATCTTTATTTTGAACAGATAAAATGTAGTCTATCGAGTTTCTATAAAACTCTAAGTTTGAGCTTTCCATTTAAACAGGTTTCCTAAAATACATTACAAGACTTTTACCTATCAATGGTTGAAGAATAATTTCTAATAATCTTGTAAATAGAGGTCTTTTCATCAAATCCCAGACTAATAATTTATGATATAGCTTTATTACATATGATGTTTCTCTTGTATTCCAAAAAAGACATTGCAACCACCAGTAAGGAGAATGCAAACCATGTGCCCAATGAAAAGATTGATATTGAAGACCATTATTTTCTGCTAGATCTCTCAATTGACTATGTTTAAAGATTCTAACGTGCCCTCCGGGAGTTTTTGAATATTCTTTGCTCAATTTCCAACAAATTAACTCAGGTAGATATCTCGGAACACTTAATGCCATTATCCCTCCTGGTTTAAGTACTCTGACTAATTCTTGAATCGACTCTTTGGGGGAATCTACATGCTCTAAAACCTCGCTGCACACAACAGCATCAAGAGAAGAATTCTCAATGGGAATATTTTTAATATTGCCTACTCCAAAAGCACAAAAAGTTTCGCAACCCGAAAGATCGAAATCATTTAATCTCGATTTAGCAGTATTTAAGTCTTCTAAGGATAAGTCTAAACCGATTACATTAGCTGGAGTCTCCAGGAGAGCACCTATAGAATGCCTACCTTCGCCACAACCCATATCTAGAAGAAGTTGACCAGTTTCTAATTTAAGTTTTCTATACTTTATGGTGTTCATTGTTAAAAGCTTTTATAACATCTTTAAATGAAGATTCGTATGAACTCGCTGCGAGTTTCCAGTCAAACTTACTCTCCATTCTTTGTCTGCCCTTTTCGGAAAGTTCTTTCATCTTTTCTCGATTATTAAATAAGTTTATCACTGCCTTCTCTATTTCTTCTGCAGAGAAGGGCATTATCTCGACAGCACTTTCCCCAACAACCTCTTTTAGTCCACCTGAATGAGTGCTTATCAAGGGAACTCCACACGCCATTGCCTCCCCTGCCCCAAAACCAAAGCCTTCGTACAATGACGGGATAACAGCTATTTCGGATGAATGATACAAATGAACAATTTCATCTTCACTAATCCCTGATCTAAAGCTGATAATATTATTAAGATCTAGCTTATCAATAATTTTACTTACCTCACTATTTGAAGGCGACTTACCTATTACTGTTAGTGTTGTTTTGGGAAAAGCCCTTAAAATCTTTGGTAAAGCAAGGATCAAATACTTTAGACCCTTTAAAGGTATATCTGCACTAGCAGTAGTAATAATTTTATTTACGTGAATTAAATCTTTGGAGCCAGGCACAAACTTATCAATATCAATTCCATTCAGAATTACTTCGATCTTTTTGTCATCCACTAGGAATTCTTTAATAATATCTTCTTTTGCAGGACTGCTCACACATATAATTTTATTCAATTTAGGAGCTACTCTCTTTTGCATAGGAAGAAAATTATGCCATCTCATCGAAGAAAGTTTTTCTTTCCAATTTGCAGCATTTTCCATTTCAAGCTTATGATCTTTGGTAATTGGATGATGAATAGTCACAGCAAGAGGCAAGATTTCCTGAATCTTCAACAGAGACCCGCATAAGGATTGATTATCTAAAATAACATCGAAATCTTTTTTATTACTTTTCAAGTATTTATAAACTCTTCTCCCATAGGTATAAGGTTCTGGAAAACCACCAGTCATAACAGTCAACCATTCATAGAGATCTAAAGGCTTAAACAGAAGTTTTAGACTAAATAACTTCATTCTATCTCCAGTCTCAAACATTCCTAAACTTGGTATCTTGATCAATTCAATGGAATCATCTAATTCAGGATAAGGTTGACCAGATAGTACAGAAACCTCATGACCCAGATAACTTAAGGCTTTACTTAAGTGCTTTACATAAATTCCTTGCCCGCCAGAATAAGGATGGCTTCGATAGCTTAGTAATCCAATTTTCAAATTAACATTCTCATAATCTTCTAGCGAGTTTTAAATATGCCTGATCATTTTTTTCTAAACTCTTCAAAATCCTATTCTTGTCTTTAGAAATGGCCTTATTATGGAAAAAAATTAATTTTCTTCTTTTAGAAGAGTCTAGATCGAATGTTACTAATCCTTTCTGATTAATGAAAAAATTGGAGGTTTTTGCATCTCCATGACTAACTTTAATCCAATTCATTCTCTTGAAGAAATTCTCTATTCTTGCAACTACCAGATCTAAATTAGTGTTTTGATCTATGACTTCGTCTAAACGTTTCCCTTCTATCTCTTCCGTTATTAAAAAAGATGACCTAGCTCCCAACACTCCATTCTCTTCATATAGTAATATTGGCTTTGCAGTTCTTATGCCAACAGCATTGAGCCAATAAATCATCAGCCATGAATTAAGAGCTCTTGTTTTTTTAATCAATCTAGATATCCCATGAAAAATATTCTTAATCCTATATTTCTTTACAAAAAAATATCGATCCATTATTTTGATTTTAACTATCAGATGTCCTTTTTCGTTTTTGATCACTTCACCTTCACTTATTAATATACTTTCATCATTAAGAAATGGAGTGAACTGATTAAGATCAAGATTCTTCTCAATGAATAACTTACCAGAATTGAAGCTATGTATATCAAATTCACTTTCCTTTGAATCTATTAATGAGTCATTTCGTGAGAATTTTTTTAGATTTGGTTTCAAATACATAGAAAATGCACGGTCTAATATCTTCCCTATAATATGTTGATGCCTACCGAAAAGATCTCCTAAAGAGCAATCAAAATATGACATTAGGAACCTATAGAAGTCTCTTTCTGTAAAGTTGAACTGAATAGCGGAGTGAAAAAATCCTCCGAGATCTTTGATAGTCCACCTGAGTGGCACAGATGAGCGTATTTGCGCTCTATGTAAATCAATCAAATAAATCTTTATATTATTGAAATCTATGTCTTCTTTTACATGCAAATGACAAAGGTATAAATCCCTATGGTTTAAGCCGGCAGAGTGCATTTTACGAATTATGGAAGCAGAAGCTTTTATTAAATTACATTTCTGATTAAAGCTAAGATTTTTGTGGAGGTTTTTTAAAAAGAATTCTTCAAGAGATAATGTGCCGTATAACTCTTCTGTGATTATAAAAGAAGAAGAGTTTGCAGGATTTATGCCTTTCTTTCCAAAACCTTTTATTTGTGGGCAATTGATATTGTTTTTTGATAAGTGATTTAAAGCTTCATACTCTCTTTGAGCTCCAATAACCGGAGTCTTTATTTGAAAGAGATTTTTAAATATCTCCCTCCACCCAACTGGGCCGTGGAATTTAATAAAATATTTTTTATCTTGAGCCTCAAATTGCTTTGTAATTCTGTTTTCATATTCCCTAAAAACTTTACCTTCTATATTTTGTACTTCGTTAAAGGTATCTTTCTTGTAAAAGAGTTGATTAAGATAATTATCTAAAAAAGTAACTTCTTTCATTAAAATACTCTTTCAATGTAATCTGCTATAAAGCTAAATCTTGAGTAAAAATAATTATCATTAGCTAAAGGTTTTATTCTCTCTTTTACTGAACTTAATTTTACGTCTGATATATTCTCCTCTAAGAGAGTATTAAATTTTTCTTGTGTAAAGTTTCCTGTTAACACTATTCCGGACTCATATTTTATAACTTCGCCTGAAAAACCAACTTCAGCTGAAATTAAAGAAGGTAATCCTGAAACTAGGGCTTCAATTATGATATTGCCAGCAGCTTCCTCTCTGGCAGGATGAACTAATAAATGAGACGACTTCATAAAAGAAGCCACATCCTTTCTTGGACCTAAGAAAATCACTTTATTTTCGAGAGAATGTTCTTTAATAATTTTTTTATATGGTTCTTTGCTATCGTCTCCTATAACTAATAATGTTGCAGAGATGTTGTGCTCTGAAAGGTAACTCATCCCTAATATTGCTCTATCTAAGCCTTTCCTAGAAAAATCTGATCCAACAAAAAGAATGATCTTTTCGTTGTGGGGAATGTTTAGGAGTTCATGAATATTTATAGATTCTTGGTCAATCCAGTTCTTTTCTATTCCCGGAGGGATTATTGTTAATCTTTCATGTTGAGTGGAATAGAAATCTTGAAAATCTTGAGATTGTTTTTTATTTAGAAGAAAGATTCTTGACTTAGAACTTACAGAAAATACTTCTTCCTCAAAAGCCATAGATTGTCTAAATCTTCTAGTAAATCTTTGCATAGAATTCTTAGTTAGAGACTGTTTAGCAAAACAAGTATCTGCAGCAAAATATAAATCTAAGCCAGGCATTTTATTAAAACCAAATACAATATCGGGCATGAAATTTTTAAGAGATTTCATCACCTCAGAAACATAATTCTTATTTTTTGAGTAATTTGATAGTCCTTTTTCTCCTGTCTCAACTACATCTATATTTTCTGGAATATCACCTTCCCAACTTCTTGTGTAAACCTTAACAATGTGCCCTCTTGCAACTAGCTCTTTAGATATTCCAAGGAAGTCCTTTTGCAATCCGCCGTAGGGAAAATATCTATATAAAAGTAATGCTAACTTCTTTTTCATAAAAGATTTAAATTGCCTCAAGGGCTCTCATAACTTCAGCAGGCTTTATAGACAATAAGGAATGATGGTATCCATCTACATTTTGCCCTTTTCTAATTTTTTGGTATCCATCCATCTTTCTTATAACTTTTTTATTATCTATCAAGGGTGGAGTATATTCAGGAGAAGAGGGTCCATATAATGCTACTAAGGGTGTTTGTACAGCTGCCGCCACATGCATTAAACCAGAATCATTTGTAACTACTCTCTTACAATGCGCCAAAAGATCCACTACATCTACTAAAGATGTCATTCCAATTAAGTTGTAAAATTTATTCTCATCTCTTAGGCCGTTAAAAGTTTCAAGTTTCCTACCTGTTTCTGTATCATTTTTTGATCCAAAACAAATAACATTCCATCCTCTAGAAACATATTCTTTGGCTACTTCGGAAAAGTACTGTGCTGGCCATTTTTTTGAAGGGCCAAACTCTGCTCCTGGACAAATTCCTATGCTAGGCAAATCTGAATTTATATTCAGTTTTTCTAAATTCTCTCTTTGATTTTTTAAATTAGTTTCTAGAGAAGGGAAAGTTAGGTTCTTAAGAGAAAAATTACTTTTTTGGATCGATAGAGCCGCAAATTTTTCTACCATCAGACTATTTGATTCTTTCTTAAAGTATCTGATATCGTTCAGCAGAATATACCGCAATTCACCTATCCATCCAGTACGAATAGGTATATCAGCAAAAAACGGAATCAATGATGATTTTAATGAATTTGTAAGTACTATTGCTCTGTCGTAGTTATATTTTTTTAAATTTTTACCAAATCTATATCTTGATAAGATACGAATGTCTCCATGCGAATAAGGAGATGTAATAACTTTTGAAACTTCAGGCATTCTCTGCATCAGAGGTAATGACCATTCCGGAGAAATGACATCAATGGTGCAGCTTGGCTCTTCATCCTTAAGACGCTTGTAAAGTGTTTGCGCCATAACAGAATCACCTACCCAAGATGGTCCAATGATTAAAATTTTCATGACCTAAATTAGACGTAGGTATGCCAGGAGAGATTCAAATCCCTTACTCCTCGAACTTGATCAAAATAAATACTTTGTAACCTTTCAGTTACTGGTCCCCTGTCTCCAGAGCCTATTGTGTTTCCATCCAAAGAGTTAATTGGAACTACTTCAGCCGCAGTTCCTGAAAAGAATGATTCATCAGCTTCTAAAACATCTTCAACGGTAAGTTTCTTAATTTCATAAGAGATGCCCAGCTCTTCAGCCAATTCTAAAATCGTTCTTCTTGTTATACCGTCTAAACATGAATCTAAATCCGGTGAATAGAGCACATCCTCTTTAACTATGAAAAAATTTTCTCCGCTTCCTTCTGCCACGTAACCATCTGCATCAAGCATCAACGCCTCATCAAAACCATTTTCCAATGCTTCATTAAGAGCAACAATCGAATGAACATAGTTACCATTGACTTTAGCATTTGAGACAGGATTTTTTACTTGTCTGTTAAAAGAAGATAGCTTTACTTTTATTCCTTTTGTTCTAGCTTCAGGTTCCATATATGATGGCCACTCCCAAGCAGCTACCATTGCATGAACCTTTAAATTATCAGCCCTTAATCCCATACCTTCTGAACCATAAAAACACATTGGTCTGATATAGGCTTCTTTTAGATTATTTGCTTTTATCACCATTTGATGCGCTTCATTAAGAGCTTTCTTGGAGTATGGAATTTCCATATTCACCGTTTCAGCTGATTTAAAGAGTCTGTCTGTATGATCATCTAGCCTAAATATAGATGGCCCTTTTTGAGTAGCATAAGCTCTGACTCCTTCGAATACTCCCAGGCCATAATGAAGAGTGTGAGTCAAAAGATGTGTATTAGCATCTTGCCAATCAATCATTTCGCCATCAAACCAAATTTCACCACTTATTTTTGAGAGATCCAAATCAAATTCCTTTATTTTTATTTATATTCTATCGATATAAATTATTTTATATAGAGTAAATGGATTATTCAGAATATATACTTGCAGCGTGCAGTTAAACCAAAACATATTTAGGGCTAATGATATTAGAGGTATAGCCTATGAAGATCTTACCAAAGAAGTAGTTCAAAGCCTCGGCAAAGCCTTGGGTTCTGAAGCAATTGATAGAAATGTCCAAGAATTCATTGTTGGAAGAGATGCAAGACTCTCAAGTCCTCAAATCTTTGATTGGCTCTCTTCGGGAATAATATCTACTGGCTGTAATGTGATTGATATTGGCATAGTTACAAGTCCAATGTTCTATCATTCGACTTATGAATTGAACTCTTCAAGTGGAGTTGTGATAACTGGTAGTCATAATCCTGGAAATTACAATGGATTCAAAATTGTTTTTAATAACCATTCGACAACTAGCGAAGAAATATTGCAACTTAAGCAAAGAATCTTAGATGAAAATTTTAGAAAAGGAAAAGGTATATCAAAGAAAGAAGATATTAAGGAGACTTATATAATTCGGATATTGGGAAGCATTAAACTAAATAAAAATCTGAGTATCTCAATAGATTGTGGAAATGGTGCAGCCGGTGTTGTGGCAAAAGAGGTATATGAAAGATTAGGTTGCAATGTAATAGAGCTATATGGAGAACCAGATGGTTCATTCCCAAATCATCACCCGGATCCATCTAAATTAGAAAATATGGAAGATCTGATTAAAAATGTAAAAGAAAATGATTCAGCAGTGGGGCTAGCTTTTGATGGAGATGCTGACAGATTAGGTGTAATTTCTCCCAAAGGAGAAATGATCTTCCCTGATAGACAGATGATAATGTTTTCGAGACAAGTCATTCAGTCTAGCCCCAATGCTAATATTGTTTTTGATGTTAAGTGCTCCAAGCTACTTTCAGATGAAATTGAAAAGCTCAAAGGAAAGCCTTTGATATGCAAGACTGGTCATACTTTTATAAAACAGAAAATAAGGGAAACAAATGCTTTGCTGGGTGGTGAAATGAGTGGTCATATTTTCTTCAATGATAGATGGCCAGGATTTGATGATGGGATATATGCTGGTGCCAGAATGCTAGAAATAATTGCAAATTCAGAAGGAGATGATCCATTTGTGGCTGTTCCTAATATGCTTTCAACTCCAGAGATAAATATACCTGCTGCAGACGAGGAGAAATTTCAAATAGTAAAAAAATTTATAGAAAATTCTAATTTTAATGACGCTAAAATAGTGAGCATAGATGGTATAAGAGTTGAATTTAAAAAAGGTTGGGGATTGCTGAGACCTTCTAATACTTCGCCTTGTCTAGTTTTAAGGTTTGAAGCTGAAACAAATGATGATTTACATAAGATAAAAGAAATTTTTTACTTAGGACTAAAGAGTATAAAACCAAATATAAATAAATTTTAATAATGACCATTACTAGAAAACAGGCAGAGAATATTGCTTCAGTTTTAACCGAAGGCCTTCCCTATATAAGAAAGTTTAAAGATAAAGTAATTGTAATAAAGTATGGCGGCGCTGCCATGATAGATGAGTCTCTTAAAGAGAGTTTTACAAGAGATATAGCTCTTATGAAATTAGTAGGAATGAAACCTGTAATTGTACATGGAGGAGGTCCACAGATTGGTAATGAGCTTGCTAAGGCAGGGGTTGAATCAGAGTTTATTGGTGGACTTAGGGTTACAACCAAGTCTGCCATGTCGGTTGTGAAGAAAGTCCTTGGAACAGCAATTAATAATGAGATTGTGAAATTGATAAAAAAGTTTGGTGGAAACGCAATATCTTTTAACCATACCAAGTACCAAATTATCAGAGCATCGAAAGAAATTAGCCGTAGTACTATTGATTTAGGTTATGTAGGTAAAGTAGATAAGATAAAAACTCGTGATCTCAAAAAAATGATAGAAAAAGGATTCATCCCCGTCATTGCTCCTATTGGTATATCAAAGCAGCATAATTACTTGAATATAAATGCCGATGTCGTTGCGGGTGAGGTTGCTGAGGCTCTTGATGCTGAAAAACTTATACTCTTAACCGATGTTAAAGGGATAGGAGACTCAAAAAATAAACTTATTTCTAAGATCTCTTTGCAAAAAGGTCAAAGAATTCTTAAAGAAGAATATATAAAGGGCGGAATGACTCCAAAACTTAAGGCTGCCCTCAATGCTAAGAAAAGAGGTGTAAAAACTTGTCATATAATTGATGGAAGAGTTCCGCATGCAGTGCTACTAGAAGTACTTACGGAAGAAGGCGTAGGAACTATGATAAGCTAAATCTAAATTATGAGTCAGCTGAAACCGCGCCAATTAGATATCATGCAAAACCTTGCCAAAATGCTTGGTGAAAAAGGTCCAGTAAAAATCACAACATCCCTTCTAGCGGCTGAATGTGACATCACTGAAGCAGCAATCTACAGGCACTTTCCTAGTAAGAAGAAGATATATTCAGGATTAGTAGACTTTTGTGAACAAAATATTTTTGATCTTATCAATAGCATTAATTCTGCCGAAGGAGATGAACTTGAAAAGGTAAAAAAAATTCTTGTTTTATTGGTAACTTTCAGTGAAAAGAACCCTGGCCTAGCCAGACTACTAACCAGAGAAGCATTTTCAGTAGATGAAACAAGTCTGGATGAGAGAATAAAGCAAATGATGGCTAAAATAGAGTTACTTATAAAACAAAACCTACAAAAATATGAACAAGAAACTAAAAAAAAACTCGGACTACCCACTGCGTCTGCTGCAAATCTTCTATTGGCTTGTTCTGAAGGGATAATTCAACAGTTTGTAAGATCTGGTTTTACTGATTCGCCCTCAAAGAGGATCAACGATCAATTTGAATTTCTAATCTCATCTTTAGATGCTAATTAGGAATACTCTCTTCTAGAAAGTATTCAAACATCGGTTTATTAGTTTGTTCATTTGCTAATTTACCTGAATCCCTATCAATTTTAATGATCGATAGACCTTCGGGAGGAAGTACAGAAGACATCGGTATTTCATCTATTATTTGTTTTTTATAATTCAGCCAAATAGGTAGAGCTATGGATGAGCCGAACTCTCGGTCGCCTAAGCTCTTAGGCTGATCAAACCCAACCCATACAGATGTAACAATTTGATCATTATATCCAGTAAACCATGTGCTTTCAGCTTCGTTTGTTGTACCAGTTTTACCAGCAAAATCTTTTCTTTGAAGTTCAGAGATTTTTCTAGCTGTCCCTCTGACTGCAGCTTCTTTTAAGATATCATTTATCAAAAAAGCTATCCTTGGATCAATAACTTGTTGTGGATTTTGTATTTTTTTTTCAAATAGAATCTCGCCAGATCGATTTAGAATCTTTGAGATCAAATAAGGTTCGACCTTTTTTCCTTCATTTGCAAATACTGAATAAGCAACTGCATTTGATAAAGGATTTAATGATGCCGTTCCTAAAGATAAAGAAAGATCTGCTGGTAGCCTTTGCTTATCAAATCCAAATTTCTCGGCAAAATTTCTAACTTTATCAACCCCCAACTCCCTCAATAATCTAACGGATACTAGGTTTCTGCTTTGCAGTAAACCTTCACGAAGTCTTGTTGGGCCATAGAATTTACCACTAGCATTTCTTGGCCTCCATCTTTCTTCTAAAGCTTCATCTTCAAATATAATTGGCGCATCATTGATAAGAGAAGAAGGTGTAAATCCATCTGAAAAAGCAGCTGCGTACAAAAATGGCTTAAAATTTGAACCTAGTAATGGAGAAGCTTGCTCTACCCTATTAAATTTACTCAAAAAGAAATCATATCCTCCAACAGAGGCAAGAATTGAACCTGATTTTGGATCAATCGAAATTAATGCACTTTGTGCCTCAGGAATCTGGGTAAGAGAAATAGTTTTAGTGACACTATCTTTAGAGAGCCATACTAAATCGCCTAGTTTTATTATGTCTAAAAAGGATCTAGGTCTTGGACCCCTTCTATTTTCGGAAATGTAAGGTCGCGCCCACTTTAAATCTTCATTCCACTGTATATCAATTAGATTGCCATATTTTGTAAGAACTTCTAAGTCCTTAGAGTTACTAGTTACAACTCCTATAAAACGCTCTTTATTTTCAGTAAATGTCTCTAGATATTGGAAAACATTAGATAGATCTGATTTCTCCTCTAAATCTCTTGATTCTATGTTTAAAGTTTCTTCTGCTTCATAAATCTTTTCTGATTTTGAATATTGAAAAAAGTTTTCAGGAAAAAGATCAAATATATTTTCTGGTTCACGAAAACCATGCCTTCTATCATAATCTTCTAAACCTGACCGCAAAGCATCTGCCGCATGATTTTGGAATTTTGAGCTAATAGTTGTATAAACCTCAAGTCCCTCAGAATATGCTTTTAAACCATATTCCTGAATCATATAACGCCTCACTTCTTCAGCGACATAAGGTGCTTCGACTTCTGAAACTAGTCCATAATAATTGGCACTTATTGGCGCTTCAATTGCTATATTGAACTGCTCTTTATGAATGTATTTTAAATCGAGCATTCTTTGTAGAATCCAATTACGTCTTATCAAAGCCCTTTTAGGATTAACAAGAGGATTTATGGAAGAAGGTGCCTTAGGAAGTGCAGCAATCATTGCCCATTGCGCTATATTTAAATCTGATAAAGGCCTGCCATAGTAAACTTCACTGGCTGCAGCAATTCCGTAAGCCCGATTGCCAAAGAAAATTCTATTCACATAAAACTCAAAAATTTCTTCTTTTGAATATGTCTTTTCTAATCTATAGGCTAGAAATATATCTTTTACTTTTCGGAAAAGACTTATATCTCTGCTGGTTAAATAATTCCCAGCAACCTGCATTGTTATAGTGCTTCCTCCTCCTTGGATTTGCCCTGAAACTGCAAGCCTATAAAGAGACCTTAGAAGTCCGGTATAACTCACTCCAGAATGAGAGAAAAAATTATCATCTTCTGCTGCCAATACTGCATTTACATAATGATTTGGTATTTCATTAAAATTTAAAGCCGTTCTTCTTTGTTCTCCAAACTCACCTATTAATTTCCCATCTGAAGAGAAAATTTTAAGAGGTATCTGAAGTTCTATATCTCTTATGGTTTCTTCATTAGGCAACTTAGAATCAATATAGATATTTAAACTGGAAAGGCTCATCAAAAAAAGACAGAGAATTATCAGACTTATTTTGCTGACATAACTATTTTTTAAAAAAGCTAAATATGTTTTAAGTCCATCCACCATCTAAGAGTTATAATACCTTAATGAAGCTAATAATTATTGGTCCTATGGCTTCTGGAAAGTCAGTTGTAGGTAAAAAACTATCAAAAAGAATGAATTTGGATTTCTTCGATACCGACGAAAGCATTGAAAATAAAGCAGGAGCTAGTATTTCTTGGATTTTTGAGATCGAAGGAGAAGGTTCTTTCCGAAAGAGGGAATCTGACGTATTTTCTGAACTAATGGAACTTGATAATTGTGTAATATCAACCGGAGGAGGAATTGTTCTAAAAAAAGAAAATAGAGATCTCCTAAAAAGACAAATGGTTGTGTACCTCGAAGTTTCAATTCAAACTCAGCTAGAGAGAACATTAAGCGACAAGAAAAGGCCTCTTATTTCAAATAAAGTAAACAAAGAAGAAGTTCTTCGTCAAATAGCCAAAGAAAGGATTCCTTTTTACGAAGAATGTTCAAGTCTGAGAGTAAGTGAGAAGAAAAATCCAGATTTGGTTGTTGATGAAATATTAAATAATTTGAATACTTAAATAAATGGAAACGATTAGGATCAAGACTAATTCTCGAGAATATGACGTTCTTACTGGCGAGGAACTTATAGTTCCTGATAATTTCCATGACGCTGACAACAAAGAAGTCTTGCTTGTTGTTGATGATGGGATCCCCTCAAATCTCATTGAAAAAGTAGAAAAAATTCTCACTAAAAAGTCATCTAAGTTCTACTCGCTCACAATGGAAGCAAGTGAGGAGAAAAAGTCATTTTCATCTCTGGAAGAGATTCATAACTCTCTAATAGAAATGGGCTACAGCAGAGAATGTATTCTCTATGCAATGGGAGGTGGAATAATTTGCGATATGACAGGTTTCGCTGCTGCAACTTACCAGAGAGGAGTGGATTTTGTTTTAATTCCCACTACTCTACTTTCTCAAGTTGATGCGTCTGTTGGAGGCAAAACTGCAATAAATCATAAGAAAGGTAAAAACATGATTGGTGCGTTTCATCAGCCAAAAAAAGTAATAAGTGATGTTGGTTTTCTTTCTTCTTTGGAATCAAGGCAATTAACAGACGGGCTTTCAGAAATAATTAAGCATGCTGCTATCCTGGATAAGGAATTTTTTGTTTGGCTTGAAGAAAATATCAATGAGTTACTTCTTAAAAATTCTTCACTGTATGAGTATGCTGTTTCAAGATCAATACAGCTTAAGGAATCAGTTGTTTCAAGAGATGAAACTGAGAAGGGAGTTAGAAAATGGCTAAATTTTGGTCATACTTTTGGACATGCAATAGAAATATACGGAAATTTTGAAGAGTTTTCGCATGGAGAAGCTGTTGCTCTAGGCATGTTAATGGCGATAAACCTGTCTATGAGTGCATCGGGACTGAATACTGAAGATGCGAAAAGAGTCCAAGAATTGATAAAACAGGTTCTAAGCGAAAAACTATTAGCGAAAAAATTTGATTCGAAAGCTTTATACGAAATGATGTCCTCGGATAAGAAAAAAACAGGTGATATCTTAAATTTCGTAACAATCAAGGATATTGGGGAAGCGCAAATTAAAAATGATCTAAATTTGGATACAATTTTGAGTTCTATCGAACTTTGATCTCTAACTTTCCTGAAAAGCCTAAAAAAGGTACAATAGAATCCTACGCCGGCCCAAAAAACTAGATTTTTTTTATATCAGCTTCAATATTATGCTGAGCTGTCTTCGACACTTTTAAATATGGATAAAATACATAAACCTTCTAAATTTGGTTTCCCACCGAAAAAAGGCCTCTATGATCCACAATTTGAAAAAGATTCCTGCGGTGTTGGTTTAGTTGCAAATATAAAGGGTATTCCTTCAAGAGAAATAATGGATGATGCCTTTCACATAAATTCCAGAATGGATCACCGAGGAGGATGTGGGTTCGAAGAAAATACAGGAGACGGTGCAGGGATTTTGATGGCTATCCCGGACAATTTTTTTCGCCTAGAAGCAAAAAAACTTAAATTTAATTTACCGAAACAAGGTGATTATGCCGTTGGAAATATATTTCTTCCTCAAAATAAAGATGAAAGAGCTTACTGCATACAAGAAATTGAAAAAACTGTTCTTGATCAAGGTCTTGAATTGATTGGCTGGAGGGATGTTCCTACAGATCATAAGAAAGCTGATGTTGGGCCTGCAGCTCTTGATGCTCAACCATTCATATCTCAATTGTTAATTGGAAATAACAAAGGTAGTTCCCAAGAAGATTTCGAAAGACAGGTCTATTTAATAAGAAAGAAATTTACGCATGCACTTAGAAGTGACACTTCTCTTGAAGAGAGAAGCTTAATGTACGCTTGCAGTTTGTCATCAACTGTTATGGCTTATAAAGGTATGTTGACACCAGCTCAATTATTCCCTTTTTATCCTGACCTAGAAAATGAAGATTTCCAAACTCACCTCGCAATGGTCCATTCAAGATTTAGTACTAATACGTTTCCTTCCTGGGACAGGGCTCAACCAAATCGTTATATGTGTCACAACGGAGAGATTAACACCTTAAGAGGAAACATGAATGCCATGCTTTCTAGGCAAGGATTAGCTGAGAGTGATTATTTTCAGAATAATCTGAAAGACCTATTTCCTGTGGCTGAAGCTGATTGCACCGATTCAGGCAGTTTTGATAACGTACTTGAGTTTCTTTTGCTGAATGGTAGAAGCTTGAAAGAATCAATTATGATGATGATTCCTGAAGCTTGGCAATCTGACGTTAACATGTCTCAAGAAAAGAAAAGCTTCTATGAGTTCTCATCATCTGTCATGGAACCTTGGGATGGACCTGCTTCCATAGTTTTTACAGATGGTAAATGTGTGGGAGCTGTTCTAGATAGAAATGGTTTAAGGCCAAGTCGTTATTACGTAACCAAGACAGATAAAGTAATTATGGCGTCTGAAGTTGGCGTTTTAAAAGTAGATCCAAAAGAGGTGCTCTTAAAGGGAAGACTACAGCCCGGAAAAATGTTCTTGATTGATTTCGAACAAGGAAGGATGATACCAGATGAAGAAATTAAAAATGAAATCTGTGAATCTCATCCCTATGAAACATGGGTAAAAGATCAGGTTATTGATCTAGAAGAGATCTCAAAATCTCCTCACAAAGAAGAAATAGCGACTGATCTGATCCCGAGAATGCAGGCATTTGGTTATACAACTGAAACGATGCAGTTCATGCTCCTACCTTTGGTAACTGAATTAAGAGATCCACTTGGCTCAATGGGCAATGATGCTGCACTAGCATGCCTTTCTGATAAACCTAGACTTCTTTATGACTACTTTAAGCAACTATTTGCGCAAGTAACAAATCCTGCAATAGATTCAATAAGAGAGGAAGTGATAATGTCTCTTGAGTGCCTGATAGGCCCAGAAAAAAATCTTCTTGAAAGCAAACCCGAAAATGCTAATAGGCTCAGAGTAAAAAATCCCATTCTCTCAAATAGAGAACTCAAGAGTATTGAAAATCTTAAAGGTAATGGCTGGAAGGCTAAAGTCTTGGACATTACATACTCTAAAGCTGATGGTCATGATGGAATGGTAACCAGACTTGACCAGATATGTTTAGAGGCCGAAAAAGCAACCGATGAAGGCCATGGCTTTATAATTTTGTCAGATAAATTGGTAGATCAAGATAAAATTGCAATAAGTTCGTTACTAGCATGTTCAACTGTTAATAACTATTTGATCAATACGCAAAAAAGAAAAAAAGTTGGAATCATTCTTGAAACTGGCGAGGCTAGAGAAGTGCATCATCATTGCTTACTTTTCGGTTATGGAGCTGATGCAATAAATCCTTACTTGGCTTTTGAAGCAATTTGGCAATACAAAATCGATGGGCATTTAGAAAAATCTGATATCTCTGACTATGGGTCTATGATAAAAGCCTACAAAAAAGGTGTTAAGAAAGGGATCATGAAGGTTATGGCCAAAATTGGCATTTCGACACTTCACTCTTATAAAGGAGCTCAAATTTTTGAAGCAGTTGGGCTTGCGGATGAAATAATAGAGAAATCCTTTCCAGGGACTGCTAGTAGAGTTCAAGGCGTTGACTTTCAAGCACTTACCAAAGAGATTGAAAGAAGGCATGATCTAGGCTATCCGAAAGATTACGAAGGCAAGCTCTCAGTATTGCCAAATCCTGGTGATTTTCATTGGAGAAACGGTGGAGATTCGCATATGTGGGATCCTAAAACGATCTCAAGCCTTCAAATTGCTGCCAGAACTAATAATGAAGATGCTTATTGGGATTTTGCCAAACATGCAAATGAAAATACAACAAAAAACAGTACGTTAAGAGGTCTCTTAAAATTTAAAAATATAAATAAATCAATACCGATAGAAGAGGTCGAATCTGAAAAGGAAATAGTAAAAAGATTTGCTACAGGAGCTATGAGTTTAGGATCTATCTCAACTGAATCTCATGAGTCACTGGCCTTTGCCATGAATGAGTTAGGAGGCAAATCAAATACAGGAGAAGGAGGAGAAGATCCCATCAGATTCAAAACTCTTGATGATGGAACATCTAAAAGATCTGCAATTAAGCAAGTTGCATCAGGAAGATTTGGTGTAACCATGTGGTATCTCACGAATGCTGATGAGCTTCAGATAAAGATTTCTCAGGGAGCCAAGCCTGGGGAAGGCGGAGAGTTGCCAGGGAAAAAAGTTGATGAGTACATAGCAAAAATTCGCCACTCGACTCCTGGAGTAGGTCTTATTAGCCCTCCTCCACATCACGACATTTATTCGATTGAAGACATAGCTCAGCTGATTCATGATCTGAAAAACGCGAACAGAGCATCTCGAATAAGCGTAAAGCTTGTGTCTGAAGTGGGAGTCGGGACTATTGCCTCAGGCGTTGTCAAAGCAAAGACTGATCATCTAGTTATTGCTGGTCATGATGGCGGTACAGGAGCCTCTCCACTTACTTCAATCAAACATGCTGGTTTACCTTGGGAGTTAGGAGTAGCTGAGACGCATCAAACCTTAGTTATGAATAACCTCAGATCTAGAGTAGTCCTTCAAACAGATGGTCAGATTAAAACTGGGCGTGATGTCGCAATTGCAGCACTTTTGGGTGCTGAAGAATTTGGATTTGCAACTGCGCCTCTTGTGACTCTTGGTTGCATAATGATGCGTAAATGTCATCTAAATACCTGCCCTGTAGGTATCGCAACTCAAGATGTTGAATTGAGAAAAAAATTCAAAGGTCAGCCAGAGCATGTTGTTAATTATCTTTTTATGGTTGCGAAAGATTTAAGAAATATCATGGCTGACTTAGGGTTTAAAAGAATAGAAGACATGATAGGTCGTGTTGATTGCCTTGAATCTGATGTTGCTATAGATCATTGGAAAAGAAGCGGTTTAGATTTCTCAAATATCCTTCAACCAGCTGAGAAAATATTTAAAAATACTGAAGTTTATAACACACAGAAACAAGACCATGGATTAGATAAAGCCCTGGACAACATCCTCATAGAAAAAAGCAAGCCTGCGATTGAAAAAGGGGAAAACGTAAATTTTGAAGAAGAAATAATAAATATAAATAGGGTTGTTGGAACCATGCTCTCTAATGAGGTAAGTAAAGTATGGGAAGCTGATGGCCTCCCAGAAGATACTATAAATATAAAACTCAATGGATCAGCTGGACAGAGTTTGGCTGCATGGCTGGTGAAAGGTATAACTCTTACCCTAGAGGGAGATGCAAATGATTTTGTTGGGAAAGGACTATCAGGGGGAAAACTTATAATCTATCCTCCTAGAGATAGTAGTTTCAAAGCTGAGGAAAATATTATCTTAGGAAATGTTGCCTTATACGGTGCAACTGCAGGTGAAGCTTATTTTAGCGGCATAGCTGCTGAGAGATTCTGTGTTCGAAATAGTGGTGCTATAGTAGTAGTTGAAGGTATAGGTGATCACGGATGTGAATATATGACGGGTGGTAAGGCTGTTATTCTCGGTGAAACAGGCAGAAATTTTGGTGCTGGAATGAGTGGAGGTGAAGCTTACGTCTACGATCCAAAAAATATATTTGAACAGAAATGTAACCTTGATACCTTTGAACTTGAAAAGCTTTCTAATGATAAAGAAATCGAAGAGCTTAAAAAGCTGATTGAAAATCACTTCAAATATACAGATTCTAATATTGCCAAAGATTTACTGGCCAATTGGTCAACAACTGTTAATAATTTTATAAAAGTAATGCCTACTGACTATAAAAGAGTATTGGAAGAAATAAACCTAAGGAAGCAAGCAGTTTAATTATGGGAAAACCTACAGGATTTAAAGAATTTAGCAGAGCTGTGGCGCCTTATAGACCGCCCAAAGAGAGACTTCTTGATTTTAAAGAAATTTATACAGAGCATCATGAGCCTAAGCTTGAAACACAAGCCTCACGTTGCATGGATTGTGGTGTTCCCTTTTGTCAATCTGGTGAAGGTTGCCCAGTTTACAATTTGATTCCTGAGTGGAATGATCTTGTTTACCAAAATAGATGGGAAGAAGCTTTCAATAGGCTGATGAAAACTAATAACTTTCCAGAAGTTACAGGTCGAGTCTGTCCTGCTGTATGTGAGGGAGCTTGCGTACTTGGCATAACAGAAAGTCCAGTCGCAATAAAAAATCTTGAATTTGCTATTGCTGATAAAGGTTTCCAAAATGGTTGGCTCAAACCTAATATACCATCCTTCAGAACGGGTAAAAAAATCGCAATAGTCGGTTCAGGCCCTGCAGGTTTGTCGGCTGCTCAACAATTGAATAGCGTAGGACACCATGTAAAAGTCTATGAGAGAGCTGACCGAATAGGTGGTCTTATGATGTATGGTATTCCTAATATGAAATTAGAAAAATCTATTCTCGATCAAAGACTTGAACAGATGATTGCCGAAGGAATAGAGTTCTTTACAAATTCAGATGTTGGCGGTGAAGGGCCAAATAGTATAGGTATGGCCCAATTAGAAAACTCAAATGACATTATATTAATGACTACTGGTGCAACAAAGCCCAGGGACCTCCAGATCCCTAATCGTGAAGGTGCAGGAGTGCATTTTGCCATGGACTTCCTTAGAGCTAATACGAAGAGCTTACTGGATTCAAATCACGACGATGGAATGTTTATCTCCGCAAAAGATAAAAATGTTATTGTCATAGGAGGTGGAGACACTGGCACGGACTGTATCGGAACCTCATTAAGGCATGGATGTAAATCTTTGGTTAATTTCGAAATCATGCCAGAGCCCCCAAAAGAAAGGTCCGAGAATAATCCTTGGCCATTGTTTCCTAGGGTTTATAAAGTGGACTATGGTCACGAAGAATCTGCTGAAGTATATGGTAATGATCCAAGAGTGTATTCAATATCAGGTAAGGAATTTTTGAGAAAGGAAGATGGATCTTTAAGAGGTATAAAGACCGTTGAAGTTGATAATAATTTTCAGGAAGTTTCGGGAACAGAGAAGGACTGGGAGGCAGATTTAATACTCCTTGCAATGGGATTTTTAGGTCCTGAACAATATGCGGTAGAAACATTAGATGTTGAACTTGATGAAAGATCAAACTACAAAGCAGAGCATAATGTGCACAGAACTTCTAATCCTAAAGTCTTTGCTGCTGGTGACTGTAGAAGAGGTCAATCCCTAGTAGTTTGGGCTATCAATGAAGGAAGGGCTGCTGCCCGCGAAATTGATCAACATTTGATGGGTACAACAACACTTGTATAATCTAAAGCCGTTCAAAAACAACTTATTGTCACTTCTTCACAACCCTCATTAGACCCTCTTGAACAGCTGATGCGACCAAGATGCCCTTTTCAGTGTAAACACTTCCGCGATTAAAACCTCTAGCGTTACTTGCACTTGGACTGTCTGTCGAATAAAGCATCCATTCATCAGCTCTAAAAGGGCGGTGAAACCACATAGCATGGTCTAGACTTGCGCTCATTACATTACCTTTAGCAAAACTAAGTTTATGAGGATTCATCGAAGTGCTAAGAAGTCCCATGTCAGATGCATATGCCAATATAGCTTGGTGTTGCAAAGCATCATCTGGTAGTTTTCCAACTGCTTTCATCCAGACATGCTTGTAGGGAAGTTTATTTTTTGGTTCATCAAACATGCTTTCACCAGGCAAATGTCTCATTTCAATCGGCTTTTCCCTTAGAAAGAAATCTCTATACTTAGCTGGCACCTTATCTATCATTTTCTTTTTGATCTCTAATTCACTTACACATTCATTAGGGCCAGGAATATCTTCCATATTTATTTGATGAGATGGACCCTTCTCTTTTTTATGAAAAGACAAAGCCATATCGAATATAGGTTCACCTTTTTGAATAGCTACTACACGACGCGTAGTAAAACTTCCTCCATCACGTGTTCTTTCCACATCATAGATTATTGGATACTCCATATCACCCGGACGAAGAAAATATGCATGTAAAGAATGAGTATATCTCTTCTCAGGGACTGTTCTAGCTGCAGCCGTCAGTGCCTGTCCGATTACTTGACCACCAAAAACCCTTGGGCCACCTATATTCTCACTTTGGCCCCTAAAAAGATTCTCTTCTAAGGTCTCAAGATCCAATAACTTGATTAATTTTTTTAGGGCTTTTTTTTGCATACTAAGTAAATTTCTTTTCTTCCCACCAAGGGTAATGTTCGGGCATATCTTTAGAGACTTTGTTAGGAAAATTAGGTGATCTCTTTTCGAGAAAAGAGTTAACACCTTCTTTGGCATCGTCTCCTCTACCTAATTCATATATAAACCTTGAATCAACTTTGTGAGCCTCCATTGGATGGTCTGCCCCCAACATCTTCCATAACATCTGTCTTGTTAGTGAAACTGATATCGATGAAGTATTTTGAATAATTTCATATGCTATCGATCTCGCCTCTTCTAGAAGTTCATCCGGTTTATGAATAGAACGGATTAAGCCTCCTTCTTTAGCCTCTAAAGCGTTAAAAACCTTACCAGAGTAAGTCCATTCTAATGCTTTACTTATGCCTACTAAACGAGGCAGAAACCAACTTGAAGCAGCCTCAGGCACTAATCCTCTTCTAGCAAAAACAAAACCAAACTTAGCATCCTCACTAGCAAGCCTAATATCCATTGGTAAAGTCATAGTCACACCTACTCCAACAGCGGGGCCATTAATTGCGGCTATGATAGGTTTTGGACAGTCAAATATGGATAAAGTAGTCCTTCCACCACCGTCTCTCATCCATTCTGGATTTTTTTTGTGATCGATCTCATCACCCTTATTATTTCTAACATCTCTGTTAAAAGTATTAGATCCAGAGGATAGATCAGCTCCTGCACAAAATCCTCTACCTTCACCTGTAACAATGATCACTCTTACATCATCATCTCTACCTGCTTCATCAAATGCAGATATCAATTCATCCATCATCTGACCTGTAAAAGCATTTAGTTTTTCAGGACGGTTTAAGGTGAGAGTTAAAATGTTGCTCTCTACTTCATATTTTATAGTTTCATATTTCATACATTTTTCCTATTCGATTAAATGATCGATATCATCTGCAGGCACATTATCTACTGCTTGACTTACCTCTTTTGCCGGGACACCTGCAACTGTTGTGCCCTCCTTTACGTCCTCAAGGACAACACTCCCAGCAGCTATTTTAGCATTACGCCCAATCTGTACATTTCCAAGCACTGTAGAAGAAGCACTCAAAAGAACACCCTCCATTACCTTGGGATGTCTATCTCCTGTATCTTTACCAGTGCCTCCTAAAGTTACCCCTTGGAAAATTGAGACATTATCCTTAATAACTGAGGTCTCTCCTATAACAACGCCAGTACCATGATCAATCATTATTCCTTTACCTAATTTAGCAGCTGGGTGTATATCTACACCATAAACTTCAGATGTTCTGCTCTGAAAATAGTGAGCTAGAGTATGTCGTGAATTTTCCCATAACCAGCTAGCTACTCTATGGGATTGCAAGGACTTAAATCCTTTAAAAAACAGCAGAGGTTCAGACAGATATTTGCAGGAAGGATCTTTTTCCTTTGCGGCAAGAAGATCTGTCATCGTTCCTTCAAGAATTTCTTCGCTTGAATTAATTGCATCCTTAATGACGCTTCTAAGCATCATAGGTTGAACCGAACTGCTCCCAAGATCATTTGCAATTAGATCCGCAATCGCAGCAGAAAAGGAGCTATGCTCCAATATGGTCGTATGAAAAAAACTTGCCAGTACAGGTTCTGCTTTGACTCTCTTTTGAGTCTCGTCTTGAATCGTATTCCAAATATTTTCTATAGATTCCATATCTTTCATATGACTATTGTACTTCAGCCTAAGTATTGCTGAAACGGTTCAAATCAGGATAATGGGCGCCTCCCTATAATTAATTAAAAATGAATAATAAAACCGATAAAGAAATCCCAGATCTCGAGATAGATGTTAGAAAAACATTTGATATAGATATTGACCTTAAGGTCATGGCCTTTAAAGAGCCAAATGAATATGTACCTAGTATCGATGAATCTTATAAATTCGATAAGAATACTACTTTAGCGATCCTTGCTGGGTTCTCTCATAACCGAAGAGTAATGATTCAAGGTTATCATGGTTCAGGTAAATCAACTCATATTGAGCAAGTAGCTGCCAGACTGAATTGGCCATGTATCAGGGTTAATTTAGATAGTCATATAAGCAGAATAGATTTACTAGGCAAAGATGCAATAACCTTAAAAGATGGAAAACAGATAACTGAATTTAAAGAAGGTATTCTTCCATGGGCTCTTCAAACTCCTACTGCCTTGGTTTTTGATGAATATGATGCAGGACGACCTGATGTGATGTTTGTTATTCAAAGAGTGCTAGAAGTAGAGGGTAAATTAACTTTACTAGATCAAAATAAAGTTATCTCTCCCCATTCAGGATTTAGATTATTTGCAACAGCAAATACTGTAGGTTTAGGTGATACATCAGGTCTTTATCATGGTACACAGCAGATAAATCAGGGACAAATGGACAGATGGCATATCGTCTCAACCTTAAATTATCTCGATCCAGAACTAGAATTAAAGGTTGTTCTTTCAAAAGTACCAAGTTTGAATAACAAAGAAGGTCTAGAGGTTGCCAAAAATATGATTTCTGTAGCTAATCTATCTAGACAAGGTTTTGCAAATGGCGATATATCAACTTTAATGTCTCCAAGAACAGTAATTAGTTGGGCAGAAAATTTTCAAATCTTTAGTGATCTCAATAAGTCCTTTGAGATAACCTTTCTTAATAAATGTGATGAAACCGAGAGGGTTATAATTGCAGAGTACTATCAAAGGTGTTTTGATTCTGAAACCGCAGATTCTATTGCTGAAGAAATAGAAAAAGTTTAAGCAGCCAACATGGCATCGAAAAACTCTCAATCAGAGACTATAAAAGAAGCCGTTACAGCGGCAACTAGGGCAATATCAGGTAACAAAGAATTAGAAATTAATTTTGGAGGAATGGGCTCATCACTGCCTCATCCACCTAAAACTCTAAAAGAGTTATCAGCTTACAGAGGCAAAGCCGATTCTCTTGCTTGTGTAGAAAAATATAGAGATAAATCGGTCAGGATTGCTTCAAACAACGAAAAAGTTAATTCTCTTATTAAAGTCATGGAGGATTCAAGAGTAGAAATACTTGGGTCGATGAACTATCCGGGTATAGCAACAAACATCAAATCTAAGTTTGATGATAAATGTAAATTATATGAAAGCTTTGAAGATCATGATGATCATCTTGAAATTGCTTTAGAAACTTGGCTAAGAAATTTATGCCTTCCTGATATTGAATCAAATAAATCCAGTTTATTTTTGAAATATTGGGGCAAGATTTTTGATAATCAAGAAATAGAGTTGAAAGAAAGGTTAATAGAATCATTAAATGACCAATCTAAATTTCAAGAGATTGCTGAAGACTTCTTAAAGAACTTAAATATTGATCAAGAAGAAAGTGAACAAGAAGAAAGTGATTTAGAAGATGAGAATGAACAAGAAGAAGAATCGGCTTCTGAAAGTGGAGAAGATGAAGAATCTCAAGAATCTGAAAGCTCACCAGAACAAGATAATCAAGAAGGTGATGAAGAGACTGATGCGGATTCTGGAGACATAGATGAAGATGCAATTGTAGATGAAAATCAGGAGATCATGACTAATCAATCATGGCTTGAATCTCTTGTAGGTCAGACTTCAACATTCTCCTACAAAGTCTATTCAAGAAATTTTGATGAGGAAATTAAAGCAGAGGATTTATGTAGCCCCGAAGAGCTTCAGAGACTCAGAAAACATCTTGATCAACTTATGGGTCCCAGTAAGGCTACAATCTCTAAATTAGCTCACCGATTGCAGAGATTTTTAATGGCCCAACAAAATAGATCTTGGGAATTTAATAAAGAAGAAGGAATGTTAGATTCAGCACGTTTACATAAAATCATTACCGATCCTCTTACCCCTTTAACTTACAAAATAGAGAAGGATACCGAATTCCGAGATACAAGCGTTTCCCTTTTGGTAGATAGTTCAGGGTCAATGAGAGGTAGATCTATGACAGTAGCCGCAATTTGTGCCGATATAATCAGTACTACTCTTGAGCGTTGTAATGTAAAGACTGAGGTTTTGGGCTTCACAACTAAGCAATGGAAGGGGGGAGAAAGTAGAAAAATGTGGATGGAAAATGGTAAGCCGGAAAATCCAGGAAGATTAAATGATATAAGGCATATTATTTTCAAATCAGCTGATACACCGTGGAGAAGAGGTCAAAAAAACTTTGGATTAATGCTTAGGGAAGGTTTACTAAAAGAAAATGTTGATGGAGAAGCGTTAATTTGGGCTCATGATAGACTCGCAAGAAGAGCTGAACAGAGAAAGATACTCATGGTTATTTCTGATGGGGCTCCAGTAGACGATAGCACCTTATCAACTAATCCGACTAATTTCTTAGATCTTCATTTAAGACAAGTAATACATTCTATCGAAACGCAATCAGATATTAATTTAATAGCAATCGGTATTGGTCATGATGTAACTCGCTATTATAAAAATGCTGTTACTATTCATAGAGCAGAAGAGTTAGGTGGCGCAATGTTAGAACAACTGACAGATCTCTTTAAAGTAGATTAATAATTGACAGACTAGCTTAAAAAGTAAGTAGATTTAACAAATTTAATGTAAAATAAACCAAATTAAGGATTATTCATGAAAATAACAACTGTAGATAATTGCCCCTCTGAGCTTAAATATTTTGATGATCATGATGATGACTTAGAGAATAAACTCGAACCAAAAGATGTCGAAGACATCGTTGAGATATTCCAAACACCTTTAACAGGTGCTTATAATTGGGACTATACTCATGCAGATAACAGATTAAAAAAGCTTTACGAACTCGGGAAAAAATTAAACTGGAATGCAACTATGGATCTTGACTGGTCTCAAGACCCCTATCCACATACAGATTGGGCTACTAATCCTGAATTTCAGCAGTTGAAAGGCTTTAAACCTTACGATGACCTTTCAGAAGAAAAGAAAATAGAATGCTCATGGCATTTATTAGCCAGCGGTTTAAGCCAAATTGTTCATGGGGAACAAGGTGCTTTATTAGTAGCATCGCAACTAGTTTCTTGCGCTCCTACTTATAATGCAAAATTATATGCGGCTTCCCAAACATTTGATGAAGCTAGACATGTAGAGGTTTTTAATAAATACCTGCAGGAAAGAATAGGATGGAATTATCCTGTTATGCCCGGTCTTAAACTTCTATTAGATAAAATTCTTACCGATCCACGTTGGGACCTTAAATTTATTGGCATGCAAATAATTATAGAAGGACTTGCGTTAGCGGCCTTTGAAAGACAAAGAGCGGCCGCAATGGATCCATTACTTAAAGATCTTTTCTATTTGGTTATCAGAGATGAAGCAAGACATGTAACTTTTGGTGTCAATTATTTAGAAGAATTTGTCCAAACTTTATCTGATGAAGAAAAGGAAGATAGGGCTGATTTTGCTTACGAAGCTTGTGTTGTCATGAGAAATAGATTTGGATCAGACAGCGTTATGAAGCACTATGGATGGGATGTTGAAGAAGCCCAACAAGTTCTCAATCAGTCTGAATCATCTAAACTATTCACAAACTTATTGTTCTCAAAAATAATGCCAAATCTGAAGAGAATTGGACTGCTAACAGAAAAAACTCAAGAAAAATACGAAGAGATGGATTTACTTCAATTCCAAGATCTTGAAGACAACGGCAGCATAGATTGGGATGAACTATCGCAACCTCTGGACTACTCTTCCAAGACCGCATAATTTTTATGAAGATTAAGGTAGTAGAGAGTCCCCCAATAGATCCGAGAGAATTTGATTTACCCGAGGCTTTTACTGGAGAGAACATAGAAGATGTTGTTGAGATTTTTAATACGCCGTTAATTGGTCACTACAACTGGGACTATACTGATGCCGATACACGTATTAAGAAACTTTATGAACTTGGAAAGAAACTAAATTGGGATGGTTCGATAGACTTAGATTGGTCTAAGGGTATCAAAAAAGGACAAACACCAGTTAAGGCTGAGCTAATGGCAAGGATGGAAGGTCCCTTAGCGGCTTTACCTGAAGAAGAACGTCTTGAATATATGTGGCATGATCAGGCATGGGGATTAAGTCAGTTCCTACATGGAGAACAAGGAGCTCTATTAGTTGCTTCTCAGCTTGTATCCTGTGCTCCCACTTATCAGGCTAAACTTTATGCAGCCTCTCAGACATTTGATGAAGCAAGACACGTAGAGGTTTTTGCAAGATACATAAAGGAAGTTTCAGGTGTCGAGTATCCTATAAACAAAAATCTTAAATCTTTACTCGATAAAATATTATCCGACCCGAGATGGGACCTAAAATTTATTGGGATGCAAATAATTATCGAGGGACTTGCTTTAGCGGCATTCCAGACAACAAAAGAAACATCAAACTGTGCACTTCTGAGGCAGCTTGTACATTACATAATCAGAGATGAAGCTAGACATGTTACTTTTGGAGTAAATTATCTAGAAGATTTCTTAAGCACTCTTACTGAAGAGGAAGTTGAAGATAGGGCAATGTTTGCTTACGAAGCCTGTGTGGTTATGAGAGACCGAATCATCAATACTGAATTACCAGCAAGGTGGTTTAATATAAGCGAAGAAGAAATTAGAGAAATGCTGATCAATGATGAAACACAAGATATGTTTACGAATCTCTTATTCAGCAGAGTTATGCCAAACCTGAAAAGAATTGGTCTTCTTACTGATAAAGTACTTCCGCTCTATGAAAAGCTGAACCTCACTTCATATATGGATGCGGATAGTGAATTTGAAATTGATTGGGCAGAACTCAATAAACCACTAGAGTCATCTAAGGAAATAGATCAACAATCTGAGAAGGAATTGGCTGCTCATACGGCTCAAGGATTATTCTAGGCTAAATTCAATATCGAACTGAAAGTATGGCTTAACTTTGCTTTCTTTCTGGTGAAACTCGTTAGACACTAAACCTAACTTACCATAGAAAGAGAGGTTGCGACTTTTCGTGTTATAAACTAATTGATAATTTATTTGTCTTGCTGGAGGAGTCAAATCTAGGTTAAGGTTTTGAAAAACTATCTGTCTATCCTGAGTCCTGCCAACAGGAAGAGAGAAGTTAATGTTAGCTCGTTCTGATCTCAGAGGTTGATAAACTTCCACTCCTAATGAATCTGAGTTAGTGAATATGTTATCTCTGTAGATTCCTATATCAAAAGACGAAAAGTAAGTATCCTCTATATCTTCTATCATTCCCATTTGATTGAAAGTTGAAGAAGTCATACCTACATGAAATGAACTTTTAAAAGAAGTATCTTTCACTCTATTTAAGAAGTCCAATCCAATAAAAGAAGTTAGAGATTTATCAGCCTGTCCAAAACTTCCTTCTGAAGATATACCTAATAAATTTGAATTGTTTTTTGTGAGTCCTGCATGATATGAGATTGAAGACATTTCTTTATAATCTCTTACCTCTAGAAGAATACCTTTGCTATCTCCTATTTGATTTACGAATCTTTTACCATCTAGATGTGAGCCTTGAAAAAAAGAAAAAAGGATAGATTTTTTCGAAGATATATCGATATCCATACCAATATAAGAACCATCAGATGAATACTCTAGAAAAGGGATTCCTTTATATTTGGAGCCTTTTTTTGATGAAAGATAGGTGTTAGGACTTGTTCCGCTGCCAAAAAATAATTTACTATTTTGAGTAAGACTTTGTTCAAATGAAAAATAAGCTAATTTATTCTCAGTATCAGCCCACAACGATATTAGATTATGTTCGTGAGAGTAACCATCATTAATTCCTAATTGAATGAAGCCATTTTTCATTACAATTGATCTCTCATAAACCCTTTTACTTGGATTGAGTTGAAAAGATGTCAGCCAATTTATATTAGGTATGTTATTCAGTATTCGATCATTGAAAGTTCTCTTAAAAGGAGCGCCTAATTCATCAAATACTACATAAGATAACTGACTTAATTTTTCAGAGATAAGATTACCAAATGCTGGGCCGACTATTCCTATATAACTTCCCTCCTCCTTGAGTTTTAAGGCAGAAAGAGACACACCAGCCGTAGCAATCATTGCAGTGCCTACTGGTTTTGTAGCAGCATCTAAATCCATTAGGCCTTGACCATAAATTTCAGAGTCAGAGTAGATACCTGATTTATTTGCTGTTGTAAAAAGTCTTTGTAGTATTTCTGTATTACCTAACTGCCCATCAAAATAATCAGCAAGAAGAGCTATTCCACCTGAAACATGAGGTGCTGCCATTGATGTACCACTAGCCCTTCCATAGGAATCAATTGTGGGTTCGTTTTGAGCATATACACTTAAGATAGAATTTCCAGGAGCTGCTAAACAATAATCTTTTGCAACACCGCATCTATTAGAAAAGCTACTTATAGAGCCATCCTCATCGACTGAAACAACAGCAGCAGTATTTCCTCTTAGTTCAGGCAGTAGATATGCCAGACCTCCGAATACCTCAGGACTGGAATAATCAACTCCTTGATCTGCATAGCCGCCTCCGTTGCCAGCCGCCCAAACAAAAATTGTTTTATTTTCATCTGCTTTTTGTAACTGTGCAAATACCTCGATGGTCTTTGGAAATGCTTGCCTTAAATCCTCTTCGGTATAATCATTTATATTACCTTGATAACCAAAACTGCCATTAACAACTGTAACATCCTTGGAAACAAACTCAGCTTCAAGTTGAGACCAGCTATTATCGATTCCAGTGTAATCTACTGATGAATCAATGATTGCAGGGTCGTAAGTTTCGCCTGCAGTTCCTAACTCTATTGAGATAAAAAATAACTGAGCATCAAACGCAACACCATGAATTCCAGATCCATCCCTTTCACCTAAGGCAATACCTGCAACATGAGAACCATGTCGTTTTTCATCAGTTGTTGGTGATCTATCTTGATAGACTAAATAACTTTCCGGTAAAAGTTTATTGGAGCTATTTAACTCTTGGTGAGAAGTATCAACGCCGGAATCCATGATACCTATAATTGCACCTCTTCCTGTAGCTCCTCTCGCATAAGCAGACGAAGCCTTAATTAAACCAAGACCATATTGATTTCTATATTCTGAGGAGTCTTCATAGGTGATTTTATCAGCATCAAAATTGCCGGTGAGAGAAATTGCACCTGACGAAGGTAGATTAGGATTATAAGAACTAGTAGTAGTTGTAGAGGTTGAAGAGGAAGACATATTTGTACTTTGAGAACTTTCACTACCACTAGAAGTTTGAGGAATCGGAGAGCTAGAACTACCTCCTCCACCGCCCCCGCAAGACAAGAGAAAAATCATAAAAAGGTATGGAATACTTTTCTTCATACTAGATAGAATTTTAATCCGCCTAGTCTAATTATACCCTCACTTATTAAGCCTAATTCCACAGCTCTTTTATTAATAATATCGTGATCTTTTGCCTTAAGACTAAAAGCAGAGATTCCAGGGCCTCTTCCATCACTATCCAAAATAAATTCTATCCAGGTATCATCTAAAAATATTTTCAACTTTTCTTTACTTGATTTGGGATTGCCTAAAACTTCAAGCCAGTCTTGAAACATAGTCTCAGGATTGTCAGACTGAATTTGGACTCCATCTACCCCTGTTATAGGTCCAGATATATGGCTAGTCCACTCCGGTCCAGCCCATTTCCAACTTTCCTTAGGATTCATCCAGTCAAGAGAAAGTATTGCCCCTCCCATTTGTTTAGGATGAAGATGTATAGCTTTTGCTTCGGGCAGATCTGTTTCCCAAACAACTCCTATATTATTTTCGTCTACTAATCTCTTTGAATCCTTAAAGTCATCAACTTGAATTATAATCATGTAACCGCCATCGCCATTTCTCTTTTCCAAGAACCTTCCAGCTGTTGTATTATTTTCTTTGGGACTAACTACCTCTAAAAAATCTGTTCCTATAGGTATAACTGCGTTTTCAAGACCAAAATGGCCAACTCCAGGATCATTAAAAGCTACTTCGCATTCAAATAACTCACATAAATTATTAACAATTGGATCTCTTAGAGCTGAGACCATAACTATCTGTCTTATATCCATTTACAAACCTACTATATTCCCCTTTATAATAATAACCTCACTCATACTAACTTAATATTAATAGAATACCCCATGAATATATCGGCTGATTTTGGTATTACAGTAACAGATACACTTAGAAGAAATGGTGACGAGTTGGCCCACAGCATGGAGCTAAGCTCACAAAATTTGAATCATCAAAGAATTAAGGAGCTATTTCCTGATATAGATTTCACTTCAAATCAAGGTTTCTTAGCTGTTACTGGAGGTAGACATTTAGAGTTAGGTGATGAAATAGATTCAACTCCAATTATTCATATAAATGAAATAGAAGCGATAGGAGAGGGCTCAATGAATCTATCTGGACTAAATAAAGAAGACTCAGTAATCATAGTTAGTGCGGGATCAGGTACCGCTTGTATTCATGCACAAAATGGAAATTATACCCATTGTTCTGGTACAGGAGTTGGTGGAGGAACTGTTCTAGGATTAAGTAAACTTCTATTAGATACCAGTGACCCTATAGAAATCGCATCTCTGGCAGAAAAAGGTAATAAAAGTCAGGTAGATTTAATATTGGAAGATGTCGTATCAGGTCCCATAGGTCAATTACCACCCTCTACAACTGCTGTTAATTTTGGGAAGATAACTAAAATTGAAGATGGCTACTCTAAGGAAGACATTGCAGCTGGTATTATTAACTTAGTTGGTCAAACCGCTGCTAGGATTGCAACTTCAGTGGCAATGATGTTCAAAGCAAAGCAAATAGTAGTTGTTGGAAGAGCTCCTTCTTTTAATGGTCTTAAAGAGTCACTTGAAGAAGCTGCTTCTATTACAGGATTTATACCACATTTCCCGCAAAATGGAGAATATGCCTCCGCTCTTGGAGCGCTATTATTGGCAGAAAAAAACCCTCCTAATTAAAAATTAGAAGGGTTATTTAAAAGAAGTCTGACGATGTCCTACTCTCACATGGTCGCAACCACACTACCATCGGCGCAAAGAGGTTTAACTTCTGAGTTCGGAAAGGGATCAGGTGGTTCACTCTTGCTATGGTCATCAGACATAAACTTATAAATTCAATCTCTTAAGCAACTTGGCTATATCAAGAAATTACTTGATGTAATACGGTCAAGCCGATCGAGCAATTAGTACAGGTTAGCTCAATGCCTTGCAGCACTTACACACCCTGCCTATCAACGTCCTAGTCTTGAACGGCTCTTTAGGACCCGAAGGTCCAGGGAAAACTAGTCTTGAAGGAGGCTTCCCGCTTATATGCTTTCAGCGGTTATCCTTTCCGAACATAGCTACCGGGCAATGCCACTGGCATGACAACCCGAACACCAGAGGTTCGTTCACTCCGGTCCTCTCGTACTAGGAGCAACTC